>JACRCN010000081.1 GCA_016219005.1 Deltaproteobacteria bacterium
AAGCCGACGAATGTGATACGCTTTTTCATGACCTGCCTCCTTGGTTGTGGCTCTGTATGGGGTTACGTCAATCTCTATATAACCCACGTCGCAAGGGGCAGGTCACTCGATTTTTAACTGTCAGCCATAATGTCTAAACAATCCGGGTCATGGGGCCGGCGCCAGCCCGCCCCGCCCAATTCCATCGCAGGCTGTCAGAGGAGAAGTGTCATGATCACAAACCGTTACATGGGCTCCGTCCGGTTCGCATACACGAAAACGGCGCTTATTTTTTGTTTGATCGCGTTAAGCGCCGGTTGTTCCTTATGGTCCAGGGGCGCATCGGATGCTCCGGCCGCGAACGGCCAGGCATTGCGGGAGGATGTCACCTCCGAGGTGTTCCCCCGCAGCCAAACCGCGCCATACGTAGGGCAAATCAAATCGGTCCGGGTTTACGGCAACCGCGACCGGACGGACACGGGTATCGACCTCGCCGCCGGCAAGCTCTACTCCATCATGGCCAAGGGCAGGGTGTTCCTCGACAGCGAGGACGCCGGACGCGGGCCGAGCGACCGGGTTTTCGTGAAGTTCATCGGCGACGAGGTCCAGGGGCCGGTGTTCTTCAACGAAATTGGGGACACCTTCGTGGCGATTGCACCGGGACGGCTTTACCTCGGAGTCAACGACAAGCGACGCAGCGACAACACGGGGTACTACGACGCCGTCGTGGTGACGTGGGACACCGTCGATTACAACCTGATTGCCGACTTCCTGAAAAAACTGCACGAGCGCTACCCCGGTCACCCCGGCATCACTCAGGCGTACATGCGGGCCGACAAGGTCCGGGACCTCACGGCGGCCCGGGCCCACACCGCCCAGGAGATCGAACAGACCCGCGAGCGGATCCACGCCCTGCAGCAGTCCGCCGCGCAGAAAGGCGTGCCCAAGCCCGAAGAGCGCGAGGTGCAGCAGCGCGAGCTCGAGCAGCGGCTTGCCGAACTCACAGCCCGGCAATCGCAGTTGGACCGCTTGGACCAGCAACTGCAGCAGGAGAAGGCCCACTCCACCCGACTCAGCCAGGAGCTCGACCGGGAGCGCAAGGAAAAAGAGCGCATGCACAAGCTGGTCACCGAGGGCAAGACCCCCCCGCTGCTGCTCATCACCGCGCCCGAGGACGGCCATAAGAGCGAGAGCGGCAGCGTGCGGTTGACCGGCGCGGCCGAGGACAAGCGCGGCCTGAAAACCATCGATATCTTCGTCAACGATCGGCCCGTTCCGATCGCCGACACCCGCGGGGTCCGGCACGTGGCGGAGACCGGGCCCCGCAGGGTGAACTTCGACCGCAAGATCCAGCTCGACGAGGGGGAAAACCAGCTGCGGGTGGTTGCAACCAACATCGACGACCTCACCGCGGAACGATCCATGAGCCTGCAATATTACCCGAAGCGCCGCAACGTCTGGGCGGTGGTGATCGGTATCAACGACTACCCCCGCCTGCCGAAATTGAAATACGCGGCCAACGACGCCGAGGCGTTTTACCGCCTGCTGGTGGAGGAAAACCGGGTCCCGGCGGAAAACGTGACGCTGCTGATGAACGAGCAGGCCACGCTAGTCAACCTGCGCAGCACGCTGGGCACGCGGCTCAAGAACGCCGCCCGCGAAAACGACATGGTCATCATCTTCTTCGCCGGCCACGGGGCCACCGAGCGGGACGCCACCAGCCCCGACGGCGACGGGCTGGAAAAATACCTGCTGCCCTACGACACCGACGCGGCCGATCTCTATACCACGGCCTTGCCCATGGGCGAGGTGGGCCGCATCCTGAACCGGATCCGATCGGAGCGGCTGGTCTTCATCGCGGACTCCTGCTACAGCGGGGCGAGCGGGGGGCGCACGATCAGCGTGACCAGCACGCGGGCGAACATCGCAGACGGGTACCTGGATCGAGTGGCCGGCGGCCGCGGCAGGGTGATCATCACCGCCAGTTCGGCCAACGAGGTGAGTGTCGAGAAGGACGAGCTCCATCACGGTGTTTTCACCTACTACCTGCTGGAGGGTCTGCGGGGCACGGCCGATACGGATCGGGACAGCATGGTCACTGTGGACGAGGCCTACCGTTACGTCTCCGACCAGGTCCCCCAAGCCACCGGCCAGGAGCAGCACCCGGTCCGGAAGGGCTCCGTGGAGGGCAACCTGGTGCTGAGCATCGTGCGATAAAGGGGAACTTACTCTCTGGGTTTGAAGCGCGCAGCCGGATCGTTAACGCCCGAATCGGCCGAGAGATCTTCCCCATGCAGGCCGAGCGACTTCGACAGGAGGCGCGGGCCACAGCACAGGTTCATCATGTCGTCCATCGAGGGCTCCCGGGGCAGGCCAGCGTCCCGGAGCCCCTCCTGGATTTGAAGCCACCTTGTGATGAAGCCGCGCAGTTTGTCGATTAGCGAAGCTCCCATGTCAGATCTGCCTCCGGCCGCCGATATCGAATAACGCCGGCCGCCTATTTTCGTTTTTGCACCGCCTCGCGCCCGCGGGTGAGCTCGCTGAGAAGCTGCTGCAGCGGCCAGGTCTCGGAGACCGGTGTCAGGCAGGCCCATAAGGCCTGCTGCATGCCGGACTTCCTGCGCTGGATTAGGCCTGCCTTAAAAGCCGAGCCTGATCCCGACACCGCCGCCGCCGGACCCGATGCCGACACCGACCCCGGTTCCATACCAGCCGTCGTTATCGACCCAGGGCATGGCGGCGTTGATGGAAACCACATTGGTTTCAGGGTCGACTTTGATACCGGCATCCAGGCTCGAATACCACATTCCGATCTGCTGCGCCTGCGGATCCAGTATATAAGCCCCGTAGGTGAAAGAGCCTCTCACCGGAAAGCTCTGCACAAGCCCGATCACTTTCTCGAAGGTCTTGGAGCTGGGGTCCAGCTCTCTCCAATTGATGTCCTCGATCCGATATGGCTGTTGCAGCCCGACCACCGCGTACGGGTTGTTTTCCTGGTTATAATACCAATAGCGGTAGTTGGGGTCGGCGTGGAAAATCTCGAACTCCCGGCCGACCTCGCGGCTGTTACGGAGACCGCCGCGGTTTGCCCCCGAACACCCGGCGACGAGCACGGCCGCCAACGCCAGAAGGCCGATGATCCCATACAATCTTTCGCTCTTGAATCCGTTCATGGCTGAGCCTCTCGCAATGGCATGGGTTCGAACCCGGCATTTATAATAATGATGGAAGGCCTCAAAGACAATACGGGGGCGGTCCTCCGATTTCCGGTTGACCCGGCCCGCCGCCGTCATCGAAAAAAAGGGGCACCCGGCATCCCGGGCACCCCTTGTCTCAGTCAGCTGATTTTTAAGCGTCCTTCGCGGCTATACCTTAAAGGCCAGAGGCAGGAGGAGGAAACCGGCCGAGATGATGACCATGTAGATGATGAAATAAATCATGCAGTAGCCCATGATGTCGCGGAAGTTGAGCTTGGCTACCCCCAGCAGCGGAATCGCCCAGAACGGCTGGATCACGTCCGTGATCATGTCGCCCCACGCGTAGGCGATGACGGTCATGGGCCCGCTGACCCCCAGGTTCTTGGCGGCCGCCATGATGTAGGGCGCCTCAACGGCCCACTTGGCACCGCCCGAGGGCACGATGTAGTTGAGGATGCCGGAGTACCACATGACGATGAACGGATAGGTCTCCCTGGTCGCGATGGCCGTAAACCAGTCGCCCATCACCTCCGCCAGCCCGGAAAACTTGATGATCCCGAAGATCCCGGCGTAGAAGGGGAACTGGACGACGACCCCCCATATGAACGAGCCGCCCTCCATTGCCGCCTTCAGGAACGACGCCGGCGTCCAGTGCAGCAGGATGCCGATGATCAGGAAGACGAAGTTCACGACATCGAGGTTGATCCCGGCCCACCCGTTCTTCCCAAAGTACCAAAGGAGCCAGATGATCCCGCTCGCCGCCACGATAATATTGATGATGGGCGAGTGCTCGAGTCGCAGGGCCGGCGTCATGTCCGCGGGTTTCGGCTTGGGTGGCGCCTCGAAGCCGGTCTCCTTGATCAGCTCCGGGTCCGCTACGAAGGTCTCCTCTTTCCGGGGGTGCATGAGCGGCCCCACGATGGTCAGGACGACCAGGACCGCCAGCGCCAGCAGCAGGTTGAAGGGGTGAAATATAGTCTCGGTGATGGGGATGATCCCGATGTCCTTCTCCAGGAAGTGCTTCGGGGTGGCCACCAGCAGCGGGGCGGAGGCGGAAAGCCCGGAATGCCACATCGTGCCCAGGCCCAGGTAGGCGGTCGCCACCAGGAGCCGGTAGTCCACGCCTTTCTGCTTGCGCACCAAGAAGCGCACGAAAACCGCCGAACCGACGATGCTGAGTCCCCAATTGACCCAGGCCAAACCCATCGAGACAAGGGCCATCAGGGCGATTGCGCCCTTGTTGCTCTTGGGCAGGCCGGCCAGACCGTTGAGCAGCCGGCTGAAAATCGGGGTAGTGGCCAGGATGTAGCCCGTCATGATGATCAGGCACATCTGCATGCCGAAGGAGAGCAGCACCCAGAAACCGCTGCCCCAGTTTTGAATGAGTTGATACGCGGTGGCTTTGGTGAAGATGAGGCCTAAAACGTAGGCGGCCATGGTGAGGATGACGGCGATGACCCATGCGTCCGGGACCCAGCGAGTGCTCCAACGTGTACTGGCCGATGCGAGTTTCTGAAGCATGATTCCCCTCCTTTTAGTTGCTGGTTTGAGATGGCGCTCAACCGACGACTATGCTTCATTGCCCAGGAACCGTGAGTGATGATGGTTTACGAAATGATCTTCCTAATGGTTATCCTCCTTTTCAGGAAAATTCGGCGCCATTCTCGCAGCCTGCTGGTGTTTTGTCAAACCCAATCAGCGCTGAAAGAGCGGCGAAGGAAGTCGTTGAGCTTCCGGCTGCGAGCTTGGCAGACGTGGTTTACTCGACCCTGCAACGCATGATGACTTTACTTCGCGAAGGCCGCGCGCACTCGACGAACCCGGCCCGGGCGAACATGGCGGGCAGGCCCATGAAGCTCGACACCGGAGCGAGCGGGGTTTTCTTCGGCGGAGTGGGATAAGCTTCGACGATGCAACCGCCCCGGTCCTTCACATAATCCAAGGCGCCGCCGATGAGAGCCTCGGCAACCCCCTGGCCGCGAAAGCCCTTCGCTACGTAGAAACACACGATCGACCAGACCGGCTGGTCGTCCAGGCGCTTCAGCACCGGCGAGCGTTCGAGCGAGTCGAACTCCTCCCGCGGCGCCACCGAGCACCAGCCCACCGGATCCGGTCCCAGGTAGGCCAGGATCCCCGGAACCTTCCCGCCATCGACGATCGCCTTCAGCGCCCGGCGGTTGCCCTCGCCCTTGCGCTCCTCGAACACGCGCCGAGTCGAGCGCCACCACATGCACCAGCAGCCGCCGTAGGCGCCGTGAGCGCCGAACAGTTTCTCGAAGTCGGGCCAGCGTTTGGGGGTCAAGGGGACTATCTGGAATGCGGCTGATTTTATAGGGGCATGATCCATTTTGCCAACCTTTGAGTAGAAGCTATCTTAAAAACGCATCCGACAGTCGCTGTCGGCGCCGGACGGGGTTTTGAAACCCTTTCTACAGCCCGGCTGCGATCGCGGCCGTTCCCAGCAAGGCGATGCGATCGTTTTTGATGATGTGAAGCGGGGTCATTTCCACCAGCGGGGACAGACGGCCCTTCCGGAGGTAGGCCTCAACGGTCCCGCCTTCCTGCAGCTTCGCCGCCACCTTCGGGGGAATTCCACCGCCTAGAAAAAGCCCGCCGGTGCTCAGATACGTGAGCACCGCGTCGCCGGCCTGGGACCCGAGCAGCCGCGCGAAGATGTCGAGGGTCTTGATGCAGATGGGATGTGTTCCTTTCAAGCCGTGATCGGTGACCACCCCGGCCGGCGTGGGCGCGGCGGCGATTTCCGTGCGCAGCGGCTCGGGCTCATCGCAATAGGACCGGTCCCGCAGAAAGGAATAGATGTTCATGATGCCGGGGCCGCTCAGCACGCGCTCGATGCTGACGCGCTTACGGAGCTTTTCCTGAAGATATTTCAGCAAATTGAACTCGAGCTCGTCCTTCGGGGCAAACTCCACGTGCCCGCCTTCGGAGGGGAAGGGATGATGGCGGCCGTCGGCTCCCAGAACTGAATACGCCTGCCCCAGGCCGGTCCCCGGAGCCAGGATCGCAAAGACCCGGCGCTCCCGGTCCTCCCGGCCCGGATGAAGTGTGATCAGATCCTCCGGTCCCAGCAGGGGCAAAACAGCCGCCGTGGCGGCAAGGTCGTTCACCAGCCGCACCTTCGGTATACCCAGGTTTTCGCCGAACGCTCTTTCTTCGATGACCCATGGCAGGTTGGTCGCCCGCACCGAACCGCCCACCACGGGTCCGGGAAGACCGATGCACGCCGCCTCGATCCGGCCCGCGGCATGATGCCGCCCCAGGAATTCCCGGACGATCTCTTCGAGTGAAGGAGCGCTGCGGCTTTCGAAATCCGCTGAAAACAGCCGCTCGAGGGCTAACGGGTCCGCCGAACCCGTCCGTTCGTAGAGCGCCAGCCGCGTCTTGGTCCCGCCCGCGTCGCCTGCAAGGATGGTCATGGATCACGCCTCCGCCGCCCAAATCCTTCCGGCATAAGAAATCACCGTAAATGATAGCATGGGAATGCAGCCGGTACAAACAACACGCCGCATAGACAATGACCCGGGATCAAACAGGATCCGGGAGCGCTTCAAGCATCCCGCAGGCGATCATGCTGCTGAGGCATCCGCCATCGCGGAATTCAAGGCAGCCATCAAACTTGCCGGTGACGTAAACGACTTTGCGACACGTGGACTGCTTGAACAAATTGCAGCATTGGCGAGGGTTGTGAGATTAGAAGCCATCTCAAAAATAGCAGATCACAGCCGAGAGCAAGGCGCACGCCTATGAAGAAGCACAGCAACCGCGTCAGGTTGTGAGCATTTTTCAGAGGCGTGCAACGCCGCCATCGACTGTCAGATGCATTTTTGAGATA
>JACRCN010000011.1 GCA_016219005.1 Deltaproteobacteria bacterium
GCCTGCAGGGTCAGCCGCCGCTTCCTTCAACCCGGATGACATCCAGGGCGACGGCAGCACCTTTCAAGTCCCGCGCGATGAAGTCCCCGCATCTCCTCCGGATGTTCAACGCGTTATAGAGGAGCTGAAACTTGCTCCCCAGGTTACCGATGGTAAGATGAGTGGCGTCGCTGTCGGTAGATTGAGAGCCAAGGATGTTCTTTCACGCATCGGACTGCGCACGGCAGATATTATCAAGGGTGTCGACAATGAGGAGTTTGACTCCCCCGAAGATCTCGAGTACTTTTTTGAACGATTAGCCCAGGGAGGAGACATGGCCGTATTGATTGAACGCCGCGGTCGCTTGCAGAAACTGAAAATCAACATCAAATGAGGCCGATCCGTATCCTCTATGGCACTGACCCGTTCCATAATCGCTAAAACACTTGCCAGTGAAATCGGATTGAGCCGAAAAAGCGCGGCGGAAGTTGTTTCCGTCTTCCTCGACTCCATTGCCGCGTCACTCAAAGCCGGAGAGGAAGTCAGGATTCGCAACTTCGGCCGATTCAAGGTGATCGCCAACGGCAAGCGGCGAATACAGAGTTTTCAAGGTCAAGGGCTTCCATCTCAGCTTGCCAGGAGAGCCGTCCGGTTCAAGTGCTCCAAAATCCTGAAGGCGTGCCTCCAGGGCAACGCCGGCGCCTGCGAAGACCTTACGGGCCTTAGCGCCGTTCTTGAACAGCTCCAAAAAAACATCAAAATCAGCAACCGGCTTCAAAACGTTTTGGATGCCCACGGCCGTTGGGTCGAGTCCGAGGGAAGTAGGGGCAAACGGGCGAATCTTGCGCGATTTGACACGCGGGGGGCGGATCTTTTCGGCGCCAATTTGAGATCGGCGAACCTTTCGGGGGCGAGGCTGGCCAACGCGGACTTGAGCGATTGCGACCTGGAAAACGCCGATCTCGAGAATGCCGACCTGAAGGGGGCGAGCATCGCCTGGGCCAACATCAGGGATGCCAACCTGAGGGGCGCCTGCCTCGTTGAAGCCGATCTGCGATGGGCCGACCTGAGACGAGCCAACCTTTCGGAAACCGACTTCCGAGGGGCCAACCTGTCAGGCGCGGACCTCAGGGACGCCGTCTTGAAGGGGGCCGATTTTCGCGGAGCTAAGTTGAAAGACACCATCCTCGAAAAACGCAATCCCTTCAGCCCGGCCCTGTTAAAGTTGAGGTTTAAAAACAACCTAAAATTTTGATTCGGATCCGGATGGTGTTCCCAATCGATGTCAGGTGAAAACCGAACCTAAATGCCAAAAAAGCGAGGTTTGAAAAAACAGGGGACCCATCTGAGGCGGGAAGCGCGGGAAAAGGTTTCTGCGGCCGCATTGGAGCATCCCGACTTCGGAGCGCGACGGTTGAGTCGCTTCCTCGGGAATGAGGGCATTGAAGCCAGCGAAGCCTCTGTCCGCGCCACACTTCAAAAACTGAATCTTCACACGAGAGAACTCCGCCTTAGGCTGCTGGAGGAGCGTCTCTTGAACGAAAACATCGGCCTTTCTGAAAACCAGCAACCGGCGCTGCATAAGTTCAACCCCTGCCTGCGCGAGCGCCTGCTGGAAAGCCATCAACCCGGCCTGCTTCTCATCCAGGATGCCGTCGATCTCGGCAAGCTGAAAAAGATCGGACCGACATTCCTGCATGTTGCCATCGATCCGAGCTGCTGCCTCGCCTTTGCCGCGCTTGCCGGATCAGCGGACCCGACAGCCTCAATTGCCGTGTTGAAAGACCAGGCTCTTGCCTTTTTTTGCAAAGATGGAATCGCGGTGCTGGGGGTTGTGGCCGGGCAGGGAGTGGTTACCAGCGCCGGGGTCGATCCAGGGTACGAGAAATTCCTGAAAAGCCAAAGCATCACACTCACTCTGCCATCGGCCGGCGATCAGCCGCTAAACGGCTTCATCGAGCGTTTCGAACGTTTGGTGCGCAAGGGTTTTCTCGCTGACGCCTTAAATTCGCATGCTTTTCAGGATTTCGAGAGCCTCCAGTCCGGTTTCGACGACTGGCTCGAACGATTCAACCGTGAGATCCCGCTTCCCGGTTACCCGATTATGGGCCGGACCCCCATCGACGCATTCCGGGCCGCCGCGCAGCCGAAGGTTGCCCAGGAGAAAACCTATAGCAGACCTGAACCTGAACCCGTTGCGGCCCCTCTCCCGGTGGCAATTGCAGCCGCACCGTCCGCCCTCGAACTTCGAGCCCATAAACAATACGAGTGGAAACCCGGGCGCGAAATCTGGGGATTTCGTGCCGTTAACGCCGTGCTGGTCTGCCTCTTGATTTACTTCAGCTGGGTGGCCGCCTCAAACCTTCTCGACGCCCGCCTGCAGGAAGAGATCGTCGGCTCGGGACCCGCGGTGAAACCGGCGCCGGTGTCCGCTTTCGATGAGAGGCGTAACAAGGGCCGCTCGCTCGAAGGGTACCGCGTGGTCTGGGGCAGGAACCTGTTCGCCGCTTCCGGGGCTGCCAATCAAGCCGACCGGCGCGAGAAAATCACCGTCGACAAGGTCGCCCTCGCCGGCAGGGATGTCGGCCTGAAGCTCATCGGCACGGCGGTGGCAAACGACCCGAACCTGAACTACGCCATCATCGACGTGGCTGCGACCCGCGAGCAGGAGATCTTCCGCGAGAAGGACCAAGTGGGCAAAGCGGTGATCAAGGCGATCCTCCGCAACAACGTCATCATCGAAACCGAGGACGGCCGTCGCAGGCGCCTGACCATCGACGATGAGATGCCTAATAATCCAAGGACGGTGCACGAATCCCCCGATTCGTCTGCTGCAGTTTCGGCAACTGCCGCAGCGCCCCTGAAAATCCACGAAAACCCGGCCATCTTCCAGGTACCCCTGCAGGAGCTTGCGCCTTCCTTGAACCATATTCGCAGCGCCCTTGGAGATGCGAGCGCATCACCCCAGATGAGCACCGCCGGCCCCAACGTATTTCATGTCGGAAGTCTGGAACCCCAAAGCATACTCCTGCGTTTGGGTCTGCGCACGGGAGACGTGGTCAGAGGGGTGGACGACCGGAATTTTGAAAACCCTCAAGATCGAGAAATTCTACTGCAAAGACTGGCCGAAGGCGGCGAACTATCCATTCTCATCCAACGCCGGGGACAGCTGCAGAGACTGAAAGTCCTCATCGAATGAAACCCTCCCCGCAAACCCTATGGTTCTGACCCGCTCTTAAATCGCCCTCAAAACTTGAGGGCATTTCTGCAATCATTACCCCGAGGAGGGCTTGAAGCCGCCAAGAAGCGCATCGCCGCGCCCATGGTCGACGGCATCTTCACCTCTTTCCTGCTGGAACTCTTCGTCTACCCGGCGGCCTGCCAGGCCTGGAAATGGGGCTTCGGGCTGAAGAAGAGGCTCGCACCCCCGACTCAGTGAGAAGCATCCCCTGGCACCGCCGCCTCCTCCGGGAAACATGCTTGGGAAATTTATCCCATATATTACTTTTTTTTCATGGGGTGTTGACGGTATTGCAGGGGTCCAAAAGTTTAATTAAAATTACCCACTAAGACAACGGATATTCTCTTATTGGCCTCTACTCTCTCGAGTTGTTATGCTGCTTCTGCTTTCATATGAAAGGCCACAATTCAACCCTTTCGCGTCTATTTCTTTCCTATCCGCTTTTCCCTCGCTACTGCACGATAAGATAGTTTCTGCCTTGACGGATTTTCTTTTCTTGCGGCTGTTACAAGTGGAGAAGCATTTAGTCCCCGACCGGAAAAACCATGGGGCCGTCTCCATCAACTCGGACTGCCTTGCAAGGATTTATTGGCACCCCGCAAACCACCGCGGGATTTTTTTGTTGGACTTGGATTTTATAAACCGCTCAAATTAAGGAGGTGATAAAGCAACGGGGATAACGAAAATGCCACAACAAACACTTCAAAAAAACATCAGGAGGGATAATAATGGATAGGCGAAAAATTTTGACACTCGTGTGTTGGCTACTGGCAGTCGCTGTGGTCGCCTGGTCGTTCGGACCTGTCATTGCGGCCCCAAAAGATACAGGTGTTACCATTGACCAGGTGGCTAAAAAGCTCGGAAAGATGACACCCACCGAACAGAAGGCCGCCGCAAAGCGTGCCAAAGACCTCGGTCTTCTGCCGGGGGTAGCGGGTTTGGAAGCCGCTGCCATTGGACCCCTCCCAGGCAATGAAGGGCCTGGCGGGGTGCCACACTATTTCGGTCCCTACGGCAACTGGGCTTTCAGCCCGCTCCCGAAGGGGTCCATCGGCACCATTACGGTCGATGCCGGAGGTACGGGGTACACCGCTCCCACCGTGACCATCCTCGACGTGTATGGCACCGGTGACGGATTGGCTACGGCCACTATAGACCCGGCAACCCAGATCGATGCAGCAACGGGTGCCATTACCGGTATCACCGTTACGAATGCTGGTTCGGGGTACAGCGCTCCTATTGTGACCTTTACGGATGCAACAGGCGTGGACGCCGCAGCCACGGCGACTCTGACCGGTCTCACCGGCGGGATCCGCAAGTTTGTCGACAGAATGCCGGGTCTGACATCTGCTAACGCAAACCTGCTCGTGACTCCTGGCCGCCCCGGCGGCCAATACATCCCTGTTGGCGTACCCCAGACTGTCACGTTCAGCGGCCAGGCGGCCGACTACTACGAAATCGCACTGGTCGAATTCACCGAGAAAATGCACTCGGACCTGCCGCCGACCAGGCAACGAGGCTATGTGCAGTTATCGACGTCAGGTGCAGGAATTCCGCTAACCAATCCTGACGGCTCTCCGATATTAAAGCCTGATGGCTCTCCAGCTCTTGGCGTTGATTACCCCCATTACCTGGGCCCCGTCATCGTTGCAAAAGGGCGCGTACATGGCATACAGACACCGGGTGTCCCGGGTCCGGGCGATCCAGTGCCGGTTCGCATCAAGTTCTACAATCTGCTTCCCACCGGCGCAGGTGGAGATCTCTTCCTGCCGACGGACGAAACCGTCGCGGGCTCCGGCTTCGGGCCGGCAGGCCCGGGGCAGGCGGGCACTAAGTACACGCAAAACCGGGCCACGATCCACCTCCACGGCAACAGCACCGTCTGGATCAGCGACGGCAACGTTCACCAGTGGATTACCCCTGCTGGAGAAAACACTCCCTATCCTCGGGGCGTAAGCGTACGGAACGTTCCCGATATGCCGGACCCGGGTCCGGGAGCGATGACCTTCTTCTACACCAACGCGCAGAGCGCCAGGCTGCAATTCTACCACGACCATGCCATGGCCATCACGCGTCTCAATGTGTATGCCGGCGAGGCATCCGGCTACGTGCTGACCGATCAGGTCGAGAAGGACATGATCGAAGGCACCAATGTCTCCGGCGTCAATCCTAACGCGTTGCACGTCCTCCCGGGCCTCGGGATTCCTCTTGTCATCCAGGACAGGACCTTCGTGGACGCGACGACGATCTATGCACAGGATCCCACCTGGAACTGGGGTACGGCAGTGCCCGGGGCGGCCAACACCGGGGATCTCTGGTACCCCCATGTCTACATGACGGTCCAGAACCCGTCGGACCTCACCGGCACAAATGCCTTCGGCCGCTGGCACTATGGCCCCTGGTTCAACCCGCCGGTCCCGACGTGCGTGAATGGCCAGCCAGTGGGGTGCATCGAGGTCGGTCCCGTTCCGAACGAGTACTATCAGCCCGTCTGCGACGGTCTGCCGGATTCGAAGAATCCGGTCTGCACCGCGCCCTGGGAGCCGCCGATGAGGCCGGGGAATCCGAACCCCTCCATACCGGGCGAGTCGTTCCTGGATACCCCCATCGTCAACGGCACCGCCTACCCATACCTGGAGGTGGAGCCAAAGGCGTACCGGTTCCGCGTCTTGAACGCCTCCAACGACCGTTTCGTCAACCTCCAGCTCTATGTCGCCGCTGACAAGACTACCCCAACAACGCCGGGAACAATCGGTACGGCGCTGTGCGACGGGTCCGGCGCCACGGTAGAGAACTGCACCGAGGTCAAGATGGTCCCGGTCAGCGTGGCTCCCGCCAACCAGTACGCGGACACCCCGAGCGGTATTCCCGATCCGACGACGAAGGGACCGGAATGGATATTGATCGGCACCGAAGGCGGTTTCATGCCAAAGCCGGTCGTGGTGCCTCAGCAGCCCATCGGCTATAACCTCGACCCGGCTTTCTTTAATTTCGGCGTGGTCAACCAACACTCGCTTTTCCTTGGATCAGCCGAGCGGGCGGATGTGATCGTTGACTTCAGCGCCTACGCCGGCAAGACCCTCATTCTCTACAACGATTCCCCAGCGCCTGTCCCGGCGGGCGCCTCGCCTTACGACTACTACACGGGGAGCCCCAATCAGATGGATGCCGGCGGCGCGCCCACCACGCAGCCCGGCTACGGCCCCAACACCCGAACCATCATGCAGATCCGGGTTGGACTAATCCCAACGACACCAACCCCTGAGGTTACCCTGGCGAACCTCGAGGCGGTATTTGCCAAGGGGCCACCCGCGGTGCCACCCGCAGTGCAAAAGAGGGGCGTCTTCGAGGTATCGCAGGACCCGATCATCGTTCCTCAGGCAGCCTACAACTCCGCCTACAACAACACATTCACCTCGACTGCTGCGGGCCAATACATACAGATCGCCGATACACAGAAGACATTCCAGCCCATCGACGAGAACGGGGTTCTTCTGCCGGCTGTCACTTTTCCGCTGGAAATGAAGGCAATGCATGACGAGATGGGGGGTGTGTACGACACCCTGTTCGGCCGGATGAGCGGGATGCTTGGACTCAGTCTCCCGAACTCCCCCAACCATGTGTTGATTCCCTACGGCTTGTCAAGCCCGCCTACCGATCTCGTCAAGGGCTCAGTGGAGGGGACCCCAATCGGTGTGATGCCCGATGGCACACAGATCTGGAGGATCTTTCACAACGGCGTGGATACCCACACCATCCACACCCACCTGTTCCATACTCAACTCATCAACCGCATTGGCCATGACGGCCAGTGGTACGATCCGTCGAGGGTAGACCCCATT
The DNA here is from genome assembly GCA_016219005.1 of Deltaproteobacteria bacterium. Classification (GTDB taxonomy): domain Bacteria; phylum Desulfobacterota; class Desulfobacteria; order Desulfobacterales; family SpSt-501; genus SpSt-501. The sequence goes on from JACRCN010000011.1 coordinate 7,063, forward strand.
GAACTGGGCTGGAAAGACACCTTCAGGGTAAACCCGCTGGAGATCACCTACCTCGCGATGAGGCCGACCGTTCCGACTCCGGCGCAGGTCCCGTTCGAGGTGCCCGACAGCGTCCGCCTGATCGACCCGACGCTGCCTGAAGGGGCCACTTTGGTCCCGCCTCCGCCCGCGGGCTGGTTTGACCCGGATGGGGTCAATATTGCAGAGATCCTCAACCACTACGTCAACTTCGGCTGGGAGTACGTGTGGCACTGCCACATCCTCTCCCATGAAGAAATGGACATGATGCACTCCCTGGTGTTTGCGGTTCCACCGAGTGCGCCTACGGTCCTCACTGGTACCGTGACGGGCACCGCCAGCAACCCGAGAGTTGCCTTGACGTGGATTGACACCTCCCTGAAAGAGGCGAAGTTCACCATCCAGAGGGCATCAGACAAGGATTTCAAGACGGGTCTGAGAACCTTCGACGTCGCGCCGAACACGGTTGCATTCACAGACACAACCGTCGCACGGGATACTGCTTACTGGTACAAGGTGTTCGCAATAGGCAATCCGGTCGGCGACACTCAAGCTTATCCGGGTTCACTTGGTTTCCCCACCATGTCTGCAGACTCTGTTTCCAATACGATCGCAATTCAGGTCGGGGCTGTTCAGGGGACGCCAACAGCGCCTACCAACCTGACGGCAGCCCTGCAATCAGGGCCGCAGGTGAGCCTGACGTGGAGAGACAACGCGACCAACGAGACCGGCTTCGCGGTCGAGCGCTGCACTGGAGCAGCCTGCACGAACTTCGCCCAAGTCGCTGTGGCGGGGCCGAGAAACAACACGGGCAACGTGACCTACGTGGATACTACGGTAACGGCTGGCAACAGCTACTCTTACCAGGTGAAGGCGGTGAACGGCACAGGGTCGTCGGCACCCAGCAACCCAGCCAGTGTAGATGTGCCCGCGATTCCGGCGGTTCCTACCGCATTTACAGTAGCGGTCGCCAAGGCTAACGGCAATAACTATACGGCTACGCTGACGTGGAACAGCGCCACGGATCCGACCAACTTCACGATCCAGCGCGCCACCAATGCCACGTTCACGAGCAATCTGAGCCAATCCACGGTTGCGGGCAGCGCGAGGGGTTCGACGCAGACCGTGAACCGCAACACAACCTACTACTACCGGATCCGGGCGAACAACAACGTCGGCGGTTCGTCCGACTGGGCGAACGCTCTGCCGTTCCCCATTCGTACAGGTCCCTGAGTAGAAGGCTGTCCATCGGGGAGGGAGCAATCCCTCCCCATTTTTGCTTTTCCAAGAGAGATGATCGATAAAACCGAAATAAGTGCCGGCATCGCGAGTCGAATTTTTATTTATCTGTCCCATCGAGAAAAGAACCGTGCTATGCTGCTCTCGCGCCATAGCAGGAAATTGAGATGAAACATCTATTAAGCGCCATCCTTTTTCTCGCCCTTGTTGCAGGCTCGTTTTTCGCCGGCTCCTGGTTTAACGATCAACAGACCAGGAAGGCGTCAGGCCTGACTCCCCAACCAGTCACCACCGGCAGTGACAATGGCGCCGACACTGAAATCGACATGGACTCTTCCCTGCCTCCCGGCACGGTCAGGATTACTCCCGAGCGACAGCAGATGGTAGGCGTCAGGACCGCAATCGTGGAAAAGGCTGCGGGGGAGCATATCATTCGCGCCGTTGGCAGAGTCGCGCCCGATGAAAAGCGGGTTTACCGCCTCGTGGCGGGGACCGACGGCTGGATCCGGGAGACCTACGCCAACGACACCGGAACACTTGTGAAAAAGGATGAGCGACTGGCCTCTTTTTACAGCCCTCTGTTTCGGGCTTCCCAACTGGCCTACATATCCCTCCTCAGTTCATCACCGGAGGATCGCTTTCAGTCAGGCGGACGACAAGCACTCGCACCGTCCCAGTTGGCAAGTGTCAGTCTCCAAACTTACATCGACGCTCTTGAAAGCCTGGGAATGAGCGAAAAGCAGATGAAAGAGATAGCCAGCACCAAGCAGGTCACGGACAAGGTTTTCATTTTGGCTCCGGCGACTGGTTTCATCATTGCGAGAAATGTGTCGCCCGGCCAGCGTTTCGACAAGGGAGCCGAGTGGTACCAGATAGCGAACCTGGACCGGGTCTGGATCCTGGCCGACCTGTTTCCGAATGACGCAGGGAATGCAAAGCCCGGGATGAATGCACGGGTCACTCTGCCCGGTCAGAACAAGCAATTCCATGCCACGGTGACCAAGGTGCTTCCCCAGTTGGACCCGGGCTCCCGGACCTTGAAGGTGCGCCTTGAGCTGGACAACCCGGACCATTTTCTGCGTCCGGATATGTTCGTGAATGTGGAATTCCCGGTTGTCCGGTCCCCGGCGCTGACCGTCCAGGCCGACGCGATCCTCGAATCGGGGCTGCGCAAGACCGTGTTCGTGGAGCGCGGCAACGGGTACTTCGAGCCCCGGGAGGTGGAAACCGGATGGCGGCATGGCAACCAGGTCGAGATCACCATGGGACTCGATCCGGGCGAGAGGATTGCCGTCTCCGGGAACTTCCTGATCGACTCCGAGAGCAAACTCTCGCTCTCCGCATCCGGGATGCAGGCGCTGCTGGTCAAGGACCCGGTCTGCGGGCAGGAGGTTTCGCCGCGCAAGACGGAAAAAGCGGGGCTGAAAGCCGGCCTTCGGGGAAAGACCTATTATTTCCATTCCGAAGAGTGCAAGCAGAAATTCCAAAAAGACCCGGGACGCTATGCGGGGAAGCCGGACCAGGCAGAACCTCCCCCGCAGCCTGCCTCCGCGCCCCAACCCATGGAAACCAAGGGCTACGTGCAAAAGTAGACGAACATGATCAACCGCATCATCGACTTTTCCGTCACGAACAAGTTCTTCGTGCTCGCGTTGACCGCCGTCTGCTGCATCGCCGGCTGGTGGTCGATGCGGCATATTCCGGTGGACGCGATCCCGGACTTGAGCGACACGCAGGTGATCGTGTTCTCGCGCTGGGACAAGAGCCCCGATCTCGTCGAGGACCAGGTCACCTATCCCATCGTCTCGGCCCTGGTGGGCGCTCCCCAGGTCAGGGCCGTGCGCGGTTTCTCGGACTTCGGCTACTCCTACGTCTACGTCATCTTCGAGGATGGGACCGACATCTACTGGGCGCGCTCGCGCACCCAGGAGTACCTCGCGGCCGTGCTGCCGCGCCTGCCTTCAGGCGTGCGGAGCGAACTCGGACCCGATGCGACCCCGCTCGGCTGGGTCTATCAATACGCCCTGGTCGACGAGACGGGGACGCGCAGCCTGGCCGACCTGCGCTCGTTCCAGGACTGGTACCTCAAGTACTATCTCAAGTCGGTTCCGGGGGTGGCGGAGGTGGCGCCGGTCGGAGGGTTCGGCAAGCAGTACCAGGTCAACGTCGACCCGAACCGGCTGCAGGCTTACGGCCTCTCGATCAACAAGGTCGTCGAGGCGGTGCGTACGGGCAACTACGAGTCCTCGGGTCGGCTGGTCGAGTTCGGCGGGACCGAGTACAGCATCCGCGGCCGCGGCTACGTCAAATCCGTTCAGGACCTCGAGCAGATCGCGGTGACCACGAGCGCGAGCGGCACCCCTATCCGGCTCATGGACATCGGCGAGGTGGTCCTCGGCCCGGACCTGCGCCGCGGCCTCGCGGACCTTGATGGAAAAGGCGACGTGGTCTCGGGCATCGTGGTCATGCGCCATGGGCAGAACGCCCTGGAGGTGATCGACCGGGTCAAGGCCAAGCTCAAGGAGATCGAACCCGGGCTGCCGGCCGGTGTGAAAGTCGTCCCGGTCTACGACCGCTCGGATCTGATCCGGGGCTCGATCGACAACCTCACCTCGACCGTGGTCGAGGTGCTGGTAACGGTCTCGGCCGTGGTCTTCCTCTTCCTCTGGCACATCCCTAGTGCCGTCATCCCCGTCATTACGCTGCCGGTCGCAATTCTGCTCGCCTTCATCCCGTTCCGCATGACCGGGCTCACGGCCGACATCATGTCGCTCAGCGGGATCGTCATCGCGATCGGCGCGATGGTGGACGCCGCTATCGTGGTGGTGGAGCAGACCCATAAAAGCCTGGAGACCTGGGAGCGCGGCGGCCGCCGGGAGGATTACCAGGCCGTGATCGTGCGGGCCGTCAAGCAGGTCGCGGGCCCGAGCTTCTTCGCGCTGCTGGTGATTGCGGTCTCGTTTTTGCCCGTGCTCACGCTTGAAGGGCAGGAGGGACGCCTCTTCCGGCCGCTCGCCTACACCAAGAACCTCGCCATGATCATCGCAGCCGTGCTCGCAATCACGCTCGACCCGGCCCTGCGGCTCCTCTTCATCCGCATGCGGGAGTTCACGTTCAACCCGGTGTGGCTCCGGCGCGTCGCCAACGCGGCCCTGGTCGGCCGCATCCGCCCGGAAGCGTCGCACCCCGTCAGCCGAGTCCTCATGGCGCTCTACCGACCGGTGGCCGCCTGGTCGCTCAAGCGGCCATACCTCGTGATCACGGCCGCCGTCGCTCTCATAGCCGCCACCGTGCCGATCTACTCAAAGCTCGGCTCCGAGTTCATGCCGCCACTCGAGGAAGGCGGCATCCTCTACATGCCGACAACCATGCCGGGGATCTCCATCACCGAGGCGCAGAAGCTGCTCCAGGTCACCGACCGGATCATCCGCGGGTTCCCGGAGGTGGAGCGCGTGCTCGGCAAGGCCGGCCGGGCCGAGACCTCGACCGACCCGGCGCCGCTTTCGATGATCGAGACGGTCGTCACGCTCAAGCCCAAGGGCGAGTGGCGCAGGGTCGATACCTGGTACTCCGGCTGGGCCCCGGAGTGGCTGAAGAGGGTCCTGCGCCGGATCACGCCCGACCATCTCCCCCAGCAGCAGCTGATCAGCGAAATGAACGACGCTCTGCACTTGCCCGGGCTCGCCAACGCCTGGACCATGCCGATCAAGGGCCGGATCGACATGCTGAGCACCGGCTTGCGCACGCCGGTCGGGATCAAGATCACGGGCGCGGACCTCGATACGATCGAAGAGATCGGCGGCCGGATCGAGTCGCTGCTGCCGAAGGTCCCGGGAACCCGCAGCGTGTTCGCGGAAAGAACGGCGAGCGGCTACTACTACGACGTGGAGTGGAACCGTGCGGAGCTCGCGCGCTACGGGTTCAGCATGGAGGAGGCCCAGGTCGCGGTTGAACGCGCTATCGGCGGGGACAACGTGACCGTGACCGTGGAGGGGCGCGAACGTTACCCGGTCAATGTGCGCTACATGCGCGACTTCCGTTCGGACGTTTCCGCAATCGAACGCGTGCTGGTGGGCGGCACGGGCAACCAGCCGCAGGTCCCACTCTCGCAGCTGGCCGCCGTCAAACCCGTCAGCGGCCCCTCGATGATTCGAAATGAGGACGGGTTGCTGACCGGGTATGTCTACATCGATCTGGCCGACCGGGACCCGGGCAGCTACATCGAGGAAGCGGCCAGGCTGATCAAGGACAGCGTGCGGCTCCCGGCGGGGTATGCCGTCAGCTGGAGCGGTGAGTACGAATCCATGGTGCGGGTGCGCGACCGGCTGATGGTGGTCGTGCCGGCCACCCTCTTCCTCATCCTGCTGCTGCTCTACCTCAACACCCGCTCGGCCGTGAAGACGGCGATCGTGCTGCTAGCGGTACCGTTTTCGGCCATCGGCGCATTCTGGTTCCTCTACCTGCTCGGCTACAACCTGAGCATCGGGGTATGGGTGGGCATGATCGCCCTTTTGGGCGTCGATGCCGAGACCGGCGTCTTCATGCTCCTCTACCTCGATCTCGCCTACGAGCAGGCGCGGACAGAGGGCCGATTGGGCAGCCTCGCGGACTTGCAGGCGGCGATCCGCTATGGCGCCGTGCAGCGCCTGAGGCCGAAGTTCATGACGGTTGCGACCACTTTCCTCGGGCTCGTCCCCATCCTGTGGTCGATCGGGTTCGGGTCCGACGTCATGAAGCGCATCGCCGCCCCGATGATCGGCGGCATTCTCACCTCTTTTCTGCTCGAGCTGGTCGTCTACCCCCCGATTTACCAGCTCTGGAAGTGGAACTTCGAGTTGAAGAAGCAGCTGTCTTCGGGGCACAGCGCTTGAGAGATTGTCTGCTTTTATTTTGGAGTTACGTTGTAACAGAGTTTTCAAGCACGCATTGCGACCTTTTACCGATTGTTACATGAGGACGAAAAATGTCACTCCAACAAGCACTCAAACTGTTTTTTATAGCCTCTTTGATCGGACTTGTTGCGCTAGCAGGCCTGACAGCCTTGGCTTCTCCTCCGGATGCGGTGGATGAAGTGGATATAGCATCTCCCGCCCCCGCCGGGTCTGACGCTGGGGGAGGTGCCGCCTCTGTGGCTGTGCCTGCACCCATTCCTCGGGGGTCAAATCCGCAGATCGACTTTGATGCGCGGCTGATCGGAACCGCGGTCGTCGAAGGAGGGCCTTCCATCGCTTTTTTGCAGTTAACCACCGGAACTCGGTTTGTGCGGGAGGGCGATGAAGTCGTCCCCGGGATTCGCCTGGTTAAGGTTTGGCGAAACCGTATCGACGTCGAGCGCGCGGGGGTCCATCGGGAGATCCGCCCGGGGTCGAACGAAGAGCCTCGGCACCGGGCCCGCCCTGGTTCGATGCGCGGAGAGGCGACCCAGGCCGATGTGGACCGCCTATGGGAGTCCCAAGGGCGACTGGGACGATCATTATTCTATTCACATTACCGACAGTCTCAAAATTGAAGTCAATCATCTTCAGATAGTGACGTGGGAACGGGACTCTCATCTGAAATAGCGGTTCAGTAACCGGTGAGGATGAAGTCCGTGAAGACCATTCTAAAAATCACGACGGTGGTGAGGACAGCATAGAAGGCAATGCCTGCCCGGGTCAGCCGCCGCTGGATGCGCGGCAGGTTTTCCTCAAGGCTTGGCAGCGACCGGAAAGGCATCAGTACCCACACGCCGGCGCTGGCAATGCCGCCCCCCATGAGCGCCAGGTAGATCAAGTACCCCACATAATCATATTCCCGTTGCAGGATACAGAAAGGGCAGTGGTGGGTCGGCAGTTCGTAGAAGTAAAGGGAGATGAACGAAATCAGCGCCGCTACCGACACGGGGAAGGCCAGCGTGCCGGCCACTGCGTAAAGCTTCCCGCCTTGGCCCTTCAGCAGGTAATACGCTCCTGCCCCCAGCGTGATCGTCATGAGGCCGAAGAAGGCCGCCTGCATCGGAATGAGGGGCAGCGCCGCGAGCCCCGCGGCCACCCCCTCCTCGTCGGAGCTGAACAGGCTCCCGCAGCAGGAGGTAATGACGTTGGCTTTGAGGTTTAGAAAATAACTCCATAACTGTTCCGTTTCGAACAGGAGAACCGGAACGATCGCCAGCAGCATCGAGTATTTCTTGCGGGTCAGCGGATAATCGGGCGCCCGGTTGTCCGCGTGGTTCAGGATCAGCCACACCCCTCCCAGCATGCAGTTCGCCGCCTTGAGCACCACGGCCGGGTAGCCGTGTTCGTTCACGTTCAGAGTGCCTGCCGCGCACATGGCGCC
>JACRCN010000082.1 GCA_016219005.1 Deltaproteobacteria bacterium
CGCCTTCTCCTCCGGCGCCTTGTCGATCTGGTCAAACGGCACGTAGCTCGCCATCCCCTTAAAACTCAACTGCTTCGTGATCGCCGCCGTCAACGTCGTCTTCCCATGATCGATGTGCCCGATCGTCCCTACATTCACGTGAGGCTTCGTCCGCTCAAACTTCTGCTTGGCCATCGGTTGGTCCTCCCCGTAAAATGCGAAGGGCATAGAAACCGGTTATGCCCTCCGCGAAGACACCAGTATTCGTTAGAGTGAGAAGCTTACCAGCGAAAATGGGCAAACGCCTTGTTCGCCTCAGCCATCTTATGCGTATCTTCCCGCTTCTTCACGGCCGACCCGCGGTTGTTGGAGGCATCCAAAAACTCTGCGGCCAGCTTCTTCGCCATGCCCTTTTCCGGACGCTGGCGCGCGTAGTTGATGAGCCAGCGGAAACCCAGCGCCGTGCGCCGTGAGGGACGGATCTCGGTGGGCACCTGGTAGGTGGAACCCCCGACCCTGCGGGAGCGCACCTCGATCATGGGCCGCACGTTCTCGAGCGCCTGTTCGAAGAGCTTCACGGGCGACTCCTTGGTTTTCTCGGTGATGATCTGAAAGGCCTCGTAGACGATCCCCTCGGACGTGCTGCGCTTCCCGTCGTGCATCAAACAGTTGATGAACTTTGCCACCAGCTTGCTGCCGAACTTGGAATCGGGGCGAATGCTCCGCTCGGCGACTTCTCTTCTTCTTGGCATATCGACTCCGCTTTTAAATCAGGACTTTTTTGCAGATGGAGAGGTTTTCGTTGGGCCTCGATTCTGCAAAAGCAGTTTTACGCTTTACGCGTGCAGCAACTATGTTGTCTGGACGTCAACCTTAGACCTTACCGTTCAAAACGATCACTTCGGCCTCTTGGCTCCGTACTTGGACCGGCTCTTCTTGCGGTCTTCGACCCCCAGGGTGTCGAGGGTGCCGCGGACGATGTGATACCGCACGCCGGGAAGGTCCTTGACGCGGCCGCCACGCACGAGAACCACGGAGTGCTCCTGCAGGTTGTGCCCGACGCCCGGAATGTAGGCGGTCACCTCGATGCCCGTCGTCAGACGCACCCGCGCGACTTTCCGCAAGGCCGAGTTCGGCTTCTTGGGGGTGGTGGTGTAGACGCGGGTGCACACGCCGCGTTTCTGCGGCGCCCCTTTCAGGGCGGGCGTCTTGGTTTTCTTCTGGGCACGTTGGCGCGCGCTGCGCACAAGCTGGTTGATCGTCGGCATGGTTTCCTCGTCAGCGGCTAATAATCGAACTTATAAAATCGGGCATTTTTATATAGTAATTTGTTTTTTGTCAAGCATTATCTTCAAGCGATTTCGCACATTTTCCATCCGACGGCGCCCACCGCGGGCTGGCGGCATATCCCGCTCCGCCGCTTTTCGGGCCAAACGACCGCCCGGACCGCTTTCGGGCTGACCGGCTAAGCGGCTGGATTAAACGACCTCCACCTCGATATCCGCAAAGTTGGACATGCCGGTCCCGGCCGGGATGAGCCGGCCCATGATGACGTTTTCCTTGAGACCCCGCAGGTGGTCAATCTCGCCCCGGATGCTGGCGTCTGTCAGCACCTTGGTGGTTTCCTGGAACGAGGCGGCGGACACCCAGCTGTCGGTGCTGAGCGAGGCCTTGGTGATGCCTAGGATCAGCGGCTCGCCGACGGCCGGTTTGCCGCCCTTGGCGACGACGGCCAGGTTGGTGTTTTCGAACCGGATCCGGTCCACCTGCTCCTCGACAATGAACTCCGTGTCGCCCACGTCCATCACCTTGACGCGGCGCATCATCTGCCGGACGATGACTTCGATGTGCTTGTCGTTGATCCGCACCCCTTGCAGGCGGTAGACCTCCTGCACCTCGTCCACCAGATATTTGGCCAGCGCCACCTCTCCCTTGATTTTGAGGATGTCCTGAGGGATGGCGGAGCCGCCGATCAGCGCTTCGCCGGAGCGCACGTAGTCGCCCTCGTAGACGTTGATGTGCTTGCCCCGGGGAATCAGGTACTCCTTCTTATCCCCGACGTCCACCGGCGTGATGGTCACCTTCTGCTTGCCTTTCTTGGTGCTCTTGGAGATCGCCACGTAACCGTCGATTTCGCTCAGCACGGCCACCTCCTTGGGCTTGCGCACCTCGAAGAGCTCGGCCACCCGCGGCAGACCGCCGGTGATGTCCTTGGTCTTGGTGGTCGCCCGCGGCAGCTTGGCCACAAGGTCGCCGGCCTTGACCGGGTCGCCCTCCTCGACCAGGAGAATCGCATTGATCGGCAGGATGTAGCGCGCAAACCCGGTGGAGCCCGGCAGCTTGGCGGTTTTGCCGTCTTTGTCCTTGATCGAGATGCGCGGCCTTTCTTCGGCGTTCTTGGACTCGATGATCATCTGGCTGGACTTGCCGGTGACCGGGTCGACCTTTTCCTGCATGGTGCGACCGTGTACGATGTCTCCGAACTTGACCGTTCCGTCCACCTCGCTGATGATCGGGGTGGTGAACGGATCCCAGGTCGCCAGCTGCTCGCCGGCCTTGACCTTCTGGCCGGCCCTGACGTTCAGGTGCGCGCCGTAGATCACCGGAAAACTCTCAAGCTCGCGGCCGGTATCGCTCATGATGAGCAGCTTACCGCTGCGCCGGTTCATGGCCACGTAGGCGCCCTCGGAGTTCTTGGCCACGTTCAGCTCGACGAACTTGACGTTGCCCTCCACGCGGGCCCGGATGTCGACCTGCTCGACACGCCGGCTGGCGGTGCCGCCGATGTGAAAGGTGCGCATGGTGAGCTGGGTGCCGGGCTCGCCGATGGACTGGGCCGCCAAAATACCGATGGCCTGACCGGCCTCCACCAGTCGCCCGTGGGCGAGATCGCGTCCGTAGCACTTGGCGCAGACCCCTTTCTTGGTCCGGCAGGTCAACACGGAACGGATCCGCACCGAGGTCAGGCCGGCACCCTCGATTTTATCGACGATGCGCTCGTCGATCTCGTCGCCGGCCTTGGCGATCACCTCCTCGGTAAAGGGGTCGATGATGTCCTCGATCGCCGTGCGCCCCAGGATGCGCTCGCCCAGCACCTGGATGATTTCGCCGCCTTCGACCAAGGGCTCCAGTTCGACCCCCTGCAGGGTGCCGCAGTCGTGCTCGGTGATTACGGCGTCCTGGGAGACGTCCGCCAGCCGGCGCGTCAAGTAGCCGGAGTTGGCGGTTTTCAGGGCGGTGTCGGCCAGACCCTTGCGGGCGCCGTGCGTGGAGATGAAGTACTGCAGCACCGACAGCCCTTCGCGGAAGTTGGCGCTGATGGGGGTTTCGATGATTTCGCCGGAGGGTTTGGCCATCAGGCCCCGCATGCCGGCGAGCTGACGCATCTGGTCCTTGCTGCCCCGCGCGCCCGAGTCGGCCATCATGTAGATCGGGTTGAAGCTTTCCTCCGTGACGGGTTTGCCCTTGGCATCAAGGAGCGGGGCACCGTTCTGTTTGAGCACCGGCGCCATCTTCATGACGTCCATCATCGCGTTGGCGACATCGTCGGTGGCCTTGGCCCAGATGTCCACGACCTTGTTGTATTTCTCGCCCTGGGTGATCAAGCCCTCGGTATACTGCCGGCCGATCTCGGTGACCTGGTTCTCCGCCTTTTTCAGGATGTCCCGCTTGCTGTCCGGGATGATCATGTCGTCGATGCAGATGGAGAGCCCGCCGCGGGTCGAGTAGCGGAAGCCGATGTCCTTCAGCCGGTCCGAAAGGATGACGGTCGCCTTAGCGCCGAGGTTGCGGTAGACGTAGTCCACCAGCTGGCGCAGGGCCTTCTTGTCCATCACCGTGTTGACGGTGTCGAACGCCACCGCCGGGAGCTTGTGGACGACCTCGAAGAGGTGATAGCCCTTGTCGGCATGGATGATCGGGCTGAAGTCACCGGCCTTGAGCGCGTAGATCCGGTCGACGTCGGATTCATCGCAGTTGAACACGCTCTTGAACTCGTTGTAGGTGAGTGTCCCGATGTTGCCGTCCGCACTCCGGTCCGGGCTCTGGGACATCTCGCGCACCAGATCGACAAAGGCGCGGCCCTCCCGCAGGAGATCCTGGGCCTGCTGGGCCTCCGCCTCGGTCGGCACCATCAGGTGACGCAGCTCGAGGATATCCACCTTGGGGATGATATCCCACAGAAGCACCCGGCCCACCGTGGTGTCGTAGCGCTGGCCCTGCAGGCGCACGACGATTTTCGAATGCAGCTCCACGGTACCGGCGTCGTAGGCCGAACGCACTTCCTCGGTGTTGGCGAAGATTTTGCCTTCCCCGCGGCGGCCGGCAATGCCGCGGGTCATATAGTAGGTGCCCAGCACGATGTCCTGGCTGGGGACGATGATCGGGCTGCCGTTTGCCGGCGACAGAATGTTGTTGGAGGACAGCATCAGCACCCGGGCCTCGATCTGAGCCTCCACCGACAGCGGAATGTGGACGGCCATCTGATCGCCGTCGAAGTCGGCGTTGAAGGCCGTGCAGACCAAGGGGTGCAGCTGAATCGCCTTGCCCTCGATCAGGATTGGTTCGAAGGCCTGGATGCCCAGGCGGTGCAGCGTGGGCGCCCGGTTCAGCATGACAGGGTATTCCTTCACGACTTCATCCAGCGTATCCCAGACCTCGGGGACCTCGCGCTCCACCATTTTTTTGGCGCTCTTCACGGTGGAGACCATGCCCTTCTGTTCGAGCCGGTAGTACACGAACGGTTTGAACAGTTCGAGAGCCATCTGCTTGGGCAGTCCGCACTGGTGCAGCCGCAGGTCCGGACCGACCGTGATCACGGTGCGGCCGGAGTAGTCCACCCGCTTGCCCAGCAGGTTCTGGCGGAAACGGCCCTGCTTGCCCTTCAGCGTATCGCTCAAGGACTTCAGGGGCCGCTTATTGGTGCCGGTGATGACCCGGCCGTGCCGGCCGTTGTCAAAGAGGACGTCCACCGACTCCTGCAGCATGCGCTTCTCGTTGCGCACAATGATGTCCGGCGCCTTGAGCTCGATCAGGCGCTTGAGCCGGTTGTTGCGGTTGATCACGCGCCGGTAGAGATCGTTCAGGTCGGAGGTGGCAAACCGCCCGCCCTCCAGCGGAACCAGGGGCCGCAGGTCGGGAGGCAGGACCGGGATGACGTCCATGACCATCCACGCGGGGTCGACCCCGGAGCGCCGGAACGCATCCACGATCTTCAGACGCTTGGCCAGTTTCTGTCGCTTGGCGAGCGAGCCCGTCTCGCGGATCTCGATCCGCAGCTCGTCGTATAGCTTCTCAAGCTCGATCCCATCGAGCATCACCTGGACCGCCTCGGCGCCGATCCCGGCGACGAATTTGCTGCCGTAGGTCTCGATGGCCTCCATGTACTTCTCGTCCGAAAGCATCTGCCCCCGAACGAGCGGCGTGTCCTTGGGGTCGAGCACGATGTAGCTGTCGAAATACAGGACCTTTTCCATGTTCTTCAAGGTCAGGTCCAGGAGGTTGCCGATCTTGCTCGGCAGGCTCTTCAAGAACCAGATGTGCGAGACGGGGGTGGCAAGCTCGATGTGGGCCATGCGCTCCCGCCGCACCTTGGACTGGATGACCTCCACTCCGCACTTTTCGCAGATGACGCCGCGGTGCTTCATGCGTTTGTACTTGCCGCAGTTGCACTCGTAGTCCTTGGTCGGCCCGAAGATCTTGGCGCAGAACAGGCCGTCGCGTTCCGGCTTGAAGGTGCGGTAGTTGATGGTCTCGGGCTTCTTGATCTCCCCGTGGGACCATTTGCGGATCTGCTCCGGCGATGCCAGCGCGACCCGGATCGCCTTGTATTTCTTCGGATCGATCGGTTTGGAAAAGAAATCGTACAGCGTGTCCATAGGCTCATCCCTGTATTGAGGCGTTCGTCTTCACCCGATGCGGGCCGCCACTTGGCTGGTTATTCCGTGATCTGGGGCTGGTCGACATCCTCCAGGAGGTTGATGTCCAGGCCCAGGGATTGCAATTCCTTGGTCATGACTCGGAAGGACTCCGGGATGCCGGGCTCCAGAATGTTCTGACCCTTCACGATCTTTTCGTACATGCGCGTGCGCCCGGCCATGTCGTCGGACTTGACGGTCAGGAACTCCTGCAACGAATACGCGGCCCCGTAGGCTTCCATGGCCCAAACTTCCATCTCGCCCAGGCGCTGGCCGCCGAACTGGGCCTTGCCCCCTAAAGGTTGCTGGGTGACCAGCGAATAGGGCCCGATGGAGCGGGCGTGGATCTTGTCGTCCACCAAGTGGTGCAGTTTCATCATGTACATGGTGCCGACCGTGATCAGCTCGTCGAACGGCTCGCCGGTGCGGCCGTCGTAAAGCCTTATCTGGCCGGTGCGGTCGTGGCCGGCCTCCTCCAGGAGGTTTTTGATCTCCTCCTCCTTGGCGCCGTCGAACACCGGGGTGGCCACGTGCACCCCGTTCTTGTAGTAGCGGGCGAAATGGAGCAGTTGGTCGTCGTCCAGGCTGCCGATGACTTTCTTCTCAGCGGCGCTGGAAAAAATCTTGCGCATTTTATCCCGCAGCACTTTGGTCTTCTGGTCTGCGAGCAGTTGATTGATCTGCTCGCCCAGTCCCTTGGCCGCCAGGCCCAGGTGGATCTCGAGGATCTGGCCGACGTTCATGCGCGAGGGGACGCCGAGCGGGTTCAGCACCATGTCCACGCAGGTCCCGTCCTCGAAGTAGGGCAGGTCCTCGACCGGCAGGATCCGGGACACGACGCCCTTGTTGCCGTGCCGGCCGGCCATCTTGTCGCCCACGGAGAGCTTGCGCTTCATGGCCACGTAGACCTTGACCATCTTGATGACGCCCGGCGGCAGTTCATCGCCGCGCTCGAAGCGACTCGCCTGATGTTCGAAGGCCAGGCGGCAGAGCTCGCGCTGGTCGCGGTAGTGTTCCAGGATCTCGTGTACCTGCTGGGTTGTCTGCGGATCCTTGAGCACGATGCCTTCGAGCTGGGCGATGGGGACATTCGCAAGCGTCTTGGCGTCGAGCTTGACACCGCTTTCGACCAGCAGCTTCTTGCCTTTCTTGATCGGGGTGGACACCTTCTGCCCGCTCAGCAGCTGAATCAGCTGGGAGCGCACCACGTTCTCGATCACCGCCAGCTCGTCGTCCCGGTCTTTTTCGAGACCGGCGATTTCCTCGTCCTCGATCACCCGCGTGCGGTCGTCCTTCTCGACTCCCCGCCGCGAGAAAACCTTGGCGTCGATGACAATACCTTGGATGCCCGGGGGCACCCGCAGCGAGGTATCCTTGACGTCGCCGGCCTTCTCGCCGAAGATGGCCCGCAGGAGCTTCTCTTCGGGCGACAGCTGACTTTCTCCCTTGGGCGTGATCTTGCCGACCAGGATGTCGCTCGGCATCACCTCGGCCCCCAGGCGGATGATGCCGCTGTCGTCGAGGTTCTTGAGCGCCTCGTCACCGACGTTGGGGATGTCGCGGGTGATCTCCTCCTTGCCGAGCTTGGTGTCGCGGGCCACCACTTCGAACTCCTCGATGTGCACCGAGGTGTAGACGCCGTCCCTGACCAGACGCTCGCTCACCAGGATGGAGTCCTCGAAATTGTACCCGCCCCACGGCATGAAGGCCACGGTCACGTTTTTGCCCAAGGCGAGCTCGCCCTGGTCGGTCGCCGGCCCGTCGGCGATGATCTCGCCGGCGGACACCCGCTGGCCCATTTGCACGATCGGCCGGTGGTTGAAGCAGGTATTCTGGTTGGACCGCACAAACTTCGACAGGTTGAAAATGGTCACGTTCTTCTCGTTCGGATCGCCCGTCGGGTCGTGCTTGAGCACGATGCGTGCGGCATCCACGTCCACCACCTCGGCGGCCCGCGGGGCGACAATGGTGACACCGGAGTCCTTGGCCACCACCCCTTCGATCCCGGTGCCCACCAGGGGCGCCTCGTTGGTCAGGAGGGGAACCGCCTGGCGCTGCATATTCGAACCCATGAGGGCACGGTTCGCATCGTCGTTTTCCAGGAAGGGGATCAGGGAAGCCGATACGCTCACCAGCTGGTTGGGAGAGATGTCCATGAGCTCGATCTCCGCCCGCTCGACCATCATGAACTCACCCGCCACCCGCGAGGTGACGAGCGGGTTGATGAACTGGCTCTTTTCGTTCACCGGCGCATTGGCCTGGGCGATCGGCAGCGCCTTTTCCTCAAAGGCGTCCAGGAACCGGACGTCCTCCGACACCCGGCCGTGCGCCACCACCCGGTAGGGGGTCTCGATGAACCCGTAATCGTTCACCCGCGCATAGGTCGAGAGCGACACGATCAGGCCGATGTTGGGCCCTTCCGGCGTCTCGATCGGGCAGATACGGCCGTAGTGGGAGGGGTGCACGTCGCGCACCTCGAACCCGGCCCGTTCGCGCGTCAGGCCACCGGGCCCCAGGGCGCTCAGGCGCCGCTTGTGGGTGGTCTCGGAGAGCGGGTTGGTCTGGTCCATGAATTGAGACAGCTGACTCGTTCCGAAGAATTCCTTCACCACGGCCGAGACCGGTTTGGGGTTGACCAGGTCGTGGGGCATCAGGGCGTCGACCTCCTGCAGACTCATGCGCTCCTTGATCGCCCGCTCCATGCGCACCAGGCCGATCCGGTACTGATTCTCGAGCAGCTCGCCGACGGCCCGCACCCGGCGATTGCCGAGATGGTCGATGTCGTCCACGACTCCCTGGGTGTCGCGCAGCTCAATCAGGGACTTGGCCGTCAGCAGGATGTCCTCCTTGCGCAGGATTCCGAGATCGACGGCGCTGCTGACTCCGAGCCGCTGGTTGATCTTGAGCCGCCCCACTCCGGACAGGTCGTAGTAGTTGCTCTTGAAGAAGAGATTGTCGATGAACTCCTGGGCGACTTCAGGGGTGGCCGGGTTGCCGGGCCGCAGCCGGCGGTAGATGTCGATGAGCGCCTCCTCCTTGCTCTCCACCTTGTCCAGGATCAGGGTCTTGCGGATCGAGTCGCTGCTCGACAGCGCGTCGATGAACAGGATCTCGAAATCGTTGACCCCGGCCTCCGCCAGCTTGTTGAGGCTGTCTTCGTCCACGGTGTCGTTGGCCCGGGCGACCGGCTCTCCGCCGCGGGGGTTCTTGATCGTGAACGCGAAGGCGCGCCCGTAGATCTCCTCCGCATTGATCGGAATCATGTCCGTGCCAAGGGCATTGAGGCGCTTGAGCACGCGCGTGTTGTACTGACGCCCCTTTTTGACCAGGATCTCACCGGTTTCGGTATCCTTGACGTCCTTACTCGCCCGCTGCCCCTTCAGCAGGTTCTCGTCGAAAGCCTTGAAGTAGCGCTTGCCTTGGACGATCACTTTCTCCCGGCGGTAGAAATAGGCCAGCAGGTCTTCCGCCGAATAGCCGAAGGCCTTGAACAGAGTCGTCACCGGGAACTTGCGGCGCCGGTCGATGCGGATGTAGACGATGTCCTTCGGATCCACCTCCATGTCGATCCAGGAACCCCGTACGGGAATGATGCGTGCGCTGTAGATGATCTTCCCGCTGGAGTGGGTCTTGCCCTTGTCATGATCGAAAAACACGCCCGACGAGCGGTGCAGCTGGCTGACCACCACGCGCTCGGTGCCGTTGATGACGAAAGTGCCCTTGGCGGTCATGAGCGGGATGGTGCCAAAGTAGATCTCCTGCTCCTTGATGTCGCGGATATTGGATACACCGGATTCGGCATCCACGTCGTAGACGACAAGCCGGACGGTGATGCGCACCGGGATCTCGTAGGTCATCCCGCGATGAATGCACTCTTCGATCGTGTGCTTGATCTCACCGAAGCGGTAGGAAACGTACTCGAGGGAGGCGCTGCCGGTGAAGTCCTTGATGGGGAACACGGACTTGAACACTGCCTGCAAACCGATTTCCTCCCGCTTTTCGTGAGGGGTGTCCATCTGCAGGAACCGGGCGAACGAATTGCGCTGCATGCCGATCAGGTCGGGGATGTCGACGATCTTGTCAATCTTGCCGAAGCTCTTGCGAATACGTTTGCTGGCCATTGGTCTCTCGGACATAGCATCTCCGCCATGTGGTTGAAGTTAGGGACCCTTTGAAAAAATGACGGGCAGACATTGGATAGGGATAATGACGCCCGTGGTCTGCGGCGTCCGGGGAGAAGTCAACGAAACGCCTACGCTTCAGAAAACGGGGCAGCAGACCACGGTTATCGGTTGATCGCTACTTGATCTCCACGGTGGCGCCGGCGCCCTCGAGCTGGGCCTTGATCTTTTCGGCATCCGCCTTCGAAACCCCCTCTTTGACCGGCTTGGGGGGGGATTCCACCAGATCCTTGGCCTCTTTCAGGCCCAGGCTGGTGATGGCGCGGACTTCCTTGATGACGTTGATTTTCTTTTCGCCGTGGGCGATGAGGATGACGTCGAACTCGGTCTTCTCCTCAGCCGGGGCCGCCGCCGCGGCCGCGGGGCCGGCGGCCATCATGGCCATGGGGGCCGCCGCCGAAACGCCGAACTTCTCCTCAAGCTCCTTGACAAGTTCGGACAGTTCCAGCACCGACATGCCGGCAATGAATTGAATCACATCTTCTTTGGTGACATTAGCCATTTCTTCCTCCAGTTAATCGATATCGTCTTTTCAGATTCGGTAACGTTCCCACGGATCCGTCGGCAGACGCCCGGTCCGCATCGTCTCACGCGGCAGCCTGAGGCTCCGCCGACGCCTTCTGTTCCTTGACGGCGTTCAGCACGTTCAGCAGGCTGCGCGGCACGCCCGCCAGCACCCTCACGAACGAGGTCGGCACTCCCACCATTACGGATAGCAACTGCCCGAGCAGCACCTCCCGCGCAGGTAGTGCCGCCAGGGCCTTGACCCCGGCGAGGTCGATCAGCTTACCGTTCAGCACCCCGGACCGGATCTGCAGGCGCTTGCTGTCCTCGGCGAATTTCGTCAAAATCTTCGCCGGCGCCACCGGGTCCTGATAGCTGATAGCCACCGCGCTGGGCCCCTGGAACTGGCTCTGCAGCACGGCGATGGGAGTGTTCTCCGAGGCCCTCACCATCATGGTGTTCTTGACCACCTTGTAGTCGACGCCCGCCTGTTTGAGCTTGCGGCGCAAATCGCTCATCGTCGGCACGTTCAACCCCTTGTAATCGGTCAGGATAACCAGGTTGGCCTTCGCAAAGCGCTCGGTCAGGTCCTCTACGATTCGTTTTTTGTCTTCTAGTTTCAAATTGGATTCTCACCTCCTCCTGATTTCTGAAAAAAACCGGAGGTATGGCTAAGGTTTCCCGGGAAATGCCCTCGGCGACCCCGATCGGTCACCCCTTTAGTCCATTCCTGTCTCGGTAGGCCGGCAGAGCCGATTAAACGCTGCACCCCTTAGGTACCTACGGTCTTTGACAGATTATTTGACGACTCCGCGTCGCCCGTGTTACTTTGCCAGATCCTTGAGCATGACCGTATCGATCTTGATGCCGGGGCCCATGGTGCTGGAAACGACGATGCTCCTCAGATAGGTTCCCCTGCTGGAGGCCGGCTTCATGCGAATGACGGTCTCCAGGAACGCCGACACGTTCTGGACGAGCTTGTCGACGCCGAAGGAGACCTTCCCCACGGGGGCGTGCACGATCCCGGCTTTTTCAACACGGAATTCGATCTTGCCGGCCTTGAGCTCTGTCACGGCCTTGGTCACGTCGAAGGTGACCGTGCCGGTCTTGGCATTGGGCATGAGGCCGCGCGGGCCCAGAATCTTGCCGATCTTGCCGACAACGCCCATCATGTCCGGTGTCGCCACGACCTTGTCGAAGTCGAACCAGCCGCCCTTGATCTTCTCGACCAGATCTTCGTTGCCGACGAAATCCGCACCCGCATCCTGGGCTTCCTTCTCCCTCTCGCCCTTGGCGAAGACCAACACCCGCACCGCCTTGCCGATACCGTTCGGAAGCACCACCGAACCCCGGACCATCTGGTCGGCATGCCGCGGGTCGACCCCCAAACGCGCGGCGACGTCAACTGTCTCGTCGAACTTGGCGTAGGATGACTCCACGACTATTTTCACAGCGTCGAAAACACCCAGGCTGGAATCGCCGGTGATTTTCTTCATGACTTCGTTGTATTTCTTACCCCGCTTTGGCATCTTGGTTTCGCTCTCCTTGTCAATTCGTGCCGGTTGCGGAAATGACCGGGTCGACGCCCGCTGGCAGGCCCGGCCCCTCAACCTCAGGCGATCTCGATCCCCATGCTGCGGGCCGTGCCTTCGATGATGCGGCAGGCCGCGTCCAAATCATAAGCGTTCAAATCCACCATCTTCTGCTTGGCGATCTCCTCCACCTGCTGGCGGCTGATCTTGCCCACCTTCTCGCGCTTGGGGTCCTTTGCGCCCTTGGCAATTTTAGCCGCCTTTTTTAAAAGGACCGCCGCCGGAGGCGTCTTGGTGACAAATGTGAAGGAGCGGTCCTGATAAATCGTGATCACCACGGGGATGATCATGCCGGCGTCGTTGGCGGTCTTGGCGTTGAACGCCTTGCAGAAATCCATGATATTGACGCCGTGCTGACCCAGAGCGGGTCCGATGGGCGGCGACGGGTTGGCTTTTCCGGCTTCCACCTGCAGTTTGACGAATGCCATCACTTTTTTAGCCATGAGTCTCTTTTTCTCCTGATCGCTGTCGATCTTGCTGGCGCCTGCGGGGGACGGCGCACCGGGCGGCGGATCGCGGGCCCTAAAGCTTCTGGACCTGAACGAAATCCAACTCCACGGGGGTGGCACGCCCGAAAATGCTCACCAGAACCTTGATTTTGCCCTTCTCGGGGTTAACGTCATCCACCGTGCCGTTGAAATTGTTGAACGGTCCGTCGATCACCCGGATGTCATCCCCGATCTCGAAAAAGTATTTCGGTTGAGGCTGGCGCTTGCCGGCCTCCATGCGATGAATGATCTGTTCCGCCTCCGCCTCCGACAGCGGAGTCGGCTTCTGCCGCCCGCCCAGGAAACCGGTGACCTTGGCGGTGTTGTTCACAATGTGCCACGTCTCATCGTCCAGTTCCATGCGGACCAGGATGTAGCCGGGATAGAACTTGCGGGAAGAGGTCTTGCGTTTGCCCTTGACCAGTTCGACCACCTCTTCCGTCGGCACTACGACCCCGCCGAACTTCTCCGGGTGCGGGAAGCCGGTGAAGCGCTCCTCCAAGGCGGCCTTGACCTTGTTTTCAAAGCCCGAGTACACATGGACGACATACCATCTCAACGCCACGGGTGCTTTTCCTTCCCTTTATTTAAAGACGGCCCGGACCACGTTGCCCAGGCTCAAGTCCACCAACCCGAGGAAAACGGAGATGATCATGACCAGAACAATCACCACCGCGGTAGACCCGAGGGTTTGCTTGCGCGTCGGCCACGTGACCTTTTTGAGTTCGATCTTGACTTCCCGCAAAAACTGAACCGCCCGGGTGTACACGTTGTCCGCCGGCGGGGTGGCCGCAACCGGCCCGGACACGGCCTGGGGCTTTTTCGGCACCAGCGCCGGTTTGCGGTCTGCCTCCGCGGCCGGGGCCGCGGCCGCCGAGTCGCTTTTCGAACCCGCCGCCACGTTCTCAGACGCCAGCGCAACGCCAGGCGTATCGTCCTCGTGCCGCTTTTTTTTCTTCAGGCTGGTTGGCTTTTTACGTAATATGCGTCCCATGCGTCTCCTGAACCGATCAACGCCCGCCGCCGGCGCGGCCGGTGAGCCATGCTCCCGGCCGAGATGGACCGAGCTTTCTCTTTAAATGTGGCAGGCCAGGAGGGATTCGAACCCCCAACACCCGGATTTGGAGTCCGATGCTCTACCGTTAGAGCTACTGGCCTGCATATCGCACCCGATGGAGATGGGGCCGCATCGGTCGCGGCGTTAGCACCGCTGCCCCGCCGGAGACCCAACCGGCGCGGGCGCCTACTTGGTCTCTTTGTGAACCGTATGCTTGCGGCAGAACCGGCAGTATTTGGAAAACTCCAGCTTGTCCGGTGTCGTGCGCTTGTTTTTCGTCGTCGTATAGTTACGACGCTTGCATTCGGAACAGGCAAGCGTGATCAGAACTCTCACTGGATATCTCCTTTGTCGTTACGCGATGACGTCGGCGACCACACCGGCACCCACCGTCCGGCCGCCTTCCCGAATCGCAAACCGCAGCTCCTTCTCCATCGCTATCGGTGTGATCAGCTCCGCCGAGATCGCCACGTTGTCCCCCGGCATCACAATCTCCAGTCCCGCCGGCAGCGTCAACACCCCCGTCACATCCGTCGTCCGAAAATAAAACTGCGGCCGATACCCATTGAAAAACGGCGTGTGCCGCCCTCCCTCTTCCTTGCTCAATATGTACACCTCCGCCTTAAACTTCGTGTGCGGATTGA
>JACRCN010000083.1 GCA_016219005.1 Deltaproteobacteria bacterium
ACGACGGCGAACTGCGGCCGGCCCTTCATCCCAGAAGGCTTTTAGACGGCATCATCGAGGGCGTACGCGACGGGGGCAACAAGAGCGGCATCCCCACGGCGCTGGGGCTTTTGAACTTTGACCCGCGCTACAACGGCAAATGCCTGGTCTTCGTGGGCGCGGTGGGGGTGATGCCCCACACCGTGGCCGGG
Organism: Deltaproteobacteria bacterium; assembly: GCA_016219005.1. Taxonomy (GTDB): domain Bacteria; phylum Desulfobacterota; class Desulfobacteria; order Desulfobacterales; family SpSt-501; genus SpSt-501. Next base: position 192 of record JACRCN010000083.1, read on the forward strand.
CGGCCCAGCCACCTGAAAGAGACCAGCCCAGGGGAGCTAATCTTCATGTGCGGGGGCCGAGTGGGGGCCGACGGCATCCACGGGGTGACGGCATCCAGCGCGGGCTATTCGGAGAACACCCCGGCCGGGCACGTGCAGATCGGCGACCCGTACACCCAGAAGAAAATGCATGACTTCCTGCTGGAGGCCCGGGACGAGGGGCTCATCCAGTACATCACCGACAACGGCGGCGGCGGCCTGTCCTCATCGGTGGGCGAGTCGGCGCGCTTTTCAAACGGCGTCGAGATCGACCTGGACAAAGTGCCCCTGAAATACGAAGGCCTGGACCAGTGGGAGATCTGGGTGTCCGAATCGCAGGAGCGCATGACGGTTGCCGTGCGCCCGCAGGATCTGGACCGGTTCATGGCGCTCTCCCGCAAGCACGCCGTGGAAAGCAGTGTCATCGGCCGCTACACGGACAGCGGGAAGCTGCACATTGCCTACAACGGGAGCCCCTGTGCCCACGTGGACATGGACCTGCTGCAATCCGGCTTCCCGCAATGGGAGTTCGAAGCCGAGTGGACTTCCCCGGAACAGCGCGGGCTGCGCGAGCCGGTGCTCGGCGCCCCGCACGACCTGAACCGGCTCCTGCTGGACATGCTGGCACGGCCCAACATCTGCTCGACCGAATGGATTATCCGCCAGTACGACCACGAGGTCCAGGGCACGAGCGTCGTCAAGCCTCTGGTCGGGGCGGATCGAGACGTGAACAGCGACGCCGCCGTGCTGCGGCCGGTGCTGAGCTCCCGGCGGGGGCTGGCCTTCGCCCAGGCGCTGCTGCCGACCTACTCGGCGATCGACGCCTATCACATGGCCGGCTGCAGCATCGATGAGGCCGTGCGCCGCGTGCTCGCCGTCGGCGGGGACTTCGAGCACATCGGCGGAGTGGACAATTTCTGCTGGCCCAGCATTCAACACCATCCCGCCAACAACCCTGACGGGAAATTCAAGGCCGCCCAGCTGGTGCGCGCCTGTTGGGCCCTGCGGGATCTGTGCCTCGACTACGGCATCCCGCTGCTCTCGGGCAAGGACAGCATGTACGTGGACGGTCAGCTGGCGGGGTGCTACGGCGAGACGCACAAAATCTCGGCGCTGGAGACCCTCCAGTTCTCCGCCATTTCGGTCGTGCCGGATATTGCCCGGTGCGTAACGATGGACAGCAAGATGGCGGGAGACCTGGTGTACGTGCTGGGTCTCACGCGCAACGAGCTGGGCGGATCGGAATTCTACCAGCACTTCGGCTACACCGGGCTGCAGGTGCCCCGTGTCCGCAGCGCGGAGTTCATCCAGAACTACCGGGCCTTGAACCGCGCGGTGGGGTCGGGTTTGATCGCCTCCGCGCACGGCGTTTACCGCGGCGGGTTGGCGGTGCACATGGCCATGGTCGCCATGGGCGGCAACCTGGGCCTGCAGGTGGACGCGCGCCGGATTCCCGCGGCCGACCGGCACCGCATCGACACGCTGCTCTTCTCCGAGTCCGCCGGCCGCTTCATCGTAACCGTCGACCCGGCCCGGCGCCGCGATTTCGAAGCGCACTTCACGGGGTGCCCATGCGCCTGCATCGGAACGGTCAGCGCCGAGACAGTGCTGCGGGTGGAAGGTCTCGACGGCGGCGTTGCCATTTCCGTTGGCGTGGCGGAGCTCAAGGCGTCATGGAAGCAGCCGTTTGGAGATTTGATATGAAACCCTGTGTGGGCCGGCAGACCCGCATGGCTGCGGTTGAATGAAAGACCACCATGATGGAGAATACCATGAAGACCGTCAACGCGCTTGTTCTCTCAGGCTACGGGCTCAACTGCGACTATGAAACCTGCCACGCATTCGAGCTGGCCGGCGCATCCGCAAGCAGGGTTCATATCAACTCCCTGATCGACGGGTCGGTCACGCTCGCGGAATTTCACATTCTCGTCTTCATCGGCGGCTTCAGCTGGGGGGACGACCACGGCGCCGGCGTTATTCAAGCGGTCCGGATGGGGACCCACATCGGGGGCGACCTGCTACGCTTCGTCGAAAAGGGCAATCTCGTCCTCGGAATCTGCAACGGTTTTCAAACCCTGGTCAACCTGGGCCTTCTGCCGGGGTTTGACGGCAGCTACCAGACCCGCTCGGTTGCCTTGATCTCCAACGAATGCGGTAACTTCCGTAATCAATGGGTGCGGTTGCAAGTGAACCCGGAGTCACCGTGCATCTTTACCCGGGGGATCCGGGAGGCGGATTTTCCGGTCAGGCACGGCGAGGGCCGGTTACACGCCGAAGATGCCACCGTAAAACGGCTGGAGCAGGCCAATCAAATCGTCCTGCGCTATGCCCGGCCGGATGGAAGCCCGGCCGGTGGAAGCTTCCCCGACAACCCGAACGGTTCGGTGGCGGACATAGCCGGCATATGCGACCCCACCGGCCGCATCTTCGGGCTGATGCCACACCCGGAAGCCCACAACGACTGGACCAACCACCCCGACTGGCCACGAGAGCGGGAGGCCGCGCGGCGGGCCGGCAAAGCTTACGGAACGGGGGACACGGTTGGCATCCGGGTGTTCAGGAATGCGGTGGAATATTTCCGGTCGGCTTAGCCGGCGCCCCGATAATCGAACGAGCCCGTGGCCCACGGCGACATCGCTTGCTGTGGCTGTGGACGGTTCTTTTCGAAACGCGAAATTCGTGAAAGAAATCCAACTGTTTGTTCTTTTGCGAGAATCCATCCAAGTTAGGCTTGCTGTAAAACAAGCATAGCCCGCCATGGTATAAATATTTTTTTAACACCTTTAAATAAATTAATAGGTTTATTGCACCGACATGCCCGGTTTGCAGCGCGTGAATTATTCGAAATTTGAGACTAATTACCTGATTATTTATAAATTATTAAGCTATACCAAATCGTTCGATTCCCAGGCTGCTGTCCCACTGTCCCGCCTCGCTCCGCAAAATAAATAAAATTTATTATTAATTCATACAGATACCACGTATCGCGTTCTGCGCATCTCCAATTTCCAGTCTTCGTTCAATGCACAGCCTCCGCGCCGTGTAAAAAAATATTTTTTTATTAAAGTTGTTTTTACAGTGTGTTGAAAGATATTAGTTAACATATAACATTTAAAACTGTTTGGCGCGGCCGGAACGATGATCGCGAAGTGGCACAAGTTTTGTATAATATTGTCCTGAATTCAATACAGGAGTGTCTAAATCATGCGACGCAATTCCGGGTTCACAGTCTATGAGTTGGTAGTTACCATAGCCGTCGTCGCCGTTTTGGCCGCAATCGCAACGCCCTCGTTTTTAAGCTGGCTGCCGGCCCACCGGTTGAGGGGGGCATCCATTAATCTCATGGCCGATATGGAGATGGCGAAGGTTAGGGCCATCCGGGAGAATGCGTTCGTGGCTGTGCAGTTCGGAGTCGATAATTACAGGATTTTCGTCGACGACGGGTCCGGTGGCGGGGTGGCCGGCGACTGGATTCAAAATGGCAGTGAACGCTTGGTGATGAACCGCGCGCTTCCGGCCGGAGTGACCATTCCCTTTGCAGAACTCACGCTTGTCAACCAACGGGTACGGTTCAGCAGCCGGGGCTTGCCCGCCGACCCCCTCAATGCCAATCCCGAATTGATTCCGCTGGTCAATCAGACCGGACGCAGAGACATCGGCCTGAATCGTCTGGGCAGGCTGTGGGTCCAGTGATTCTATTAAGGAGCATGCCATGAGAAAACCAGTGCGCCGCAGGGACGGCCAGGATGGGTTGACGATAATCGAGCTTATGATAGCCATGGCCATTTTAGGAATGGGCATGGTGGCTGCGGTATCCTTGCACCTCGGAACTGCGCGCAACAACACCAACGGCAACATTTTTACTCAAGCCAACATGCTGGCCCAAGCCCAACTTGAAACCCTCAAAAACCAGGATATTACAGCCTTAGTTGCGGGCGGGCCTTTTCCCAATGCGAACTTGAGCTTAATCCCGTTGATTAATCCTGATGGTCAAAATGGCGGAATTTTCAGAAGATATTGGACGATTCAAAATATTGGAACCGATGCACGCCGCATAACCGTTACGGTTGAATGGAACCGTTTAGGTAGACAGCGGCAAGTGGTGATTGCATCGAACACTAAAGGAAACGGCGTATGAATGGCAGGAATATCCTAATTGGTCTGCGGTTGGGTGATCGCCCCCGCAGCCTGTCGCATGCCGGCTTTACTATGATCGAGCTATTGGTGGTCATTGCCATTTCGGCGATCCTTTTTACATTTATGTACAAAGGTTTTGAACGGCTCACCCGTTACGATACCGCTGAAAACGTCAAAGCCGGTACCCAGCAGAGCGCCCGCATCGGGGTCGAAATGATGGTTAAGGACATCCGCCTGGCCGGCCTCAATCCTCTGGGCACGGCCGGCGCCGGGGTCGTGGCGGCCAGCCCCACGAGCTTCCGTTTTACGGCGGATGTCAACTTGGACGGCACTGTAGACGTCGCTGACCCCTTCGAGGACATCACCTACGGCTTGAACCTGGACGGCACCTGCGGCACCTGTCTGCAGCAGACCAACCAGCTGGGCACGGAAACCCTGCTGGACAACGTCAACACCCTGGCGTTGACCTATCTTGACGACACGGGCACCGCCATTCCCGCAGCTAGTCTGGCGGCCCGCCTGTTGGATATCCGCACGGTCGGCATTAACCTGACCCTCAACCGGCTGGCCGGCCGTGAAGGGACTGTATCTCGGACCTACACCACCCAGGTGCGGTGTCGAAACCTATAGGAAGGCCTGAATGATCATGATTGCAACAGCGAAACGCATCATCGGAAACGAAGACGGCTTCGCGCTCGGCGCCTCCATCCTGATTTCCGCCGTTCTGCTGCTGGCCGGCGTTTTGGCGCTTTGGACGTCCAACACGGAAATGCATGTCGTCCGCAACGAGGCTGAACTCACCCGTGAATTCTACGCCTCCGAGGGCGGCCTGATCGACGCCCTGGAAAATTACGACACCGGTCCGACCGCCAAAGGCGGGAACGGAGCCACCAACTGGCTGACGGACCAGTTCCTGCTGGACAGCCCGAGCGGTCCTGCGGCCTATCATCGCTTTTTCTCTCTCGATGCAAACGGCCAGCCGGTATCCGAGGTGAGGGTGCGCTGCATAACGGATCCGGATCCGGTAACGGGTCTGCCCGTGATGATTGACTTCAACCCGGGCGTCGAGTCGACCGCGGCAGACGCGCCTGCCAACAACCTGCCTCTTCAGCGGCATGTTTCCTCGCCCCCGGAGGGCTCCGGTTTCAGCTTGAAATATTTCGAGGTGCGCCGCTACAGCGTCACCGCGAACTCGACTACGGGCAACACCCGGGTCCAGGTTGGGGCGTACAAGGTGTTCAACAAGTACTGAAGAGCTGGACGTGCCTGTCACGCAAAGGAGGCTTCGGCATGAAACGATACGTATGGATCGGTCTTTTCCTCATCTTCGGCTGCGTCGCCAATCTACAGGCGGACGATACCGTGATCTATGGAACGGTCACCAACCCGTCGCTCGAGCCGAATGTCATGATCCTTTTCGACACCTCAGGGAGCATGAGTACCTCAGACGTGCCGGGCGACCCCTATGACCCGGTCCAGACTTACGACTGCAATGACTGCAGCTATTCAAGGGATGCCGTGTACCGGTGGAACAGCAACCGGAACCGCTGGGATCTATTTACAAGCGACATTAACAACATCGTCTGCCCTGCGATAAAGGACGACCTGCTCGCTAGAGGATACGCCCAGGCTCGGATCAACACGTCCACCTTGAACTGCGGAAGCAGCCAAGACCCGCGGCCGAGACTGCGCCTCGGCAACTACATGAACTACGACGTAAAGGGCGTCGGCGACTCGCGCAGGCGCATCGATGTGGCAAAGGATGTTCTGACGGACCTCATCGAGAGCACCACCGGCGTTCGTTTCGGGATGTTCGTGTTCAATAACAACCAGGGCGGGCGTCTTCACGCGGCCTGCGGCACCGACAAGGAGACGCTTCTCACAGCCGTGGGGGCTGCCCAGCCCGACGGCTGGACGCCTTTGGCCGAAACCCTTTCCGAGATCGGGCTCTACTTTGCAGGCATGCCGAGCTGGTTCAATTCCGGGGTTACCTACACCTCGCCCATGCAGGAGCGCTGTCAGAAGAACTACGTCATCATCATGACCGACGGCGAGCCCACCCAGGACCGCGACCACCACCTGTACGACACGGCCTACATCAACGGTGATCTCATCGGCGACCAGGACGGCGATATGGCCGCTTGCGACGCCACCAATCACAGAGAGTACTATGATCCCAACAATAACTGCCAGGAATACGGCTCGTACGGGTCGGACTACCTGGACGATGTCGCCAGGTACCTCTATGAAAATGACGTCAACCCGGTGATGGGCGATGGCACCTCCTTCGACAAGCAGAATATCGTCACCTTCACCATCGGGTTCACCCTCGACCACTCCCTGCTAAAACGGACGGCGGCGGCAGGCGGCGGGGAGTACTACACGGCGGGGAACACCTCGGAGCTGAAGGAGGCCTTCGACCAGATCATGTCAAGCATCGTCGAGAAGAACGCCTGCTACGTGGCGCCGGTGGTCCCCATCAGCCGCATGAACCGGGTGTATGCCGGCGACAAGATCTATCTCGGCTTTTTCAAGCCCCAGCAGGACGGCCGCTGGATCGGCAACATCAAACGCTATGCCCTGGAAAGCGACGGCGACCTGATGGACGTCAACGGTCTCGCGGTGACCACCCCTGACGGTCTGATCAAAGACAACGCCCTCTCGTGGTGGACCAGCCTGGGCAACGACGGTCCGGTCGTGGAAGCCGGCGGTGCGGCCGAGGCCTTGAATCTCCAGTTGGCTTCAGGCGCCACCCGCAACGTCTACACTTACACCGGTACCCAGGCGCTGCTGACCGATTCCTCCAACGCCTTTGTGTCCACCAACACCGCCATCACCAATGTGATGCTCAACGCGGCGGACGACGCGGCCCGCCAGAGCATCTTCAATTCGGTTCGCAACGGAGCGTTCGGCGATATCATCCATTCCGAGCCCGCGGTGGTGGTCTACGATACGAAGACCGTGATTTACGTCGGCGCCAACGACGGTCTCCTGCACGCCGTGGACGACGATACCGGCCAGGAGTTGTGGAGCTTCGTACCGCCGGACCATCTCGGCCGGCTTTACCGTTTGAACGACGCCGACCACGATTACTTCGTCGACGGCTCACCGGTCCTTTACTACGGCGCAAGCCAGAAAATCCTTGTCGTCGGCTCGCGCCGGGGCGGCGAAACCTACACGGCCCTGGACGTCACGAACTACAGCGCCCCGCGCTATCTCTACAGCATCGGCCCCGATGTTCTCGGTCCGACACCCGACAATTACGAACGTTTGGGGCAGTCCTGGTCCCGGCCCGACAAGGTCACCGTGGCCACCGGATCCACGGTGACCACCTCGGACTGCGGCGTGAACGTCGCGGTCAGCACCGCCGACGTGTTCTTGTTTGCGGGCGGCTACGACACCAATGAAGACAACATTCCCATCACTTCAGCCGACGGTTTGGGCCGGGCGATGTTCGGCGTGAACATGACCACCGGTGCGCTGATCAGCGGCCTCAAGTTCAGCCCGGCCACGCATGCCAGCCTGGGAATGACCCACTCGGTCTTGGACGTCGTCGGCTTCGATAACGACGGCGACGGGATCGTCAACCGGATCTATTTCGGCGACCTGGGCGGGAACATTTTCGCTCTGAGGGACGACCAGGTCCAGACCTTCACGGTGTGCACCAAGACCATCACCAAGAACATCGTCGACGGCGTCTGGTCGGGAATGAAGCTGTTCCAGGCCCCGGAATCCAACGGCAAGAAGCTCAAGATTCTCTACGCTCCAGACGCGGTAGCTGAAAAATACCCTCCGGGCGTCCACGGCGAATACATCTACTTCGGCACCGGCGACCGCGAAAACCCGAATGATACCGATGCGGTCAACCGTTTCTACGCCGTCAAGAACGACTGGACGGCCACCAGCCCGCTCACGGAATCGGACCTCGTGGATGTGACCGCCGATCTCATCCAACTCGGTACCGACGAAGAAAAGACCCAGGTGAAAGATGCCCTGGAGATCGGCAAGGGATGGTATATCCGACTAAATGACGACGGCGAGAAGGTGGTCGCAGCGCCCCGGGTGTACGGGGGTGTAGTCTACTTCACGACCTACACGCCGTCCGACGGCTCCGGCTTGGATCCCGACGACCCGTGTGCGGCGTCAACCGTGCGAGGCATCGCCCGCCTTTACGCCGTGAACTACAAGACCGGGGCGTCCGTGCACGAGTTCAGCACGGTGGTCGAAACCGATGGTTCGGGCAACACTGTGGGCCTCGGCAAGGAGGACCGGGCGCTTGCCGTGGGGACCGCGATCCCATCGGCGGCGGTCATCGCCATTCTGGGCGGCGGCGCGCGCCTGTTCATCGGTATCGAGGGCGGCATCGTCAGTCTGCCGACCATCGCTACCCAGGACATGTTCCGATACTACTGGAACCAGATCTTCTGATGCAAAGGAGAGATTTCATGACGACCAAGACCGCTTCATGGCGCGGCATCGGGTTTGCCCTTCTGGGGCTCATCGCCCTGATGACGAATCCGGCGTGGTCCGCGCAGCCGGAACCCAAAGAAACGACGATCATTGTGAAAAAAATCGACCTCGATGAATGCGAGCCTGTCAAGATCCGAGCTAAAATCATGGAGGTCAGGCCCGATCGGGGGACCATCGTGGTGCTCGAACGCGAAATACGGGACATGGATGTTGAAGACGGCGCCGGGCGGATCAAGACGTCCCGTCTGGGTATCACGGGCAAACCAGAATCCTTTGATTCGTTTCGCGCGGGTCAATACGTGCTGGTGAAAGGTTTCCGCCATCCCGATGGGTATATAGCCGCCTCTTTAATTCAGAAGATCGAGAAGCCGGTCGAGAAAAGGACAAATTACAAGCCGGTCGAGTCTATCAAGAAAGGATCACGTTAAGATCCGGAGCGTCGGCAGTGCCCGTCGGCAGTGCCCGGTAGTGACGCGCCGGGAAATCAGGTATTCAGTCTTTATACACCGCCTAAAGGATTTAATAGCGGCCCGCAGTCAACGAGCCGGCGGGGATTGCCCCCGCCGGCTGTCTTCCCGAAATTCGATTTCCGGCGTGCATGCAGTTTTTGACCCCTTTTCAATAGATTCAGCCGGATGTGCGGCATCGCAATGCCGAACCTCATCGGGTGGCTGCCCGAGTACCGCATGGGGCAGCGTCGCACGAGACATTCGGGGACCCTCGAGTTTGCGCAGTTGACTGCCGTGAAACGCAATGCGACCAGCTTGGTTACACTCGACTATGCCAATGACCTCGTGCGCATAACGGTTGGCACCGACACCGTCCGCACGATACGGATGCCTGCCGGAATCGGCCTGAAACAACCCGCATTCTCTTGGGCGCATCGTTCGGTTTCAACGGCCAGGCCATGGCGGACTATGCCGGTGAAGTCCTCATCTCAAACGGCGGTCGTCATCCGGTGCAAGGTGGTCCATTTGGATCCAGCATGCGTGAGGGGCGGGTTTGGGCCGGAAGGCAGCGAAAAGGGGTACGAGCGGTTTTGTTACGAGATCACATCTGGGATGACGTGGTGAGTGGCAGGTGATGGCGCTTTGCGTCATCCACATTTCTAAGACGAAGTGCAATGCGCCGGAGGCCGGTTCCGGCGCGCTGCGCCCACCTGTTGGTGACGACGCGCGGGTATGGCTTCGAGCCGCGATGAGCCGACGGCAAATCATGGCAAGATGACGCTTCCAGAGGCTTGGAAAGAAATAATAAAAAAAAGCGCGCCGTGGCAGGGCGCGCTTTTGACCGCAGATGAAGACGTGGATGTCAACGGACAGGGAGCGGGGTGCGCATGAGCGCTCCGGCAAACAACTCTTTCTCGGAATCCGTGATCAGAACGGTGGCAGTGGTGTCTTCCACGTGCAGCACGACCAGTTCGCCGCAATTCACCGGGATGGTAATGGTCGGGGATGATTTAGCAGTGCCCAGCTTGTTTTCGTCGCGGTAGTACACGCTGTAGATCTGGCCCTCCTTGATGCCGTGGATTCTGCCCCGGTCGATGAAGACCGTGTTGAGCTCGGCGAACATGTCCAGGTGCTCTTCGGACAGCAGGATCGTTCCATCGATTCCTTCCTTGCTTCTCTCGACAAGGATGCGAGGATTTTGGCGGCTGTAAGGCATCAGCTTGTCGGAGAGCAGGATCGGGCGGTAGCTTTTGATCACCTTGCCGATGGCGTACTCCGGCTGGCGCTGGGTGACTTTCACGATGCCGACCAACAGGTGCTGGATGCCGATCAGCTCCTTGGTGTACTGGTTATAGAGCGGGTCGAAGGTTCGATAGACGGTGAAAAGAGCGCCGGTTTCGAGCACGGCATTGCCCTCGGGTTTGAGATAAACAATGTCTCCTTCGGCAATCATCGTCGTGCCCTTGACGGCCTTCTGGAAAATCACGCCCTGGGGCGCTACGGGCATCCGCCGGATGAACCCGACCTGGTTGATCGACGAGTAGTAGTAATGAACATTGGCCTGAAGTTGCTTGTCGCCCCCGGTTGGCATAGCTATCTGCGGCGAAGCCCCCGCTCGTCGCGTCAGGCGGATTTTTTGACCCGGGTAGATGAGGTGCGGGTTGGCGATGACGGCGGAATTTTCCGTCCACAACTCCGGCCATACCCAGGGGCTGTCGGCGAAGCTCCGGGAGAGGTCCCAGAGGGTGTCGCCTTTCTGAACGGTGTAGTAATATCCGTTCTTGGTTTCAGCCGCGTAGCTACGGTCGAGTCCCCCCTGCATTTCGGCCGCAGGCTCCCGCTGGGCCGGCCGCCCGGTCTCGGCAACGTAGTCAGCCGCCAGGCTGATGCCAGACGCGGCCAGCGCGGTTCCGTAGATGACCGAAAACAAAAGAACACGTTGAAGGGATGATTTTCGAATCATGGGGTGCTCCGCTTTGGATAGGATGAGTTTCTTTTTTCTTCCTTTTATTCTATCCGAAAACGGCCTAAAAGGCAAGGCGGCGCACCACAAAAAAGCCCCTGGGCGCGCGGCGCCGCAGGGGCTTCGGACAACCAAAGCATCGGGTGGATTCGTCGGCTACATCATGCCGCCCATGCCGCCCATACCGCCCATGCCACCCATGCCACCCATGCCACCGCCGCCGCCCGGCATCGGGTGATCGGGTTTTTCCTCCGGTTTCTCCGCCACCATGGCCTCGGTGGTCAGCATCAGGCCGGCTACGGAGGCGGCGTTCTGCAGGGCCAGTCGTACGACTTTGGTGGGGTCGATGACCCCGGCGGCCATCAGGTCTTCGTACTCGTTCTTGTCGGCGTTGTAGCCGAAGGCGCCCTTGTTGGCTTTTACTTTTTCGATCACCACCGCACCTTCTACACCGGCGTTGCTAGCGATCTGGCGCAGCGGTTCTTCCACGGCCCGCGCCACGAGCTTGACGCCCAGCTTCTGGTCGGCTTTGACCTTCAGTTTTTCCAGAACCTCCACGCAGCGCACCAGGGCGACGCCGCCGCCCGGGACAACGCCTTCCTCCACCGCCGCCCGCGTGGCATTGAGCGCGTCTTCGACACGGGCTTTCTTTTCCTTCATCTCTGTTTCCGTGGCGGCCCCGACGTTGATGACGGCAACCCCGCCGATTAGCTTGGCCAAACGTTCCTGAAGTTTCTCGCGGTCGTAATCGGAGGTGGTCTCATCGATTTGGGCCCGGATCTGCTTCACACGGCCCTCCAGGGATTGGCGCGATCCGGCACCGTCGACGATGGTGGTGTTGTCCTTGTCGACGGTGATCCGTTTGGCACGGCCCAGATCTTGAACGGTCAGGCTTTCGAGTTTAATGCCGAGATCCTCGGAAACCACCTGGCCACCCGTCAGGATGGCGATGTCTTCCAGCATGGCCTTGCGGCGGTCGCCGAAGCCCGGCGCCTTCACGGCCACGACCTGCAGGGTGCCGCGCAGTTTGTTGACCACCAGGGTGGCCAGGGCCTCGCCCTCGACATCCTCGGAGATGATCACCAGCGGCTTGCCCATCTTGGCGATTTTTTCCAGAATCGGCAGGAGGTCCTTCATGTTGCTGATTTTTTTCTCATTGATGAGGATGTAGGGGCTGTCCAGCGTGCAGATCATCTTTTCGGGGTCGGTGATGAAATAGGGGGAGAGATACCCGCGGTCGAACTGCATGCCTTCCACCACCTCGAGGGTGGTCTCCATGCCCTTGGCTTCCTCGACCGTGATGACACCCTCTTTGCCGACCTTGTTCATGGCCTCGGCGATGATGTTGCCGATGGTTTCGTCGTTGTTGGCGGAAATGGTGCCGACCTGGGCGATTTCGCGCTGGTCTTTGGTCGGCTTGCTGAGGTTGTGAAGCTCCTTCACGATGGCGTCAACCGCCTTGTCGATACCGCGCTTGATGGCCATGGGGTTATTGCCGGCGGCTACCAGCTTCTGGCCTTCCTCGTAGATGGACCGGGCCAGAACCGTGGCCGTGGTCGTGCCGTCACCCGCCATGTCGCTGGTCTTGCTCGCCACCTCTTTCACCATCTGGGCGCCCATGTTCTCGAACTTGTCTTCCAGTTCGATTTCCTTCGCCACCGTGACGCCGTCCTTGGTGACGGTCGGTGCCCCCCAGGATTTATCGATAACGACGTTGCGGCCTTTGGGGCCAAGAGTTACCACCACGGCGTCGGCAAGTGTTTTCACCCCGTTGAGCATCGCTTCGCGGGCCTTCATGCTGTATTTGATGATCTTCGCAGCCATTTTAGATTCTCCTCCTTATTCGATGATGCCGAGCACGTCGTCTTCACGCAGGATGAGGTACTCCTCACCCTCGATCTTGACTTCCGTGCCGGAATATTTTCCAAACAGAATCCGATCGCCCTTCTTGACTTCAAGCGCCACGCGCTTGCCGTTCTCATCGAGCTTGCCGTTGCCGACGGCCACCACCTTGCCCTCTGCCGGTTTCTCCTTGGCGGTGTCCGGGATGATGATGCCCCCCTTCGTGGTTTTCTCTTCCTCAATCCGCTGAATCAGGATCCGATCTTGTAATGGTTTTAATTTCATTTTTCGCACACTCCTTGATTCGTAACGTGGGTTGGTTCGCGAATGGTCTCAAACTGTTCAGGATGGTTTCGCTTGGATCATGAATACGGTCTATTTCTTCGGCTTCGCAGGCACCTCCCTTCCGTGATGACAATCGGGTCTTGTTGTATGGTGATGATGACCATCTTAGTGAAAAAACGCCCGCTAAAATTCCCTGTAACCTAATCACGCATTTCGTATTGTAAAGGCATCCGCGATCAACTTGCCCCGGCTTGTCCGGGTGGGCGTGCGTGCTATCGGGGACCGCGGGGTGCAGCGATCCACCACCCGGTGGCGCGGATCGAACCGATACCAGGCAGGGTGGCACGGAACACCTGTCGTTGAACCTGATCGGGTTCGCAGTTCAGTGAATGGGGAACGTCTTTGAGATCAGGATGCAGAATCGGATGAGCCTGCCGTGGTGCTCGCAGCAGAAGCGGATTCAGCGGGCTTCGATTCCGATTTTTTGGGCTTGGTTGAACTGGGGCTTGATTTGTTGGCGTAGTCGGTCACGTACCACCCGGAGCCTTTGAGGTGGAACGAACTGTGGGAAATGAGTCTTTGAAGCTTTCCGGAGCAGTGGCTGCACTTCGAGAGCGGCTTGTCTGAAAAGCGCTGAAAGGCTTCTTTGATTTGGCCGCACTTGGTGCACTCATATTCATAAATCGGCATACGTTTTGACCTCCTGGGGCATTCATCTTTGACTCTCTAATATATCTACTGGGAGCTTTTTGTCAAGGATTGTAATCGATCTGTTCGAAGACTTCCCGCCAGTCCTTATAAAAATCGAGCACGGTCGCGAGCCCCGCCAGCCTCACGGTGTTCAGGATTTCATGGGTCCGCTCGTGTACCCGCTTTTCCTCCGACAGGCGCTCCTCGGCCGATGCGTCAAACCCCTGCAGGAACTTGCTGAACCGCACGATGTGGATCAGTTCGTGAGTGATGATGTACAACGCAAAGGGGAGCATGTCCAGCTCGGGGTGATGGTCGAGTGCCACCAGGATCGCATCGTCCTGCAGGCAAATTTTGTACAGATCGTAAGTGGCCGAGCCCAAGCTCGCCCGTTGGGGCTGGCCTTTGTAGCGGATGATCTGGGCAAAGGGGCCGTCGACGACCTCCGTGGGATCGAGTTCCGCGAGGGTTTTGACATCGTACTTCGGCCGCAGCCACTGGCTGGCCGACATCTTGAAGTGATTGCTGACGAGTTCCTCGGCCATCGCCGCGGCCTGGCTGATGATGGACAGTTGCTGCGGATTAAAGGTCATCTGGGTCTGCATGTCGTGACCGCTCGATCCCCGTCATTGTCTTCCGGCAGCGGCGCTTCACCCGGCCGGTGGTTGAGGCGCCGCCTCCAGGGCGGAAATAGCCTCTCTTATAAGTCGGCGTGATGCGTCGTCGTCAATGATTCGAATGCCCATTCCGCGGCTGACGATGAGCAAGCGGTTGACGTTGCCCATGAGGCATTTCTCCCGAGTCTTTCGCGGTGCCGCTGAACACAATCAGCACGGCTGAGCCGCGCGGGCCGGTCCGGCGCGCGTCGATGATGCCGCTCAATCGCACGGGCTGACTGACGTTCGACTGTATCACAGAATACGGACGGATTCCAACCGTATCGTTTCATATGCGGACGGCCGGCGCGCCGGAAGAAGACGCGATGGACGGAAGCTGAAGCGCAGCGGGTCGGAGGCAGTTGCAAGTAAAAAAACATGGACAAGGCAGCTGCCTTCGTGCTAAACGCAAAATTCATGCAGAAAACCATGGGAGTTCGCGAGGGAGGGGGTGATTCATTGGGCAGTGTGATCAAAAAACGCCGTAAGAAGATGCGCAAGCACAAACACAAGAAACTGCTGGCCAAGACGCGCCATCAGAGAAGGAGCAGATAGCCTCTCGGCTTTTCAGTCGATGCGACCCGGCACCGGCAGCCACGCGCTGCCGGTGCTGTTTTGGGGCTACTTTGAAGGAAATCCCTTGAAGTACTTCATGATTTCGGAATCTGTCGACAGCAGGACGGAGCTGCTCTTGTCGAGGGAGTCGTTGTAGACTTCGAGCGTCTGCAGAAACGAGTAGAATTCCGGGTCGAGTCCATAGGCGGCAGCGTAGATTTGGGTCGCCTCGGCATCGGCCTTGCCCTTAAGCTCCTGGGCAATGCGATAGGCTTCGGAAGTAATCTGCTGCAGCTCCTTGTCCTTTTGGCCGAGCACCCTCTGCGCCTCGCCTTTGCCCTCCGAGCGGAATTTTTCGGCGATCTGCTTGCGTTCCGCGATCATCCGGTCGTAGACCGATTTGCGCACCTCTTCCACGTAATTGATGCCTTTGATCTTGACGTCCACCAGTTCGATCCCGAACGGGTCCACTTTCGGCTGCGCCTGCTCGAGAATCCCCTGGGTGATCTTCTCCCGGCCGATGGTAATGACGTAATGGCTTTGGGGCTTCTTCTCCAGGTCTTCCAGGCCGACCTCGGCGGTGTCCAACTCCCGGTTGGACTTGCGCACGGCATCGATCAGTTTGTGCGAGGTGATGAAGTTCCGCACGGCCGGGTCGATGATGTCGTTCAGCCGGCTCATGGCGTTCAACCGGTTGTTCACGGTCTGAAAGAACTTGACCGGGTCGACGATCCGCCAGCGGGCAAATGCGTCCACCCAGATGAACGTCTTGTCGAGGGTCGGGATTTGGCCCGGTTCCCCGTCCCATTCCAGGATGTTCTTGTTGAAGATGTGCGCCTTCTGAATGAAAGGCAGCTTGAACTTCAGCCCTGGGTCTTTGATCGCGTCGCCGACGATACGTCCGAACTGGGTGATCACCACCTGTTCGGTCTCACTGACGGTGAAGGCCGAATCGTACACCATGACAGCCGCCGCGATGAGCAGGATGATCCACACACCTTTGAGTTTCATTTTTATTTACCCGCCGGATTGATGAGGTTGAGCAATGGCAGCGCCGCCTTCTGATCGGGGTCCACGATATACTTGGGTCCCATCTTCTGAAGCACGCCGCGCATGTATTCCAGGTAAAGCCGCCGCCGGGTGACATCCTTGGCTTTGCGGTATTCCTCGTAGGTATCCCGGAAGCGGGCGGCATCGCCCTTGGCGCGGTTGACCCGGTTCAGGGCGTAGCCTTCCGCCTCCCGGATCGTGCGATCGGCTTCGCCGCGCGCGGAAGGGATGAACTTGTTATACTCTTCGTTGGCCTGGTAGATCATCTGCTCTTTTTCCTGCGTGGCCTGGTTGACCTCGTTGAAGGAAGGCTGGACCGACGGCGGCACGTTGGTCTTTTTCATTTCGATCGTGACAATATGCAGGCCGGTTTCGGCTATATCGAGTTCGCGCTGCAGCAGGACTCGCGCTTCGATGGCGATCTCGTCGCGCTTGCTGATGACCTCGTTAATGCTGCGGTCCCCGACCACCAGGCGCATCGCGGCTTCGGACATGTCTTTGAGCAGCTGGCGTACGTTGGCGACTTTGAAAAGGAAGTTATAGGGGTCTTTGACGCGATACTGGACGATCCACGGGACGACCGCTACGTTCAGATCGCCGGTCAGCATGAGCGCCACGTTGCCCGTTTCCACGCCGGACTTCACCCGCGGCCGGAAATCCACCTCCGCGACGGCGGACCCGAACTCCTCGGTCTGGACGCGTTTGACATTGACCTTCGTGACCGTGTCGATGCCCATGGGCATTTTGAAGTTCAGCCCCGGCTGGGTGGTCTCGACATAGCGGCCGAAGCGCTGCACGATGCCGACCTCGTCTTGATTGACCGTGTAGAACGCGGTGAAAGCGAGCAGCAGCCCCGCGATGACGGCAAAAGCCAGCGGCCCGCCCGGAAGTTTAAACTTTTTCAATCCCTGGACGATGTCGTCCACTTGCGGCGGAATGCCGCCACGGGAGCCCTGCTGTTGTTTTAGTTTTTCCCAGTCCCAACTCATGGTTCGATCCTTGGTTTCATCCAGAGGGTGATCAGGTTAGGCACAGCACCGTCGCCGGGTGGAGGGGCCGCCATGCAACGAAATCCAGGCTTGGGTCGACGATCCTGTAACCTAAGGCACCGCCTCAGACAAGTCAAGCAAAAATCACGGTCGCGGATGGACCGGGCACACGAGCGCACAGCGGTTCTGCTTGACATCCCGCGGTCTCGCGGGCTAAATGCCGGGAGGTGATGCGGATGAAAAAAGACACCCATGAAGCGGCGCACATCGGGAACGTTCTCACGGGGCTGATCGGCGGCTTGCGCCCGGAAGCCGAGGAGGGGATGCTGGGCATCTGGCAGGTGTGGGACCGCGCCGCCGGCGACGAGGTCGCGCGCAACGCCCGGCCGGCAGCTTTCAAGGGGTCCATCCTGCTGGTGCACGTCACCAGCCCCGCCTGGATTCATCACCTGCAGTTTTCGAAGCCGGAACTGATCGCCCGGCTGAACACCGAACTGGGCCAGCCGCTGGTCAGCGAAATCAAATTCAAGGTGGGGTCGTTTTAGCCGTCCGGGCGTTCTGGCACGGCCGATGCCGCATCGGCCGATTCGCTGAAGCAGCACGCGGGCATGACCGGATCCGCGCGCACGGCGCGGCGAGGCGGCGCCGGAGCAGCGGTTTTTCCCCATGGCACAGGATTCCGACATCGCAACCCTGACCGGCGACACGTTCTTCGACGGGCGCCTCCGCGTGGCGCAAAGCCGCATCGGATACCGGTTTTCCATCGATGCGGTCCTGCTGGCGCACTTCGTCCAGCCGCGTCCGGGGCAGAAGCTGATCGATCTGGGCACCGGCTGCGGGATCATTCCGCTGATGCTGGTCTTCCGGCATCCGCGCATTCGGGTGTGGGGGGTCGAAATCCAGCCCGAGCTGGTGGGACTGGCAGCCGACAACGTCCGGGCGAACCACATGACCGACCGGATCCGCATCCTGCAGGCCGATATGCGCACCATCACGCCGGACATGTCGGCCGGGCCGGTCGATGTGGTCTGCAGCAACCCCCCCTATCGCCGCGGGCGGTCCGGGCGGCTTAACCCGGACGAGCAGCGCGCGGTAGCCCGGCACGAGATTGCGATCACTCTGCCGGCTTTGCTTCAGGCATCTCGGCGGGTGCTGAAGACCGGTGGCCGCTTCGCGACGATCTACCCGGCCGAGCGCGCCGGCGAGCTCATCGGCCACATGCGTTCCATGCACCTCGAACCGAAGCGGTTAAGGTGCGTTCACTCCAAGGGACAAACCGATGCCCGGTGGGTACTCGTGGAGGGGCGCGCGGGCGGACGGCCGGGACTCACCATCGCCCCGCCGCTTATGGTCTACGGGGAGGCCGGCGAGTACTCCGCGGAAGTCCTGCGGATGCTGTTGCCGTGACGCAAGAACCGCGATACAGTGATTGACAAGCCGCTGTGCTGATGATACAAAAAACGATTGTGGCTTGATCACGTGGCGTGCCGGAGAGGTGGCCGAGCGGTTGAAGGCGCCGCTCTCGAAAAGCGGTATCCTGTCAAAAACGGGATCGTGGGTTCAAATCCCACCCTCTCCGCCAGATAGCGCCGCGGCAAGGCTCACGGCGCGGCGGAGTGATGACTCCGTCCGATTCCACGTTGCGGCGGCACGTGGGTCGCAAAGCGGTCGATCCGCGGAGAGATGTCCGAGTTGGCCGAAGGAACACGACTGGAAATCGTGTGTGCTGCTAATACCGGCACCGTGGGTTCGAATCCCACTCTCTCCGCCATTTTTTTGATCCATTTTGCACGTTTTCGGCGGACGCCCTGAGACAGCCGGAGCGCGGAGTGCGGCTGCGCGGCGACGTCGAAACGCCGCGATCACGTCCACGCACCCGGCCCCGCGCGATCGAAAGGCCCGAAGGCAGCGCCGCCTCCGGGCCGGACAAGCCAACCATCGGGCGTGAGATGACGTTTTAAAACTGCGCAGACCAGAACCCAGCTTCCAGTCTATGTCCTATCTTGTACTAGCTCGAAAATACCGGCCCCAATCCTTTTCCGATGTCGTTGCACAGGAGCACATCACGCAGACCCTGGCCAACGCCATAGCGGCGGGGCGGGTGGCCCACGCCATCCTCTTCACGGGGCCACGGGGCACCGGCAAGACGACGGTCGCGCGCATCCTGGCCAAAGCCCTGAACTGCCAGGAAGGCCCGGCCCGGGAGCCCTGCAATCGCTGCCGGTCCTGCGAGGAAATCACGGCGGGGAACTGTGTGGACGTGTTCGAGATCGACGGCGCCTCGAACAACAGCGTGGACCAGGTCCGGGAGCTGCGCGAAAATGTCAAGTACATGCCGGCCCACAGCCGCCACAAGATCTACATTATCGATGAGGTCCACATGCTCAGCACCCCGGCCTTCAACGCGCTGCTGAAAACCCTGGAGGAACCGCCGGCGCATGTGCTGTTCATGTTCGCTACGACCGAGGCCCACCGGATACCGATCACCATTTTGTCACGCTGCCAGCGTTTCGATTTTCGTCGCATCCGCCTGGAGTCCGTTTCGCATTACCTGGCGAAGATTTGCGGGCAGGAGGGAGTCGTGATCGGCACCGAAAGCCTGGATCTCATCGCGCGTGAATCAGGCGGCAGCATCCGCGACGGCTTGAGTCTGCTCGATCAGGTCATGGCATCCGGGGCGAAGGCGATCCCCCACGATCGGGTGGTTGATACTCTGGGGGTCATTGACCGCCAGCAGATCCACGAACTTGCGGAGGCCTTGTTGAGCGGCGACGTCACGCGGTTCATCGGTACCTTGGACGAGATGTTTGATCGCGGTCACGATGTCAAGAAGCTGTTCTCGGACTTGCTCGAGTACTTCCGCAACCTCATGGTGCTTCACACCAGCCGGGAACCGTACAAACTGGTGGATCTGCCGGCCTCCGAGATCGAACTCATGCAGCAGCAGGCGCAGCGGTTCCCGCAGACGTCTTTGCATCAGATCCTCGAGACCCTGTTTCACGAAGAGCCCGCCGTGCGCCTGTCCGCCCAGCCCAAGCTGGCCGTGGAAATGGCTTTTTTCCGGGTGCTGCAGGCCCAACCGGCGCTGTCGATCAACACGCTGATCCAAAAGCTGGAAGACCTCCGGTGTGAGGTCGGCGGCCCGTCCTCATCTTCCGGAAACACCCCCGACCACCGCCCGCAGCCTCCGCCGGCCGCGCGTGCCACGCCGCTTTCGGAAGGGCAGGGGGCGAGAAATGCACCGCGGCCGGTTCCCGCCGCCACACCACCGCCGGTTTCGGGCACGGACCGGGATGCGGCCGAATCGCTCGAAGCGGCGTGGCAGCGGGTCATCGACATCGTCGCCCGGCAGCAGCCCAGCCTGGTTGCCACCTTAAAAAAATGCAGCCTGCGCGGTGCCGGCCCCGGGCGGTTGGAAATCGTTCCGCCGTCCAACCATTACGCCAGCGGCATGCTGCGGCGGGACAAACACCTGGCGTTGCTGAAGAAAGTCTGTGCCGACGTATTCGGGGGCGCGGCGGACTTCGTCATCGCCGCCGGCGGCGAGGGCGGGATGAACCCCCAAGAGAAACGCGAACGCAACCACACACTCGTGCAACAGGCGCTGAATCATCCGCTCATCGCCGATGCCATCGAAATTTTCAACGGTAAGCTCGTGGACGTGCAGATCCTCCCGGAGGTGAACAAATGAAAGGCATGGGAAACATGATGAAAGAGGCCCAGAAGCTCCAGGCGCGCATGCTTAAGATGCAGGAGGAACTGGCCGGGAAAACGGTGGAATCCGCCGTCGGAGGCGGCATGATCAAGGTCGTCGCCAACGGCCGCAACCAGGTCGTGGCCATCCGCATTGAAAAAGAGGTGGTCAACCCGGAGGATGTGGAGATGCTCCAGGACCTCATTCTGGCGGCCGTGAACGACGCCCTGACCAAGTCCCAGGAGATGGTCGCCGCGCAGATGGGCAAGCTGACCGGCGGGCTCAACCTGCCAGGGCTGATCTGATGGTTGGCAACCGTGTGAACGTCATAGGATCGGTTTCGTCATGAACCATTATCCAGCATCCATTCGCAATCTAATCCATCACATGGCGCGTCTGCCGGGAATCGGGGAAAAGACCGCAGAGCGCCTGTCCCTGCACCTGCTGTACGCGGCAGACAAGGCCGTGGAGGAACTGGCGCGTAGCATTCTGGAGGTCAAACAGAAGGTCAGGCTCTGCTCGCGCTGCTTTTCCCTCAGCGACAATGAGCTGTGCTCCATCTGCAGCAACCCGGCCCGCGACGTCGCGGTGGTGTGCGTGGTGGAGCAGCCGGGGGACATGGTGGCCATAGAGAAGTCCGGCGCATTCCACGGGCACTATCACATTTTATCGGGTGTGCTGTCGCCCTTGAGCGGAGTGGGGCCGGACGACATCCGCATCCGCGAACTGCTGGCGCGGGCGGCGACCGGCGAGGTCCGCGAGGTTATCCTGGCCACCGGTACCAGCGTCGAGGGCGAGTCGACGGCGGCGTACATCGCCGGGAGGCTGGAAGCCTTGCCCGTGAGCGTGACCCGCATCGCCGCGGGAGTCCCTATGGGAGGCGACTTGAAATACGTCGACCAGGTCACCCTGAAGAAGGCCATGGAGTCCCGCCGTGTCGTCGGCTCAACCCACCCCCGATGATGTCTTCACCTGCCTGCGCTGCGGCGACTGCTGCCGGGGGTACGGCGGGACTTTTGTCAGCCGGGCGGACATAGAGGCGATCGCCGCTTTCATTCACGCCGATCCCCGGACCTTTGCGGAGCGTTACTGCCGACGGTCCGGCGACAGACCCGTTCTGGCCCAGAGGGCCGACGGGTACTGTGTTTTCTGGGACAAGGCCTGCAGCATCCACCCGGTGAAGCCCCGCATGTGCCGGCGCTGGCCGTTCATCGAGAGCGTTCTCGTCGATCCGGCCAACTGGCTCGCCATGGCCGGT
Source organism: Deltaproteobacteria bacterium (assembly GCA_016219005.1). Lineage (GTDB taxonomy): Bacteria > Desulfobacterota > Desulfobacteria > Desulfobacterales > SpSt-501 > SpSt-501. The sequence continues at coordinate 22,248 of JACRCN010000083.1, forward strand.
TCATGCCCCGGCATGCGCACCGGTATTCCGCTCCGGGCGGTGCGTGCGTGCGTTGCCACGGTGCTGGCATCCGAAGGCCCGGAGGGGAGCCAAGGTACGAGGCGACGGCCATGACAGAGAACGAGCTCGACCGGGAGCATCTGGCGCAACAGCTGGCGGAAGCCTGCGCGGAAAACCGGCGATTCGAATCCCGCGTGCGCAACACCGAGATCGCCCTGCGCGAAGCCGAACAACGGCTCCAGCAGGCGCAGAAAATGGAGACGCTCGGCACCCTCGTTGCCGGAGTGGCCCATGAGATCAACAACCCCATCAACCTCATCCTGTACAACCTGCCGCTGCTGCAGAAAATATGGGCGGACCTTCTGCCGGCCATGATCGGTCTTGCGGAAAGCGCGCCCGAGCGCAAGTTCGGCGGGTTCAGCGGCGATTTTTTGAAGGACAACCTTGCGCAACTCATCGCCGACATGGAGATGGCTGCCAACCGGGTCACCAAGATTGTCGCCGATCTGAAAAACTTTTCACGTCAGTCGAACATCGCTGAAAAACACCTGCTCAACATCAACACGGCCGTCAAAAACGCGCTGCGGCTGGCTCAGACCACCCTGCGCAAGGTCGCCATCGGCGTCAGGCTAGACCTGGCGCCGGATCTGCCCGAGATCGAGGGCAACCTGCAGAGCATCGAACAGGTCATCCTGAACATCGTGATCAACGCCGCACAAGCCATCGATCATGCCCGCGGGGAGATCCTGATTCAGACCGGCTTCAGCCTGAAGGACGGCCGGGTGCACCTGCGAGTCACGGACAATGGCCGGGGCGTCTCCCCCGCCCTGGCCGACCGGATTTTCCTGCCCTTCGTCACGGACAAGCAGGCGCAGGGGGGAACGGGACTCGGCCTTTCGGTCACCTACAGCATCGTCCAAGCGCACGGAGGGGAGATTTTTTTCGAAAAACGCGGGGAGGGATCCGGAACGGCCTTCACCGTGCAGCTGCCGACCCTGCTGAAGCGGCAGGCCGCCAAGATTCTGCTCGTCGACGACGACCCGATGGTGCGGCAGATTCTCAAAGAGGCGCTTGCGATTCCGCGTTGCTACCTACTGGAGGAGGCGGCGAACGGCATCGAGGCTTCCATTCGGTTGGGCACCTACCGGCCGGAGCTGCTCATTCTGGACGTGTTCATGCCTGAGATGGACGGGGTCGAGGTGTGCCGCAGCATCAAGGCCGAGCCGGCGCTGGCCGGAATGAAGGTCATCATCACGACCGGTTTCCCCGGTCACCCCAAGTTGGACGAACTGGCTGCCCTGGGCTTCACCACCGTTCTGACCAAACCGTTCAACATTCCCGACCTGTTCCGGACCGTCGAACAACTGCTCGCTGAGCGCTGATCCCTTCTGGCCTAACTCTCCGGTGATGCGAAACTCGCCTTGACATACTCGCGGTTCAGCCGGGCGATATTGACGATGGCGATCTCCTTCGGACAGGATTTTTCGCACTCCCGGTGGTTGGAGCAATTCCCGAACCCGCATGTGTCCATGGAACGGACCATGCCCAGGGCGCGCCGGGCGGCCTCGGGCCTTCCCTGGGGCAGGAGCGCGAACTGGGAGACCTTGGCGCTCACGAACAGCATGGCCGAGGCGTTGGGGCAGGCGGCTACACACCCCCCGCAGCCGATGCAGGCGGCGGCGTCCATGGCCTTCTCGGCGTTGTGGGGCGGGACCAGGAGCGTGTTAGCCTCCGGTGCGCTGCCGGTGTTGACGGAGATGAAACCGCCGGCCTGGATGATGCGGTCGAAGGCGCTGCGGTCCACGACTAGGTCCTTGATGACCGGGAAGGCCCGGGCACGGAACGGCTCGATCACGATGGTGTCGCCGTCCTTGAAGTGGCGCATGTGCAGCTGGCAGAGGGTGGTGCCCTTGAGCTGGCCGTGAGCGCGGCCGTTCACCATGGTACCGCACGAGCCGCAGATGCCTTCGCGGCAGTCGTGATCGAACGCCACCGGCTCCTCACCTGCGAGTGTAAGCTGTTCGTTGACGACGTCGAGCATCTCGAGAAAGGACATGTCCGTAGAAATGTCCTTGACCGTATAGTTTTTAAAACGCCCTTTGTCCGCGGGGTTGCTCTGGCGCCAGATTTTCAGTGTCAGGCTGATGGACGTGCTCACTTGTAGCTCCTTTGGCTTAGGTGGACGTTTTCGAACACTAGAGGCTCTTTGTGGAAATTCGGGTCCTTGCCGTCGCCGGCAAACTCCCAGGCGGCGACGTGGCAGAAGTTGGCGTCATCCCGCCGCGCCTCGTTCTCCTCGGTCTGGTAGGCCTCGTTGAAATGCCCTCCGCAGGATTCCTGGCGCGCCAGGGCGTCGATGACCATCAGTTCGCCGAACTCGAGGAAGTCAGCCACCCGGCCGGCCTTTTCCAGACTCTGATTGAAGTCTGACTCCGTTCCGGGCACGAGCACGTTTTTCCAGAACTCCTCACGCAGTTCCTGGATCAGGGTGCGGGCCTTCTCGAGTCCCGCGTTGTTTCGGGACATGCCGCAGTGATCCCATAGGATGAGCCCGAGCTGGCGGTGGAAGTCGTCGACCGTGCGTTTGCCCCGGACCGACAGCAGTTTTTGAATCTGGTCGCGGACCTTCCGCTCGGTGTCCGCAAATGCGGCGTGATCGGTGCCCACCCCCTCGAAGCGGGAACCGGCCAGGTAGCCGCCGATGGTGTAGGGGATCACGCAATACCCGTCCGCCAGCCCCTGCATCAGAGCGCTGGCGCCCAGGCGGTTGGCGCCGTGGTCGGAGAAGTTGGCCTCTCCGAGCACGAAGAGCCCGTCAAGGGTGCTCATGAGGTTGTAGTCCACCCATAACCCGCCCATGGTGTAGTGTACGGCTGGGTAGATCATCATCGGGGTCTGGTAGGGGTCCTGCCCGGAGATCTTGTCATACATCTGAAAGAGGTTGCCGTATTTTTTCTCGATGCTGGCCCGGCCGTCGCGCGTGATGGCGTCGGCGAAATCAAGGTACACCGCCAGCCCCGTCGCACCGACTCCCTTGCCCTGGTCGCATTGCTCCTTTGAATTGCGGGAGGCCACGTCGCGCGGGACGAGGTTGCCGAAGCTTGGGTACTTGCGCTCGAGGAAATAGTCCCGTTCGGATTCCGGAATCTGGGACGGCGGGCGTTTGTCGCCCGCGTTCTTCGGGACCCATACCCGGCCGTCGTTGCGCAGGCTCTCGCTCATCAGGGTGAGCTTGGACTGGTAGGAGCCGTGCACCGGGATGCAGGTCGGGTGTATCTGGGTAAAGCAGGGGTTGGCGAAGAAGGCCCCGCGTTTGTAGGCGCGGTAGGTCGCGGTGACGTTGCAGGCCTTGGCGTTCGTCGACAGAAAATAGACGTTGCCGTAGCCGCCCGTGCACAGCAGCACGGCGTGGGCCGCGTGCCGCTCGATTTCGCCGCTGACAAGGTTGCGGGTCACGATGCCGCGCGCCTGCCCGTTGGCGACGACGATGTCGAGCATCTCGCGGCGGGGAAACATATTCACCTTGCCGGCAGCCACCTGGCGCATCAGGGCGCTGTAGGCGCCGAGAAGCAGCTGCTGGCCGGTCTGGCCGCGAGCGTAGAAAGTGCGCGACAGCTGGGCGCCGCCAAAGGAGCGGTTGGCCAGCAGGCCCCCGTACTCGCGCGCGAAGGGGATACCCTGGGCCACGCACTGGTCGATGATGGCGTTGCTCACCTGGGCCAAGCGGTAGACGTTGGCCTCGCGGGCGCGAAAGTCCCCGCCCTTGATGGTGTCGTAGAACAGTCGGAAGACGCTGTCGCCGTCGTTGGGGTAGTTCTTGGCCGCGTTGATGCCGCCTTGGGCAGCGATGCTGTGCGCCCGGCGCGGCGAATCCTGGATGCAGAACGTCTTGACGTTATAGCCCAGCTCCGCCAGGCTAGCCGAAGCCGAGGCGCCGGCGAGGCCGGTGCCCACGACGATGATGTCATATTTGCGCTTGTTCGCGGGGTTGACCAGTTTCGTTTCGAAGCGGTAGAGGTCCCATTTCTGGGGGAGAGGGCCTGCAGGAATCTTGGCATCAAGGCGCATGGGGGTTCCTTTCTGTCGGCGCGTCGCCAGCTAGTATCGCAGCGAGATGAAAATCGGTAGAAGGCCGAAGCCGAAACCGACGATCAGGCCGGCGGCGACACTGAGGGCCGATATCGTCGGCATGAGCTTCGGGTGGTTGGCGCCGAGGGTCTGGAAGGCGCTCCAGAACCCGTGCCGGACGTGCAAGCCCACCACGATCATGGCCGCCACGTAAATTCCAATGTAGATCGGGCTCGAGAAAGCGGCGGACACGATCTCGAATATGGTGGTTCTGGTTTTGTCCGCGAAGGTGAAGTTGGTCAAATGAAAAGCGACGAAGGCCAGTATGATCAGGCCGGTGTAAGGCATGGTCCGCGAGCTCAGGGTTCGCCCGCCGGGGGATGTGTCCAGGGTGTAGCGCACGGGTCGGGCCTTGCGGTTCTGGAGGAAAAGCCAGAGGCCGGTCAGGATGTGCACGGCCGCAAACCCGATCAGTCCCACCTCGAAGACCTTGAGCAGCGGGCCGAGCGAGTGAAGCTTTTCGGCGTAGCCGTTGAAGGCCGCCTTGCCTCCGTAAATCGTCAGATTCCCGGCCAGGTGGCCGGCGAGAAAACCGGTGAAAGCCAGGCCGGTCAGGGCCATCATGAGTTTTTTGCCGACGGATGCTCCGAGGGCCGCGGTCAACCAGTTCATAGCCTATCCTCCGACAGGGTGAGGTGAAGTGCCGGGCGGCACTCCCGGCAAATTGCACGGCCTACCTTTTAAAACTTTGGAAATCCAGTGTCAACAGAACTGTGCGCCGCGGCGGGCTATCAGCTCCGATAGGCAGACGCGGCTGCCTCCCACCACCAGGAATCCCGACGGGTGGCCATGACCGCCGCGGCGAGTGCCTTGCCGGTTTCGGTCTGAAGTCGGTTCGGGACATGTGGCAGCCAGTCGTTCGGCGGTTCGTAGCCGATGTCCTTGAGATCCTTCAGTTCGAGAATGAGCGCGATCTGATCCGCATCACGCGCCAGCATGGCCTCCAGGGACTGACCGTCGCGGTATTCCACGATCAGCGCCTCCAAACGGGGCCCGAAGGGCAGCGCACGGGTGGCATCGGCAACGGCAGCGGCCTCGTCGGCGCGGACATAGGCCTTTTGGACCGAGTTCAAATCACCGATCCGGGCTTCCGGCAAGTCGTGGACCAGGACCAGGGAGATCAGCTTGAGCGCGTCCGCCTCCGGGTGCATCTGCGCCATCACGTAGGCAATGAACGTGGCTGTGTAGACGTGCTCGGCCACGGATTCGCGTCCGGCGCCAAGAAATTGGAAACCGGAGCGGGGGATTTCCTTGAGCATCCGGGCCTCAAACAACAGATCGGCAATGGGTTTCATACGCATCCTCGCTTGGGTGAGGTCCTTCTTGCGGGGATTTTATGCCGGGCCCTCGCCAAAGGCAACCCCCAATTTTAGGCGTCCTCCGGCGCCGGCCGAAGGGTCGCCGCTGCGAACCTGTTTGACTTGCTTGGATTTTATGCTATACATCGAATCCCCAGCAATCGGGCAACCGCCACATACCCACAGCCAAGGAGGAGCGGAATTTCCCCATGGAATTAGCGCAGCTGGATTTGGTCGGCATGATTCGCAGCTCCGGCATCGTCGTTCAACTGGTGCTGGTGCTGCTGCTGTTTTTCTCGGTCAGTTCGTGGGCCATCATCATCATCAAATACCGCTATCTTCGCCGAGCCTTTCGCGATTCGGCCGAGTTCAGCGACTTTTTCTGGAAGAGCCGGGATTTCTCCAACGCCTTCGCCCGGGCGAAGCAACTGCCGGGCAGCCCGCTGGCACGGATATTCCGGGTGGCGTATATGGAGCTGAAGAAGACCAGTCAGGCCGGCGAGCCATCGGAACCCGGTGATCCCTCCGCGGCGGGCGTGAGCCCGACCTTCGCCTTCAGTCCGCGGTTCGCGGGCACGGACAACGTGAAACGGGCCCTGCGCCGGGCGATCAACACGGAGATGACGCGCATGACCCAGATGGTGCCGTTCCTGGCGACCACCGGCAACACGACGCCTTTCATCGGGCTTTTCGGGACCGTGTGGGGCATCATGACCTCGTTTCACAGCATCGGGCAGAAAGGCTCCGCCAGCCTTGCGGTGGTCGCCCCCGGAATCTCCGAGGCGTTGGTCACCACGGCCGCCGGCCTGGTGGCCGCCATCCCGGCCGTTATTGCCTTTAACTACTTTATGAGCAAGATCCGCATCGTGGAGACCGAGATGCAAAGTTTTTCGGCCGATTTTCTGAACATCATCGAGCGCGACATCATGCGGCTTGAAAGGAGAAAGGGATGAACACCGGCAGCGGCGACAATGGCTTGATGTCGGACATCAACGTCACCCCCTTCGTCGATGTGATGCTCGTACTGCTCATCATTTTCATGGTGACGGCTCCCATGCTGGTGCAGGGACTGGATGTGGCCCTCCCGCAGGTGACCACCAAGGCCCTGGAAACCAAAGAAGAGCACCTGATGATCACGGTGCGTAAAGACAACCTGATTTTCATCAACGATTTCGAGGTGTCTCTCGACACGCTGCAGGAGAAACTGGCCAAGATCGTTCAAGGGCGGGCCAGCGCGGACGTGTATTTAAAGGCGGACAAGGATGTCTCCTACGGCCTGGTGGCCCAGGTGATGGCCCGGATCAAAGACGCCGGGGTCGATAAGTTAGGGATGGTTACCGAGCCCTCGCCCCCCGAGAAGGATACCAAGGCGCCCAAAGCAAAACGCGGATGAAGGACCGTCGGCCTGCTCGCAGATTAGACCACTCGGAGGGTGAAGATCACACCCATTCGGTGGCGTATCCGTTTTTGCTTTCTTTCGGCCTGCATCTGCTCGTTGTCGGTGCCCTCGTCTACATCCCGATGAGTTTTTCCACGCCGCGGCTGCCCCCCGGGGCGATCAGCGTGAACCTGGTGAGCCTGCCCGGGCCGGGCCCCGGCGCGGGCGCCGGTGACGGCGGGCCGCCGGCGGAGAAACCCAAACCGGCCGAAGCGCCCAAGCCGGTCGAAGCGCCCAAGCCGCCGCCCGAAAAGCCTGCCGTGCCGATGGTCGAGCCAGCCCCGAAGCCGATCCCGGCGGCGCCGAAACCCGAAGTCTCCCTGGCGCCTCCCAAGGTGAAGGAGAAGAAGTCACTTAAAGAAGAGACGAAGAACCCCCAGAAGATGATCGAGCAGGCGATCGACCGGATCGAGAAGAAAGTCAAGGAACCGGACTCCGGTTCGGTCAACGCCGCGATCGATCGCATCCGCAAAAAACTCGGAGCGGGTGAGGCCGCGCAACCCCGCCCGGGCCCGGCCGGCGCTGGCGTGCCGGGGGCGGGCCCGGGCGGCGGCGGAGGCGGCGGCGGAGGAGGCGGAGCCGGTCAGATCGAGCCGATTGATATCTACCGTGCGGAAATTGCTTACCAGGTAGAAAAAAACTGGGCCTTTTCGCCGCAGTTGGCGGGGGGCGACAAGAAACTGCAGGTGGGACTGGTGTTCAAGGTCCTCCCGAACGGCGAGATTACCGACATCCGATACGTGGATCGTTCCAACAACTCCTATTTGGACGAATCGGCCTACCGGGCGATTGCAAAGTCCAGTCCGGTGAAGCCGCACCCGCAGACCATCAAGATGCCCTATGTGCAGGTGGCCATCCGCTTCACTCCGGAGGGAATTCGGTGAGGGGTTGAAAAATCGAAACTATGGTGTATGATTCAAGAATTAAATCGCACGACAGACATATGGGAGCCGGAATGAGAGTGCGGAAATTGCTGTGCGGGGTATTTGCCCTCGTGTGCTTTGTGTGCTCGGCCAGCTCTTCGGCCGCTCAGGACACCACCCAGTACATCGACATTACAAATCCCTTTCTGCGCAAGATCCCTCTGGCCATCCCGATGTTCAAGAACGTAAACGGTGCGGCCGCAGAGGCGGAGTATTCCCGCAAGGCGGTCGAGCTCATGTCCGGCAGCCTGGACTTTACCGGCTATTTCAAGATTCTGGACCGGAGTGCTTTTCTCTTCGACCCGCAAAAAGGCGGTGTGAGCGCCACCGACATCAATTTCCAGAACTGGACGGTGGTCGGTGCGGAGCTTCTCATCACCGGACTCTTCGAGCAATCCGGCGACAACATCCAAATGGAGTTACGGCTGTTCGACCCGTTCAAGAGCCGTCAGGTCCTCGGCAAACGGTATGCAGGCAGTGTCTCCGAGCTACGCAAGATGGTCCTGCGTTTCTGCGCCGAAGTCATCTACTACCTCACCGGCAACAAAGGCATTTTCAACAGCCGGATCGCTTTCGTATCGACCGGCTCCGGGAAGAAAGAAATTTACACCTGCGATTTCGACGGGGTCAACCCCACCCGGCTCACCTACCATGAATCCATCTCGCTCTTTCCCGCCTGGGCGGACGACGGACAATACTTGGCCTACACCTCCTACAAGGCCGGCAAACCGGACATCTTCGTCCGCAACCTGAACACCAAGAAGGAGACGGCCATCGCCCAGAACGGGATCAACATCACTCCCGCGTGGGTGCCCGGCAAATTCGAGATGGCGGCGACCCTGTCGTTCAGCGGAAACCAGGAAATTTATCTGTTGACGGGAGCCGGAAAAGTGATTAAAAAGCTGTCCAGCAACCGGGGAAGCAATGTATCGCCGAGCTGGTCGCCCGACGGAAGCAAGCTGGCTTTCGTATCCGACCGCTCCGGTTCGCCTCAAATTTACATTCTGGACCTCGGATCGGGAAACGAAAGCCGCTTGACCTTCGAGGGTAAATATAATACACAACCTGCTTGGTCGCCCCGTGGGGACAAGATCGTATACACATCCCAAGTCAATGGCTTTCAACAGGTATTTGTCATCGACGCGGGCGGGCAAAGCCCGATGCAGTTGACCCGTGATGCGGGTGGCAGTGAATCCGCCTCATGGTCGCCGGACGGCAGCCTGATCGTTTTCACCACCCATCGCGAAGGGCCCTACCGGCTTTACGTGATGACGGCATTCGGCACGGACCAACGACGGCTGTTGCTGCTGAATGGAGAGCAGACGAACCCCAAATGGTCTCCGGGTGTTTTTAATTAAACACCAAAACTCACAATCCTAAAAAGGAGGAAAAGAAAATGCAGAAAAAGTTGTGGATGGTTGTGGCATTGCTTCTGGTGATGCCGGGTTTGCTTTTTATGGTTTCCTGTCAGAAGAAAGTGGCCGCCCAGGCCCCACCGGTCGCCAAGGCGGCGGAAGCTCCTAAGCCGGCTCCGGCTCCGGCTCCGGCCCCGGCTCCCATGATGGCAACGCCAGCCTTCATGACCGATAGAGTTTTCTTCGACTTCGACAAGTCGGCGCTGAAGATGGAAGCCCAGGCGCTGCTGAAGAAAAAGGCCGAGTGGCTTAAGTCCACCGCGAATGCCAAGCTCACGATCGAAGGCAACTGCGACGAGCGCGGCACGGCCGAATACAACATGGCGCTTGGCGAACGCCGGGCGCAATCCGCCAAGAAGTTCCTGGTGGATCTGGGCATCGATGCCAAACGCATCACCACGATCAGCTATGGCAAAGAGCGGCCGATCGATCCGGCTCACAATGAGGCGGCCTGGTCCAAGAACCGCAACGATGGCTTTGTGGTCAGCTACTAACGGAGCCAACACCCACACCCATCGGCCGCGGGTGATTGTCCTGCGCCTGATGGGCAATCATCCGGGTTCAATAATAGACGGCAAACGCACGCTTTTTGGCGTCGTTTGCCGTCTGTTTAACCCCCCACGGTGTTCCATAAAGATTTAAAGGCGTGCCATAATGACTTCCCCGACCTTTCCCATTATCTCGAAATGGATCATCGCCGCCACGCTCGTTCTGATGACGGTGTCCGGATGCGTGACTCGGCGGGACGTCACCACGATCGATTCCCGTCTGAGCGAGATGGAACTGCGCGATGCGGAAGAGCGGCGGCGACGTGAGGATTTTGCGCGAAACCGTGAAGCCACCGAACAGGCCCTGCGCCAGCAGTCGGCCACGATTCGCGCCCAGACCGACGAGGTTCGGGAAGAGATGCGGGTTTTAAACGGCCGCATCGAAGAACTGGAGCATTCCCTGCGGCAGCAACGCCCCGGGGGGGAGACCGGCGACAAGCCGCGCGACGACAAGCTGACGCGGATGGAGGAGGCCAACTCCCAGATGGCCCAGCGCCTCGCCCGCATCGAGCAGCACCTGAAACTCGAACCGATGGCGACCGGGTCCAAGCCCGAATCGAGAATCAAACCCGAAGGCCCGGCGGCCAAGACGCCCACCGAGGAAGATCTCTACAACAAGGCCAAACAGGCCTTCGATCAGGGCAACATGGCGGCGGCGCGCAAAGGGTTCGAGGAAATGATCCAATACTACCCGAATTCTCAGAATGCGGACAACGCCCAATTCTGGATCGGCGAAACCTTCTTTCGCGAAAAACTCTATGAAAAATCGATTCTCGAATACCAGAAAGTGATCGAGAAATATCCCAAGGGCAACAAGGTCCCTGCCGCGTTGCTCAAACAGGGCTATGCTTTTCAGAGTCTGGGCGATAAGGTTAACTCACGGCTCATCTTCGAGGAATTGGTCCGCAAGCACCCGGGCACCGGCGAAGCCAAGGCCGCTTCCGACAAGCTGAAAGAATTGCGCTGAAGCGCGCTGCAGCCGGAAGCGGCCCCACGCGGCGCTTGAGCGACGCCCGCATGCCTGCCGGCGGTCACGACGCGCGCCGGCCGACCGCTTTCATCCGGGGCCACAAAGGATGTTCAAAGTCGTGGGGATAGACCCGGGCCTTGCGGCCACGGGCATCGGGATCGTGTCGGGGCGGGGAGTCACCGTGGCCGGCTACTCCTTCGGGTGTATCCACACCTCGAAATCGACCCCGTTGTCTCACCGGCTCGATCACATCTTCTCCCGGCTGGTGCAGGTGTTCACGGCGGAGGCGCCTGACCTCGTCGTGGTCGAAGACGTCTTCTCCTTGAAGGAGTACCCGAAGTCCGGAATTTCCCTGGGGCAGGTTTCCGGAGTGGTTTTGCTGGCAGCCGCCCGCACTGGGTTGAGCGCGGTGCAGGTTCCAGTGCGTGAGGCCAAACAGGCCCTTACCGGCAACGGCAACGCGTCCAAGGCCCAACTGGAGGCGGCCGTGCGCCGCCTTCTCGGCTGCCCGTCTGTGATCCGGCCGTCGCACTCCGCCGATGCCCTCGGGTTGGCCATCATCGGGCTTTACCGCTGCGGCGGGCGGCCGAAACCGGGAGTTGCACCAAACCAGGCATGTCCGGGCCGCGCGGCAGACTGTCCCCGTCGCCTTTGAAACGACACCGAGCGGGAGGCTCAGACGGCACGTGATCGGTTACATCACCGGCAAGATTCTCAACCGGCAGGAAGACCGCGTTCTGGTGCTCGCCAACCAGGTCGGCTATGAAGTCCTGCTGCCGACCGTGGTCATGGAGGCCGTCGCGGAGAAAAACATCGGCGATGACATCGCGCTGTATATTTATCACCAGCAGACTGAGCGGCAGCCAAAACCGGTGCTGATCGGGTTCACCTTCGAAATCGAGAAGGAATTTTTTCAGCACTTCATCAGCGTGGAGGACATCGGCCCGATGAAGGCCGTCAAGGCGATGATGGTCCCGATCAGCGACATCGCCCGAGCGATCGAGTCCCGGGATTTCACTACACTCTCCCGGCTCAAAGGCATCGGAAAACGCACGGCCCAGAAGATCGTCGCCACGCTGGAAGGGCGGATGGCCAAGTTCGCCCTCAAGCGCGACGAGCCCAAGGCGGGGGGGATAACGGCACAGGATTTCGCCGAACAGGTGCAGGACGTCATGGTGCGCCAGTTGGGACACCGCGTGTCGGATGCCAAACGGATGATCACCGAGGCGTTCAAGCGCAATGCGTCCATCGCGACACCCGAAGAGCTGTTCGAGGAAGTCTACCGCGGCCAGCAAGAAGCTCCGCCGCCGGTCGAAACAGATTAAGCCGGCCCGAAATCCAACGGGTGGCCGGGTTACCAGTGCCCAAAGAGTTCGCTGATGACCGACGACATCCTCTCCTTTTCATCCGACCGGCAGGGATTGCTCTCCAGTCATGTGCGCCAAGAGGACCTCGAGCCGGAAATCGTTTCACTGCGGCCGAAGCTGTTGGCCGACTATGTCGGCCAGCGGGATGTGGTTGAAACCCTCAAGATCGCGATCGAGGCGGCAGCCCAGCGCAGCGAGGCGATCGACCATGTGTTGCTGCACGGCCCTCCGGGGCTCGGCAAGACCACGTTGGCGTACATCATCGCCAATGAAATGGGGTCCAACCTGACCATCTCCTCCGGCCCGGCGCTTGAAAAGGGCGGAGACCTGATCGGCATTCTCACGCACCTGGAGGCCGGTGACATCTTGTTCATCGACGAGATCCACCGGCTTTCCAAACCGGTGGAAGAACTGCTCTATCCGGCGATGGAGGATTTCGCCATCGATTTTGTTTTCGACAAAGGCGTGCATGCCCGCAGCCACCGCTTTCGGCTGAAGCGCTTCACGCTCGTCGGGGCTACCACCCGCGTCGGGCTGCTGTCCGCCCCCCTGCGCGACCGGTTCGGCATCTTCCGCAATCTCGATTTTTACGGAATGGACGAACTGGTGCGGATCACGAAGCGCTCGGCCGCGCTCTTGGAAGTGGCCATCGGCGAGGCGGGCGCCCAGGAGCTGGCGCGGCGCTCGCGCGGCACACCCCGGATCGTCAACCGGCTGCTCAAGCGCGTCCGGGACTACGCCCAGGTGCGCGCCGCCGGCCTGATCAACGAGGAGACCGTGGGCGCCGCACTGGAGCTCGAAGGCGTCGACGTCAAAGGCCTCACGGACCTCGACCGCCGGTATCTGAAAACGGTCATCCAGTTCTACCATGGGGGGCCGGTGGGCATCGAGGCCATTGCGGCGACCCTCCAGGAGGAGTCCGACACCTTGGTGGACATCGTCGAACCCTATTTGTTGAAGATCGGATTCATCATCCGGACTTCCTCGGGGAGAAAGGCTTCCGAAGCCGCCTACCGGCATCTGGGGTTCAGTGTCCAGCAAAAAGTCTTTCCCTGAGATCGCCATGGGTATTATCACTCTGATCACCGATTTCGGCCGGCAGGACGAATACGTCGGCCTCATGAAGGGGGTCATGCTGGGGATCGACCCGGCCGCCCGCATCATCGATCTCACGCACGCGATCGATCCGCAGGACGTGGCGCAGGCCGCCTTTACCGTGGAGTCTGCTTGGCGCTATTTTCCGGAAGGGACCATCCACGCCGTGACCGTCGACCCCGGGGTAGGCACTGAGCGCGCCATGCTGTGCCTGGAGTTCCAACGCCAGGTCTTCCTGGCCCCGGACAACGGAGTGCTTTCACTGCTGCTGGATGCCGAGCCGCGCGCCGCCTTGAGGCGGCTGGACAACTCGGATTACTGGCGGTGTGCCGTCAGCCGGACCTTTCACGGTCGTGATGTGCTGGCTCCGGTCGCGGCGCATTTATCGCGGGGCGTGGAGGCCAGCGCGCTGGGACCGGCGATCGATCCCGCGCGTGCCGTTCGCATCGACGATCTTAAAGCCCGGCTCCAGGCGAACGGTGAGCTCCGCGGGAGAATCGTCCATATGGACCGATTCGGAAACCTGATCACCAACATCGATGCCGGAGCGCTGAGGTCCCGCGGATCGTCCTGGGAAGTCGCGATCGGATCCGGCCGGATCCGGGGTCTTTCCGGAACTTACGCCGAGGCGGAATCCGGCGCGCTGCTAGCATTGATCGGAAGCCGGGGCTACCTCGAAATCGCGGTGAATTCGGGCAGGGCAATGGATTTCTTAAGCGCCCGGAGGGGAGACGCCGTTCGGGTGCGGCCCCTGCCGGACAAGACCGGGACCCGCCTATGAATACCGGACCTATGCGATGAACACCTCTGCCAGTAATTCGAATACACCTTCGTCCCAAGGCGCAAGCCTCGGAAACCATCGGCGCTGGACGGTGCTTTTCATCGGCGACCACGGGAGAGTCATCGCTTTCAAGCGGGTCAAGATCTTGTTGGCGTTGGCGGGGGCGGCCTTTCTGCTGTCGCTTACCGCGGTGGGTGTTCTTGCGGTCGTCAACCAAACGCTTCACCGCCGCAACACCGAGCTTCAGCAGGGTCTGGAGGCGTCCGGGCAGGCGATCCGGGATCTCCGTCACGACCGCGATCTTCTTACCGCTCAGGTGGTGTTGGTGGAAACGAAAATGAGGGAAACTCTGGCGGGGGTGAACCGGTCGCCGGCGGCGGTGCCGGGACCGTTTCCGGCCGGCGCGGCCGACAAGGCCCCCCCAAAGCCCCTTCCGGGACGGCCGGGCGAGGCGTCGGTGTCCGGAATATCACCCACGCCTTCGAGCGACTCCGCGGCCGAGCGGGTGCCCGTGGGGACAGGGGAAGGCATCGCGGCGGAGGACCTGGGGATACGATACCACCGCGCCAGCAACACACTGGAGCTGCAGTACAAGATCGTCAACACCAGCCCGGGGCGCAAGCCGCTGAACGGTCACGCGGTGGCCGTGCTGAAAGGCAGCCGCATCGACCCCAAGGATTGGACGGCTATGCCGGCGGTGGGTCTTACGAACGGCCGGCCGTCAGGGCACAAGCCCGGCTATCGCTTTTCGATCAGCCACTCCAAGGCCTTCACCCAGACGGTGCGCGCTCCCAGAAATCTGCTTGCTTATGACGCGGCGGTTCTTTACGTGTTTTCAAATGAGGGTGAACTACTGACCGCTCGGGAGTTTTCCGTCGACATCAGCTCCTCCGCCCCGGAGTGAAGGCAACGCTGCCCCGCGCGGACATCCCTCAGATCGATGGTTGGCACGCGGGCTGGCCGGCTTCCATACGGGGCAGAAAAGACGTGATGTCCAGCGCGAGCCCGGTGAAGTTGGCGAAGGTGACATCCGAGAAGGACAGGCCCTGGTCCGCCCGGATGATTTCGAAGATCTCGAGGTAGTTCAGCAGAATGCGCCGACTCCATTCCAGGTCGAGACGCCCGGCAAAGCCTCGGATTTGCTCCTTGGGGCCTTCGATTTCCAGGAAGTTTCCAAAGGGCAGGCCGTCGAGGCAGAAGGCAGTGTGGTCCAAAACGAGCGTTTCGCGCCATTTTTCATAGACCTGCTCGGGATGAAACCCGAGGGAGGCGAGGATGAGGCGCATCGTGTCGAAGTCGCTGACTTCGACTTCCAGCTCCGTGAACTGTTTGAATTCCGGGTCGGCCTGGGCCGGCGCGCACTTGAAGGTCAGGGTGCATTTGCGATCCCGGCGCAGCCGCAGCAGGTTTTTGGCGCGTAGGAGGCCCTTGGCCTCGTTCTCGAAGCGGATGTTGCGTTCGTGGCTTCGGCCGAGGCTGCGCGCGCCGAGCGACAAGAGTCTGGCACGCATGGCGGCCGGATCCGGTACATGGAATTTGACTTCGGTTTCGATGGAGTTCATGGCCACCGGCCGTGATGGATACGGTCAATACGGTAGAGGTCACGCGGCCTGCATGATCGCTGGGACTCCCATAATAGAAAAATGGTCCTATTCTGTAAACACCCTTTTTGGGTTGGGGCCGCGGCCGGCGGTGCGCGCCGTTGGCGGGTGAGGCGGTGGCCCATTTTTGGAAATGCGTCCGTCAACGGTAAGCCGGGGTTTTGAAACCATTTTTTATCTTTTTCCTTGACAAGACTCTCTGATTGATTTAAATAAATTTGATTTTGAAATTACAGGAGCAGCCATCGTGAAAAAATACACCTACAGCGCGAAAGACAGCGACGTTCAGGGGAAGTGGTATGTGGCCGATGCCAACGGCGCCATTCTCGGCCGGTTGGCCTCCGGCGTGGCCTCGCGGCTGAGGGGCAAGCTCAATCCGCTCTTCACCCCGCACGCGGACACCGGCGACTTCGTGGTCATCATCAATGCGGAAAAGATCAAGCTCACCGGCAAGAAAATGACCCAGAAGAAATACCAACATCACACCGGCTACATCGGCGGGCTCAAGACCGCCACCGCCCAGGAAATCATGGCCAAGCGGCCGGAGGAGCTGATCCGCCATGCCGTGAAAGGCATGCTGCCCAAGAACAAACTCGGCAGCCGGCTGTTCAAGAAGCTGAAGGTCTACACCGGCAGCGACCATCCGCATCAGGCACAGAACCCCGAACCCTTGACCTTCTAACCCCACTGATCACCGAGGAATGGGATGCAAACCGAAACAAGCTATTATGCCACAGGAAAGCGCAAGACATCGATTGCGAGAACCTGGCTCAAGCCGGGTACTGGCGCCATCATCGTCAACAACCTCCCCGTGGAAGAATATTTTCCGATCGAAACCACCCGTTTGGAGTTGATTCAGCCGCTGAAGCTGACGAAGACCGATGGGGCCTACGATGTGAAAGCCACCGTAAAGGGCGGCGGCACCATCGGGCAGGCGGCGGCCATCCGTCACGGCATCACGCGGGCCCTGATCTCCGCCAACCCGGATTTCCGGACCACTTTAAAAAAGGCCGGGTTCGTGAAGCGCGACCCGCGGGTCAAGGAACGCAAGAAATACGGGCAGCGTTCAGCGCGCGCGCGGTTCCAGTTCTCCAAGCGTTAAATTTCCCCCCCCCGTGGTTTTCAAAGGGAACAGGCGCAGCGCCTGTTCCCTTTTTTTTGCGTGCCGCCGGCATATTTTTATATCAGATGAGGACGTCCGCGAAAAATGAACCCGCCAAGCCCCGCCGCCGGAGCCGGCTGACGGACGTCGCATCCTTCGGACAACGACCCGCAGCAAGGAGGTTTTCCGCATGCCCCTGAACCAAATCGACCTGAATTCCGACGTCGGGGAAAGTTTCGGCCACTACATACTCGGGCTCGATGCCGAAGTCATCCCGCACATCAGCTCCGCCAACATCGCCTGTGGCTACCACGCCGGCGACCCGACCGTGATGCGCAAAACCGTCGCGCTGGCCAGGGCCAACGGGGTGGCGCTGGGGGCGCATCCCGGGCTGCCGGACCTGGTCGGCTTCGGCCGGCGCAACATGGACGTAACACTCGAGGAGATCAAGGACTTCGTCACGGTTCAAATCGGTGCGCTGCAGGCCGTCGCCGCGCTTCAGGGTGCACGGCTGCAGCACGTCAAGCCCCACGGCGCGCTCTACACCATGGCCGTCAAGAACCCCGCCATCTGGGATGCGGTGGCGGAGGTAATCGCCAAACTCGACGAGCGGCTCATCCTGTTTGTGCTGGCCGGGTCCGATCGCAAGGAGCTGGAGGCGATCGGCAAGCGCCGCGGCATTCGCATGGCCTTCGAGTTTTTTGCCGACCGCGCCTACAACTCGGATGGCTCGCTGGTTTCACGCAAGCTGCCCGGTGCGGTGATCCACGACAACGACGAGGTGGCGGCCAAGGTGCTGAAGCTCGTAAAAGAGGGCAGGGTCAAGACCCTCGCAGGCTCCGAGATCGACCTGAAGGCCGAGACCATCTGCGTCCACGGCGATAACCCCAAGGCCCTGGCGCTCGTTCAAAAAATTTGCGAAACTCTGAAGGCAGCGGGTGTCGCCGTCAAGGCGCCGGCAGACTTCCTGTAGGACCGAACGATATGGTGCACGCAACTCCCGTATTTCGTTTCATGGGCGACCGCAGCCTTCTCGTCGAATTGGGGGAGAAGATATCGCCGGATGTCAACCGTTGCGTGCAGGAACTCATGCTGCAGCTGCAGCAGGCCCGGCTGCCGGGTGTGCGGGAGTTTGCCCCCGGCTACCGGTCGTTGCTGGTGGTCTTCGATCCCCTGACGCTATCGCCATCCGAGCTGAAGGAGCGCATCATGGATGTCGCTGCCCGACCCGGATCCGCCGGGCGGCCGCAGGCCAAGCTGCTCACCGTGCCGGTGTTTTACGGCGGAGAATATGGTCCGGACCTGGAAGGGGTGGCCGGCCACCTCGGTATCTCCACGGACGAGGTGATCCGCCTACACACCGAAACGATGTACCGGGTCTACATGATCGGTTTCACGCCGGGATACCCATACATGGGCGAGCTGCCGGCGGCTCTGGCCGTACCGCGGCGGAGCACTCCGCGCACGCGGGTTCCCAAGGGGTCGGTGGGCATCGCCCAGCGCCAGACGGGCATCTACTCGGTTGAGAGCCCCGGTGGGTGGCAGATCATCGGGTGGACCCCGATCGAGTTGTTCGATCCCGCCCGTCGGCTGCCGTCTTTGCTGGAGATGGGCGACGGGGTCAAGTTCGAAGCCGTGCGGAAAGTGGAGATTTGAAAAATGGCGGGCGTGAACACGTTTGAAGTGCTTTCCCCGGGGATCCTGAGCACCGTGCAGGACCTTGGCCGGTTCGGCTGTGCGCGTTACGGTGTTGCCGCCAGCGGAGCTCTGGATGGATTCGCGGTGCGCGTGGGAAACCTGCTGGTCGGAAATGTCGAGAATGCGGCCGTGGTGGAGACCACCTTGATGGGCTTGCGGATCAAGGCCGTGCGGGACGCGGTCTTAGCCGTCACCGGCGGCGACCTCCAGGCGCGGAAGGGCAACGAGCCGCTCGTCTTGTGGCGGTCCCTCGTGGTGCGGGAAGGGGAGACCATCTCTTTTTCGGGGCCCGCGAGCGGTTTCCGATCCTACTTGGCCGTCGCCGGCGGCATCCACGCGGCGACGGTCATGGGCAGCCGGTCGACCAACCTGGCCTCAGGATTCGGCGGCTTCCAGGGTCGCCCGCTGCGCAAGGGAGATATCCTCGCCGTTGAACCGGTCAAAGACGCCCTCCGCTTTGCCGGCAGGGACCTCACGCCGGAGTGGATTCCCGGCTACTCCACGCCCTGGCGCCTGCGGGTCGTTTGGGGGCCGCAGGACGACCACTTTTCCGAAGAGGGCAAGCGGACCTTTGTAAAGACCGCGTTCGCGGTATCGCCGGACTCCGACCGCACCGGCATCCGCCTGAAGGGCCCTGTGGTGTCCCGCCTGCCCGGCATGGAGGAATCCATCATCTCCGAGGGAATTCTTTCCGGCGCGATCCAGGTCCCAGGCGACGGCCAGCCCATCATCATTCTGGGCGAGACCGCCTCAGGAGGCTACCGCAAGATTGCTACGGTGATCTCGGCGGATCTGCCGCTGCTCGGCCAGATCATGCCGGGGGATGAAGTTGTCTTTGAAGCCGTCTCGATGGATGAGGCCATTCAGGCCTTGCGGGAAATGGAGGACAGAATAGACAGGTTTAAACGAAGCTTGAAAGAACGGCAGGCGGCTTTGTAACGAGCTTCAATAGGGTTGGTTCTGACTTCGACCTCATAGCCAAGCCAATTCAGGATTTGTTTTTCAACTTCCTGATCGTTGGCCCGGCTATTTAAACTTTGCAGATGATACGATGACTCGAACAGGCTCTCGAACCATATCGGGCCCGAAGCTCCGCACCCTCTCCACAAACCCACGGGTGACTTCATGGCCACGGGCTGCAAGCAGGGCACCATTCTTCATCCGGACGTCTTCGGATAGAACCATGCCGACCTTAATGGCGCTGAGCTTTAGTTCCCGCACTTCAAGGAGCTTGGCGTTTGCAGTTCGAAGGGATATAAAAACGTCCAACAGCAGCGGGTCGTAGACGTAACCACGGCCCTTCATTATGGACAATGCCATTGCTTCCGCAGCCCCGCTTGTCTCCAGCCGGTCGAAGTCGATGGCAATGCGGAGGATTTCTGCTCCCAAACTAACGATATCATCGATTTCCAGTGTTGAAGTCTTCACCCGTGGTCGTGCCTGGGCTTGGATGATCCCGCGCACGACTTCCAACCGCGGGATATCTTCTAATAACTGGTCAGCGATCGCCGGCAGACGCGCTACCGACGCTTGCTCAGCCGCGTCAAGATCCTGCCCGTTGTAGAGTTTTTCAACTGTCTCTGGCGGCAGTGCGACGTATCCGATCTGCGAAAGCATCGCTGCAACTTCAAGCGGCCAAATTTCGCTTAGTTCTCTCCGTCTGGCCAAGTCCTGTACATGCTTTTTAATTCGGGTAGCGCGGCCAAAGGTCTGCGGGTTTGAAAGCGACAACACATCGATGAGGGCCTTGATGCTTCCGCGAAGCGTTTGCTCAAGTAATACTTTTTCGGCAGTAACAAGGCTGTATTGATTTACTGCCATTTGAATTGCGGTCAGGAGCTGAGAAGGTGGGCAGGGTTTTGTGAGAAAACGGAACACCTGGCCTTCGTTGACGGCTGCGATGGCAGCAGCGACATCGGCTTGACCCGTCAGGAGCAGCCTCACGGTATCGGGGGCTTCTTTGCGGACTTGGGTTAAAAACGCCGCGCCATCCATCACCGGCATGCGCATATCGGATAGCACCACAGCAAAAGGGCCATCGCTTTTTAAAATATTCAGGCCTTGCTTTCCGTCTGTTGCAGTGAATATGACATACGCCCGTCTGAGGTTCGCCTGAAGGCTTTCGAGCATGAGCGGCTCATCGTCAACACAAAGAATTCTGGGTCGTGTCTCGTCCATTTGCAGAACTATCCTTTGAAGGGTGCCTCCGTCCAAAGCGTCCTTGCCATGATCTTCCAACCCTCAATTTTATCGGCGACCCCGAGCGAAACCAAATATTCGGAATCAACTGGTCGAAAGACCTCGCGGGCATCGCCTGCTTCCGAGGCTATTTCATGGGACAGTGCGTCAGCCACATGAACGGCCGCCAAGATGTCCAACCCCGTCTGAGGGACCCGGCCAGGAGCATGGTGATTGGCAACGGCCTCGACTACCGGGTATGGAAGGCCCCATAGGCCGAGAATGTAGGCCCCAACCTCCGCGTGGGTCACTCCGAACGTATCTAGCTCGACCTCATGCTGGGGTTGGTTTGACGCTTGGGACTTTTCGGCGACAAGCGCGTATTCATGGGGTAGCTCAAGCCCCAAAACCAACTTTCCTAAATCATGCAGCATTCCGGCAATGATCGCATCTTCCGCCTGGCGCTTATCGGTCTTGAGAATCCTCGTGGCCAGCGCGGACACCAACATGGAGTGCGCCTGAAATCTTTCCAGAGAAAACCCCCCTGCCTTGGTCTGCTCTCCAAGCATAAAGATCCCGACTGAAAGCGCCAGGTTCTTAATCATGCTGAACCCGAGATAGATGACGGCACCCTGAATGCTCGTGATCTGACGAGGTTGTCCAAAGAAGGAACCGTTGACCATCTGCAATACCTTGGCACACATCGCAGCGTCTTGCTCAATCACCTTGGCCACTTCTGAAGCGCCCGATTGCTCATGGGAGAGCAGATGCATGAGCTGCGTATAGACCTTGGGCAACGATGGCAGTTTTTGGAGTTTTCCAACGATGCCTCGAATTTTGTCATCTCGAATAAGTGCCTGGAGGCGGCACGCTCGCTCGATTACGTTTTCAAGCACTTCGGCGCTTGTCGGTTTGGTCAGGAACTGGTGCGCGACCGGTACCGCGCGCAACGCGGATTCAAGCTCCGAATACCCTGACAGCATTATGCGTACGATGTGCGGCTTGGTTTCTTGAATCCGTCGAAGCAGTTCAGCCCCGTCGATCCCCGGCATCCGCATGTCCGAGACCACCACGTCAAAGTGACCCTTATCAATTTCCTCAAGGGCTGCTTGCCCGCTGCCGACAAATACCATGTCCCATTTGCGACGATAGCGCCGCAAAAGATCTTGCAGACCTTCAAGAATATTCGGTTCATCATCCACAAAAAGCATGCGCATCGGGGCAGGCTTTACGTCCATCACACCTTCGCCCCCACTGGCAATTCAACATAAAACGCGGTCCCACGTCCGACTACCGAATCAAACGTCAGCTTGCCGCCGTGCTTGTCAACAATGATTGAGCGGGAGATGGCCAGTCCTTGACCGGTCCCTTTCCCCACCGGTTTGGTGGTGAAGAAAGGATCAAATATCCGGGGCTGAATTTCCTCCGGTATTCCACAACCCGTATCCTCGATGGTTACCTGGACACTCTCATAATTGAAAAGGGTTCGCACGCCGATGATGCCCTTCTTATCTGTGCCCTTGATCACCGATTCAATGGCGTGAGCGGCATTGATGATGAGGTTCAAAAATACCTGGCTGATCTCGCCCAGGTGACACATTACCGTAGGCAGTTCATCGAAGGCAGTTACCACCTCGGCAAGATACTTGTACTCGTTGCGGCAGACGGTCAGCACATTCTGAAGGGCCCGGTTGATATCCGCCGGGGCCTTCTCTTTCTGATCAGGATGCGCGAACTCCCGCAGCGATCTCACTATGGAGCTTACCCTCTCGATCCCCTCGACGGTGCGGTCAAAAGCCCGAGGCGTCTGCATCGAGAGATAGGCAATGTCAGCATCCTCCTGGGCCGCTCTGACATCATGGACCAGGTCCTCGTGGCCGCCGCTCGCGGAAAGGGCATCGATGCAGGCTTGGCATTTGGAGAATATTTTCAGCAGATCGTCGAACGCAGTGCGTAAAAACTGGACACTATCCCCAATATACTGCATCGGAGTGTTGATTTCGTGAGCGATACCGGAAGCGAGCTGTCCGACCGCCTCCAACTTCTGCGCCAGACGAAGCTCCGCCTCCATTCTCTGAGTCTTTCGATGCTCGGCTTTCAGTGCCGCGTCGGTCCGTTTACGTGCCGTGACATCCTGTCCGATCCCGATGGTCGTCCCATCTGAGAGGCGAACCGCGGCCCAGCTCGTGTCGATCTCTCGCCCGTTCTTTGTACGTGTCCTGAAATCGACCCACTCGCCACTGGAGTCGGCGATGAATTTAAGGGCTTTTTGCCGGTACTGCAGGTCGGGGTAACACTCGGAAAACACATCAAAGCCTTGCTGCTGCACCTCTTCGAGCGACCAGCCCAGCGCGCGCTCCCACTCTCGATTGACCAATATGAGGCTACCATCCGCTCCAATGAAATTTATCATTGCGGGGAGGTTGTCGAAGACCTTCTGTAAAATTTCGGTCTGCTTTTTCAGATTGTCTTCTGCACGTTTGCGGTCAGTAACGTCCCGCACGAGGCCTTGGATGATCCCATTCACCGGATCTACCATACGCACGGTCAACTGAACAGGTATGTAGCTGCCGTCTTTCCGGCGGTAGCGACGTTCCATGGTAAACGTCTCGCCGTTCTCACACCGTCTGGAAACCTCCTCTGCAGGAAAATTCTCTAAGTCTTCGCTATGGATGAAATCCTCGTGTTTCAGTTTTTGAAGCTCATCAAGGGTACACCCTAACATTTCGAGAAAACGCTGGTTTGCTTTGAGGAAGTTGCCTTGTCGGTCACGGAGGAGGATCCCGTCGCCGGCTTCCTCGAATAGGGTCCGGTAGTGAACCTCGCTGCTAAGCAGCTCTTCTTCTGCTTTAATGCGGGCCGTGATGGTTTCATGCGCAACCACGACCCGGACAGCATCTTCATTGGTAATGCGAGTGACATGAACGTTGAACCAACGCTTTTCATCAGGTGAGTGGCAGGGGTATTCGAGCGAGAATTCGTCTTGCTCGCATCGCATGATCGCACGAACCGCTGCGGCGAACTTGGCGGCTTGATCAGCGTCTATGCCAACCGCCGTATCGCAAACCTTCAGGTAGTCGGCCCCTTCACAAACAGTCGATGGCTGCGGGTGATTCGCTTCCGCAAAACGACGCCAGGCATGATTGACGGCGATGATCGATCCGGTTTCGTCCAGAATTGCGATATGCGAGGATAACGCGTTCAAGGCTGCGCCCGCAAAACATCCTGAGGCGCACCTAAGGTTTTGGTTCAGGCTATGCATCGATTCCTTGTTGTTATAAGGCTATTTCACCAGGGCGGACTTCATCTGCCAGACATTTTCTTTATCTATAATGATAGCAGTAACATGTCGGTTTCAACAATAAGGCGAAGGCTGAAAAGTTTGTAGGCGCAGGACTACAAAGGAAAGCTGCACGCCAAAAGGAGGGCTTAGGAAGCTCTTACCGGGGGTTGTTGGTCAGTCTTTCTTGCACCAATCCGTGCTCGAGTGCGTAGCGGACCATTTCGACGTCATTTTTCACACGCAGCTTGTCCCAGATGCGAGCGTGATAGGTGCTTATGGTTTTAGGGCTCAAGGACAGTTCGCCGGCGATACCCTTGATGGACTTGCCCGCCACCAGCAATTGCAGAACTGTGTACTCCCGATCGGACAGTTTCTCATGTGACGGCCCGTCCGTATGACTGATTTGAGCGGCCATCAGCTCCGCTGCTGCGGAGCTGAGGTACCTGTCGCCCGCTAAAACTTTCCTGACCGCATTGACGAGTTCCTCGGGTGCGGTCTGTTTGTTGAGATAGCCTCGGGCACCTGATTTCAAAACCCGAACCGCCAGCTGGTCTTCCGGCGCACTGCTCAGTACCAGCACCGGCAGATCGGGATGATTTCGCCGCACATCATACAAGATTTCCAAGCCGCTGCGGCCCGGCATGAAAATATCCAACACGAGCAGGTCCCATGGATCTCGGGAAAGGCATTCAAGCGTTTCCGGCGTGTTGGATGCTTCTCCGAACTGCGCTTCCGGAAACTCGTCGGTAAGGATCTGAACCAATCCTTTCCGTAATATGGCATGGTCGTCGGCTATCAGGATCCTCATGGTGCTCCTCCGCGCGCGTTTTCGTTTCCCTGAAGCGGAATGCGTACTTCGATGGTCGTGCCAAATCCCGGCCGACCCTGGATCTCGAAATACCCGCCCAGCAACTGCGCCCGTTCTCGCATGCCTGCCAACCCGATGGACATAGGGTTGTTGATCGAGTTCGAGGAAATGCCGCGGCCGTTGTCCCGGACTCTGAGAAGAAGGTGGCCGTTTTCTGCCTGTAACAGGATGTTCACCAGCGTGGCTTTGGAATGCCTGGAAACATTGGTCAGAGTCTCCTGCAGTATGCGGAAGATAGCGGTGGCAGTGTCTCTTTTCTTGACCATTTCCTCTGCGGGCACATGCGCAAGGCAATGAATGCCGGTACGGGACTGAAATTCCCGGGCCTGCCATTCCACGGTTGCGCACAATCCCAGGCTGTCCAGGACCGCCGGCCGAAGTTCGGTCGCGATTTTTTTCACGCAGTCAATCGCTGAATCCACCGAATGCCTCATGTCGGAAACGCGTCCAAGCAGGGCCTCCGGGGTAATGACTTTTTTATGGGGTGCAAAGTCTCGTTCGATCCATGCCAAATCGATTTTCAGCCGGGTTAATTCCTGGGCAAGCACGTCATGGATTTCACGGGCGACGTTGGTGCGCTCTTCCTCACGCGCGGTCTGGCAATGGGAGGCCATGGCTCGCAACTGTTCACGCGAGGCGCGTAGCTCCTGCTCTGCCTGTTTGCGCTTGCCGATATCGCGAATCACCGTGCTGTTGAGCAGTTGCCCGTTCCGGGCGGCAAAGACCGCGGATGAAAGTTCGCCGGGGAATTTCGTTCCATCCTTGCGCACGAACGTCAGCTCGCCTCGGAACCTGCCCGTCCGGACGCGCTCTTCCAAGCCCGGCGTCAGCCTTGGATCCGAAGCATCTACGACGCCGTCCCGCCCAATTCTCACCAGCTCCTCCTCCGACCTCCCGAACATCCTGCAGGCCGCCTCGTTGGCGGCAAGAATTCGGCCATCCGGGACCGTCAACAACACGGCATCCAGGCTGCTGTTAATAAGGGATCGAAAGCGCTCCTCGCTCTCGCGCAATGCTTCAGTGGTCTTTTTGAGTTCAGTGATATCGCGACCGACCGATTGCGTTTCAACCAGGTGTCCGTTTTTGTCGAAGAATCCTCGGTTGACAAACTGGAACCAGCAAATTTCACCGGAGGCACAATAAACTCGGTTTTCGATGACGACAACCGGATTATCTGGGGACATGGCAGCCAGTCTTTCTTCAATCACCGGAACATCATCGAGGTACGCATACGGTTGCCATCTGTTTCCTATGAGTTCATCCCTTGTTTTTCCAACATAGCGGCTATAAACGGGATTGACGAAGGTGAATGTCCCGTCCGCCTTGAATCGGGTAATCAGTTCGGTCTGGTCCTCCACTACCGCCCGGTAGAGCTCCTCGCTGTGTCGGCCTGATTCCTCTGCCAGCATACGATCCGTGATGGCTTCATGGGCAACCACAACCCGGGCAGCACCTGCACTGGTGAAGCGGGTAACGTGGACATTGAACCAACGCTTCTCGTCGGGCGAGTGGCATGGGTATTCAAGAGAAAACTCGCCCTGCTCGCCTCTCAGGATCCTGCGTACGGCTGCGGCAAACATGGCGGCTTGTTCGGCGCCGTCGCCCCGTGCCGCATCGCAGACGGAAAAATAATTTGCACCTTCACAAACAGTCGAAGGCTGCGAGTGATTCTCCTTCGCGAAATCGCGCCAGGTGCGATTAACGGCAATGATGGACCCGGTTTCATCCAGGATTGCAATGTGGGCGGAGAGGGCATCCAGGGTAGATTGCGCAAAGCGCTCTGACGCGTGCCGCAGCTGCTCAGCTATTTTGAGCGCTGCGGTTCTTTTTCTGCGGACGGTTCTCCGTGGTCTGGGCGATTTGACCGGCATGTCGTGCTCTCACTTGTGACCAGCCACCTAAATAATGCTTCGGGATCATGATGAAAGCGAGTAGCCCCAGATTATCCGGCGGCAAGCGTGGCATCCAAATGGAATTTGAGAGGGTGCAACTTTAGGGATTTGTATGAGACACAATTTGACCACTGTCAAGGAGACGGGGGCAGCGCACTGTATCGCTTTTTTGATGGCAGGTTACGTCCCTCAGCCGAATCTTTAGTGGAGTCAGCCTCTTGAGGGCCTATCAGAACAAACATGCCGCCTGAGAAAATTCCAGAATTGGCTCAGGCCGGCGGGGCTGGGAGGTCAATCAAGTCCTGAGATAGTTCGCCGCTATCTCGGCATCGGCTTTTCTATGATACGGATGATACCACAAGATAGTCCTTCTTCGAGGTATCAGGTAAATATTCCCCCCATTATATAATCATGGGAATGTCCGATCTAATCAAAGCCCGTATCGCGATGACCGCCCGATCAGAACTTGCCAACCAAAAGCTATTTCAAGATCCGTTTCAGATCCCCAGGAAGGCCTGCCGAAACTGATCGCTTGCCAGGAGTTCCTTCCCGCCGCCTTGTCCCACGATCCGGCCGGTCTGCAGCACGTACCCCCGTTCGGCCAGCTCCAGGGCCTCGCGCACGTTCTGCTCCACCAGCAGGATGCTCATGCCCTGGCCCTTGAGGATCCGCACCGTGTCGAGCACCTCGTCCACCAGTTTCGGGGCCAGCCCTAAAGACGGCTCGTCGAGCATGAGGATCTTGGGGTTGGACATCAGCCCGCGGCCGATCGCCACCATCTGCTGTTCCCCGCCGGAAAGGGTCGAAGCGGGCTGCTGGCACCGCTCCTTGAGGCGCGGGAAAAGCGAGTAGATCCCGTCGAGGTTGCGGCGGATCTGGGCCGTGTCTTTGAGGATATATGCGCCCAGCATCAGGTTTTCTTCGACCGACAGCGGTCGGAAGAGCATTTTTTCCTCGGGCACATAGACGATCCCCAACCGCACGATGTCTTCGGTGCGCAGGCGCTGAATTTCACGTCCCGCCAAAAAAATCTGCCCCTCAAAGGCTCGCTGGGCGCCCATGACGGCCCGCAGGATGGTCGATTTTCCGGCGCCGTTGGCACCGACCACGCACACGGTCTCGCCGGCGTTCACGCTGAGCGATAGACCGTGGAGCACCGGCAGCCCGGAATATCGGACTTTGATGCCCTTGATTTCGAGCAGGGGGACACTCATGGGACGATGTCAGCCTCCGATTTCTGCGGCGTGTTCGCGGACGTAGCGCTCCCCGAGATACGCCTTGATCACTTGGGGGTCGCGGGCGATGTCCTTGGGAAGGCCCTCGGCGATCTTCCGGCCGTAGTCGAGCACGATGAGGCGGTGGCTGATGTTCATGACCAGTTCCATCACGTGCTCGATCAGCATGACCGTCACCCCGAGTTCGGCGTGGATGCGGCGGATGCCGGCCATGGTGGCCTCGATTTCGCTGGGGTTCAGCCCGGCCGCCACCTCGTCGAGCAGCAGCAGCTTGGGGTCCGTGCCGAGGGCCGTGGCCATGGTCACGCGCTTCTGAGCCGCCACCGGAAGCTCGCTCACCAGTTGGTGCCGAAACTCTTTAAGTCCCATTTGTTCGAGGATCCCGTCGGCCTTGGATTTGGCGCTCGATCGGGAGCGGGTGTGCATGAAGCAGCCCACCAGGACGTTTTCTCCCACCGTGAGATCGCCGGCGGCGGTGTACACCTGGAAGGTGCGGGCCAGGCCTCTGCGGGCCATCTCGTGGGCCGGCAGGCCGGTGACGTCCTGCCCGTCGAAAACGATTCGGCCCGACGTGGGCGGAAACATACCGGCGATGCAATTGAAGCACGTGGTCTTGCCGGCGCCGTTGGGGCCGATGAGCCCCAGCAGTTCGCCCTTCTCGATGACAAAGGACACATCGTCGTTGGCCTTGAGACCACCGAACGCCTTGATCAGATGATGCACTTCCAGGAGAGCCATCAGATGCGCCTCCTGCGGCGGATTTTTTCGATGATGCCCCAGAGGCCGCGCGGTTCGAAGGCCGAGATGATCATGATGATGATCCCGTAGATGATGAGGTCGATGCCCAGGAGGCCGGCGGCCGCCCCCAGCCACTCCTTGAGGTAGCTCTTGAGCGGGATCAGCACCCCGGCACCGATGACGGGGCCCCAGAGGCTTCCGGCCCCTCCGAGCATGGCCATCAGGGCAATCAGGATCGAGATGTCTAGGCTCATGGTGTCTTCCGGCTCGATGTTCTTGACGTAGACGGCGTGGAAGGAGCCGACGACGCTCACGAAAGCGGTGGCGATGGCGTAGGTCTTGATCTTCGCCCAGTGAACGTTGACGCCGAGGGATCGGGCCACCTCCTCATTGTCTTTAATGGAGCGCAGCTGGTATCCTAGGCGGGATTTGCGGAACCAGTTCATGTAGAGCAGGCCGACGATGAAAAAGGCGAAGATGATGTAGTAATAGTAGACGTCCTCTTTGAAAATAAGTCGCCAAAAATCGGGCGGGTGATATTTATAAGGCAAGATCCCAAGCCCGCGTGCGGCGCCGACAAACTTCCATACCTCGAAGAGATCCTTGAGTACCAGGGAAGTGGCGATGGTGGCGATGGCAAAGTAGTGGCCCTTCAGCTTAAAGAGCGGGTACCCGATGATGAAAGACCAGCATATCGAAAGGCCGGCGCCGATCGGCATCGAGACCCAGAAAGGAATGTCCCAGCGCAGCAGGCAGACCATGGTCGTGTAGGCGCCGATGCCGACATATTGAGCTTTTCCCAGATCCACCTGGCCGCCGTAGCCGCCGATGGTGTTCCAGCCCATGCCGTAGAGGGAGAAGATGAAGAACTGGATCATGGTGGCCATGGCGAAGGCGGAGTGCGGAAAGAACGGAAAGCAGAACAGAAAGACCAGCACCGCCAGAGCGACCCCGAGGTCGGTCTTCGGGAAATCGGAGAAGTCGAGGGCGTTTCTTATTGCTTCCATCCAAACAAACCCCTTGGACTGATCAGCATGATCACAAAATAGGCGACATAGATCCAGGTGTACTTGAACGAGATCATGGGGACGTCGGCCATCCAATCGATCGCAAATGAAAGCTGGAAGAAATCCCAGAACCCGGGGATCTCCATGATCAGGCCTACGACTAGGCCCGCAAAGAAGGCCCCCGGCACGCTGCCGAAACCTCCCAACGCCACCACGGTGAAGGCGATCATGGTGAAGATCAGGCCTACGTAAGGAGTCACCGACCAGAAATTGACGATGAGGGCCCCGGCGATGGTTACCGTCGCCCCGCCGATGCCCCAGGCGAGCATGTTCATGCGCTCCGTCGGGATTCCCATGTAACGCGCGCCCTGGCGGTTCAGGGCGGTTGCCGTGAGGGCTTTGCCGATCTTGGTGCGGTTCATGAGAAGCCACACCGCGCCGAAGGACAGGATCGACAGCACGGCCGTGGCGAGCTTGGTGGCCGATAGGATGATGCCCATGCCGATGTCGAAACTCTTGCCCACGAGCAGCCCGTGGTGCAGGGCCCGATCCTCGGAGCCGAAGAAGAGCAGCGCCAGGTTGCGCAGCACCAGCATCAGGCCGAAGGTTCCGAGAAGCTGGGCGATCATGGGGCCGCGCAGAAGATACTTGACGAACCCGCCGTAGCAGAGGACGCCGAGCACGAAACCGACGGCGGCGGCAACGGGCAGGCAAAACAGCGGGTCCATGCCCGTGGCCTGGGCAGTCAAAAGCCCCGTGTACATGCCGATCATCAGAAACTCGCCGTGGGCAAAGTTGACGATGTCCATCACCCCGAAGATGATGGTTAGTCCCAAGGCCACCAGGGCGAGAACCATGCCGATCAGCACCCCCGACACGATGGATCCGAAGAGGATATCCATAACGAAAGCAACCTTCCGCTCAGATAAAAACCGCCTCCCGCAGTTGCGGCCGCGCGGCCGCAACTGCGGGTAGGGTGTTCGGGCGCTATTCTTCAGCCCTCTGCTAGAACTTCGGGAAAGGATAAATCATGTTGGCCGTGGCCAGGTTGAAGGGGTAGACGATCTCGAGGTCGATCTTGCCGTCGGCGCGCTTCTGGTACTGGCCGATGAGGCCGGAGCCCAGGATGTTCTGGCCGATGTCCTCACCGGTGGTGGCGAACTTGATGCCCTGCCAAGGGACCACCAGCTCCTCGCCGGCGATCTCGATAGCGTTGGCGGCCTTCTGGATGTCCTCCGGCTTGAGGGATCCGGCCTTCTCCAGCACGTGAACCCAGGCCTGCAGGCCGGTAAAGGCCCGGGCGGAGGCGCCGCTCAGATCGTTGCCGGTCTTGGCCTTGTACATGGCGTTGACCTTGGCGGCGACGGGCTTAACCTGGCCTACCTTGGGGATGAATACGGTGCGGGTCAGGACGCCGATCGTGGTGTCCCCCAGCGTGTTCACGAACTCCGGCACCTCGAAGCCCGCGTTCTGGCCCCACAGAACCCTGGTCTGGGCTTTCTGGTCCTTGAGCGTTTTCATCATGAGAATGGAGTCTGAGCCGTAGGAGGCGAACAGCATGGCATCGGGCTTCACGGCGGTCAGGGAGCGA
Source organism: Deltaproteobacteria bacterium (assembly GCA_016219005.1). Classification (GTDB taxonomy): domain Bacteria; phylum Desulfobacterota; class Desulfobacteria; order Desulfobacterales; family SpSt-501; genus SpSt-501. The sequence continues at coordinate 53,404 of JACRCN010000083.1, forward strand.
ACCTCGCCGGAAAGGTCGGTGGCCTTGGCGCCGTAGAGGATCGATTTCTTGAGTTCGAACCCGTACTCCTTGGCGAACTTTTCGATCAGTTCGGCAACGGCGGAACCCCATTCGGTCTTCTCGCAGGCCGCGGCCAGATTCGTGATGTCTTTCTTGGGCACGGCGGCCAGTCCCTTCACCTTACCCTCGGTCATGCCCTTCAGAAACTCGAAGAGATCTTTGGTAAAGTAGTTGTCGTGGGGGGTGGCGCGCCAGAACCACTTGTAGCCCTGGCGGGTCAGGTCCGGCGACGTCGAGGAATCGTTGATCAGCGGCACCCCGTACTGTTCGGCGACACCACTGACGGCCTTGGTGACCGCGCTGTGATAGGCGCCCATGAGCCCGTGGACCTTGTCGTCGAGGATGAGTTTCTTGGCGAGGTCGGCCCCGAGGGTGGGGTTGCCTTCGTGATCCTTGAAGATGAGAGTGATCTTGGCCCCGCCCAGGCTCTTGATACCGGCATTCTTGGCCATGGTCATGTTGAGATCGGGCATGACGTTGTTGGCGATGTCGGCGGCAAGTTCGGCCCCCGCACGAAGCTCCCGTCCGGCTGAAGCCGCACCGCCCGTGAGGGGGAAGAGAACCCCGATCTTGATTTCTTCGGCGGCGAAAAGCACGGACGGCAACGCCAGCACTGCGATTAGAACTAGACCCAGCCTCTTTGCGCTTTTTGAAAAGCTCTTCATGCGTGTCCTCCTTCAATGGTCGAGTTAAGGTTTCACACGGGGTGGGACCGATGGTGCGCAAACCGGAGAGCGGCGTGGGGCCGCAATTCCGACAAGTCGACTACGGATATAGTAAGCCACTGGGCCTGTCAAGCGGTTTGATACGGTAATGTTTGACCGTAAAAGCCGGGTTACAAAATTGTCAAATCTTCATCCTTCAGATCAGACACGAACATGTGTCCGGGCGCGTGGGTGATCACCAGCGGCAGCGGCACCGAGGTGGCCGCCAGTTGCGAGGTGACGCCGCAGGCCCAGAACACGGGGATTTCGCCGGGTCGGATGGCAACCGGGTCGCCGAACTCCGGTCGGGAAAGGTCTTTGATGCCGATTTCGGCGGGGTCTCCCAGGTGGACCGGCGCGCCGTGGGTCAGGTGGAAGCGGGTGGTAATCTGCACGGCCCGCACCGCCTGCTGCGGGGTCATTGGCCGCATGGTCACCACGAGCTTCGATGCAAACGGCCCGGCCGGCCGGCAGTCGCGGCGGGTGACGTACATGGACACATTCTTGTTCTCTTCGATGTTGCGGATCGGAAGGCCTGCGGCGAGCATGGCATTTTCAAAGGAAAAGCTGCAGCCCAGAAGAAAGCTCACCATGCCGGGCTGGAAGCAGTCGCGCACGTCCTGCACTTCGGCTTTGAGCCGGCCGTTCTCGAAGATGCAGTAACGCGGCAGGTCGCTGCGCAGGTCGGCGCCCGGCGCGATGTGCGGCTCGACCTGGCCCGGCTCGAGCACATCCAGGATCGGGCAGGGCTTCGGGTTGCGGACGCAGAAGAGCAGGAAGTTGAAAGCCTGCTCCTGGGGCATCATCACCAGGTTGGCCTGGATGAAGCCCTTGGATGCGCCGCTGGTGGGCTGGGTCCATTGGCGTTTGCGGATGAGATCCCTCAGTTCACGCGGGGATAATTCGGCTGCCATGAATTTCCTCCTGATGATTGTAAAAGCGTTTTTTCACCGCTTTAAACGACGGTGATCTCTCCGGGATAGTTCCCCAATTGCTCCAGTCCGTCTTTTGTGACCACGTGAGTGTTTTCGATGCCGACGACGCCGCGGCCGGGGAAAACCAACTTGGGTTCCACGGCAATGACCATGCCTTCCTGCAGTTCCATCGTCTGGCCGGTGTTGAGAAAAGGAAACTCGTCCAGTTCGAGACCGACCCCGTGGCCGACGAAGCGCACACGCTCGCCGCTGGCCCCCATGAAATGCTCGGCGTACCCCCGGTCGGTAACGTACCGCAGGGAGAAATCGTAGATCGAACCGGATATCGCCCCTGGTTTGGCCAGTTGCCTGATTTGCTCCTGCAGTGCCAGCATGGTCTGATGGGCCTTAACCAGGTCATCCGGGACCGGGCCGAGCGAGAAGAGGCGGGTGTGGTCGGAAATGTATCCGCGGTAGGCAAACACGTAGTCCACCATAACAGGCTCGTTGCGCTGAATGGGCCGGAAGCTTGCGCTTTGGGCCACGGCCGGGTTCACCCCGCGGCCGCCGGTGGGCGAGGGGTGGTAGCTCGGCACCCCGCCCGAGGGCCCCGCCAGCAGGTGGCCATAGAACAATTCAGCGCCCCACATGCGCATGCGCACAATGCCCTGGTGGCCCAGCCGGCGGGCTTCCGCCTCCACCCGACCCGCCAGTTCGATTTCGGTCATGCCCTCTCGGAGCAGCGCCGGGACCCGGCCAGCCACCCTGTCGGAATATTCCGCGGCCTCGCGGATCAATGCAATTTCGAGGGCGGACTTCACGGCGCGTAACAGGCGAATCTCGGTCGAGATGTCCGCAACCTCGGCCCCTTTGAAAACCTCCCGGTATCTGAAATAAAGGTTTGCCGGCAAAACATCGAGTTCGAGTCCCAGTCGTCCGGGCAGGGCGTAGCCGGATTGCCCGAGGATCCCCGGGATACTGCTGGGGCTCGGCAGGGGCACGATCCGCTCCAGGGGCGATTCCGCCCGGACGCGCTCCAGGATCCGGTTGACCATGAGTATCGGCTCCCCGTCGGCGGGCACATAGAGGTTGGCCTGCTGGATCGTTCCGGAGAAATAGAACAAATCGGTCTTCTGGAGGATCATCGCAGCATCTAGGTTCAGGCGTTTGAGCGTTGCCTGGAATTTATGGATGCGCGCGTCGATTTCCGACTTCGGCGTGTTCAAGGATGTGTCGTACATGGGCCTGGCTCCTATCGGATGTGGTGACGCGGCTTAAGCCTTCCAGCAGCGAACAAAATGATCCTTGCCGGCCTGGGTCAACGCTCCGCCGAACCGCCTGCAGCGCTCATCGTTATCAAGACATTTCACCTGGAAACGGCAGCCTTCCGGTAATTCCGGGGCCGACTCGGGAGGCTCGCTCTCAAGCGTTTCGACTGCCGGCTTTTTTCCGGCCTCGGGGTCCGGCACCGCGGACAGCAGCAGGTGGGTGTAGGGATGCAGCGGGTGCTCGAAGAGCTCCTCGGTCGGCGCATGTTCCATGATCTGACCCCGGTACATCACCGCCACGCGGTGACACAGGTAGCCGACGACGTTCAGGTCATGGGAGATGAAGAGGTAGCTCAGTCCCAGCTGGTCCTGCAGATCCTTCAAGAGGTTGATGATCTGGGCCTGGATGGACACGTCCAGGGCCGAGACCGGTTCGTCGCAGATGATCAGGGAGGGCTCCACGCTCAAGGCCCGGGCGATCCCTATGCGTTGGCGCTGGCCCCCGCTGAACTCATGGGGGTACCGGTCGATGGCGCGGGCCGACAACCCCACGCGTGCGAGCAGTTCTTCCGTGCGCGCCGCCGTCGCGTTGCGCCCCCGCACCCCGGCCATGCGCAATCCCTCGCCGATGGCCTCCCCCACGCTCATGCGGGGGTTGAGCGAACCGTAAGGGTCCTGGAAGATGATCTGAATCTGCTTGCGCAGCGGCTTCATCTCTGCATCCGAGATGCCGCAGAGGTCGACGCCGTTGAACACGATGCGGCCGGCATCGCTCGGCAGCAGCTTTAAAATCATCCGCGCCACGGTGGTCTTGCCGCAGCCGCTTTCGCCTACAAGGCCAAGGGTTTTGCCGCGCTCGATTGAAAACGACACGTTTTCCACCGCGTTCACCCATCCGGCAGCCCGCTGCAAAAAGCCCCGGCGGATCGGGAACCGTTTTCGCAACCCCTCGACCTTCAGGATGTCCTGCGCGTTCAGCGTTTCGTTTTCCACGGCGCTCAACTCCACATACCGGCGGCGACCGGGCACCGGGCGGTGTGACCGGGCGCAAACTCACACATGTCCGGGTATTGCTCGCGGCAGACGGCCACGGCCATCGGACAGCGTGGATGAAAAGGGCAGCCCGGCGGCTTGTGGGCCGGGTGCGGCACGGACCCCGGGATGCTGTACAACCGGCGGCCGCGCTTCTTGCGGCTGGGAAGCGCCGCCAGGAGTGCGCGGGTGTACGGGTGGCGGGGGTCTTTGAAGATCTGAGCGACCGCGCCGTGCTCTACGATGATTCCGGCATACATCACATAGACGCGGTCGGCGATCTGGGAAACGACCCCCAGGTCGTGAGTGATGTAGAGCACCGACAGGGCGCGCGACCGCTGCAGGGCGGAGAGAAGCCTCAGGATTTGGGCCTGGATGGTGACATCCAGGGCCGTGGTCGGCTCGTCGGCGATGATGAGCTCCGGCCCGCAGGCGAGCGCCATGGCGATCATCACCCGCTGGCGCTGTCCGCCGCTCAACTGGTGCGGGTAATCCCGCAGCCGTTCCTGAGGCCGGTCGATGCCCACGTCCTGCAGCAGCTGCGCGGAGAAGCGGGCGACTTCAGAGGCCGGCATGGAGGTGTGAACTTGCAGGGGCTCGGCGATCTGCGCACCGATGGTCAGGACCGGGTTCAGGGACGTCAGGGGTTCCTGGAACACCATGCCGATGCGGCGCCCCCGGATCCGCTCCAGCTCTGTTTCATCAAGGCCGAGCAGGTTGTTGCCGCCGAAGGCGATTCGGCCGGCGGAGACCTCGGCCGGCGGGCAGGGGATGAGGCCCATGATGGCCAGGGCCGAAACGGTTTTGCCGCAGCCCGACTCGCCCACGAGGCAGACGTTTTCGCGCTGGCGCACCTCGAAGTCCATCCCATCCACGGCCCGGGCAATCTCGTCCTCGCCATGGAAATAGACCTTGAGATCTTGAACCGAAAGCAATTGTGCGGGATCTTCAGCCATTGTCCAGCGAATAATCCATTTCTCAATTCCGTTGTCGCAACTTCGGGTTCAGGATGTCGCGCAGGCCCTCGCCGAAGAGGTTGAACGCCAGCACCACGAGCAGAATGGCCGCACCGGGGATGAACGTCAACCAGGGCGCATCGAAGATGAAGCGCTTGCCGTCGGAGAGAATGTTGCCCCAGGTGGCATGGGGCGGCGGCACGCCGAAACCCAGAAAACTCAACCCCGCCTCGGTCAGAATGGCCGAGGCGATGCCGATGGTGGCGGACACGAGCACCGGCGCAATGGCGTTCGGGGTCATGTGCCGGAAGATGATCCGGAAATTGCCGACCCCCAGCGCCCGCGCCGCCGCCACGAAATCCTGCTCCCTCAGCGACAGGAACTCCGCGCGCACGAAACGCGCGGTGCCCTCCCAGCTGGTCAGCCCGATCACGATCATGATGGTGTAGATGCTGGCCGGCAGCAGCGCCACCACGGTGAGTATCAGAAAGAAGCTGGGAAAGCACAGCATGATGTCCACGAAGCGCATGATGATGGTGTCCACCCGGATGGTGCCTTTGAGAAAAATCCGCATCCAGGGCGGGGGCGATTTTCTGCGGCTGACCCCCCAGGGCGAGATCGAGAAAAACAGCCAGGCATGACCGGCCACCAGCACCACGGCCCCCAGAGTGCGCACGCCGGCCGCGAGCAGGGCCGCGCCCCCCAGCAGCCAGGCGGCCAGCATAACCTGCTCCAGGCGGACGTACTGCTGCCCGTAGTAACCGGCGATGGCGCCCATGAAGATGCCGATGGCGACGGAAATGCCGACGGCCACGAATCCGACGGTCAGGGAGACCCAGGCGCCCTGCAGCATGCGGGCGAAGACGTCCCGGCCGAGATCATCGGTTCCGAAGAGATAGACCCCCATGGCCGGGATTTCATCGGGCTTCAGGGAGGCGGCGTCGGATCGCGACAGCGGCGGGCGCAGTTTTTCCTGCAGGCGCACCACGGACGGGTCGAGGACGGGTTTGGACCCGGAGGTGAGGAAGACGCCGGCTACCGCGGTTGCGAGAAACAGCCCGAAGACGACCAGGCCCGCGAGGGCCAGGCTGTTTTTGCGCAACAGTCTCCAGAACTCCTCGAAGCGCGTACGCCGGGGCGCGGCGGGCTCCTCCAGGGGTGCGGCGGGTGCTGTGTTTTCGGTGTTCACAGCCGGATCCTCGGGTCGACCAGGACGTAGAGCACGTCCGACACAAAGGTGCCGATCAGCACCAGCACGGCCGCAATGAAGTTGATGGTCAGGATCAGCGGGTAGTCCCGGGACAGGATCGCCTCGTAGGCCATGCGGCCCATGCCGGGCCAGGAAAATATGGATTCGATGATCACCGATCCACCGATCAACCCCGGCAAAATCAGGCCGAACATGGTCACGAAAGGCAGCAGGGCGTTGCGCAGGGCGTGCTTATAGTGCACCATCTCCCAGGGCAGGCCCTTGGCCCGGGCGGTGCGAACATAGTCCTGTCCCTCCACTTCGAGCATCTGGCTGCGCACGTAGCGGGAAAGGACCGCAATGCCGCCGGTGGCCCCCAGGATGGACGGCAGCAGCATGTGCCAGAGTCGGTCCATTATCCGAAAGGGCCAGGCGGTATCCCCGATGCCGAAGGTCTGCATGCCGATGACCGGCACCTCCAACTGGGTCACGACCAGGATGATGAGGATGTAGGCGAAGAAGAAACCCGGTATGGAGATCAGGACATAGGAGATGAATGTGGCGCTGCGGTCGTATATCCCTCCCCGGAAAATGGCCGAGCGGATCCCCACCGGAAACGAAATCGTCCAGGTGATGAGGGTGCCGACGATGAAAAGGGGCAGGCTGTTCAGAAAGCGTTCCCAGATCTTCTTAAGCACCGGTTGATTGTCCTTCCAGGAAACGGTGCTGCCGCGGAACAGGTCGCGGTAGAAATAGGCGTACTGGACATACAGCGGCTGGTCCAGATGAAAGGCCGTGCGGAAACGTTCCACCATTTCGGGGGTGAACTTGGGGTTCAGGGGGTCTACCTGGCTGGGTTCTCCGGGCGCCAGGTGGATGATGGCAAAGGAGACGATCGAAACAAAGAAGAGTGTTATGATCTTCTGCACGATGCTGCGGCCGATGAAGGCGATCATTTCCTCGATATCCTCAAGAAGTCCTTTTCATTTCTGTTCACTCGCAACGCGTTGCTCGTTGCTAGTTACTGAATTGCGGCATCTCTGCCAACTTGATCCACTGGTTGAAGTAAAACATATGGTTGCCTGTCTTCGTGGGGGTGATCCGGCGGTAACGGCTGCGGCCCTCCGCGTCGGCGTCGCGGATGACGATGCGCTTGTCCAACACCGCCGTCCACTTGGGCACGTACAGAAAGGTGTAGGGCTGGTCCCGGGCGATGAGCGCATGCAGCTGGTGGCAGTAGTCGACCAGCCGGTCGTGGTTGTACTCCTGCCGGATCTTGATGATAAGATCGTCGGCCTCCGGGTTGCGGTAGCCCCCGAAGTTGAGCTGGTGCGGACCGGTCTGGCTGGAGTGCCAGATCTGGTACAGGTCCGGATCGATGCCCATGGACCAGCCCAGCACCAGGGCATCGAAATCCAGTTTGTTCACGCGCTCCTGGATGAACACCGACCACTCGAGCAGGTCGGTGCGCACGTCGATGCCGATCTGCTTCCAGGCGTCCTGGGTGATGGCCAGAATGGATTTGCGGATGTCATTGCCGCTGTTGCTGATGAGGGTGAACTGGAGCCGCTGGCCGTTTTTCGCCAGGCGGCCCTCGGCGTCGGGCTGCCAGCCGGCTTCAGCCAGAAGCCTTAGGGCGCCTTGGGGGTCGAACGGGACCGGGGCGACCGCGTCGTTGTAGAAATCCGTCTGCCTCAGGAATGGGCCCGTCGTGCGCTCGCCCTGGTTGTAAAGAACGAAGCGGATGATCTTGTTCACGTCGATTGCCATCGCCAGCGCGCGGCGCACCCGCGGGTCGTCGAACGGCTTGCGGCGCAGGTTGTAGCCGATGTAGGCATAGCTGTATGAGGTGCCCGAGAAGCTTTGGAAGCGCGGGTCGCCGGCGAGCCTCTCCACCTGGTACGGTTGCACCCCGTAGGAATCGATCGTGCCGGCGTAGAACTCCATTTCCTGGGTCAGCAGATCGGGGATGATCCGGTAGGCGTAGGTCTTGTAGTTTACGGGGCCCTCCCAATAGTCTTCGAAACGGTCGAGAAAGATGGCCTGGTCGGATTTCCACTCCTTGAAAACGAACGGGCCGCAGCCGACGGGCGCACGGTTGAACGCGCTCTGCCGCATGGAAAAGGCGGCAGGGTCCTTGCCGGAGCGAACGGCCTCCTGTTTCAGCGCCTCAGCATTCAGGAGGTGCCGGGGCAATATTCCCATGGCCCAAGTGCCGATGGCCGGCGAATACAGCCGCTTGTAGACAATGCGCAGCGTGAGCGGATCGAGTATATGGATTTCCTTGACCGGCTCGTAGTCCGCGACCCGGGGCGAGAGGTTGCGCGGATCCATGATAGCCTCGTAGGTGAACCGGACGTCGGCCGCCCCGACCGCCCGGCCGTCGTGGAACCGGACGCCAGGGCGCAGGCGAAACTCGATTACGGGGTTCTGCTCGATGGCCGGCAGCAACGCCTCGGTCAGCGCGGCAAGATCGGTCTCGGAAACGGCGGGTGCGGCCGTAATGTGGCGGGCGGCTTGAAAGGTGGTGAAATAATCGGCGCCTAAAATTTCGGCCAGATGGGTGAAAAGGTCCTGGTCGACCTCCCGCAGCACGAGCTTGATGCGGGCGGGCGCTGCAACCTCCAGCCGTATTTCCGCAGCGGCCTTTGCATCCGACCCCGGCCGGGGGCGGGTGACCGTGTAGTTGCGCGGGGGCAGCAGCGTTAGCGCGCGAATGTTCTGAAGGCTTTTTTGAACCGGCGCGGACAGCGCGGCGGGATCGTTGCGTTTCTGCTCCAGATGCCGGAGGACCGACTCGGGCTCGGAACCCAGCGCACCGGGCACCCGAGCGGCGTCGTTGACAAAGAAGAACGCTTCCTCGGTAACCTCCCAGGACTGCGCCACGCGGCCGCGAAAGTGCAGGTTCTCATCCCGGTCGATGAGCCCATCGAAAACCTGGCTTTCGATTTCGGAACTGGCCGAATCCGCGGAAAGGATGGGGTTCAGGATGCTGGCATCGCCGATGGAGGCGTTGATGTATTCCTCCAGCCTCCCGGGGTTCCCACGGGCCTGCTCGTCGTAGGTCGGCACCCAAAAATAGGATTGGAGCAGGAGCAGGGAGAGCACCAGGGGAACCAGGATGAGAAAACGGCGCGTGCTCAAAAAAACTCCTTTGCGCATTCGGCTCTTTGGCCTATAATTGAATGAATTCAAAGAGGTTCGACACAGCTATAAAGTACGGGGTGGTTTTTGTAAATACCAATTTGATGACATCCGTGGTGTGGAAAGCGAAAAATGGGTCTAAAAGAAAAGAAACAGCGCCTGGTCGGTGTTCTGCAAGCGTGCGACAGCTTGGCGGTTGCATTCTCCGGCGGGGTGGACAGCACGTTTCTGCTGGCCGTTGCCAAGGAGGTGCTGGGAGAGAAGGTGCTGGCCGTCACCGCGACGTCAGCGATCCATTCCCGGACGGAAAGCCTTGCGGCCGCTGAAATCGCCAGGGCACTCGGTGTCGTGCACCGCGTGGTGCCCTCCCGCGAAATGGACCTGCCGGAGTTCGTCGCCAACCCCTCGAACCGCTGTTACATCTGCAAACGGCACGTCATGGCCGAGGTGGTCCGAATCGCCGCTGAGATGGGAATTGCTCATGTCGCTCACGGTGTAAACGTCGATGACCTGGGCGATTTTCGTCCGGGGCTCAAGGCCGCCGAGGAGATGGGCTTGCTATCCCCGCTCGTGGAGGCCGGGCTCACCAAGGCGGACATCCGCGTGCTTTCCAGGCGGATGGGGCTTACGACCTGGAACAAGCCGTCAATGGCCTGCCTGGCATCAAGGATACCTTACGGCACGGCGATCACGCCGGAAAACCTTCGCATGGTGGAGGCCGCCGAGGATTTTTTGCGCGGGCTGGGGTTCGCGGGTTGCCGGGTGCGGCACCACGGCGTGGTGGCCCGGATCGAACTTTCCCAACGGGATCTTAAAAAAGCGTTGACGGCGCCGGCGCGGACGGCGATTGTCCGGAGGCTGCGCGAAATCGGCTTCCGGTATGTGACGCTGGACCTCGAGGGTTACGTGATGGGCAGCCTGAACCGGGCGTTTGAAGCAGGGCAGGGGGGATGATGACATCGAAGTGGACGGGTGTTGCGATGCTCCTGGCAGGTGTAGCGGCGTTTCTGGCGGTTTCGCCATTGGGGGCAGAATTTTACAAGTACACCGATAAAAACGGCCGGACGGTCTATGTCGACGAAATCTGGAAAATCCCCGCAGAATACCAGAACCAGGTGGGCCGTTACGCAGAAAAGTTCGATCACCTGCCTGCGGACCAGAAGGCCCAGGCGACGGAATTCGACCGGGAACGCCAGCAAGCCCTCGAACTCGAGCGCCAGCAGCAGACCGAGGGCCAGCTCCGTGAACTGCGCGAGCGTGAGGATCTCGAACGCCGGCGCCAGGCCGAAATCGACCGGCAGGACAAGCTGAAGACCCAGGAAACCCGGGTGACGATCGCCAACAACCAGATCTTCGTGCCGGTTTCGTTCCGCAATGGGGGGCTGGAAGCGGCGACCCAGCTTCTCCTCGACACCGGCGCCACGCACACGGTGGTTTACCGCAGCTTCGCCAGCCAGTTGAACATCCTCAGTCTGACCAAGGGGCAGTCCAAGGTGGCCGGCGGGCAGTCCGTCTTTTCCGAAGTGGGCAAGGTGGACTCCATGAAGGTCGGGCCGATTCTGGCCCGGGATTTCTCCGTGATCATCATGTCCTTCGAGGGACCCCCCACCGCCTACAACGGGCTGCTCGGGATGGATTTCCTGAGCCGGGTGGAATACACCCTCGACTATGAAAACCAGGTCATCCGCTGGAAGCTGCGCGGGAATTGAGCCAAACGGAGCAGGTTTCCAGACGTTACCGGGTGCACGTTAGCGGAATCAATGTAACTATATTATCTATAACCCAGCATGAATGCTTGGGGGATATCATCCGAAATAACTGCAATTCACTTGTATTTTGATACCCTCACCTCGAAGGAGCATAAAATGATTGCGCGTGTTTGGAAGGGATGGACGAAAACCGAGAATTCGGACGCCTATGAAAAATTATTGCGAGAAATTGTCTACCCAGGGCTCCAGACAATAGAGGGCTATCTCGGCGGTTACATCCTACGGCACGACAGTAAGGATGAAACCGAATTTGTCGCCGTGAACCTGTTTGAGTCGCTGGATGCAGTGAAAGCATTCGCTGGGTCTGACTATGAAGTGCCAGTGTTCGAGCCGGAAGCGAGACGCCTGCTTTCGAAAGTTGAGCCAATAGCCCGCCATTACGATGTAAGAAAAGCTCCTTGACAATCGCTGTACTCAAGCGAAATGCGGGGGCTTTATCACGGGAAAATCGACCGCTGCAACACAATTATTGTGAGGCACCCACCCACTATGATGCTCTGAATGGAATATCGCGTAAATATCGATCTGGCAAACACTACAAAGGCTGAATTGGCGAGCGTCCTTGACGGCAGGGATGATCGCGTTCTCAATCGCATAGGGGCGTTTTCCTCGCTCTTCTTATTGGACGTAAGGAAATACTCAGAGCCTGTACTCGTGCTCAAGACCGAGGAACCGGGAAGCAAGCAGGTTCTGGCGTTCCGGTACGACCGCGTAGAGTCGGTCTGTTTCGACATGATCAACCAC
>JACRCN010000084.1 GCA_016219005.1 Deltaproteobacteria bacterium
CTACCCGCACCAGGGACCTTGCAAGCGGTGGCCGGTGCAGCGCCAGTGGCGCCGGCGCACATTTGCCGTTTCGGCCGAATTCAGGCCACCGGCTCCGTCGGCAGCCGTTGGACGTTATCTCCGCACGCCGCCGCGGCCGGCTTCTTCCCACCTCCCCGTAAACGATCTGAGGCCCAGGCGGAAGGCGAGGCGCACCGCCCTTGACTCGGGATGCGGGCGTCTCATATTGGAGCCAATACCTCGTAGATCCGTTTGTGCTCTCACGGGGTCTTCCCGCTGGCGGAAAGGACGGTTGCATGCCCAAGACGAAAATCGAACTGCCGGACACGATCGAACACCTCTGCATCCTGAACGAGCGCGGCGAGGTGGATCCGACCCTCGAACCCGCTATTCCCGATGCGCTCCTGTTGAAGCTGCACCGGACGATGCTGCTCGCCCGCCGGTTTGACGAGCGGCTTCTCAGCCTGCAGCGCCAGGGCCGCATCGGCACCTTCCCGCCGATTTCCGGCCAGGAAGCCGCCCACTTGGGGGCCGCGGCGGTTCTGCGGCCGTCGGACTGGATCGTACCCGCCTTTCGCGAAATGGCGGCCGACATCTGGCGCGGCCGGTCGCTCGAGAGCATCATCATTTACAACAACGGATTCAACGAAGGCGGGCGCATCCCCGCCGACCGCAACGACATGCCCATATCCGTGCCGGTGGGATCCCAGATCCTGCACGCCGTGGGCATCGCCTGGGCCATGCGATACCGCGGGAAGGATGACGTCGCCATGACATTTTTCGGCGACGGCGCGACCTCCCAGGGGGACTTCCACGAGGGTCTCAACTTCGCCGGCGTGTTCCAGCTGCCGGTGGTCTTTGTCTGCCAGAACAACCAGTGGGCCATATCGATTCCGCGTTCAAAACAGACCCGGTCCAAAACCCTGGCACAAAAAGCAATCGCTTATGGAATTCCAGGGATACAGGTGGACGGCAATGACATCCTGGCCGTCTATGTTGCCGCGAAGGAGGCAATCGAGCGCGCCCGTGCCGGGGGCGGGGCCACCCTGATCGAGTGCGTCACCTACCGTCTGGCCATGCACACCACCGCCGACGATCCCAAGCGCTACCGTACGGACGCCGAGGTGGAAGAGTGGCGGCGGAAGGATCCCATCTCCCGCTTCCATGGCTACCTCATGGCCAAGGGGCTTTTGAGCGAAGAGGCCGTCAAGACCGAGGAGGAGGCGATTGCAGCCGAGATCCAGGCGGCCGTGGAGCGTGCCGAGGAGGAGATGAAAAGCCTTGGAGACCCGCTGCTCATGTTCGAGCATGCCTTCGCCGAAATGCCGGCTTACCTGAAAGAGCAGCGCGCGGACTTCATCCGGTCCATGGCCGAGGCGCAGAAGGAGGAGAAACATGCCTAAGATGACCATGGTGCAGGCCCTGAATCTGGCGCTGCGGCAGGAGATGGAAAAGGACGACAGCGTCATCGTTTTGGGCGAGGACGTCGGTGTTGACGGCGGCGTCTTTCGCGTGACCGACGGCCTGCTCCAAGCCTTCGGGGAGAGCCGCGTAGTGGACACCCCGCTCGCGGAATCCGCCATCGCGGGCATGTCCATCGGCATGGCTGTCTACGGGTTGAAGCCGGTCTGCGAAGTGCAGTTCGACGGGTTCAGCTACTACACCATGCACCAGATCGAAGCGCATGCATCGCGTCTGCGCGGGCGCTCCCAGGGACGGTACCATGTGCCCATGGTCCTGCGGGCGCCTTACGGCGGCGGCGTGCGCGCCCTGGAGCATCACTCCGAGAGCCGCGAGGTCTTTTGGGCGCACATCCCGGGCCTCAAGATGGTGATCCCATCCGGCCCCCGCAACGCCCGGGCCCTGCTGGTTGCCGCCATCCGCGACCCGGACCCCGTCATTTTCTACGAGCCCAAGGCCGTTTACCGGGCTTTCCGCGAGGAGGTTCCCGAGGAGGAAGAGACCTTCCCGATCGGGAAGTCCCAGCGCGTGCGCGAAGGCCGGGACCTCACCCTGATCGCCTACGGTGCGATGATGCGGCCGACGCTGGAGGCAGCCGAGGAACTCAAGCAAAAGCACGGAGTCGAGGCCGAGGTTATAGATCTCTTGACGATTTCGCCCCTGGACGATTCCCTCCTCGTGGAATCCGCACGAAAAACCGGGCGCGTGGCCGTGGTGCACGAGGCACCTCGCAGTTTCGGGCCGGGGGCCGAAGTTGTGGCCCGTCTGGTGGAGAAGGCCTTTTTCCACCTCGAGGCCCCGGTGGCCCGGGTGACCGGTTATGACGTACTCATCCCGCTGTTCAGTCGTGAACAATACTACCTGCCGGGGGTTGCCCGCATCATCGACGCGGCCCGGAAACTGCTATCGGCGTAAAAGGAGGCGATCATGGCCAAGGAGTTCAAGCTCCCGGACCTGGGGGAAGGAATCCACGAAGGGGAGGTGCTGGCGGTGCGGGTCAGCGTTGGGCAGGCGGTTAAGGAAGGCGACATCATCCTGGAGGTGGAAACCGACAAGGCCGCTGTGGAAATCCCCTCCCCGTACACCGGCACCGTTCTCGAGGTCCTCGTCAAGCCCGGTGACACGGTCAAGGTGGGGCAGGTGCTGATGGCCTTCTCCGCGCCCGGGGAAAAATCCGCGGCCGTCTCCGAATCGGCCGCAGCGGTCCCAAAGGCGGCCACCGTGCCGGAGCAGGCCGCCGCCTCCCAGGCCCCCGGCCCGCGGCCAGGGCCGGTCCCAGCCTCGCCGGCCACCCGTCGCCTGGCCCGCGAGTTGGGCGTGGACCTGGCGCTGGTACCCCCCAGCGGCGCGGCGGGTCTGGTCAACGCCGAGGACGTGCGGGCGTTTGCCGCGCGCGGCAAAGCCATGGAAGGCCCGGCGGTTGCGCGTCCGCAACCGGCTGCAGAAAGCCCTGCACCCACTCCCGAGCGCACGCCGGAGAAGACCGATTTCTCAAAGTGGGGCCCGGTGGAGCGGGTTCCCTTCCGGTCCATCCGCCGGGCCACGGCCAAACAGATGAGCCAGGCCTGGTCCCAGATCCCCCACGTGACCAGCCAGGATTACGTGGACGTCACCCGGCTCGAAGTCTTCCGCCGAAAGCACAAGAAGGACGTTGAAGCGCTCGGCGGGCGTCTGACGTTCACCGTTTTCGCGCTCAAGGCCGCGGCGACGGCCCTGAAGGCCCATCCCCGGATGAACGCCAGCCTGGACACGGCCGCCGGCGAGATGGTCCTGAAAAAGCACTACCACATCGGGGTGGCCGTGAACACCGAAGATGGGCTCGTCGTCCCGGTGGTGCGCAACGTCGACAACAAGAGCATCAAAGAGCTCGCCGTCGAGCTCCATGCACTCGTGCAAAGAGCCCATGCACGCAAGATCGGCCTGGAAGAGTTCCAGGGCGGGACGTTCACCATCACCAATGCCGGCGCGCTCGGGGGATGGACGTTCGCGCCGATCATCAACCATCCGCAGGTCGCGATCCTGGGGCTCGGACAGGGACGGCTTCAGCCGGCAGTTGTCAGAGGGGAAAAAGGCCTGGCGATCGCCCCACGGCTTATCATGCCCGTGGTGCTGTGCATCGATCACCGGTTGCTGGACGGGGCCGATGCCGTGAACTTCCTGAAGATCTTCATGCAGATCATGGGAGACCCCGACGAGTTGCTCATGTCCCTAGTCTGATCCACTTTCGGATTTACTATTTTCAAGTTCTTCATCGGAGGCATAACCATGGTCATGGGTGAACTGTCACAGGACGCGGATCTGCTGGTGATCGGCAGCGGACCCGGTGGGTATGCCGCCGCGTTCCGCGCCGCCGATCTCGGTCTGGATGTGACCCTGGTGGACACGGCTCCCCGGCCGGGCGGCGTCTGCCTCTACACGGGCTGCATTCCGTCCAAGACCTTTCTGTTTCTCTCCGAGCTGATCTTCGATGCCGCCCGGGCCAAGGCCATGGGCGTCGCCTTCGATCCCCCGCGGGTCGACCTGGCAGGCCTGCGGCGCTGGAAGGCGGAGGTGATCGAAAAGATGGCCGGTGGCCTGATGAGCCTGACCAAACGCCGCGGGGTTCAGCTCCTCGGCGGGCGGGCCGAGTTCGAGTCCTCGGAGAGCGTGCGGCTGCACGACGCAGAGATCAGCCGCATCCGCTTCCGGCATGCCATCATTGCCAGCGGCTCCCGCCCCATCCCCTTTCCCGGCACGGAGTTCAGCGCCGGCCGCCGGGTCATGAGTTCCAGCGGCGCGCTCGCGCTCGCGGACATACCGGCATCGCTGCTCATTCTGGGCGGCGGGTATGTCGGGCTCGAGCTGGGCACGGTGTACGCCGCCCTCGGCAGCCGGGTGAGTCTCGTGGAGATGCAGGACCGGCTCCTGCCGGGTGTGGACGCGGATCTGGTCGAGCCATTGCAGCAGCGCTTGAAGACGATTTTTTCCGACATCTGGTTGAACACACGAGTCAAAAGCCTGCGGGAGGATGAGGCCGGGGTGGCGGTGAGCCTGGAGGGCGCGGGTGTTGCGCCCGAGCAGCGTTTCGACCGCGTGCTGGTGGCCATCGGGCGAAAACCCGACACCCAGGAGTTGGGCCTTGCGCACACGCGCGTGCAACTGGACGCCAAGGGATTCATCCAGGTGGACGGGCAGCAGCGCACGGCGGATGAGCGCATCTTCGCCGTCGGCGATGTCGTCGGCGGCATGATGCTCGCCCACAAGGCCAGCTACGAAGGCAAGGTGGCCGCCGAAGTGCTCGCCGGCAAAACCTCTTCCTTCGACGTGCGCGCCATCCCGGCCGTGGTCTACACCGACCCTCAGATCGCCTGGTGCGGCATCACCGAGGAGCAGGCACGGCGTGAGAACCTGCCCGTGAAGGTACAGCGGTTTCCGTGGAAATTCTCCGGCCGCGCCACCACCATGGGCGCACCCGAAGGGTTGACCAAGATCATCGCCGACGCCGAATCCGGAAGGATCCTCGGGGTCGGCATCACCGGCCGCGACACGGAAGGGCTGATCTCGGAAGGCGTCCTGGCCATCGAGATGGGCGCGCTTGCCGAGGACATGGCCGCCAGCATACACCCCCATCCCACGCTTTCTGAAACCGAGGGCGAAGCCGCCGAGCTCTTTCTCGGCCACGCCACGCACATTATGGGGAAGGAAAAGAAAAAATAAGGGTTCAAGAATTCAAGGGTCCTAGGGGCAAGCGAAGGAAAACCACGAATCCGGTGTTTCTATGCCCACGAGGGCCAGCGTCGGAACCTTGCTTGCATCAAATAATGGCGGGTTGTTCAGAATCAGAAAGTCTTTCACGCGATCCTTTGACCCCTTCGATTCATTTTGCCTTCCCCAGTTTTTCGATCCAATCCGGCGTCATCTGCACGGCCACCACCTCCCCCCGGGCGCACAGGCTGCCATTAGCCGAGAGGGTGACGGCAACCGAAACCTTGCGCCCCCTGATTTCCAGCACGCGGCCCCGCAGCTCGAGCACGGTGTCGATCGGCGTCGGGGCCAGGTAATCCACGTGCAGCGAGGCGGTCACGAAGCGCAGCGGGGGCTCGGTGCCCATGGCCCGGTCTTCTTGCCGGTGCCGGGCGGCGGCGGCCGTGCCGGTGGCGTGGCAGTCGATGAGCGAGGCGATGAGCCCGCCGTAGACATAGCCGGGCAGCGCGGTGTGATACGGCCGTGGGCGGAAATGGCACACGCTTTCCGCCCCGTCCCAGAAGCTCTTGATCTGCAGGCCCTGGGCGTTCAGGCGGCCGCATCCATAGCAGTGGCTCACGTCATCCGGGTAATAGTCCTGAAAGGCTTTCAAGGTCATCCCCCCCTTCCTGATAATTGCACACATATAAACGACGGCGCGGATGCCGCCGCAAAAGTGAACGGAAGAGACGGGCATGGGGCCGACCGCTCGGCCGGTGCGACACGCTTTCGATCGGCGATAGCCCGGCAGGCAAAAAAATCAAAGCGCACGGTCGGGGTACGGGGAAGTGGTGCTTGCCCGCCTTGCCAGGAATGCCCGGCGGGAGCGACTCCCGCCGGGCCGTGCGGTGCAACTTATCAGTCACCCTTCTGATACTTGAAAGACAGGCTGACGCGGGCGCGGAAGGCGACCACCTTGCCCTTCTCGATCTTCAGGTCCATTTTGGTGATCTCGGCCACGCGCAGGTCCCTGAGGCTTTTCGAGGCGGTGTTCACGGCGCTCATGGCCGCATCTTCCCAGGACTTGGGGCTGGTTCCGATCAGTTCGATGACTTTGTAGATGCTTTCGGCCATAGAATCCTCCTATGCGGTTAGGGGTGGGCGCGATCGCGCGGCAATCCGTCGCGTATCCCGGCGGACGGGCGCACCAAGACCGTTCGGTCTCTGTTGAAAGGCACTTGATCCGTGATGACGACGGGTGGCCCGGGTGTTTCACTGAGCCGCTTTGCCCGGCCACCTTGCAGCCCGCCCGGAAGCGCAGAGAGGTGGAGGTCAGTGAACGAAGCCGCAGCGGAAGAAGGCGGTCACGGGTTCGCCGGAGGTTTGGCGATCGTCAATCTCTTAAACGAGCTGGACGGCAAAGTCAAGCCGCCGCGGGTTTCGGCGCGGCCCTTGCTTCCTGAATCATTCCCCGGTATGGTTCGCCCATTTCACCGACAGATGAGCGGATCATGGAACGCAAACTGCACACCCGCCGGCCCTCGCCGGAATTTTACATCGACATCGAAGCGGCCGTGGCGACGATTGTCCGGGCTCAGCAAGCCAGCGGCGAAATTCCATGGGGCGCCGGGCAGAAGACCGACCCGTGGGACCACGTGGAATGCGCCATGGGCCTTGCCGTCGCCGGCCGCCTGCCCGAGGCCCGGCGGGGCTTCGAATGGCTGGCCGGCATCCAACTGGAGGACGGCAGCTGGTACAGCGCCTACGTGCAGGGCCGCCCATCGGACCGCACGCGCGACGCCAATATGAGCGCCTACGTCGCCGTCGGAGCCTATCACCACTACCTCGTGACCCGTGACGCCGCCTTTCTCGCCACGCTGTGGCCAACCGTTGCGGCCGCCGTCGATTTCGCGCTGAGCCTGCAGGCGCCCCAGGGGGAGATCCACTGGGCCGTCAGCCCTGCGGGGAAGGTCGACCGCATGGCCCTGCTCACCGGATCGAGTTCCGTCTTCATGAGCATCAAGTGCGCTTTGGCCATCGCGGAGGTTCTTGGCCGATCCCGGCCCGGCTGGGAATCGGCCCTCGAAAAGCTCGGTGCGGCCATCCGCTCCAAACCGCATCTGTTCAACATGACCAAGTCGCGTTTCTCCATGGACTGGTTCTACCCTGTGCTGGCGGGCGCGGTCACGGGCTCTGAGGCTGAGCGGCGGATCGAGCGGGGTTGGCGGAAGTTCGTGGTGGAGGGTCTGGGGGTGCGCTGCGTTTCCGACCAGCCGTGGGTGACCGTCGCCGAAACCTCGGAACTGGCACTGACGCTCGCGGGCATGGGACGCCTCGACCAGGCGCGGATTGTCTTCAGTTGGATCAGCGATCGACGCTTTGACGACGGCTCATACTGGGCCGGTTTCACGATCCCCGACCTGCGGCTCTGGCCCGAGGACAAGTTCACCTGGACCAGCGCCGGGGTGCTTCTGGCCGCCGACGCCATCTTTGCCCTGACGCCGGCCGCCCGGCTTTTCAACCACCGCGATTGGAGCCGCACCCCCTGAGGTCCGCGCGGCGGGGGGGAAGCGGCGGCCCCGTCTGCCCGGTCTCCCGTGACAACGCCTTGCGAGCTCTACCGGCGGGGGGCCGGGCGGGTTGCCACATGGAACCACGCCAGCAGCACTCCGCCCGCCAGGGCGATGAGGCTGCTCAGCTTAAAAAGCCCGGCCGATCCGATGATTCCGTACAGAGCGCCATTGAGGAAGAAACCCACCATCAGCCCAAGGCCGTAGGTCAGGGCGTTGTTCACCGCCTGGCCCAGGGTTTTGGCGGCGGCGGGGACGAGGCGATCGATGTAGAGGATGCTTGCCATGTGAAAGACCCCATAGGTCAGCGCGTGCAGCCCCTGGGCGAGGAGAATCGCGACAGGGGAGGTCACTTCCCCCAGGACCGCCCATCGCAGGACGGCTGCGGCGAAGGCCAGCCCGATGGCCCGTTCCAGGGAGACGCGGCTGAAGAGGGCGTTTGAAAAGACCATGACCACGATCTCGGCGGCGGAGGCCAGTGCCCAGCTCAGCCCGATGAAGGTGTGCGAATAACCCAATTGTTCCAGGTGGATCGAAAAAAACCCGTAATAAGCTCCGTGGCTCACCAGCATCAGGAAGGCACAGAAAATGAAAGCGAGCGATCGCCGCTGGAGCAGGACACCCGCTCCGCGGGTGAACCGGGCCTTGTCCGCAGCCCGGGCGCGGGGCACGCTGAAAGAGATGAGCGCCAGCATGAGCGAACCGGCCAGAATGGCGGCGATGATCAGCCGGGCGGAGGAAACATCGATGAGCCTGCCGAAGACCAGCACCACCGCTATGAAGCTGAGCGACCCCCAGACCCGGATCCTCCCGTAGCTTTTTTTCTCGCGGCCTAAAACCTCCATGGTGAAGGCTTCCAGGAACGAGATGATCGGGGCATAGAACGTGCCGTAGACCACAGTGATGACGGCCATGATGGCAAAGTCCTGCGTGAACAGGAAAGCGGCCCAGACTGCCGCGCTGAGAACGTTGCACAGAATGTACAGGGGGCGCCGGGTGTTCGTCCGGTCGGCCGCAATGCCCCACGCCAGAGGGAAGACCACCATTGTGACCGCCCGCAGTGCGGACAAGACACCGATGTGAAAACCGGAAAACCCCAGGTGGTAGCAGTAGAGGTTGAAATACGGCAGGTAGAGCCCCATCACGCCGAAGTAGATGAAATACTGGAAGGCGATGGCCGGTCGTGAGACCTGTGGTTCTGCCGGTTGCACAGCCATGGTCGGAATGCCGATCGATTCCTTGCAAGGGGTTCCGGCATGGGTGGGATCAGCGCCGTGTGGGTATCATACGGCAATTCGGACCGGAGGGCAAAGAGGATCCGCATGCGGCCCGGGTTTACAAAGAAACGGCGAGGTGCTATTTTTTCACGCCTTCAGCGCCCGAACGTTTTGCACAAGCGCTATCAGCCGGGAGGCGGGAATGGACAACATTACGATTCGTTTTGCGGACGAATTCGAGGACCTCGGTTCCCGGTCCGAGCAAATCATGGAATGGAAGTGGTGATGACCAGCGCGCAACTGAAAAACAGATGCCGACTCCTGGTGGGGGTTGCCGCCGTGGCGATGCTGCTGGCCGTCCTGCACGGCTGTGCGGCGCGCACCCACTCGACGCCGCCGGCGTCAGCACCCCTGCCGCCGCCCCGGACAGAGGCCCCGCCGGAAAGCGCGCCCGGCCAGCCGCGGCCCTACAAGGCCCTGGGCAAGTGGTACCAGCCGATTCCGGACGCGAACGGGTTCCGTCAGCAGGGGCTCGCCTCCTGGTACGGCCCGGATTTCCACGGCAAGCGAGCCTCCAGCGGCGAGATATACGACATGCACGCCATGACCGCGGCCCACCGGACCCTGCCCATCGGCACCCTGGTGCGGGTGCGGCAATTGGAAAACAACCGTACCGTCGAGGTCCGCATCAACGACCGCGGCCCCTTCGTGCGCGAGCGCGAGCGCATCATCGACCTGTCGTACGCCGCCGCCCGGCAGCTCGGAGTGGTCGGACCGGGCACCGCACCGGTGGAAGTCGTGGCGGTGGGTGCGGCGCCCGGCAGCCCGGTGGACCTTTATTCGGGCAACTTCACCTTCCAGGTCGGTTCCTTCGCCAGCCGGGAGAATGCGGAGCGGCTGAGGGCCGAACTGAACCCGCGCTTCGGCAACGCCCACATCGTCGCCTTCGATCGCGGCGACCGGGTGTTTTACCGGGTCCGGGTGGGGAAATGCATATCGCTGGAGGAGGCATCGGCCTATGAAGTGCAGCTCATGCGCAACGGGTTCCCGGACGCCTTCGCGGTGGCCGAGTAGGAACGGGTGATCAGCCCCATGCTGCAACGGGTGGTCTTTTTAGACCGCGACGGCGTGATCAACCGGAATTTCCCGGACTACATCAAGCGCGTGGAGGAATTCGAATTCCTGCCCGGAAGCCTGGAGGCGCTGCGCCACTTGGCCGGGTGCGGTTTCAGCCCCATCGTCGTCACCAACCAATCCGGCCTGCACCGCGGGCTTTTCTCCCCGGAAACCCTCGCCGAGATCCACCGCAGCATGTGTGCGGCGGTGCAGGCGCACGGCGGCTTCATCTGCGACATTCTGGTCTGCCCCCACATGCCCACCGAGGACTGCCCGTGCCGCAAGCCCCGGCCCGGCCTGCTCACCGCGGCCCGCAGCAGGCACCGGATCGACTTTGCCACCGCCGTGATGGTCGGCGACAGCGTGAAAGACATCGAATGCGCCCGGAACGCCGGCGTGCGGCAAGCCGTCCTGGTCAGGACCGGCAACGGTGGGGAGGCTGAGCGCGCGCTTTCGGCCCACAATCTTTGCCCGGATTTCGTCGCAGATGATTTGCGGGAGGCCGCCCTTTGGATCACGCAGCACGGCGCGGCGCCGGTTGATCAGAAAGCGCCCTGATCGGACGGGAAGGTTGTCGACCGGAAGGATGCCGGCGGTCAGGAGTCGGTCTCGGGTGGTGCGGGCAAGGGGATTTTGAAAAACTGAACCCCCTCCTGCAGCAGGGTCTTTTCCTCGGCCTGGGTGCTGACGCCGCGGATGTTGCGTGGTTCCGTGGCGCCGTAGTGGATCTTCAGGGCTTCCTTGGAGAAGTTGCAGCCCACGTCGTCGAAATTTTTTTCGACGAATTCGCCGAGCTGTTTTCCGAACCGCGCCCACATTTTTTCGTCGCGGGGACCGACCTCTTTCGGTTTGACGCTCGGGGCGTTCTTGATGGCGAACGTGGACGGCAGCCGCAGGATCTGGGTGTCGTTGCAGATCGGGCAGGCGACCAGCCCTTTCTTTTTCTGGCCGAGGAATGCCTTGCTGTCCTCGAACCAACCTTCGAAGGCATGCCCGTTTCCGCATTGCAGATCGTAAGCAATCATGAATCAGAATCTGTCCAGGCGGCGGATGATGGAGTCCGAACGGTGCATCGCATCGGGGGCCGCCCTCCCTGTTTGGAAAGGTATGTTCGTTCTGGATTATTCCAAAAAACTGGTATACTTATACCATAAACTAAGAATGCGGTTTCGTCAAATTGTATTCGAGTGATGGGGATCGGTACAGCGAATCAAGGGGGGGCCATGAAGCGGAAGACCGGATGGATGCTGGCGATCGGAATGTGCCTGCTGGCGGTTGCGACGAACGCCCGGGCTGAGACCGTGTACGTGTCCGACGTGATCAAACTCTCCGTGCGTTCCGGGCCGGGGAATGAACACAAGTCGATCGCCGTGACGGAAAGCGGGCAGCAGTTGGAACTGATCACGCCCGGGCAGGAGTGGTCGTTGGTGCGCCTTGCCAACGGCGCCGAGGGATACGTGCTCGCGCGCTACTTGACAACGATCCAACCCGGCCGCTTCCAATACGGACAGCTGCAGGATAAAATCAAAGCGCTGACCGCCCAGGCGGCGAGCCTGGCTGGGGAAAACAGTCGGCTGAAGGCCGAAAACGAGAAGCTTGCCGCTACGGTGTCCGGAGGCCAGGAGCAGATTGACAGCCTGCGCAGCGAATATGAAACCTTCAAGCAAGAGGCCACCGATCTCGTCGGCTTGAAAGCAAAGACCGACGCGCTTACCGCCGAGCTGGAGCAAAAAAACAAGCAGCTTGCCGTGCTTGAAATCCAGTCCGATGATGTCTACCGAACGACCTACCTGTACTGGTTTGTGGCCGGGGCCGCCGTGCTCTTTGCCGGCTTTCTGACCGGCTACAGCGTCAAGCGCCAGCGCTGGAGGTCTTCCCTCTCCTGACGGTGCGGTCTCTGCCCGATCCTGGGCGCTCCGGCGGTGGGATGTTCGTCTTGAGCCGGCGCTGCTGCGGTGGGGAAAGGCAGTGGCCTGGGCAGCGGTTGGCGGCGAAGATGCGGGCATGACGATGCTGTTCGATCACATCATGATTCTGCTGATCCTGGTGGCGCTTTCGGCTTTCTTTTCCGCGGCCGAAACCGCCCTGTTTTTGATCAGCATGGACAAGGCCATTCATCACGGTGCGGAGACGGGCCGGGTCTACACCCTCATTCAGCGGATGAAGAAGGACCCGGATCGGTTCCTGAGCACCATTCTGCTCGGGAACACTCTGGTGAATATGTCGGCTGCCTCCCTGGCCACGGCCGTCACCTTGGACATGGTGCCCGAGCATGCGCTGGCGATCGCCATAGGCGCCGCGACGTTCGTGATCCTCGTTTTCGGTGAAGTTTTCCCCAAGTCGATCGCTGCCCGCAACGTCACCCTCATCGCGCGGATCGTCATCGTGCCGATCGACGGACTCTCCAAACTGCTTTACCCGGTCGTGCTGGCATTGAACCTCATTCCCAACACGATGGCCCGCATTCAGAGAAAACCGAAGCTCACGGAGTCAGAACTCCTCTCCATCGTGGAAGCCGGCGAGGCGGAAGGGCAGATCAACGAGGAGGAAAAAGAGCTGATACACAACATTTTTGAGCTCGACGACACAAGCGCATCCGAGATCATGACGCCTCGGGCGGACATGTTCGTCGTCGATGTCAACGAGCCGCTCGATCGGCCCGAGCTTTTCAAGTCCGGCTTCACCCGGATCCCCGTCATCGACGGCGACATCGATCATATCATAGGCATTTTGAACATCAAGGACCTGCTGTGGCACCCGTCGGGCGGCGGGCCGCCCGTGGACATCCGAAAGATCATGCGCGAGCCCTATTTCGTGCCGGAGCACAAGAAGCTGAACCACCTGCTCAAGGGGTTTAAAAAACGCAAGCAGCACATGGCCATCGTGGTGGATGAGCACGGCGGGGTGTCGGGCCTGATCACGCTGGAAGACGCCCTTGAGGAGATCGTCGGCGAAATCATCGACGAGACCGACACGTTCGAGCCGCCGATCGTCCGGGTAAGCGCCAACGAGTGGCGGGTGATGGGAAAAACGGGGATCGAAGAGGTCAACGACGCGCTCCTGATGAACATCCCCGACACCGGCGAATACGACACCTTCTCCGGCTACGTCCTGAACTTGATCGGCCGGATCCCCCGGGAGGGGGAGCAAATCGACATCGGCGCGTTCACCGTGGTCGTCAAGGAGCGGGAGGGCAACCGCATCGTCGAGTATCTCGTGCGCAGGATTGACTCCCCCGCAGCCCCCGAGAGCACTGCTGCACCCGCCGCTTTTAGTTGACGGCGTCCTTGAGGGCTTTGCCCGCCACGAACTTGGGGGCTTTGGAGGCGCTGATTTTGATTTCCGCGCCGGTCTGCGGGTTGCGGCCTATGCGCGCTTTGCGTTTGACCACCTTGAAGGTCCCGAAGCCCACCAGGGTGACCACGTCATCCTTTTTCAGCGCTTGGCTGATGGATTCTAAAACGCAATCCACCGCGGCCTGAGCTTCCTTCTTGGTGCTGACGACATTCGCCACTTCGTTGATCAGATCTGCCTTGTTCATGGATGTCCCTTTCTTCGCATGGAGTTTGAAGTTGAATACCGGCTGAGAACCATATGGGTGTTGCGTTTCCCGATCGGGGCTCGCGCCTATATGCTGTCGCGGCAGCTTTGACAATATTTCCGGGGCGTGCCCCGGCCGATCCAATGAAAGTTCATGATGTGTTTTTTGCCGCATTTCGGGCACACGCATTCCACTTTGCTCTTGTCGTGGTCGATCACGGTTTCGGGCTCTTCGCTGATGATCGCCTGGGAGGGTTTCGCGACGGATTTTTTCGAAGCACTGCGTTTGGCGGATGGCATAAAAACACTCCATGGATGCTCACGGTGACGCACGGCCCGCTCGGTGTTCGGCGGTTGCGCGATGATGTTTCAGGGCGGTTCCGGATCTGCGCTGCGCCCATCAGGTCCCGGTCTGTTTCTCCATGGCCTCCATCTGAGTTTTGCAGCGGATGCAGTGGTGGGTGACGGGCCGCGCTTTAAGGCGTTCGACGGAAATGTCTTCCCCACAGGACTCGCAAATGCCGTACACTCCCTCTTTGATGTCTTCCAGGGATTGGCGGATTTTCTTGATCAGCATGCTTTCGCGGTCGCGGATCCGCAGGGTGAAGTTGCGTTCGGAGTCGAAAACGGCCCGGTCCAGCGGGTCCGGAAGATTTTCGTCGACTTCCCTCAAGCCGGTCATCGTGCTGTCGGCATGGCGCGACAGCTCCTCCAGCCAGCGGGTGAGGAGTTCCTTGAAATATTTAAGGTCTTTGTCTTTCATGGCGCCATTTCCCGTCGGATCAGACTTGCGGAATTTTCAGCGGGTCGATCGCTCACCATCAACGGCTCGACCCGAATTTCCTTTATTCATGAACACGAAAATTTTTTCAAGACTTTTCTGCAACCGGCCCGCTTTGATACATGGCAAACGCCCTGCTGTCAACAGGCACGGCTAAATTTCTTGCCGGGCAGACGCCGGGGAGGCTGTGTCGGTGACGCGGGCCTGGATTGACAGCTTGGGGCGGATCGCGTATAATTGTAGCCAAATGTGCTGATCCCGGTCCTGTCCGGCTTCTTCTCATCCGGTTTTTCATTTTTTAGGCGCGGTTTCCGGCTCGCTGGGACACGCCGCCCGGGAGCGTTTGCTACCACGTCAATGCCATCCGCTGACGTTTCATGCGCGGCTCCGTCGGCAGCCTAATCTTTCAGGGATAGTTGCCGGTCCGGTTCGGAAGGAGGATTGCGCCGCCGCTGTAGCGCCGGGCCATGCGCGTAGCTCACCTCTGCCGGAGGCAAAAGCGATGGGATCTGAAACGGAAAAACGGAGCGAAGATCGCCGCGGATGCGACGCCGGCATCGATTGGGCCTACTTTAACAAGGCCGAATTCCGCAACGCGCACCTCCTGAACGTCAGCCCGAGTGGCGGGTATTTCGAATGCGAGCAGCGGATCATCCCCGGGGCCACCCTTTTCATCCGGCTTCACCACTGCCAGACGTGTGTCGGGGACCCGACCATTCGCGACTGCATGCGCTCCACGGCCCTTGGAGAGGTCAAGTGGTGCCGAGAGCTGCCCGATCAAAAACCATTCCCATACGGGGTCGGCATCCGGTATCACATGCCGGTGTGAGCCCCCCATTCCCCGCGGGTGCAAAACCGGACGGGCGCTGGCGCCGGTTCGCGGCGAAGACGGACCGCGCGAGGCTTCCGCTACGGACCCGCCGGTGTCATGGTGGCGTTTATTTCCTGCGGATGAGGCAAGCAGACCATGAAGCGTCACCCCTTTCTGAATATTGTGTGGAACCTTTGCATGCTTACCGCCGGCAGCATCCTCTGTGCCGTTGCCCTCAATGGGATTCTGATTCCGAACCAGTTTCTCTCGGGCGGTGTGAGCGGACTGAGCCTGTTCATTTACTATCTGTTCCCATTCATGCCGGTGGGGGTTTCCAATTTTCTCTTGAACATCCCGCTCTTCCTGGTGGGCTGGCTATTCGTCGGCCGGCGCTTTTTCTTTTTCAGCCTGGCGGGGATGACGATTTTCTCGCTGGCCCTCTTTATCCCCGTCCCGGTCTTGCCCATCCGCGACCCTGTGCTGAATGCGCTGACGGCCGGGATCATCTCGGGCATCGGTAGCGGAATCATTCTGAAGTCCGTCGGTTCGGGCGGAGGGCTGGACATTCTCTCCGTCATCCTGCTCAAGCGGTTTTCCATCCGGATCGGCACCACCGTCATGGGCTTCAATGCCGTCCTGATGCTGGCCGCCCTGTTCCGGTTCAACCTCGAAATCGTTCTGTACACGCTCATTTACCTGTTTGTCACGTCCCAGCTCGTCGACCTGGTGGTCACCGGGCTCAACCAGCGCAAGGCCGTGATGGTGGTCTCGTCCCAATGGCAGGCGATTGCGCACGAGATCATGGAGAACATGCATCGCGGAGTGACCATCGTCAACGGCGAAGGGGGCTACACCGGGCAGAAGCTGCGGATCCTCTATGCGGTCATCACCTTCCAGGAACTCTCCCGGTTCAAGGAGATGATCCGGCAGCTGGACCCCGACGCGTTTGTGGTGGTGGCTGAAACGGTTGAGGTGATGGGCAAGGGCATCGGCAACCAGCCCCACTGGTAAAAACGGCCCTAAGAAGCCATTTAACGCCCGACAGCTGCGTTGTCCCGCGTCACGTACGAACGTGTACGCTCCGCTTTCAAACTGCGGGACACCTTGCTCCCAGGCGCGATCTGGGCTTTTAGAGTCGTTACAAAAGCCGTGCAACGCCTGATCGCGGCATGTCCGGAAATTGCGGCCGACACTTTGGTCGGCTTCAGATAGCGGAACTCTCGGAGTTGAACCGGATCGTCGGTGATGGAACCGACCACTCTTGTTCGAGCGCAGCCCGGTTCACCGACAGCAAGTCGTCATAGATGCGGCGGATGCGAAACATGTCTCAAGAGGGCTTCTTGCGGGTATCGCTGAGAATGCGTTCCACCGCGCCGGCGTAACTGATGCCGGAAGCATCCAGGGCGGCGGCAAATCCGGCATCCGGCGAGAGACAGGGATTGGCGTTGATTTCAAGAATCCATGGCCGGCCGGCGGGATCGATCCGGAAATCCACCCGGGCATACCCATTCAACCCGAACAGCCGCCAGCACCGCAGGGCCAGGTCGCGCAGGCGTGCGAGCAGAGCCGCATCTTCCGGCGGAAAATCGAACCGGCGCGGGGTGTGGTGGAACTCGTAGGAGCCTGAATCCCACTTGGCGCGGTAGCCGACAATCTTAAGCGTGCGGTCGGCGTAGCCCTCGAAGAGGATCTCCGCCGGGGAGAGCACCTGCGGTCCGCACGGCGCGGCGAGCAGCGCGAGATTGAACTCGCGGCCGTCGATGAAGCGCTCCGCGAAACAGGCCCCGCCCAGGCGGGGCGCACGCTCCCGCAACAGCGTTGCCGCGCGGTCCGCGCGGTCGCAGAGAAGATCGGTCTTCTCATCCAGGCCGATCGATGCGTGCTCCCATACGGACTTGACGATCCACATCGCATCCGGCGTTTCGGCCGGGTGCACCGCCGCAGGCGGCAGGTTCGGGATATCCTCCGGGTAGGGGCCGATCCAGGGCGGCGTCGGCAGGTGCGCGGCCGCCAGGCGTTGTTTGGCGAGGACCTTGTGCGAGGTCAGGCACATGGCCTCCGCGCAGGCACCGGTGTACGGCACGTTGAGCGCGTCCAGCAGCGACGGGATCACATGGATCAGGCGGCCCTTGCCGTCCAGGGATTCCACGATGTTGAAGACGAGATCCGGCCGCAGGTCCGCCAGGCGGCGTTTGACCTCGGAGAGGTCCAGGGTGCAGGGGAGCGTAACGGGTTCGTGTCCGAGCGCGCGGAGTGCCGCCTGGACCGATTCGGCCTGGATCAGAACGTCGCGTTCGTCCGGGGCATCGTCGTCGGCGACGGCGTTGTGAACGATGGCTACGCGCATGGGTCGGGCCGCGTTTTGAGCGGCAGGACCCGTTGCCCGGCCGAAGCGAGTATCCGCGCGATCAGGCGCTCGAAGGAGACCCCCACGAGGCCGCAGATGATGGGCAGATCGGAGTGCTCGGGGTGCAGCCCGGCCAGGGGGTTTACCTCGATGAACTGCGGCCGGCCGCGTTTGTCGCAGCGCAGGTCGAGGCGACCCGCGTCCCGGCAGCCGAGTACCCGCCAGGCGCGCAGGGCAATGTCCTCGACGGCGGCCACCAACGGGTCGTCGGCCGGCTGTACGAGCCGGTAGCGCACCAGTGCTTCAAAGTTTTCCTTGTTGTGGTAGGAATAGACTTGCGGTTCGGCGGCGGCCAGCAGCAGAACCTCCATGGTGCCCAGCACTTCTGCCTGGCGACCGGTTCCGATCACGGCCGTCGTGAACTCCCGCCCGGGCAGAAATCGTTCCACCAGTACCGGCTGCCGGTAGGTCTCGATCAGCAGACGGCAGGCTTCCGGCAGGTCCTTGCGGCGGCGGACGATGGATTTCGGCGAGACGCCTTTGCCCGTGCCCTCGGCCACGGGTTTGACGAAATAGGGCGGACCGAAGCGAACCTGCGCGGTTTCGTCCGGGTGCTCAACCACGGTAAAGTCGCAGGTTGGTACGCCGGCGTCGCGGATGACCCGCTTGGTCATGCCCTTGTGCAGGGTCAGGCTCATGACCAGCGGGTCCGAGAAGGTGTAGGGGATTTCGTAGGCATCGAGAAGAGCGGGGATCTGCGCCTCGCGTCCGATCCCGATCATCCCCTCGGCGATGTTGAAGACTAGATCCCAGCGGCGGCCGGCCGCGAGGCGTTCCACCAACTGCAACGCATTACCGACCCGGTCGGTTTCGTGGCCGAGGCGCTGCAGCGTGGCGTCGATGGCATCAATCGTTTCTTCGCGGTCAAACTCCGCGGTCTCGTCTTCCGTGTACCCGCGCGCGAGGTATTCGGACCGCAGGTCGTAGGTCAGGCCGATGCGCATGGGGGCGTTCTCCGCGTCACGCCCCCACCACATCCGGGTAGCGGTATTGCCGGTCGCAATAGTTGCGCAGCAGCAGCATGTCGCCGTCGCGGCCCTCGACGTAGTTCGGCATGAGCGGGATCTTGCCGCCGCCGCCGGGGGCGTCGATGACATACGTGGGCACGGCGTAGCCGCTGGTGAATCCCCGCAGGCCGCGGATGATCTCGAGACCCTTCTCGACCGGGGTGCGGAAGTGGCCCGATCCGGTGATCGGGTCGCACTGGTAGATGTAATAAGGCCGTACGCGCATTCGCAGCAGATGATGGCAGAGTGCCTTCATGGTCTCGACGTTGTCGTTGATGCCTTTGAGCAATACGCTCTGGGAACCCAGGGGGATGCCGGCGTTCGCCAGCCGTTCACAGGCCCGATAGGCTTCCGGCGTGCACTCGGCCGGGTGCGTGAAGTGCAGGCTCATCCACAGCGGGTGGTGGCGGCGCAGCATGCGGACCAGGTTGGGCGTGATGCGCTGCGGCAGCACGGCCGGGATTTTGGTGCCGATGCGCAGGATTTCCACGTGAGGAATCTCGCGCAGCCGCGACAGCAGCCAGTTCAGGCGCTCGTCGTTCAGGGTCAGCGGGTCGCCGCCGGAGATCAGAACGTCGCGCACCGTGGGGGTCGACCGGATGTACTCGATCGCCCGCTCCAGGCGCGAACGGCTGGGATAGATGGCGCCGTGGCCGACCACGCGCGAACGCGTGCAATACCGGCAGTAGGTGGAGCAGAAATCAAGCACGAGCAGCAGCACGCGATCGGGGTAGCGATGGACCAGACCCGGCACCGGGCTCATGGAATCTTCGCTCAGCGGGTCTTCGGCCTCCCCGGGGGTGGTGACGAATTCGGCCGTCGTGGGCACCACCGTCCGGCGCAGAGGGTCGTTCGAATCCTCCTTGGACAGCAGGCTCATGAAGTAGGGCGTGATGCCGACCGGCAGTCTGGACTGGATCATTTCGATCGCCGCGCGTTCTGCTTCGGAGAGTTTCAGCATCCGCTCGAGCGGGTCGATGTGACGGATCCTGTGCCGGATCTGCCATTGCCAGTCGTTCCATTCCTTGTCGGTAACGGCGGGGAAAAATGCGCGGCGAAAGGCATTCGCCTTTAAGTTCGAGACGGGGCGTGACCGAGATGCCGGGAAGACAGAGACTTTACTTTTTAAACGGGGCGTTATTTCCGGTAGGGGTACTACATTTTCCAGACAAACTGCTGGACTGGGAGGCTCTTCGTCGTTTTCTCCTGCCAACTCACCCGCTGATCCCGGCACCGTTGAATTAGCAGGACTGCGAAAACTTGCCGCATCCGTTTTCATTGGAATACAGAATCTCCTTTCTTTTTGTAGGCTATGGGTTGATGTCGACAACCAAATGACTTGAAGCTGAGAGAATTCATAGCTATACTGAAACTATCCGCAAACTGTGTGTGTGGCTCCTCCCTAA
The DNA here is from genome assembly GCA_016219005.1 of Deltaproteobacteria bacterium. Classification (GTDB taxonomy): domain Bacteria; phylum Desulfobacterota; class Desulfobacteria; order Desulfobacterales; family SpSt-501; genus SpSt-501. The sequence continues at coordinate 19,980 of JACRCN010000084.1, forward strand.
TAAGTAATTATTGTTAACGGGGCCGACATTCTCATTGTGTATTTCATGTTACAGATGCTCAAAATCCCCTGCATATGGTGTACTGGTGGCAACCGTAATACAAAATATCGCGCGTGTCAATAAAAATTTTTGAACTCAAAAAACCATTTTTTTTGAGTTCTGTCAAACAATTATACAACATTGGGCCGCAACTTTCAAAGAATTTTTCGGGTTAAGGCCCCAGATCTGCCCTTTTCAGTGTCGGATGCTTCTTATCCGCACCCTGTTAAAAGGTGATTATCGCCATAAACGGAAGAATCTTGAATGCAATTCGCGTCCGAACAGAAAAAAGGAGGGAATTCAAATGGCCCGAACCGCTAAGAAGAAAGATCCCAAGCGTCGCCGCATCGAATTCGTATTGGAAATGCCCCAGGCCGAGCAGGTCATTCTAATGGGAGATTTCAACGAGTGGAACCCCAAGACGCACCCGATGCGCAAGGACAAACACGGGGTCTGGCGCAAAAGGGTGATGATCTTCCCCGGCCACTACGAATATCGGTTCTGGGTGGACGGGGAGTGGTACAACGACCCTCACAACCCGCTGATATGCCCCAATTGCTTCGGGAGCGAGAACAATGTGATCGAAGTGGCGCCTTGATCGAGCAGACCCGCACGTTCCAATCCAACAGGGGCCTGCTGCATGGCTGCGTGCATTTACTGCACCGTGCCCCTGCGGTACACGCCGCGTTTCCCTGACCTCTCGAATTATTTCTCAAGCGCCAGTTTGAGGACGTCCAGCATGCGGTCCACGAAGTGGAATTGGATTTCCTTCTGGACCTTTTTGGGGATGTCCTCCAGGTCCTTCTCGTTTTCCTTCGACATGATGATGGTCTTGATTCCGGCGCGGTGAGCGGCCAGCACTTTTTCCTTGATTCCGCCCACCGGCAGCACCTGGCCCCGCAGGGTGATCTCGCCGGTCATGGCGAGGTCCTTGATGACGCGCCGCCTGGTCAGAAAGGAGACGATGGCCGTGAGGATGGTGACGCCGGCCGAGGGCCCGTCCTTGGGGATAGCGCCGGCCGGGATGTGGATGTGGATGTCCTGGTTCTCGAAGTTCTCGTCGGACAACCCGAGCTTGGAGGCGTTCGTGCGGATGAAGCTCAGCGCCGCCTGGGCGGACTCCTTCATGACGTCGCCGAGCTGGCCGGTCAGAATCAGACGGTCCTTGCCTTTCATGCCGGTGGCTTCCACGAACAGGATGTCGCCGCCGAACTGGGTCCACGCCAGGCCGGTCACCACCCCCGGGGTGGAGGTGCGCGCCTTGGTCTCGGGCGTGAAGCGCACGGGCCCGAGGTATTTCGCGATATGCTGGATCTTGATGGTTTCGGAGGCGGTTTCACCCCCGGCGATTTTGCTCGCCACCCCGCGGCAGATGGCGCCGATCTCCCGCTCCAGGTTGCGCAGCCCCGCCTCCCGCGTATAGGCCGAGATGATGTAGCGCAGGGCGCCGCGGGTGAAGGTGATCTGCCCGGCGGTCAGCCCGTTGGCCTCGCGCTGGCGCGCGATCAGGTGCCGTTCGGCGATGTGGACCTTCTCGTCTTGCGTGTAGCCCAGCAGCTGCAGCACTTCCATGCGGTCCCGCAGCGCAGGCGGGACCGTGTCCAGGATGTTGGCCGTGGCGATGAACATCACCTTCGAAAGGTCGAAGGGCACGTCCAGGTAGTGGTCCTGGAAGGAGTTGTTCTGCTCGGGGTCCAGGACCTCCAGCAGGGCCGAGGATGGGTCGCCGCGGAAATCGGCCCCCAGCTTGTCGATTTCATCCAGCATGAACACGGGGTTGTTCGACTCCGCGCGCCGGATGCCCTGGATGACCCGCCCGGGCATGGCTCCGACGTAAGTGCGCCGGTGGCCGCGGATCTCGGCCTCGTCGCGCACGCCGCCGAGCGACATGCGGTAGAACTTGCGCCCCAGGGCGCGCGCAATCGACTGGCCGAGCGACGTCTTGCCGGTGCCCGGGGGGCCGACAAAACACAGGATCGGGCCCTTGGAGTCCGGCTTGAGCTTGCGCACGGCCAGGTACTCGATGATGCGCCGCTTGGGCTTTTCGAGGCCAAAGTGGTCGTCGTCGAGCACCTTGCGGGCTTTCTTGATGTCCAGGTTGTCCGCCGTGTTCTGGTGCCAGGGCAGGGCCGTCAGCCAGTCGAGGAAGGTGGTCGCCACCGTGTACTCCGCCGAGGAGGGGTGCATGCGCGCCAGCCGCTCCAGCTCGCGCTCGGCCTCCCGGGCGGCTTCGGGCGGCAGACCCTTCTCCTTGATCTTGGTGCGGTACTCCTCGACCTCGACCGTGCCCTCGTCCTTGTCCCCGAGCTCGGTCTTGATGGCTTTGAGCTGCTCGCGCAGGTAGTACTCGCGCTGTTTCTTGTCCAGATCCCCTTTGACCTGGTCCTGGATTTTCTTGCCCAGATCGAGGATCTCGAGCTGCTTGTTGACGATGCGGGTGACCTCCTTCAGCCGCTCGCCGACCGGGAGGATCTCCAGTACCTTCTGCTTTTCCTCCGCCGTGGCGTTGAGCGAGGAGGCGATCATGTCCGCCAGGGTTCCCGGCTCCTTGATGGACTGGGCCATGTAGACGACCTCGGGCGGCAGGGTCGGGGAATACTGCACGATCCGCGCGAACAGGTTCACGATGTTGGCCATGAGGGCCTCGGTTTCCGTGTCGCGCGAGACGTCTTCCGCCAGGTGTTCGACCGCGGCCTGCCAGAACGGCTTGCCCTCGGCCTGCGAGAGCTGCTTGATGCGGAAACGCCCCAGGCCCTGCACCAGGAGCTGCGTGCGGTTGTCGGGTGTTTTGGCCATCTTGAGGATCATGGCGCTGGTGCCGACCGCCGCGTAGTTCCCCGGTTTCGGAGGGCTCTCGGATGCCTCATCCGGTTTGACGAACACCATGCCCACCATCCGGTCCCGAGACATGGTCTCGTCGACGAGCTGCACCGAGTCCGGGGCCATGACAAGCAGCGGGAACACCATCTTGGGGAACAGCACGCTGTCGGTGATCGGCAGGATGGGCAGGGTATCGGGCATCGGGGTCGAGCTCGATTGCTCAGGCGGTTTTTCGTCCGTCATCCTTACCTCCAAATCTAAGTTGCTCCCGGATGGGGATTCAAGCGTTTGCAGGACCGTGCCGGCCCCGGCGGACGGGCCGGGCAGGCGCGAACATCCGGTGGAAACACCCTTCGCGCTGTCGGCGTCTACTCGTTCGCAATCGGCACCTTGAAGGATTGATTGACGGGCCGCTTGGTCAGGCGGATCTCCAGGAACCCATTCTTGGAGGTCGCCGTGACCTGCTCCGGGTCGATCGGGCTCGGCAAAAACAGGATGCGTTCAAAACGGCCATACTGGATCTCGGCCAGGCGGTAGGTGTGGTCCGGGCTGCACGCCGGCGCCTGCCGTTGGCCCCGGATCCGTACGGCCTTGCTGCTGATTTCGACTTCGAGATCCGCTCTCTGCACGCCTCCGATTTCGGCCAGGATCACGATGATGTTCGACGTTTCGTACATGTCCATCGGTGGCCGCCAGGCACGCTCGGACAGCATGAAGGAAGGCCCCAGGGACCCAAGCATATCCTCGATCGTTTTTTCGAACCGGGTGGTGATTTCGTCAAGGTCGTTTCCAAAGCGAATCTTGAAGAATTCCATGATCATTTCCTCGGCTGTTAAGGGTCATCTCCGTCACGGCGAAACCCTCTGTCCTGCTACCATATCCGCATGCACAAGTAAATACGCCGCAGCGGTTACAGCTCTTCCGGCGTGAACGCCACGACCTCGTCGATGGCGGCGGCGTCGGTGAAGAGCATCACGAGCCGGTCGATGCCGAGCGCGTTGCCGGCACAGGGGGGCATATGCGCCAGGGCGGCGAGGAATTTTTCCGGCAGGCGATGAACCGGCGCGCCGCGCGCCTGCATGAGCGCCTGTTCGGCGGCAAAGCGCCGCCGCTGCTCGGGCGCGTCGTTCAACTCGCTGAAGCCGTTGCACAGCTCCAGGCCACCGATGTAAAGCTCGAAGCGCTCGGCAACAGAGGAATCTCCCGGTTTGAGGCGTGCTAGGGACCCGTGCTCGGCCGGGTAGTCATGCAGGAAAACGGGCCGATCCAGCCCGAGCCGCGGCTCGATCTCCAGTCCCATGACCGCATCGAAGCGGCCCTGGGCGAGGGCTGCCGGCATGGACAGCGACCCGTGGCGCGCGAACGCGTCGGCCACGGTGAGCCTTTCCCAGGGCGGCGCGAGGTCGATCGGCCGGCCCTGGTAAAGGATGCTTCGGCCGGCCCCCAGTCCCTGGGCGATATGCAGAACCAGCTCCTCGCAGCGCGTCATGAGCTCGCGGTAGGTCTCCCCGACGGCATACCACTCGAGCATCGTCATCTCCGGCAGATGCCGCCTGCCGCGTTCCGCCTTGCGGAAGCACTTGCAGATCTGAAAAATCTTTTCATGGCCCGCCGCCAGCAGCCGCTTCATGCAGATTTCCGGGGAAGGCTGCAACACCCAACCGTCCGCCGCGATGAGCTCGATGTGGGCCTCGGGCAGAGGTACCGGTATGCGAACGGGGGTCTCAACCTCGAGGTAGCCGCCTTCGGCAAAGAAGGCGCGCACCCAACGCAAAAGATCGGCCCGTAGCGCCAGGCTCGTGCTGCGGTGCGCATGTCGGACATTAGGCAAGCTGTTATTTTTCAATGATATGTCCATTCGCGTTTTGCATTTACTTCCCAGCGTTGATGCTGGAGTGTGCCCTTCGCGGGCGTTCATTTTCATCCATGTCCTTGGGGTGCAGCTTGTCGTGGAACAGCATTAACTGCCTGATCCAACCGTAATAGGCGTTTTCGGTTTGGATGGAATAGCGGTTTTTGCGGATTTCGGTTCTGATCCGGTCCAGTAGCGTCAAGGCTACTCTCATGTCGGGACATTATTGTTGAATATTTTAGAACATGCTGATATTTTATTAAATTATATGAAATACGAATGTCAAGCAAGATATCGCCTGTATTACATTGCAGATAATCGCCTTTCCGCCCACTTCAATACTTCAGTGAATTCTGTCAGCAAATCGGCGGCAAGAGGAAAAACATTGGCAAAGTAGCATGACTATTATTTGACCTGATAATAAAGATTTAATGAAAGCGTGCCCCAAAAATTTTCCCATCTCCCCACGAAACGCCCAACCCTTCCATCGAGCGAATAGCCACCGGCAAGCAGGTGTCTGTCGCTCACGGCAAACGTTAGCCGCAGGACGGAACCGATCGGTGCCTCGAAATGCAAATAAGAGAAGCTAATCCCGAAGATCTGGCAACGATTGCATTGCTTGTCAGTGAGTCAAATAGGGACGTCGCAGCGAGGTTCGGGTTGAACGCCGGGAACTGCCCCAAGCATCCATCGTTCTGTACAAAGAGCTGGGTAGAAGCCGATTTCGCACGGGGTGAAACGTACTTTATTCTCGAACAAGACTCCCTACCTATCGGCTGCGTCGCATACGAAAATTCGAGCGACAGGCTCGCGTACTTGAATCGCTTGTCGGTTCTTCCATTGCATCGCAACCGCGGAATTGGTGCTCGTCTGGTTCGGCACATTATCCAATACGCCCGGTCCATGTCAGTTCAAACTATCAGCATCGGCGTAATCGGCGAGCACACCGAACTGCAGCGCTGGTACCGTAAGCTCGGCTTCAAGGACGGCGAGACCAAGCGATTCCCGCACCTACCGTTCTCTGTAAAGTACATGGCTTATGCGCTATAGGGTGGCTGACCCTTCCATTGGCGACACGCCTCTGGTGGAGTTGAGCCGGTTCACCGCGGGTCTGGAGGGGGCCGCCTGCTGGCTAAACTCGAGTACTTGAATCCAGGCCTCTCTAAAGAGGAATAAACATGATCAGTCGAATTTGGCACGGATGGACGACCCCTGCGAATGCGGAGGCCTACGAAGCACTGCTCAAAGAGGAGATTTTCGCGGGGATCAGGGGGCGCGAAATTCCGGGGTACCGGGGAATTCAGCTTCTAAGGCGAGACGTTCGTGATGAAGTCGAGTTTATCACCATCATGACGTTCGACACATTGGATTCTGTGCGGAACTTCGCGGGCATCGATCTAGAGGCCGCTGTTGTGCCGGCTAATGCGCGGGCGTTGCTTGTTCGATTTGACGAGCGCTCGCAGCATTATGAGATTCGCCATGATTCACGATCATAAGAAGCTGGTATTCATGTGATCGGAGCGGGCGGGTGGGCATTGAAGCCACGCTCAACTTTCTTCGCAGGCGCTAATTGCGGAAGATGGATGCAAAATGCCGCCGCTGCAGTTGTCACGGCGGACGCCTTGGTACCTGGATGGGCTGCATCGGGCAGCATGTTGTTAACCTTGGAGATGAAGGGAGAGATCATGAAGCGATACATTTTGGCTTTGATCTGTATCTCAATTGTTAGTGGTTGTGCAACCTCGCACATGATCAAATCCGAGGAAAAACCGACCATGGCACCCAAATCGGATTCCGCCTTGCTCGTTATAATTCGTGACACTTATTTTGGCGGTGCCATTGTCTTTTGGAATTATCTTGACAGAAAATTGATTGGCGAAACCATGGGCAAATCGTATTTTGTCACTGAAGTACCGCCTGGCCCGCGTTATGTTATTTCTTCGACTGAGAACACGGGAGTGGCACGTTTTGATTTCAAGCCTCAAAAAATTTATTATTTGGGCCAGAGCGTGGCCATGGGAGTCTGGCGCGCGCGCACAGGCGGATTCTATCCTATGACCGCGCAAGAGGCTTCCGAATCAATGAAGAATTGTGCCTATTACAAATTTAATCCAGAAGATGCTAATGAAGACTTGGACTCAGAAGCTTTCAAGAATGCTGTCGCAGAATATGAAGCAGGAATAAAAGAACACCCGGAGGCGTACAAAGCATTGCTTGAATACGATGGACAATAGCCTTCAGAATGCGAGCGACGGTTTCAGCAATTACAAGCAAAAACTTCTCCATTGGAAGACCATAACCAGTACCAAGCGACCACAGCCGACCGGGCATTGCTGCATTCAAAAGAATCCGAAATATGCCGCTCGGCTTTAGAGAGGGATGGGTGAAACATGATTGCTGTTTGCCCAAAAAATGAATGTCATCAGCGATACCGCATACAACCCGGGATGATTGGAAAGATCGCTAAATGTAAGAAATGCAATAATCCATTTAAAATTGAGGAACTCATTTTTTCTCCTGAACCTTTAGAGCTTAAACCAATTCATAATGGTTTTATTGAACAGACAACGAAGCATTACGGCAATCATAGGTTAGAGCCTGAAGCGTCTCTCCCATCTTCCGGAACCGCATCACTTCGAGCACCTCTGACTCAAAGTTCCAAAAAAACATTTTACAAAGCGTCACCTTTACTCGTCATTGCGGTTTTGGGTATTGCCGCATTGCTTTTTATTGGGAACAACCATATTATCAGCGGCCGCGACAAGGGACTTTCTATTGTTCGTCGCGATTCATTTGGTTTAAGTGAGTTTTTTGTAAATGCTGATCGAATCACAGCCATGCAACCTGTTTCAGCCAATGCACAATTTCCTCTCAGTTTCAAAGTTCTGCAAAGAGAAGGGGTCATTAAAGCCGACGAAGCATCTAAAAGACGAATAAACGACGAAGAAAAAAAAGAAATTGATAAGGCCGTGCGAGATGCTCAAAAAGAAATTGATAGAATAATGCAAGGTGCTGAAAAATCATTTAAATAGCACTTAATTAAGCTATGAAGGAAGATGAGGAGCGGGTGCTTGGGAACGCCCGTACCTTTTAAACTTATGCGGATAGGACCAGGAGAGTCCTCATCTTATACGGATCAATCTAATTATGGCTGGGCACGCCATGGAGACGCCAATATAATGTCGGTCCCTCACATACTGTCGAGCATAATTTCCGAAGATGTAAGGCTAAATCTCGTTGAACCGAATATCTACTCCGTTTATCCAATTGGAGATACACCTGGTTCTTACGACAGCATTGGTGCGTCTACGATTTATGACGTAGTGGCCTGCAATCGATTTTATAACTTGATAATGTGGGGATACTCGATAAAGGATTATGCTACCTTATGTAAAGACTCTCTTGTTTCTTCGCCCGAGGGTTGGGTTCTGGATGTTGCATGCGGTTCCTTGGCATTTACGGCAGGTATTTATGCAGATTGTTCGGATCGACCTATGGTGTTTCTTGATCAGTCAATTAAATTGTTGCGAAAAGCCAAATCACGACTTGAGAAACTGAACGGAAATATATCTAAGAACATGTTCTTTTTGCACGCAGATGCACTTCAGTTGCCCTTCAGAGCTAATGTTTTTCATACCGCTATTTCACTCAACCTCCTGCACTGTCTATGCATGGCTGACGTGAAAAGAGCGTTGAAAGAGATACAACGTGTATTAACAAAACGTGGAAATTCAGCAATAACTACACTGGTACAGAGCAGCCGTTGGAGTGATCGTTATCTAAATATGCTTGCCGGATCCGGAGCACTCATTTCTCGAAGTTCAGATGACCTTTTATCGGCATTTAATGAAATGCAAATGCAAGTTACACACGAGATCAAAGGAAACTTGGCGTTTATTAAATACGGATGAATTGGAAGCCATCTCAAGAGTAGCAGATCGCAGCCGGGGGCAAGGCGCACGCCGATGAAAAAACGAGACAACCGCGGCAGGTTGCGAGCATTTTTCAGAGGCCTGCAACGCCGCGAGCGGTGGTCAGATGCATCTTTGAGATAGCTTCTAGACACAAACCGGAAAGGATGTTATCGAACATGTCATCTCAGGTTGCGGCCATGTCGGCCGAAGAAGCAGCTGCGTACATCCATCATGGCGACACCGTCGCTTTCAGCGGTTTCACCCCGGCTGGAGCGGCCAAGGCCATACCCAAGGCCCTGGCCGTGCGGGCGCGCCAGGAGCACGGGCGAGGGAAGGATTTCAGGTTGCGGGTGCTTACCGGCGCATCGAGCGGCCGGTGTATTGATGAAGAGCTGGCCGCGGCGGGTGCCATCATCTGGCGCGCGCCTTACCAGACGGGCGACTCCTTGCGCAAGCAGATCAACCGCGGCGAGGTGGAATACGTGGACATGCACCTGTCGCACGTGCCCCAGACGGTCGGGTTCGGGTTCTTCGGGCGGATCGACGTGGCCGTGGTGGAGGCGACGGAAGTCACAGCCGACGGGCGTGTCTACCTGACTACCTCCATCGGTGCTTCCCCCACGTACCTTAGGCACGCCGAGAAGGTGATCATCGAAGTCAACCGCTCCCAGTCGGTCCGGCTGCGCGAGCTGGCGGACATTTTCATCATGCCCCCGCCACCGCATCGCAACGCGATCCCGCTCTTTCATCCCCTGACCCGCATCGGCTGGCCTTACGCCATGATCGATCCGCAAAAAGTGATAGCGGTGGTTGAAACAGACGAACCGGACCAAGTGGCGGACTTCGCGGCACCCGACGAGGGCAGCCTCAAAATAGCCGCGCATGTCGTGGAATTCCTGCTCGGCGAGATGCGGGCCGGACGGATCCCTCCGGAGTTCCTGCCGCTGCAGGCCGGCGTGGGGAACGTTGCCAATGCAGTCCTCGCCGCCCTGGGCGAGCACCCGGACATTCCGCCCTTTTTCATGTACTCGGAGGTCTTCCAGAACTCCATGGCCGATCTCATGGCCGCTGGGAAACTGCAGGGCGCCAGCGCAACCTCCCTGACCATCACGGCCGACAAATTGCAGCAGATCGTCGATAACATGGACGTCTATGGCCGTCGCATCGTGCTGCGGCCCCAGGAGATCTCGAACCACCCCGGCGTCATCCGGCGCCTGGGGGTGGTAGGCATGAACACGGCCGTGGAAGTGGACATCTACGGCAATGTGAACTCATCGCATCTCCTGGGGATGGACGTCATCAACGGCATCGGCGGCAGCGGCGAGTTCACCCGCAACAGCCATCTCTCGCTGTTCATGACGCCGTCGATCGCCAAGAGCGGGAAGATCTCCCGCGTGGTGCCGATGTGCCCCCACATCGACAATAACGAGCACTCGGTGCAGATCATCGTAACCGAGCAGGGGCTGGCGGACCTGCGCGGCCTGGGCCCTCTGCAGCGCGCCGAGGTTATGATCGAGAAATGCGCCCATCCGATGTACCGAGACTACCTGCATCGCTACGTGCGCGAGGCCCGCCCCGGACACATCCGTCACGACCTGCTGCGCTGTTTCGAGCTGCATCGCAACCTGATGGAGAGCGGATCGATGCTGCCGGAGGTGAATTGATTCTTGCCATATTAACCGGTAGCTTGGAACTCACTCGGATGCAAGTTCAACTTTAAAACACATGCGTGCGCTTGTCTTTTCGGCTCACGGCCGAAAAGACAAGCCGCCCAAATGCGACGACCTGATAATTGAGGTCAACATGAGCCGCGCCTTTGTCAAAGAGCCTGACGGCGATCAGCTCATCGACGAACTCCCCGATCGGGTGCACAGCCCGCACGTCAACTACGTAACCCCGACCGGGCTGCGGCAGCTTCAGGAGCAGGTAGACGGACTTCTCGCCCGCAGGAAAAGTCTGGCCGCAGAGGCGTCTGCGGAGAACAAAAAGCAGCGGATGTACATCGACCGGGACCTGCGCTACTACGAGGAGCGGATCCGGCGGGCGGTTCTGATCGACCCGGCCGGCCAGCCCGGGGACGAGGTGCATTTCGGGGCGGTGGTCGATGTGGAAACCCCTGAGGGCCGGCGCATGACGTTTGCCGTCGTCGGGGAGGACGAAGCGGATGCGGCGCAGGGCAGGATCAGCTGGGTCTCACCCCTGGCCCGGGCACTGGCCGAGGCCCGGGTGGGGGATGTGGTGGTGTGGAAACGGCCGGCGGGCGAGGTCGAGCTGACGATCGTCGCCATCCGATAGGAGAACGTCCTTGTGGTACAAGAGAAGCTGCATGAGAGCATCCTCAATCTCATAATTGTTCCGGGTCATGCTGTCTATGTCGGAAGCTCGCCCGCTGATGCTTATGACGGAACAAAATGGATCGGAACCTATGCTGGTTATAAATACAATGACGAAGTGGCAAACTACGTTGGGCACATTCAGAGAGGAATCATGCTGTCAGGCCGTGATGCGAAATCGGTCCTCATCTTCTCTGGCGGTAAGACGCGAAAAGCAACGCAACTGTCCGAGGCTGAGAGCTACCGGAATTTAGCAATGCAGAATTCATGGTTTGGTGCAGATCGAGTGGGCAATAAAACCCGTATTGAGGAATACGCTACTGACTCATTTGAAAATCTTCTTTTCAGTATTCAGCTTTTCCGTCTTTTGCATGCTTCTAAAAAATATCCTGACAAGGTCACAGTGGTTGGCCTTCGCTTCAAACGCAAGCGCTATGAAATGCATGCCGAAACAATAATTCAAAATCAATATAAAGGCATACCGCCATTTGTTTTCAGATACGATGACTGCAACGATATCCCCGACTATGTTCTAAGGGAAGGTTCAGGGGAAAATGAGGAATTGACACTTCAACAATTCCGCGTTTGGCCGTACGGGGATCAAGGAGATCTTCTAAAAAAACGACAAGGCAGAGACCCTCACGGTTGGTACTCAAGAAAGCCATATTTCTGACAATGAAAAAAGCAAAGTCTATTCTTCAGGCAATTCATTTTTCCAATTGCACAACTCCCGATTGGAGCCGCCTGGGAATTCGCCTGCCCTGTTATTTTTGCACCTGCTTGCGATCGGCGATCCAACGCTTCATCCATTCCCCCTTATCTCTCGGGGGGTCATGGGTCTCCTCGCGGCGCTCCAGGATCAGGGATCGGGTTGGGCATTTATGGACACACACCCCACATCCGAGACATTGGCCGGCATCGAGGGCTGCGGCTTTACCCAGCTTATTTGCGGCCGGAGTGAAATCCTCGAGCCTCAGCGCCTGAACGGGACAGCGCTCCACACAGAGGCCGCATGCCTTGCAGGTTGCCGGATTGATTCTTACACGGTAGTTTGAAAAATCGTGACTCTTGGGGTGCTTCAGCACGTGGTAGGATTCGAAGAAGGCGCAGGAACATTTGCAGCAATTACAGATCGTGTCCGCGCCCTGCTGCCGGTTGGATACGGCATGGACAAGGCCTGCGTCTGCAGCCAGATGGAGGATATCCTTGGCTTCCTCCCGGGTGATTTGCCGGGCCAGGCCATTCTCCACAAGGTAGTGGGCGAGCTCCCTGAAGTGGAGGCAGACTTCTACCGGGTGGTTGCACACCGCAGCGTCCGGGTCCATCCGCTTTCTCTGCCGGCAGGCACACCTGCTGACGGCAAAGAAATCCTGGGACTCTACAAAGCCCTTCACGTCTTCGTAAGGCAGGATTCTGCGGGGATCTTCGATCGTCTTGTTTATGGGGGTCACCCGCAAGGCCTTGGTTTGGGCCGCAGCGAGCTGGTCCATCAATCCGTCATGAAAATAGCGCTTCAGGTGCGGGGCCATGACCTGAGTCGCTTGATCGGGATGAATCGCCGAAAACGGGCCACTGAAGAAAATAAAGAAGGCGTCGTTTAAGCTGTAGAGAACCTGGCTGTCTCTTTGCATTCGCCAGACAGCGCCTTTTCGGGCGAGGGCATCGAGCTTTGCCGCCAGATCATCGGCCTCCATGCCTTTCACGGCGGCAAGGGATTGAAGCTCCGTGGGATTGAATGGAAACCCGGTGAGCAATTCCGCCTCTTCCGGTTTAAAGAACGCCGTAATGGATGGAAGACGGTGCTCGGATGGGGGCAGGCGCCACCAGGCCTTGTCCAGCCAGTCTATGAATCGTGAGTAGATCTCTTTTTCAGACATGAAGAAGGTCTCCTTGCCATGAAAAGAAAGGTTCTCGAAAATCGGCTTCCATAGTATCGTGAACGCATTAAGGGAGCAAGCACCGAAAGGGACATAATGCAGAGGTGAATATGCCAGAATTCGACCTTGGGGCGAGGCCGCCGACGCGTGTAACGATCCTTGCCCTTGACAGGACGATGGCCTCCACGGTGACGGGTCCGATGGACATATTCGGTCAAGCGGGAGTCCTGTGGAATCAGATTGCCGGCGTTGATCCCGAGCCGCGATTCCGGGTGGAAATCGCCAGCGTGGACGGAAATCCGGTGGAATGCCTGAACCGGGTTTGCATCCAGCCTCACGCTGCAATGGATCGGGTTAAGGATACGGATCTAGTCCTCATTTCATCGGAGGATCTTGCAGTGCTTTCGGACGTCCGCGATGAAGTCGTTCCCTGGCTGGTTGAGCGCGTCGGGGATGGGGCGAGCATTGCCAGCGTGTGCACGGGTGCGTTTCTTCTGGCCGAAACCGGCCTTCTCGATGGAAAGCGGGCAACCACCCACTGGGGATTTGCCGATGAGTTTCGGAGGCGATACCCCAAAGTCCATCTGACCCCCGAGTGCCTCATTACCGATGAGGGCAACCTCTATTGCGCAGGAGGGGCACACTCCTATTTCGACCTTTCCCTGTATCTGGTGGAAAAATATTGCGGTTACGAGGTCGCCTCCCAGTGCGCCCGGGCGCTTCTTCTTGAAATGGGGCGGGCTTCACAGGTGCCTTTCGCCATCTTCGAATACCAGAAACACCACAAAGACAAAGAGATTCTCAAGGTGCAGAATCTCATGGAACAAACCGACGGCGGAAAATTGAGCATGGAGAAGCTGGCCGAGGAGGCGGGTATGAGCCTTCGGAACTTCAAACGACGGTTTCGGGGGGCGACCGGCGAGTCCCCACTTGCCTACCTGCAGAGATATCGGATTGAAAAGGCGAAACGCCTGCTGGAAAACCCGGCCAACAATATCGCGGAGGTGAGCCGTCGTATCGGTTACGAGAACGCTGACTTTTTCCGGAATCTCTTCAAGCGGCATACGCGCATGACCCCCAATGCCTATCGGGAAAGAATGCTGAGGAATGGAGAATTTTCGATGAGGAAAAATTCCTGACAAAGAAACTGCCGGGCTACGCGGAGTATAAATACAAGGTGAAATATCGCTTGGTGCCGTTGGTTTGGTAATTGCACAGAGGGAATAGGAGGCATTCTCAATGGCTGCTTCTTCCGGACAATTAAAAGATTTTGCCTTCTTGATAGCTTGCTTCTGATACGGATGGCTGATTTGAAAACCATCTTTGGGTATCCAGACCGGCAAACCGCCTGCCTATTATTTCTTGCCAAGCGCTACTGCCCCCTATATAATCCCCATAGTGAAAAACATGCGGCCGGTAGATCGAACGCGGTTCAGTTCAACAACATTTTATCCTTCATCCCGTAGGTCCCTGCGCCACAAATGTTCAACTCATATCCCATCCCCTATGCGCTATCATCGTAGGAGCTGACGCATAAAAAGTCTTCCGTTGGGCGTCACTGAGGAAACAATGATCGACATCGTCCCGTTCTCTTCACAGCACGCCGATGGCGTCGTCTCGGTCATCCTTCCAATTCAGCAGTCCGAGTTCGAAATTCCCATCACGCTCGACGCCCAGCCGGATCTGCGCGACATCCCCGGCTTCTACCAGCAGGGCGATGGCAACTTCTGGGTCGCGTTGGACGACCGCAAGGTCGTGGGCACCGTGGGCCTGTTGGATATCGGGAACACCCAGGCGGCCTTGCGCAAGATGTTCGTCAGCGCCACGCATCGAGGTCCCGAGAATGGCGTCGCCAAGCGTTTGCTGGAAACTCTCTTCGCTTGGTGCCAAGCGCGCGGTGTGCGCGAGGTCTACTTGGGAACCACAGCCAAGTTCCTCGCCGCTCACCGCTTCTACGAGAAGAATGGCTTCCGCGAGATTACCCGCACCGAGCTGCCCGAGAGGTTTCCGGTCATGGCGGTTGACACCAAGTTCTACTTTCGGGCGCTGTAGAGGCATGGCGCCCAATCCTGCTGACGCTATTCGCCGGGCCAAAGACGACATCTGCTGATCTATAGCGAAATTGAAGACTATAGGAGGTGGCAATGAGCTTCATAGAGGTGGAAAAGAGTGAAGGGATTGCCACTCTTATCCTTGCCAGAGGGAAGGTTAATGCGATCAACGGCATGGTAGTCGATGAGCTAAATCAACTCTTGAAGACCTTGGAAAACGATCCGGAATTGAATGCCATAGTCCTCACAGGCCGCGGCAGGTTTTTCTCTTTCGGGTTCGACGTCCCTGAGTTTCTGTCTTTCACCCCGGAGGAGTTTACGGATTACCTGATCAACTTCACTGATCTATATACGTACCTGTTTCTATATCCGAAACCGGTTGTGGCAGCACTCAACGGCCACACGATAGCCGGCGGCTGTATGCTGGCTTTGGCCTGTGATAATAGGGTAATGGTTGCCGGAAAGGGCAAAATATCACTCAACGAGATCGCTTTTGGTTCGTCTGTTTTTTTCGGAAGCGCTGAAATGCTGCGATTTTGGATTGGAAGCGCAAATGCAACCAAGGTCCTCTATTCAGGTGCCATGTATTCAGCTGAGGAGGCGATGAGCCTCGGTCTGGTGCAGGAGGTTTTAACCGAAGACAATCTTATGGTTCAGGCAAGGAGGATTGCCTCGGATCTGGCTTCGAAGCATTCGCCAGCTTTTACGAGCATAAAGTCCCTCCTGCGAAAACCCATCGCTGAAGGTATGATGCAACGAGAGAGAGCATCAATACGCGAGTTTGTAGATATTTGGTACTCTGAACACACTTGGGCAAATCTCCAAAAAATTATGATCAATTAGGCTCAACTATGCGATTGCACCTAATCGCAGGGGCTGAACCATTTAAAAAGTTTTTGGGCCTAAGTCACTTATCAACCCTAAAATCGAAAGGAAGAGAGAATGAGAGGGAAAATCATTTTACTGTTGGCAGTTGTATTATTGACCGGGTGTACGTCTGTTGGGACGCTCGGAATAGTTACGAAAAGCACGGGAGATCCTGGGGCAATGTTGAGAAATGCGCAACCCTATAAAGAACTGGGGCCAGTGCAAAGTCAGGCTTGCCGTTTTTTCCTGTTAGGGGTGATACCATGGGGAAATGCAACTTTATCAACTGCAGTGGATAATGCGCTTTCAAATGTGGGCGGAGACGCCTTGATTAATGTCACCGTATCCAACAGTTTGTATGGGTTCGTACCGATTTATAACGTTTTTGCCTATACCTGCACCGATGTTAATGGGATCGCAATAAAGTTTGAAAAAAACTAGGGGCTATAAGCATTCAGCGCACCACGATACTCGAGCTTGGCCTTGGCACTGCCTGGGATGGACGGCACGGACGATTTGACTCAGATCAAGGCGGTCACCTTGATTCTACGTTAAGATCCGCTTAACTTGACATCGGGAGCCGCCGCATGACGATCAATCTGCAAGACCTTCGGGAATCCAACGAGTTTCTCAACTATATCCTCGACAACATGGGGGCGGCGGTTCTGATCGCCGACGAAAATTTCCAGATCCATCAGTTCAACGACTCGTTCCTCAATCTTTTCGACAGCGCCGCCGTTATTGCGACCATCAAGACCTTCGGTGAGGTCAGCGGCTGTGTCAATGCCGTGAAGGAAAACAAGCCATGCGGCGAAACCTCGGCCTGCGCCGCCTGCGTCCTGCGACATTCGCTCATCCAAACGATGATCGCCGATGCGCCGGTGGACCGCAAGCCTCTCCATCGCATCTTCTACATAAAGGGGCAGGCGGTTCAAAAATACCTGCGGTTTACCACGCGGCGCATCGTCTACCAGGGCCGCACGATGATCCTCGTCATCATCTATGACGTTTCGGACATCGAGCGTCAGAAAGTCGAGCTGCAGAGCAAGCAGGCGATGATCGACGAGGACCTCAAGGCCGCCGCGGCCATTCAGCGCAGCCTGCTCCCCGATGGCAACCCATCCATTCCGAATCTGCGGGTGGCCTGGAGGTTCGACCCCTGCGGGCGCATCGGAGGGGACATCTTCAACATCCATCGCGTGGACGAAAACCAGGTGGGACTTTACATGCTGGATGTATGCGGCCACGGGGTGCCGGCGGCGCTGATAGCGGTGGCGGCCTCTCAGTTTCTCGCGGGACCGCGGGGCCTGCTGGGGGGCGGCTGCCAGCTGGCCTCGCCGGAAACCGTGCTCAACCACATCAACGAGGCGTTTCCGTTTGAACGCTTCGACACCTATTTCAGCATTGTCTGCATGAGCATCGACATCCGTCGGGGGGTTCTCACTTACGGCGGCGCCGGGCACCCGCCGCCGGTGCTGCTGCATGCCGACGGGGTCCTGGAAACGTTGGGCTACCGCGGCCCGGTCATCGGATTCGGTTCAGACAGCGCCTACCGCCAGAGGGAGATGCGCCTGGAGCCGGGAGACAAGATCATCCTCTACACCGACGGCCTCACGGAAAACCGCGGCCGCGAGGGCCGGGCATTCGGCAGGGACAAGTTTTACAGCATCCTGCGTGAGTTCGAGCGCAGCCCGGTGGAGGAACTGGTGGGCGGCCTGCACACGGAGGTGCAAGCCTTTTTAAAAGGCGTGAGGCCCGACGACGACATCAGCCTGCTGGGCGTGGAATACACCGGAGCGGCGGCGAGCCACTTTGCCATATGAATTTTCCTGCCGGACTTGCGGGGAAAATTCATTGATGCGGAGGGCATCCCTCCTATTTTTTCCGGGACCGCGCAACACCTTCTCTCTCAGGCCATTTCCCCACAATGCACCCTTGACAGGGGCCTCACGAGTACAAAGAATCGTAAAAAGTAGTGGCTCTCTTTGCTCATCTCTATCTCGCCTGCTTTCCGGAATGCCACGCATAGTGAAGTGTGAGTGTAGCTTGGAAATAACCCGGAAAATTTTAGCACGGTGACGACGCCAGAATAACTGAAATACTGATACCATCCAACCTATCACCAAATCGATCATTATGGGATATTTGATTTTCCACAATCTTTCGTGTGTCACCAGACTCTCGGCCGATGGAAAGGGACAAATTCTTCACCGATGTGAGGAGGGTAAAAAAATGACCCAAATAGCCAGGGAAAATGGTACGGTTTTGACTGCGCTCCTGTTAGTGTTCCTCGCCACACTTTCATGTTCGACGGGATATAACAAATATGCGGATGAATATTATGCACAAGGTAAGATTTATTATGAGAACATGGAGTATGACAGATCCATTGACAGCTTCACAAAGGTATTGGAACTGGCACCGGACGGAGACGAAAACAACAGGGTCTACTATATGAGAGGTAGATCTTATTTGAAAAACAGACAATATGACCAGGCGATATACGATTTTTCAAAGGCCCTGGATTTAACCGGGAAAAGCGATAAACCGATGAGGTTTCTGGTTTATGAAGTGAGAGGGGATGGTTATTTCGGAAAGAAGGCCTGGCCGAACGCTATACAGGACTATTCTATGGCCATTTCCCTGCTGCCGGAACATGAAAATGTTAAATATGTTTACCTGAATAGGGGCTGGGCATCACTTAACAACAACGATCTGGAGTCTGCGATAAAGGACTTCAGTAAAGCAACATCGATCGATCCAAAACTTGCTGAAGCCTATTATGGACGGGGAACAGCCTGGTTAAAGAAGGCAGATCCTCAACGTGCTTTGCCTGACGCAAAAGAGGCATTAAGGCTGAAACCAGACGTTGTGAAATACGACGATTTTGTCTATGAGATCAGTTCAGGCACCAAGACAAAATAGGTTTCGACAGGCCGGACGGATCGGTGGCTCCGGGAAGTCGGACAGAAAAGTTCGCTTTTTAAGGGACTAAAATTGCTCCGCGGATGTTATAAAGCAGCCTCCACCTGATCCGCCTCCAGAACTTGTTGCTGCAGCTGGTTCCGTAACCTTATAGATGATTCCGTTGGCAGAAAAATGCGCTAAGTATAATTCTCCATCCTCATTCTCACCAAAAGCCGTAATTAACAGGTCTGTATCCAACACCTGCTCGCTGATCCAGGCACCGGAAGCATCACGAGAGGCCTCCCAGATTATCCCCGAACAAAAATCCGCATAGAAATAGACACTCTCTAAGCCTGGGTACAAATTACCTCGATACCGGTAACCGCCGGTGATGGAGCAGTTGCCAAGAGAATGCTCGTATTCAATAACGGGTAAAGTCAAGGACCCGTCGTTGCAGTTTGTGCTCGGGTTAAAGCAATGATTGCCCTCCATCAAGCGCCATCCGTAATTTTCACCACCCAAGCTGCTTGCCTGCTGGAAGTTAACTTCCTCCCAGCTGTTCTCCCCCACATCAGCGATCAACAGGTCGCCCAGAAGGCGATCAAAACTGAAACGCCACGGATTTCGCAAACCCAGCGCCCAAATTTCAGGGTTTGCATTCGGATTGCCAATAAAAGGATTGTCAAGCGGTATTCCATAGGGAAAACCGGCGTCGACATCGATTCTCAATATCTTGCCCAACATGGAGCCAAGGTTCTGTGCATTGTTCAAGGGATCACCGCCGGAGCCGCCATCACCCATCCCTATATATAGGAACCCATCCGGCCCGAATTGCAGCTGTCCGCCATTATGGTTGGCGAAAGGTTGTGGAATAGCGAGAAGAATGGCAGCGGAGGCCGGATCGACCACGTTAGGATCGATGGAGACGCTGTAGCGGGCAATCACTGTATCCCCATTCAGGTCAGTGTAGTCGACGAACAGAAATCCGTTTGCAGGATAGTCCGGATGAAACGCCACGCTAAGCAGCCCACGCTCACCCCCGGTGGTTATAAGCGCTCCGATATCCAAAAACGGCGCGGGAAGCAGCTGTTGCCCATCGTAGACAAGAATTTTTCCGGCTTGAAGGGTGATGAAAAGCCTGCCCGAGCCATCGCCGGCGTGAGTAATGGCAACCGGGCTGTCGATACCGGTGATGACGGGCTCGAGTTGAACGTTGGGGACGGCGCCTGCAAGACTCGGGCAGACCGCGACATAGGCACCGAAAAGAACCAGAACAAATTTTCTATTCCTTGATTTTGACCATGGAGTGAGTGGGTGGCTCATGGGGGTCCTCCCAGGGCATTGGATTTCGTCCAAGAACGGATCTGACAATTTCGTCCGTTGCGATAACAATAAGAATTGCAGCCCTTCGAGTAAAGTCGACTGTCCCAAGGCATAAGGCGTAGACTGTATATGTTCCTTCGTCGCAGCGGCCCGCCTCGGGCGTCCGCTGAACTCAAGCGTTCGCGGCCTATGACGGCACGGTTCCGGGAGGCATCCGCATGGCAAAAATGCCGTATGAAAAGCGGAACAGGATCGGGCACATCACTCTGAATCGTCCGGACGCTCATAATGCACTCGATGACGAACTGAACAGTGCGCTCTGGACTGTCTGGGGCGACTTTGCTATGAATGGTATCTTGATGCAGGCATACTCACGGGGGCCGGCAAGACCTTCTGCTCGGGAGCGACCGGAAGACCCTTATTCCCAAATGGGAGAAGGAAACGATCCTCGATAGGATGGATCGCACGCTGGATGACGCGCTCCGTTCAGGCCCTGCACCCGGAAGCGCCGACCAACGGCTGAGCCGTGAACGTCGCCGCTGATCGTCGTCATGCTTGCCGCTCGCCGCATCTGGCCTTTTCCATCACCTCACTGCCCAGGAGGCGCCATGACCAGACACCTCATCAGTTCCGGATCGACCTTCGAACAGGAAATCGGCTATTCGCGTGCCGTCGTCGACGGTGACTGGGTGTTCGTTTCGGGCACGACGGGTTTCGACTACTCCACCATGTCCATTGCGGATGGTCTTCTTGAGCAGACTGAACAATGCCTGAAGAACATCGACGCCGCCCTGCGCCAAGCTGGGTCAAGTCTGAATGACGTTGTCCGCGTGACGTACGTCCTTCCCAATGGAGCGGAATTCCCTGAATGCTGGCCGGTGCTGCGCAAATGCTTTGGTGAGATTCGTCCCGCCGCCATGATGATTTCCGCAGGTCTCGCGGACGCTCGCATGCGGATCGAAATTGAAGTCACGGCCCGCAAGCGCTGCGGGTCAACTGCCCTTCCCCCGTAGGGGCGCAGCTGCGGTTGGGACGCGGGGAGAGGAGGCTGCGCTTGAAAGCATCGGGTTGCAGTATCCACGACAGGAGCCATCTCAAAAGTAGCAGATCACAGCCGAGGGCAAGGTTATGACAATCCTCGAATCACAAAGACATTTGTTCGATATGCCCGATGAAATCGCCTATTTCAATTGTGCGTATAACTCACCCCTTTTGAATGAATCACGAAAGCGGCTGCTTTCCGGTGTTGACACCAAGCGCCATCCTTGGCAACGCGTGCCGGAGAGTTTTTTCGATGATGCGGAAACGATACGCCGCCTGTCTTCCGATATTTTTGGCGGTGACGCCGACGGATATGCCGTTGTTCCCGCGGCAAGCTATGGTCTGAGCACCGCGGCTCGCGCCGTGGAACCGCACCTGAAACCTGGCGACCGGATCGTCGTCATCGCGGAGGAATTTCCGAGCAACGTGTTGCCCTGGAGAAGAACGGCACATGAAACCGGTGCCGTTCTGACGACCGTTCCAGCACCTGAGCACGGCAGTTGGACAAAGGCGATCCTGGAAAAAATCGAAAAAGGAGTGAGAGTTGTTGCAGTATCCCCCTGCCACTGGACAAACGGGGCTTTTATCGATCTGGTTCCAATCAGCCGAGCGTGCCGTGAAGTGAATGGCATCCTGGTGGTCGATGCGACACAAGCGCTGGCTGCCATGCCTTTGTCCATCAAAGAGGTCAAGCCGGATTTTCTTGTGGTCGCCGGTTACAAGTGGCTTTTGGGCCCATATGGGTTCAGCCTGCTTTATGTGTCTGAGCCGTGGCGTGATGCCCGCCCGCTCGAGGAAACATGGCTGGCGCGGCAGAATGCCGGAGATTTCACGGCCCTGGTCAAATATTCCGATACGTATATGCCTGGAGCGCGAAGGTTCGATGTAGGGGAAAAATGCACCGCCACGATCCTGCCCGGCGCCATCGCCGCGTTGGAGCAGATCAAGGCCTGGGGGATCCCGGCAATCGCGGAGTCACTATCGGCTATGAACAGAAGAATCGGTGCCCATCTTGAACGACTTGGGTTTCAGTTGCCGGATGAATCCCAACGGTGTCCGCACATGTTTGGCGCCCTCTTGCCGAGAACGTACACAGGGAATTTGGTGACCGAGTTAAAGACGAGAAATATCTACATCAGCCAGCGGGGAAATGCGCTGCGCTTTGCGCCGCATCTTCACGTGAACGATCATGACGTGAACCGCCTCCTGGAAACGTTGGAGATTTTGGTGAAGTGACGGTTATTGCGCCCAACCATCGGTTCAACGCGGGTGCACATGCCGCTGCTCGCCACGATCGCCGGTTAACTTGTCGACCCGGTTGCTCGCCAGTCACCCGGACCGTTTCATCCCCGTGGGGAATGGCGGACCGCCGCCGGCCCTGTCGGAGGCGGCGGACGAATTCCTCTTCATGCAGGCGATCTCAAATGCCCCGCCTTCGATCTTCAATGCCTTGGCCCGGACCAACGCTTCCGCCACCTTGTGGCGCGCCGACTCGATGATCCGTCCAAACGTTTGACGAGAAATGCCCATTTTTAAGATAGCTTCAAGTCGAAAGGCGTGAGACTCTCGTATCCGCCGGCGGTGACGAGGATGGTCTGCTCGAACTGCGCGGAGAGGGACCCGTCGCGGGTGACGGCGGTCCATTCGTCGTCGAGGATTTTGAGTTCCTTGCGGCCGAAATTGATCATGGGTTCGATGGTGAAGACCATGCCCGGGATCAGGGTGAGCCCGTCCCCCTTGCGGCCGAAGTGCGGCACCTGGGGCGGCTCGTGGAAATCGAATCCGATGCCGTGCCCCACGAACTCCCGCACGACGGAGCAGTTCTCGGACTCCGCATAGTCCTGGATCGCCCAACCGATGTCGCCGACGGTGTGGCCGGGTTTCACCATGGCCATGCCGCGGTGCAGGCACTCGCGGGCCACGGCGACGATCTTGCGGGCGTCCGGTTGCGGGGTGCCTACGAAGAAGGTCTGATTCGCGTCGGCATAGTAGCCGTCCAGGATCGAGGTGACGTCGACGTTCACGATGTCGCCGTCCTTGAGCACGCGCTTGCCGGGGATCCCGTGGCAGATGACCTCGTTGACCGATACGCAGACGCTCTTGGGGTAGCCGCGGTAGTGGAGAGGCGCGGGGACGGCACCGTTTTGCACGGTGAACTCGTGCACCCAGGTGTTGATGTCGTCGGTGGTGATGCCGGGCCGGATGCGCGGGGCGACCAGATCCAGGGTCTCCACCACCAGGCGGCCGGTGCGGCGGATCGCTGCAATGTCCTTCTCCGTTTTGATGCGGATGCGGTATTTGCGGGCGTAAACTTCCCCGATGTCGGCAAGCAGGACTGCGTCCTCCTTGCCCACGCAGCATTTCTTGTATTTAAGACCGCTGCCGCAGGGGCACGGGTCGTTGCGCCCGATCTTGACTGGTTTCAGTTTCATTCGTACCGGCTCAATGCACCTTTCGCTTCTGAAAACTGCTTTCGATCGTGCAATTTGTTATCATCTAATACATCTGCTCGTCCAATTCAACCTTGCCGCAGCGGCAGCTGCGGAATTCGGCATATCAATTCCCGCAGGACTCCGTGCAGGCAGGCTGAGGGTACCCGAACGACGTTAAAATCCAAGCCATCAACATACCGGATAGAACCGTCCTTCGGGGTCAGGATATTGAGGTATCCCGGCAGGTGCGCCAGTCGGTTATCGCGTCCGTCGTGACCGCATCGCTTCGGATGATGGACTGGCACTCTATTCGATTCATCATTTCGTGAATATCCCCCGCCGCAATCGATTTCCCGGCCTTCATGAGGACAAGGGTATCCGCGAGGCGTTGGATTTCATTGACGGAGTGGGTCACATAAAGGATCGGGATCAGAAACGCGCGCGGCAGTTTTGCAATAAACGGCAGAACTTCCTCCTTGCGGGCTTCATCGAGGGAGGACAGCGGTTCATCCATCAACAGCAGCCGGGGACTGGTCAGGAGCGCCCGTCCAATGGCGACTCGCTGCTTTTCACCACCGGAAAGCTTTGCTGGCCGCCGGTCGAGAAGGCGTTCAATGTCGAGCAGATCTACCGCCTGATCGAGGCCGATATAGCGCCGGCGGTGCGGGGTCAGCTTCATCCCGTAGGTCAGATTGCCGCGAACGGTCAGGTGCGGGAACAGACGACCGTCCTGGAAAATATAACCGATGGAGCGTTTTTCAGGCGGCTGTTCGATGCCGCGGTCGGAATCGAAAAGAACCCGGTCTTCAACTACGATGCGGCCTTTATCCGGCCGACTCAGACCGGCGACCATGTTGATCACCGATGTCTTTCCGGCGCCGGACGGCCCAAAGAGGGCCGTGATGCCGGCGTTTTGAGTCCGGAAGGCCGCATCCACCCGGAAACTCCCCTGCTGCCTGACCACCTGGATATCGAGCATGGCTCACCCCTTTAACCGGCGATCGAGATGTCGTGCCAGCAGTTCCGAGGCAACGAGGGCCAGCAGCGCCAGGACGACGGAGATGATGCAGAGCCGCAAGGCGCCGGCTTCACCGCCCGGCACCTGTGTCAAGGAGTACAGCGCGAGCGGAAGCGTTCGGGTCTGGCCGGGGATGTTGGAAACAAACATGATGGTCGCCCCGAATTCACTCAGGCTGCGGGCGAAGCACAGAATCACGCCGGCCAAGACGCCGGGCATGATCAAGGGCAGCGTCACGCTAAAAAAGACTCGCAGGGGACGAGCGCCCAACGTCCGGGCAGCTGCCTCAAGCCCCTGATCGACTGCTTCGATCGAAAGCCGGACTGCCCTCACCAGCAGGGGGAAGGCCATGACCGCAGATGCCAGGGCGGCCCCTTTCCAGTTGAAGCTGAAGCTGAGGCCGATGGTTTTCTGAAGTAGTGATCCCAGGTGCCCGTTCTTGCCCATGAGCATGAGCAGGGTGTAGCCGGTCACGACCGGAGGCAGAACGAGCGGCAGGTGCACCAACCCGTCCAGCAGGATCTTTCCAGGGAACTTGAACCGCGCCAGCACCCAGGCAATGGCAATGCCTGCGGGGAGGCTGCCGATGACGGCCCACCCCGACACCCACAGGCTTAGA
Source organism: Deltaproteobacteria bacterium (assembly GCA_016219005.1). Lineage (GTDB taxonomy): Bacteria > Desulfobacterota > Desulfobacteria > Desulfobacterales > SpSt-501 > SpSt-501. Next base: position 45,073 of record JACRCN010000084.1, read on the forward strand.
CGCAGCGACTCGACCTCCAGTGCGGTAAGGGAAAGAGACTCCATCAATTTACCGTGAAACCGTGTTTCTCGAAGATGGGCCTGGCATCGGGGCTTCTTAAGAACTCCAGCAGGCGCCGAGCCGCTGGAATATCGTGCCCTTTCACCAGGGCAGCCGGATAGACGATCGGGGGGTGGCTGCCCTCGGGGAACACCCCCACCACCATCACTCTTGGAAAGGCAGCCGCATCTGTTGCGTAAACGATCCCGAGCGGCGACTCGGCGCGCTCCACCAGCGCCAAAGCGGCCCGCACGCTGTCGGCCCTGGCGATCCGGCTCGCGATGCCCTTCCATGCCCCCAGTTTCTCGAGGGCCGCTCGGGCGTACTTGCCGGCAGGCACGTGGTCCGGGTCCCCGGCTGCCAAGAGCCCGCCCGAGAGCAACCCCAACAGATCGACGCCGGGTTTGATATCGATCCTGAGGGGGCTGCCTGCGGGGGCGATCAGCACCAGTCGGTTGCCGAGCAAATCGACACGGCTTCCGGAGACGATCCGGTCGCGTTGGGCGAGGTAGTCCATCCAGTCCAGATCGGCGGAAAGGAAAAGATGGGCGGGGGCTCCGTTTTCGATCTGTTTTGCCAAGGTGGACGAAGAGGCAAAAGAGAACCGCACCTTGCCTTTTCCCTTCTGCTCGAACGCCTGTCCAACTTCGTTCAAGGCATTGGTCAGGGAGGCGGCTGCAAAAACGGTGACCTCATCGGCGGCGGCCGATACCATTGAAAAAAAAACGAATGCCGGAACGAGTGGAACCACAAAAACCCCGGAAAAACGCAGCATCGTTCTTACTCCTCTCTGTGAGGGATGAGCGTGTGGAGTTCTGCTATATTTGACATAACGCTGTTCATTGACACACATGCCTTCCGGTTGTCAACCCTGAATTGGCCTTCGCATGGAACTAGCGCCAAGGCATCGTTCAAACCGCGGCATGGCTCGGGACTGCGCGGAATGATTCGAAGGCCGCCTGTTTGGCTGTGGGCAAAATACAAGACGTATGCCAACCACCAGCCGAGCGGTCAAGCGCTTCAGCATAGGAATCGGAGGTGGGCCTCACAGCTGCCGGAGGCTGCAAAATCGTCAACGTGACACTTACATGTGTGCAGGGTCAGGCGGGTGGGCGAAATCCGGCCGCAGCGGCGCCTATCCCCCGAAATTGGGGTGAATGAATTCAACGCGATCGTTGGGTGCCACCCCTGTAGAGGCATAGTCCTGGGGGAAGACAAAGCGGCCGTTGTGCTCGACGATCAGGTCCCGGTCCATCTCACGAAAGCGGTCGATGAGATCGGCCAGCGTCGCGGACGGCGACACTTCTTCGGGTAACCCGTTCACGGTAATGCGGATGCAGACACTCATGGGGTTGTTTTGATCTTCAGCCTGCTGGGGCGCCACATACCGGGCAGCCCGGGTTGCGGTCGATTTGCAGCTTGCGAAATTCCATCGTCAATCCTGAAAACCGCAGCAATCGCCCCGCCAGCTGCGGGACGCACCCGACCAGCAGCCGGATGGTTTCCAGGCATTGGATCGACGCGACGATGCCGGCGGTGGGCCCCAGGACCGGCGGGGGAGCCGGCTTGGCCGTTTCCGCATGTGGCGGAAACAGGCAGCTGAAGCAAGCGGTTCGACCGGGGATGAACGTTGAGGCCATGCCCTCCCAACCGCTGATTCCCCCGTAAACAAACGGCACCTGGCGCCGCAGGGATAGCCGATTGAGCACCTGCCGGGTCTCACGGTTGTCGGTGGCATCGAAGATCACGTCGCAATCGGCGAGCAGGGCCGCGGCGTTGCTGTCTTCGATGGCGGTGTGGACCGCCTCGATGCGGCAGTGCGGGTTGAGGCGGCTCAATTTTTCGGCCGCCGACTCCGGCTTCGGACGCTCAAGATCGAAGGTGCTGTGCAGGATCTGACGGTTCAGGTTTTCCACGGCCACCCGGTCGCGGTCGATGAGCTTCAGATACCCTACGCCGGCTGCCGCCAGGTAATAGGCCGCAATCGACCCAAGGCCGCCCAGGCCGACCACCATGACCCGGCCGGCCGCAAGCCGGAGTTGGCCTTCCACCCCGATTTCCGGCAGCGCCACCTGCCGGCTGTACCGGCGGGCTTCCTCCTCGGTCAGCATGAGCCTTTCATTGCTTGATGCCCCGGGCCTTGAGTGCCGCATGCACCCGCTCGGAGGTCAGGGGCAGCTCGTGGATGCGCAGGCCCGTGGCGTCGTAGACCGCGTTCAAGATGGCGGGAATGGTCGGCATGATGGCGCCTTCGCCCACCTCCTTGGCGCCGAAAGGACCGTTGGGCTCATCGCTTTCGACGATGATGGTCTCTACCGGCGGCATGTCCAGAGCGGTGACCAGCTTGTATTCGGCCAGGTCGCAGTTGATGACGCGGCCGCGGTCGTCGAACTTGACCTCCTCGAAGAGCGCCTCGCCCATGCCCATGGCGAGTGAGCCCTCCATTTGGCCTTCGACCGAGGTCCGGTTGATGGCCCGGCCGCAGTCATGGGCGTCGGTCATTTTTTCGATGACGATCTTGCCGGTTTCCAGGTCCACTTCCACCTCCGCCACCTGGGCCGAGCACCCGTAGGCCGGCGAGGTCCCGACGGCAGCGCCCTTGAACGTGCCGCCCAAGGCCGGGGGCTTGTATTTGCCGGTGCCGACGATGGTGCCCTTGGCCAGGTAAGCGATGCGCGACGCCTCCCGGAACGTCAAGGCGTCTTCCTGCGGGCTGTCGCTCCACCCGCGGTGCTCCTTGATATAGCGGCTGCGGATGCCGCTATAGTCCACAAGCCCGTTTTTGAAAACGATGCGGCCTTCCTTGATGTCCATGTCCGCCGCCGGCACCTTCAACTCGTCCGCCAGCGCCTCCAGCACTTGGCGCTTGACCTCCTCAGCCGCTTCCTTCACAGCGTGACCCGTCATCAGCGTCTGCCGGCTGGAATAGGCCCCGAGATCCACGCCGAAATCCGTATCGCCGGAGATGACCCGCACGCAGTCCAGGGGAACCCCCAGCGCCTCCGCCGCGATCATGCCGAAAGCCGTGTCCGACCCCTGGCCGATCTCGGCCGAGGCCGAATACACCTGCACCGCGCCCCCGTCCTCGGCGAGCTTGACCGTGGCCGTGCAATGGTAGGTGTCGGAACGGTAGATGGGGTAACCGGCCCCCGACACAAAGAAGCCGCAGGCCATGCCGATCCCCTTGCCGCGGGGTAGCTTGCCCTTCTTGGACGCCCAGCCCGATGCATTACGCACCGCTTCGATGCACTCCTTCATTCCGAGGCTGCTCATGTTGAGGTCGTTGCAGGTCACATCCCCGGCCTGCATCATGTTCTTCAGCCTGAGCTCGATGGGGTCGATACCCAGTTCTTCGGCGATTGTATCCAGCTGCTGCTCCCAGGCGGCACGGGCGGCGACCCCGCCGTGGCCGCGCTGGGCCCCGCAGGTCGGCTTGTTGGTGTAGACCCGCCACCCGTCGTACTTCATGTTGGGCAGCTTGTAGGGGCCGCCCAACAGGCTTCCGGCGTAGTAGACGGTCGCGATCCCGAAGCTGGAATAGGCGCCTCCGTCGAGATAGCACTCGTGCTGCAGGGCAAGCAGGGTGCCGTCTTTTTTGACGCCGGTGGTCATGCGGTGCACGAACTGGTGCCGGGCGCGGCACAGCATGAAGACTTGCTCTCGCGAGTAGATGAACTTGACCGGCTTGCCGGTCTTGCGCGCCAGCAGGCAGGCGGTAAGCTCGCCGGTGTTGACGGCGGCCTTTATTCCGAAACCGCCGCCGACGTAAGGTTTGACCACCCGCACCTTGCCCACCGGCAGCCCCAGCACCATGGCCAGGGTGCGCTGGACGTAGTGGGGCGACTGCGTCGAGCTGTGCAGGGTCAGGCGGCCGTCCAAGTCGAAAACGGCAATGCAGCCGGGCGGCTCAAGGAAGGCACCGTCCTGGCGCTTGTTCTTGAAGGTGGTGGTTTTAGTGAGATCGCACGTCTTCAAGGCCTCGGCCACGTTGCCGAACTCCTGGTGAACCTCGGCCGACAGGTTGCGGGGATACTCGGCGTGCAGTTGCGGCGCTCCCTCGGCCATGGCTTCCTCGATGGTCAATACGGCCGGCAGCTCCTCGAAATCGACCTTGATCAGGCCGACGGCTTCCTCGGCCGTTTCCTTGTCGACGGCCGCCACCGCTGCGATCTCATCGCCGACATAGCGCACCCGGTCGTGGCAGAAAACGGTTTCGTCGTAGCGGGCCGGGCTGACCCCGTAGCGCACCAGGCCGGCATCCTTGGAGGTGATCACTGCCTTGACGCCCGGCAGTCGTTCGGCCCGGGAAGTGTCGATTTTTAATATCCGGGCATGCGGCAGCGGGCTTTGCAGCATGGCAGCGTGCAGCATGTTCGGGAAGGACATGTCGTCGATGAACACCGCCCGCCCGGTGGCTTTGACCGGTGCGTCGAGGCGGGGAAGCCGGCTGTTGATTACGCGATGGTCGCTCATGGTATCCTCCGAAACCCCTTCAGGGTTTAGACGTCGTGGCGCTTACCGGCAAGCCCGGTGCGAGCAGCCGGCCCTCCGGTCCTTCCATGCGGTCGGCGCTGGAAGGCCCGTCGTCAGCGGGCCACATCCTTGATGGCCTCGATGATCTTCTGGTAGCCGGTGCAGCGGCAAAGGTTGCCCGAGATGGCGCGCCGGATATCCGGCTCCTGCGCATGAGGCATTCGATCCAACAGCTCCTTGGCCGAGAGAATCATGCCCGAGGAGCAAAAGCCGCACTGGATTGCACCTTTCTCGATGAAGGCCTGTTGCAGGGGGTGCAGCCCTTCGGCGGATTCCAGCCCCTCGATGGTTTGAACCGTGCGGCCGTTGGCCTGAACCGCGAGCACCAGGCAGGAGTTGACGGCCTTGCCGTCCATGAGCACGGTGCACGCACCGCAATCCCCGAGGTCGCACCCTTTCTTGGTACCCGTCAACCCGAGGTGGTAGCGCAGCAGATCGACGAGTGTAGCGTTCGGATCCACGGCCACTTCAAGTGCTCTGTCGTTGACGGTTAAGCGGATCAATTGCTTCATGCCTTCCTCCTCATGTTCTGCTTCGGGCTTCGGCCATGGCCATGGCCAAGGTCCGGCGGGTCAGTACGTCGACCATGGCGCGCCGATATTCGGCCGATCCGCGGAAATCCAGGATCGGCGTGCAATCGTGCGTAGCGGCCTGTGCCGCCTGCTCGAAGAGCCGCTCGTCCGGCTTTGCGCCCACGAGCAGCTTTTCGGCCTTCAAGGAACGCAGGGGCGTGGGGCCGACGGACCCCAGGGCGATGCGCGCGGTCCGGATGCGTTCGGCCTTTTCGTCCAGCTCCAGGAAGGATGCCACGTTGACGATGTTGCAGTCCTGGGATTTGCGGATGCCGAGGTTCAGGTAGCCCGCGCCGGAATATCCCCGGGGCACCTCAACGGCGATAGCGGTGATGAGTTCATCCTCGCGGGCGGTCGTCAGGCCGGGGCCTTTGAAAAACTCCGCGATGGGCATTCGGCGCTCGCCGGATGTGCCGGCCAAGACGAGCTCGGCGCCATACACCATAAGCGACAGCGGCAGGTCGGCCGCCGGCCGGGCCGAGCCGATGTTGCCGCCGATCGTGGCCAGGTTGCGGATCAGGGGGGTTCCCAACGCGCGGGCGCCTTGCCCCAACGCGCTGACGGCTTTGGCGACCGCCTCGGAGGCGGCGATGTCCGACACCGTGACGCCGGCCCCGACCCAAAGCGTCCCGTTGGATCTTTCCAGCCGGGAGAGTTCCGGAATGCGCCCCAACCATACCAGGTGCCCCGGGCTCATGACCTTCTTTTTCATGTTCACCAGAAGGTCGGTGCCCCCCGCGAGGGGCCGGGCTTTCCCCCGGTGGCGGGCCAGCAGATCGCAGGCTTCGGCGACGGAAGTGGGTTCGTGAAACTCAAACTTGGGCAGGATCATGCGGACCTCCGATTTCCCCGCCGGGGGAGCAGCTAAGGTTGGACGGTCTCAGGTTGAGGGCACACACCTCGACACGCCCCGGTGAGTAGGCAACAATGCTCACGCATCCATAATCCAGACGGATTCGAAAAATGTTCGACAGCGGTATCTGCAGCATGTGGCAGATCAGAACCCGGATCACTCCGGCGTGCGTTACAATGCATGCGGTCCCTTGTGTTTCCTCGGCAATCCTGGCGATTTGCGGGACGACACGTTGCTGCAAGTCCCGAAAGCTCTCGCCTCCCGGCGGTCTGAAGTCGGCCAGATCCTCACCGCGGGCACGCCAGTGATCGGGATGGCTTTCTCGCACGCGGCCCCGGGGCTGGCCGTCCCACTCGCCAAGTTGAATTTCCCGAAGCTCCCGGCACGTCCGAATACTTGCAGCGCAGCCGGCAAAGATGATTCCGGCGGTTTCGGTCGCGCGCGTAAGATCGCTCGACCACACGGCGGTGAATTCCAGGTTGCGAAGTTCACTCCGGCAGGCGCCGGCTTGGCGGCGTCCTTCCGCGCTGAGCGGGGCATCCGTCTGCCCGATGAAGCAATCCGCTTCCGGCCAGTCGATCGCCCCGTGGCGCAACAGGTAGAGCAGCGTCATGACGTTTCAGATGGTTCATGCCGGCAATCCGGCAAGTGCCCCTGCGGCCGGAGGCGATGCGCGCCTCGACTTGTTTTCCCCCATATGGGGCCGGGCCGGAAAAAGACTGTGGTAATCCGGCGCAGTCAGGCTTTGCTGCAGGCTTGCTTCAACCAATTCAGCCTTTATCCGCGTGATGGATTCCAAGGTATATGCAATTGAAATAAATCATGTTTGGATTTGACAGCAGATACTCTCGTAACGTATATGTCGTGCTGTGTCAATAATGATAAAGCAACGTCAGGGTTGTTTTTTTTCGGGCAAAAACTGTAAATGGTTTTTGGATGACTCTAAAAGCCTGTTTCAAACCAAATCCGACATGATGCGCGGGATGGGTTACCGTCTGCTCCAGACCCACCGGAGCGCTGCCATCACATGGTTAAGGAAAACTCCCCGTGAAAAGCGTGTCCATCCATGATGCCGTCGGCATGGTATTGTGCCACGATGTCACCCGCATTATTCCAGGCCGGCACAAAGGGCCGGCCTTCCGAAAAGGCCACATCATCACGGCGCAGGATGTCGGGCCGCTCCTCGACATGGGCAAGGCCAACGTCTATGTCTACGATCTTTCCGAGGGCTACATCCACGAAGACGATGCGGCAACCCGCATCGCGTCGGCCGCCGCCGGCCCCGGGCTGCGGCTGACATCGCCTGCGGAGGGGCGGGTGAACCTGACGGCGTCCTTGAACGGACTGCTGAAGGTAGACCCGGCGGCCCTGAGGCAGATCAACTCCGTCGAGGACGTCGTCTTTACGACGCTGCACTCCAATCTCTCTGTCAGCTGCAACCAGCCGGTGGGCGGCACCCGCATCATTCCGCTGGTCACCCGCGAGGAGAACGTTTGCCGGGTCGAGTCGATCTGCCGCGAACACGCTCCGGTGATTCAAGTCAAAGCCCTTCGTTCCATGCAGGTCGGCATCGTCACCACCGGCAGCGAGGTCTTCCATGGCCGGATCGAGGACAAGTTCGGCCCGGTGCTGCGCGTGAAATTTGCCGAGCTGGGCTGTCCGGTTTTGGGCCAGGTGTTCGTCTCCGATGACGCCGCCATGACCGCGCACGCCATTCGAAAATTCATCGACGAGGGGGCCGAGATGGTGGCCGTGACCGGCGGCATGTCGGTCGACCCGGACGACCGCACGCCGACGGCTGTTCAGGATACCGGCGCCCGCGTCGTCACTTACGGCGCACCGGTGTTTCCCGGGGCCATGTTCATGCTGGCTTACCTGAAGGAAATACCGATCATCGGCCTGCCCGGCTGCGTCATGTACCACCGCACCAGCATTTTCGATCTGATTGTTCCGCGCATCCTGGCGGGCGAAACCCTCACCCGCGAGGATTTCATCGACCTGGGCCACGGCGGTTTCTGCGCGGGTTGCGCGACGTGCACATACCCCCGTTGCGGGTTCGGCAAATAGCAGGGATTCATCTCCACAGCCGCTTCGAACGGAAAGCCAACAGATAAGGAGGCCATCGACGAGATCCTTGCCCATCGGGTCGAATGCCTGGGGGGAATCCCCGTGCAGGTCCTCTCCCTGGTCAGGCACCCCAAGAGCGGCCGCATCCCGCGGGGTTTCATCCGCAGCGTGCTGCTGAGTACCGATTACGTGCCCGCGTCCATCGTCGCTGATATCGAGCGGACGTGGGGGTGCAGGGCCGGCTGGCGGACGGCGCGGCGCTGGGGCCGTCGACCCGGCTTCACCTGGCGGCTCTCGACGAGGTGATTTTCGCCATCCCGGAAATCCTCAATTTCCAGGCGGAGCTGATCCCCGTGAACGGCGCCAGCCGGCTGCGCATAACGGCCCACTGCGACCCCTGCCGGTTTCCGGACAGCCTGGCCGACGTGCGCGAGGCGCTGATCCGTGTGCCGGGGGTTCGCGACGCCGTCGCCCAGGGGCTTCTGGATATCGAGCCCATCCGACTGAACCCCGAGAACTGGTTCACAACGGGAGCCGCGAAAAGGGCCCTCATCGACCGAAGACAGGAGGGATCGATTTCATGAATCCGATTGCGGAGATGGCCGGGCAACTCCTGGACGATCATCAGGAATTCGTCCTGGCGACTATCGTCAGCCGCCACGGGTCGACGCCCCGAACGGCGGGCACCCGCATGATCGTTTCCAGGAAGGGACAGGGACTGGGCACCATCGGAGGCGGACTTCTGGAGGCCCGCGTAATGAAAAGGGCCGGCGAAGTGTTTGCGACCCGACGTTCCGAGCTGATTCCCTTTGACCTGTCGCACACCGAAGTGGCGGCGATGGACATGATCTGCGGCGGTCAATTGGAAGTGCTCCTGGAATTCATCAGCCCGTCGAGCCCGGCAGCCGTTGTGTTCAAATGCTGGCGGGACGCCCTGAGCACCGCGAATCCGTGCCTCTTTCTGGCCGTGCTTAAGTTTTCCGGCGGGCAGGTCGACCGCATCGACCACTGCGTGGTCAGGGCCGATCAGGTGGTTTGCGGAGATTGTCCCCTGAAGCCGTCCGCCCTCCAAGAACTTGTCCGCGCCCACTCCGGGGCCGCCTGCATGCGTACCGTCTCCCTGGAGGAGGCCATGATCGTCATCGACCCGGTCCTGAGGGCGGATACGGTTTATCTGTTCGGGGCCGGCCACGTCGCGCAACCCACGTCCCGACTCGCGGCTTTCGTCGGGTTCCGCGTGCGGGTCGTGGACGACCGGGCGGAGTTCGCCAACGCCGAACGGTTCACCGAGGCAGAACAGATCCGGGTGGTCACGGACTTCGACACCGCCCTGAAGGGGTTTGCCATCGACCGTAGCGCCTTCATCGTCATCGTGACCCGCGGCCATCTGCACGACAAGACCGTGCTGGCGCAGGCGCTGCGCACGGAGGCGGCCTACATCGGGATGATCGGCAGCCGGCGCAAGCGGGACCACATCTTCAACGCGCTGCTGAAACAGGGTTTCAATGAAGCCGATTTGAAACGGGTGCGCTCCCCCATCGGTCTGGACATCGGCGCGGAGACCCCCGAAGAGATTGCGGTGAGCATCGTGGCCGAACTGGTCCACGCCCGCTCGCAAGGGCGACGCGCATGAACCCGGAATCCGTCACCGCTCTCGTGCTGTCGGCTGGATTTTCGGAGCGCATGGGCGATTTCAAGCCCCTGATGATGCTCGGCGGGATGACGATTCTGGAGCGGGTCATCCGGCTGTTTCAAACCATCGGGGTCCGTCGCATTCATGTCGTGGTCGGCCACCGCGCGGCTGAGTTGACCGCCCTGATCGACCGATGGGGCGCCCGCAGCGTCGTGAACGTCTGCTACGCCGAGGGCATGTTCTCCTCGGTCGTGGCCGGCGTGTCGAGCCTGGATGAGGGAACCGGGTCCTTTTTCGTCCTGCCCGTGGATATCCCTCTCGTGCGGCCTGCGACCCTCCGCGACCTCCTGCAGGCCTTCCCGGCCGCAGCCGCCGCGATTTGCCACCCGACGTTCAGAGGACGGCGCGGGCACCCTCCGCTGATCGGCAGCCATCATATTCGCAGCATCCTGGAATGGCGCGAGGAGGGCGGCCTGGGCGCCCTGCTCACCCGATTGGAGCAGCACGCCGTCAATGTGGCCGTGGTCGACGAATTCATCCACCAGGATATGGATCGCGCCGAGGATTACCGACGCATGGCCGGCAGGCTGGAAAGCCGCGAAATCTTTTCCCCGGCGGAGTGCGCAGCACTGCTGAACGACCGGGTGTACGTTCCGCCCGCCGTGCCGGCGCACGGCCGCGCCGTCGCCGAAATGGCCATGCGCATCGGACAGGCTCTCAACCACGCGGGTTTTTCTCTGAATCTGCGGCTGATCTGCGCGGCCGCGCTCGTGCACGACGTGGCCCGCGGGGGTCCCGACCACGCCCGCCGCGGAGGAAAGCTGCTTCGTGACCTTGACATGCCGCTGCTGGCCGAAATCGTCGAGACCCACATGGACATGGCGGTGGGCGTGGGGCGGCAGATCAAAGAGGCCGAAGTGGTGTTCCTGGCGGACAAGCTGGTGCAGGAAGACCGCTTTGTGGGGCTCGCTGAACGCTTTCGCCTCCGCATGCGTGATTCTTCCGCCGATTCCCGTGAGCATGACTCCGCCCGCCGCAGGCTTGACGCCGCCCGGAAAATAGCCGAACGGATCGAAGCCGTCATCGGCCGGTCGCTGGAAAGCCTGCGGGACGGCAGCCGGGTCGCGGATACGATCTAATCCGCTTCCTCCTTCCGGGAGAAAACACTTTCTTCGATGGGTCTGCCCGAGATCTTTGGTGGACGTCCCGTACGCGATCTGGTAAATAGTTTGCCAGGCTGTCGGCAGCTTCATCCATCCGGGGACCGGTAAGGCGCGTGCAGTGCACTCGGGTTGCCGGCAAACATCCTGATCTTGCATGGGAGACTGCGCATGGCGAAAAAAGAATCGCCGTTTTGCATCCGCTCAAAAATCTGGGTGGAAGACGCCCACGGGAAGGTGGTGTTCGGCCTGGGAAGGTACCGCATCCTGGAGGCCGTGCAGCGTCTCGGATCGCTGCAGGCCGCAGCCCAGGAACTCAAGATGAGTTACCGGGCGATCTGGGGGCGGATCAGCGCCACCGAAGAACGCCTGGGCAAACCGCTGCTGATTCGAGAGCCCCGGGGGTCCCGGCTGACGCCCCTGGGCGAAACGCTCCTGAAGCAGTTCCAGCGGCTGCTGAAAATCGTCGAGACCGAGTCCGACGACGTCTACAACGACCTCATGGCGGCGTACCTCGACGGCTGAACTGAGGGCATTCCTCCGGCAGGGGTCATTTCCACTCCTCTTCGCCTTCCTCGATAATAGGTCCCCGCTACGCCCTACTATATCCTAATTGACACAGTCTTTCGCCTCTGCTAATAATCGCGAGTATCGGTCAGGGTAGCAAACGCCCTCCCGGGCGCCCCGCCCCGGCCTTCGGAAGGCCGGAAGATTAGACCATTCCTGACTTCCTTTTTTGTTTTTCGGCATGTTGAATTCCGGGATAAACGTCGACGGTCGCCCCTTCGACGGCGCCTGAGATATGCCAAAAATGACTCGACCGGCTGACGAACTGGCCGCGGAGCCTCGGCCGTGGCGCCGGGTTCCCCGCGGCCGGATCGTTTCATGGCAATCCGGCGCCGGGAGTGCGGATCGATGCCAAACGTGATCTGCTCTGACTGGGGGGAGGCCTACCCCGCCGGCCATGTCCTCATCTGCCGGGGATGCCGGTCCGGAACGGGCTATCTTGCAAGGGAGGAAATAAAATGACCACGCAATCGGTATACAGCATCTGCGGCATGTGCACGGTGCGCTGTCCCATCGTGGCCGAAGTGAAAAACGGCGAGGTCCAGTTCCTGCAGGGCAACCCCCACGTCCCCGCCATGAAGGGGTCGATCTGCCCGCGGGGGGCTGCCGGCAGGGCCTTGATCCGGGACCACGAACGCATTCAGGCGCCCATGATCCGCGAGGGCCGGCGCGGCGAAGGCAAGTGGCGCCGGGTGGGCTGGGACGAAGCCCTGGACGAGGTGGCCGGGCGGCTGAAAGCCGTTATCCGGCAGCATGGGGCCAGGAGCGTCGCCTTTTCGGACCGGGGAGGCCCGTTCCGGGACTTGCACCAGGCCTTTGTCCGCGGCCTGGGCTCCCCCAACTACACCAACCATGACAGCTCCTGCGCCCGCAACGTGCAACACGCCTGCATGTCGGTTGCCGGGGTCGGGCGCAAGGAACTGGTCTACGATTTAAAAAATGCCCGGCACGTCGTCCTGCAGACACGCAACATCTTTGAAGCCATCGCCGTCCAGGAAGTCAACAACCTCACCGAGGCCCTGGCCAACGGCTGCAAGCTCACGGTCATCGACATTCGCGCCACGATATCGGCGGCCAAGGCCGACCGCTTCATGCTGGTACGGCCCGGCAGCGACTACGCCTTGAACCTGGCGGTGATCTACGAACTGCTCATGCAAAAGCTCTATGACGCCGAGTACGCCGCTCGCTGGATCAAGGACCTCGGCCGGTTGGAGGAGTTCGTGCGTGCCTGCACGCCGGAGTGGGCCGAGGCGGAGACCGGCATTCCCGCCGGCGAGACCCGGCGGTTCGTGCGCGACCTCGCCGCGGCCAAACCCGCCGTCATCTGGCACCCCGGTTGGATGACCTCGCGCTACATGGACTCCTTTTACGTCAGCCGTTCGATTTACATCATCAACGCGCTGCTGGGCGCCAAGGGCGGCCTGCCGTTCGCGAACAAACCCGGCGACGTCGGCCGCAAGGGCCTGAAGAAGCTGGTGGACCTGGTCCCAAAGCCCGCGGAAAAACGGGCCGACGGCGTCGGTTGGCGCTACAAGCACTTCGACGGTGGACCCGGGCTGGCGCACCTGGTCTACGGCGCCATGGAGTCCGGCGACCCTTACCCCGTCAAGGCATACATCGCCTACCGCCACGACCCGCTCATGGGGTTCCCCGATCCGGATCGACTCCTGCAGAAACTCGACAAGCTGGATTTCCTGGTGTCGGTAAGTTTCACCTGGTCGGACACGGCTTGGTATTCGGATGTGGTGTTGCCGCTGTCTCCTTATCTGGAGCGGGAGAGCATTATCGCCTGCAAAAACGGCCTGAAGCCCTACTTCTTCCTCCGACAGCGGGCGCTGCCGCCGCGCTTCGACACCCGCGCGGACTGGGAAATCCTCTGCGGCCTGGCCAAGCGGCTGGGGTTGAAAGAGCTCGTCTTCGACTCCATAGACGCCATATGGGACTATCAACTCAAAGATACCGGTGTGAGGCCGGAGGATTTCAATGCTACCGGTTTCGTCAACCTGACGGAGGCCGTGAAATATCGAAAGCCGGACGAGCTGAAAATCCCAACCCCCAGCGGCAAGATCGAGATCATCTCCGAAAAGCTCGAAAACCAGGGGCTGGCCTCCCTCATGCCCTACAATACTCCGAAGCGTCCGCCTGAAGGCCAGTTCCGTCTGACCTTCGGCCGTTGCGCGCTGCACACCCAGGGGCATACCGCAAACAATCCCATGCTGGCCGAGCAGATGCCGGAAAACGTGCTCTGGATCAACGCCAAGGCCGCGGAGGCGCTCAAAATCGCCGACGGCGAGCGCGTCACGGTCAGCCGCAACGGCTACGCGGAAACCATCGCGGCCAAGGTCACGCCGCTCATTCACCCGGAGGCCGTGTTCGTGGTGCACGGCTTCGGCCATCGCCTGCCGGTGGAGAGCCGGGCTTTCGGCAAGGGACTGGCGGACAACCGCTTCATGCAGGGGGGCTCGATGTCTGGGACCCGGCCGGCGGCGGCATCGCCATGCAGGAGCACTTCGTTACCGTCTCCAAGATTCGATAAGGCTTCGCAAAGAAGGCAAAGACAACTGACCCTCCCCCGGGACATGCCGAAACCCGGCGACCGGCGTTCCGGGGTTTTTTTAAGTGCATAGATATGCCAAATTTGATATATGCACAGCTTATGGAAAGCAACGATCCCGTCTGACCGCGGGATCGGTTGGGCACATATGAGGGGCAGATAAATATCAACCTACACGTGGAGAGGAAAGAATGGCCGAGAACACCTTCACACTCAATCAGCGCAGGGTCGCATTCATGCCGGGCCAGACCATCCTGGAGGCGGCTGCGGCCGCTGGCGTCCGCATCCCGACGCTATGCCACCTCAGAGGGACCACGCCCACCGGTGCGTGTCGCATTTGCTTGGTGGAGGTCACCGGGGCTCGGAGCCTGATGTCGGCGTGTAGCACGCCGGCGGCTCCCAACATGGTGATACAAACCGAGTCCACCCGGGTGGTCCAAGCGCGCAAGTTGATCCTGGAGTTGCTGCTGGCTTCCGGTGAACATGATTGCCTGATCTGCCCTTCCTGTGGAGATTGCCAACTGCAGGATCTGGCCTTCAAGTACCAGGTGTCCCCGAAACGGTTCAATCGCTGGACGGATTTTCGGAAAACCGAAGTCAATCCGCTGATCGTTCGCGATTTTTCACGATGCATCCTCTGCGGCCGGTGCGTTCAGGCCTGTAACGAAGTTCAGGTCAACCGCGCCATTTCTTTCGGTTACCGCGGAAAAAAAGCCAAGATCGTCGCCGCAGGGGATGGGCCGCTAAAAGACAGCGAATGCGTATTTTGCGGTGAGTGCGTACAGGCTTGCCCCACCGGCGCCTTATCGGAAGAAAAGGCCAGGACGACATGGCGTCCTTGGAAAGAGAGACAACGCGTCCGGACCACGTGCCCCTATTGCGGGGTGGGATGTCAGCAATGGCTCCATGTGCAGGATGGTAAAATCGTCAAGGTGACGGGCGTCATGGGAGCTGAGCCCAACAAGGGTCGCCTCTGCGTGAAGGGCCGCTTCGGTTATGACTTCATCTACTCGGAGGAACGGCTCAAAACCCCCCTTATCAAAGAGAACGGCGAGTTCAGGGAAGCCTCTTGGGACGAAGCTCTAGACCTTGTGGCTTCTAAGTTCAAGCAGATCGTCGCCGAAAGCGGTCCCCATGCGCTGGCCGGGGTCAGCTGCGCCCGCAGCATCAACGAGGACTCCTACCAGATGCAAAAGCTGTTTCGCGCGGCGATCGGCACCAACAACATCGATCATTGCGCGCGTACCTGACATGCCCCGACGGTCGCCGGTCTGGCGGCTGCTTTCGGCTCGGGTGCCATGACCAACTCCTTCAATGAATTCGCGCGCGCCAAAATGTTCATGATCATCGGTTCCAACATGGTGGAAGCCCACCCCGTGGCGGCCACCTTCGTGAAAAACGCGGTGATGCGGGGCGCACAGCTCATCGTGGTGGACCCCCGCCGACATGCGCTGGTGGACCTGGCGGCGCTGCACGTGCCCATCCGCGTGGGCTCGGACATCGCCCTTCTCAACGCGCTGATGCACGTACTGATCGCGGAGAACCTGTACGACCGAAAATTCGTGGAGTCCTGCACCATCGATTTTGACAAGCTCGCGGCGAACGTTCGCACGTATCCGCCCGAGCGCGCCGCCGCCATTTGCGGCATCAGCGCCGAGATGATCCGGGACCTTGCCCGGCGGATCGCCTCGGTCAAGCCCATGATGGTCTGCTACACCCTGGGCATCACCGAGCACACCTGCGGCAAGCACAACGTGCAGGCCGTCGCCAACCTGCAGATGCTGCTCGGAAACCTCGGCGTGGAGTGCGGCGGAGTCAACCCCCTGCGGGGGCAGAACAACGTCCAGGGCGCCTGCGACATGGGGGCTCTGCCGAACGTGTTTCCGGGCTACCAGGCCGTTACGGACGCGGACCATCGGGCAAAGTTCGCCAAGGCCTGGGGGGTGGCTATCCTCCCCGACACGCCGGGGCTCATGATCCCGCAGATGATGGAAGGCCTCACCACAGGCAAGGTCCGGGCGTTCTACGTGTTCGGCGAGAACCTGGCCAACACCGAACCGGACATCCGCAAGGTGGAGCACGAGCTTTCCTCGGCCGAATTCCTGGTGGTTCAGGACATCTTTCCCAACGAGACCACGCGCTTTGCCCATGTCGTACTGCCGGCTGCGGCCTGGAGCGAGAACGACGGCACCTTCAGCAACAGCGAACGCCGCATCAGCCGCGTGCGGACCGCGAGCCCGCCGCCTGGGCTGGCCAAGCCCAACTGGTGGATTTTCAAGGAGCTGGCCAAACGCATGGGCCGTGCCTGGGCCGCCGACAGCGCTCAAGCCATCTGGGACGAGGAGGTCTCGGTGCTGGCGCCGCAGCTGTGCGGGATCAAGTATCACCGCCTGGAAGGCGACGGCCTGCAGTGGCCCTGCCCCGATGAAAGCCATGCGGGGACCTGCTTCCTGCACAAGGACGGCCAGTTCACCTGCGGATTAGGGGTCTTCACCCCGGTGGAGTGGACCCCTCCGGCCGAAGAGGCCTGCGCGGACTATCCGCTTGTGCTGAGCACCGGCCGGCGCCTGGCGCACTATCACACCCGCACCCAGACCGGTCGCTGCGAGGGCCTGAACGACATCCTCGGAGAAGAGACGGCCGACATCTCACCCCAAGACGCGGCGGAGCTGAGCATCCGCGACGGGGAGACGATCCGCGTGCGGTCTCGCCGCGGAGAAGTCCGGATCAAGGCCCGGGTCAGCGCGCGGGTCCCGCGGGGGCTGGTGTGGATGTCGTTTCATTTTCGGGAAACCTGCGCCAACTGGCTTACGAACCCGGCTTTCGATCCGTCGACCCTGACGGCGGAGTACAAGGCTTGCGCCGTGCGCATCGAAAAGGTATATACCGCGTAATTTTTACACCGGTGGGCCCGATGTTCAACCGAGACCCCACCGGCTTGTTTTCACCATCACGATCAGGCATCAGAAAGGAGTGTCGCCCATGTTGAATGCCACCCCTGCAATCGAAGCGCCTCGGAATGAAGACACTCTGCACTACGGGCCGGGCAGTCCGGAGCGGCGCCGGATATCCGCTACACTGAGCGAACTCAGGGGCAAGGAAATCGAAATCCCCCTGATCATCGGCGGCCGCGAGGTCCGGACCGGTCGGACCGCCGCCTGCAGCGTACCCCACGATCACCGCCACCGGTTGGCCGTCTGCCACCTGGCGGGGCCGAAGGAGACCGCCATGGCGGCCGAGGCGGCGCGTGAAGCGGCCGTGGACTGGGCCGGCATGGCCTGGGCCGACCGGCTGGCGATCTTCCAGAAGGCCGCCGACCTCATCGCGGGCCCCCACCGCATGCGGATCAACGCCGCCACCATGCTGGGGCAGGGCAAGAACGTCTACCAGGCCGAGATCGATGCGGCCTGCGAAAGCGCCGATTTTCTGCGGTTCTACTGCTGGAACGCGAGCCGCCTGTTCGGCCTGCAGCCCTTCTCCTCTGCCGGGGTCTGGAACCAGATGGAGTACCGCCCGCTGGAAGGGTTCGTCTTTGCGATTTCACCCTTCAACTTCACCGCCCTCGGCGTCAACCTGGCCGGCTCTCCGGCCCTGCTCGGCAACACGGTGATCTGGAAGCCGGCCTCCTCTGCGGTCTACTCGGCCTATCACCTGATGCGGATCTTCCATGAAGCCGGGCTGCCGGAGGGCGTCATCAATTTTCTGCCGGGCCCCGGCAGCCAGATGGGGCCGGTTTTGCTGAAGCACCCCGAGCTGGCCGGAGTGCATTTCACCGGATCAACCGCGGTGTTCCGGGAGATCTGGAAAACCGTCGGCGCAAACATCGACCACTACCGCAGCTACCCGCGGCTGGTGGGCGAAACCGGCGGCAAGGATTTCGTCTTCGCCCATCCCTCCGCCGATGCGCGGGCTCTGGCCGTGGCGCTGGTACGCGGCGCTTTCGAATACCAGGGCCAGAAGTGTTCGGCGGCATCCCGAGCCTACATCCCGAAATCCATCTGGAAATCGCTGAAGGAGTCGCTGTTGGAGATGATCGGCGGCCTCCGGGTGGGCCCCCCGGAAGACGCTGCCAATTTTGTCAATGCCGTCATCGACAAGACCGCCTTCGACAAGATCGTCTCTTACATCGAGTTCGCGCGAAAATCCCCCGACGCCGAGATAGCCGCCGGGGGCGTCTATGACGATCGCGTGGGCTATTTCATCCACCCGACCGTCATCGTGGCCAAGAAACCCGATTTCAAGACCATGGTGGAGGAGATCTTCGGGCCGGTGCTCACGCTGTTCGTCTACGACGACGATCGCTATGAGGAAACCCTGAGGCTGTGCGACCGGACGTCGCCTTACTCCTTGACCGGTTCCATTTTCGCCCGCGAGCGGCAGGCCATCGTGGCCGCCAAGCGTATACTGGTGAACGCCGCCGGCAATCTCTACATCAACGACAAGCCCACCGGGGCCATGATCGGCCAGCAGCCCTTCGGCGGCAGCCGGGCTTCGGGCACCAACGACAAGGCCGGCACCCTGCTTAACCTGATGCGCTGGGTCAGCCCGCGTACGATCAAAGAAACCTTCGTTCCTGCAACTGACTATCGCTACCCGTTTATGGAATCCGAATGATCGGCAGAATGAGGAGACAAGATGAAGAAGATTCGGCTGTGTGTGAATGGAACCTGGCGTGAGTTGATCGTCGATAAGGAAACCGTGCTGCTGGATCTGTTGCGGGATGACCTGCGGCTGACGGGAGCCAAGCAATCCTGCGACCGGAAGGGCCAGTGCGGCGCTTGCACGGTGGTGGTGAACGGCAAGGCGGTGCGGTCCTGCCTGGCCCGGGTGGTCGACCTGGAAGGGGCGGACATCATTACGGTGGAGGGGCTGGGAACGCCGGACAACCCCCATCTCATCCAGGAGGCCTTCGTTCTGACCGGGGCGATCCAATGCGGGTTCTGCACCCCCGGGATGATCATGGCCGCCAAGGCGCTGCTGGACGCAAACCCGGATCCCACGGTCGAGGAGATCAAACACGCCCTGCGCCGGAACCTGTGCCGCTGCACCGGCTACAAGAAGATCATCGAAGCCGTGCAACTCGCCGGCCGGTTTCTGCGTGGCAAGATCACTCCCGAGGCCGTCAGACCCAAACCGGCTCAAGGCATCATGGGGGTCTCCCACCCGCGGCCGTCTTCCATGGCCAAGGCCTGCGGCACCGCGTATTTCACGGCGGACTACCAGCTCAAGGGGGCGCTCGAGTTGGCCGTTCTGCGAAGCAAAATCCCCCATGCGCGCATCGTCTCTATCGATGCAGCCCAAGCCGGGAAGATGCCGGGGGTGGCCGGAGTGCTGACCGCAGCCGACATCAAGGGCACCAACATCCTGAAGTATATCGTGGCGGATCGTCCCGTGCTCTGCAAGGACAAGGTCCGTTATATCGGGGACCCCCTTGTGGCGGTTGCGGCGGACACCCGGGAGCATGCGGAGGCAGCCCTGGAAAAGGTGCAGGTCCAGTTCGAGGCGCTGCCGGCCCTGAGCGACCCGGAAGCCGCGATGGCCGACACGGCGGTTCAACTCTACGCGGAGTTTCCCAACCTGTGCTTCGACCAGCCGCAAATCAAAGGCGATGCGCAGGCAGCACTGCGGCAGTCGGGCGGCGTGATCGAGGCCCGATTCAAGACCCAGATCAACCACCAGGCCCCGCTTGAGCCAGAAGCCACGATTGCCTACTGGGAGAAGGACGACGCGGGAGGCGACGACCAGCTGGTGATCATCGGGCGCAGCATCAACATCCACTTCCATCTGGGCATGCTGCAGACCGCACTTGGCTGGGAGAACATGCGCTATATCGAGGCTTACTCCGGCGGCCAGTTCGGGATCAAGATCGATGTGATTTCCGAAGGCATCGCCGGGGCGGCCGCCATCCATTTCAAACGGCCGGTCCGCTACATCCCCAGCCTGGCCGAGAGCATGCTGATGACATCGAAGCGCCATGCCTTCGACATGCGGGTGAAGCTGGCCGCGGACGCCCGCGGCAACCTCACGGCCTACTGCAATGACTTTCTGGTGGACAACGGGGCCTACCACTCCATCGGCCACGTGGTGATCAACCGCGCCCTGCTCATGCTCTCGGGCTCATACCACATCCCCAACGTCGAGGCCCGGGGAAGACAGGTGTACACCACCAACCCCTGGGGCAGTGCGGCCCGCGGGGCGGGGCCGCCGCAGGCCAACTTCGCTCTGGAATGCGCCATGGACATGCTCGCGGACAAGCTCGGCATGGATCCGTTCGATTTCCGGCTGCGGAACTCCTTGAAGCCGGGTCAGAGCAAATCCACAGGCAGAATCGTGCAGGAGTGGCCTTTCCCCGAGCTCATGGAGTCCATGCGGCCCCACTACCAACGCGCCGTCAAAGAGGCCGCGGCGAATCGGTCGGGCAAGGTGAAGCGCGGCGTGGGACTGGGCACCGGGGCCTTCGGCATAGGGATGCCCGGGGACACTTCGGTAGCCGCCGTGGAGCTCGACCCCGACGGCGGCATCAGCGTCTATGCCGCCGCCGCCGACCCGGGCGAAGGCAACGACTCCATGCTGACCCAGCTCACGGCCGAGTTTATGGGGATTGCCCTTAAGCGCGTGCGGCTGCACACCCGCGACACCGGCAACACCGCAGCCAGCGGTCCGGCGGCGGGAAGCCGGGTCACCTATATGATCGGAAACGCAGTGATCAACGCCCTGGAGCAGCTGAAAGCGGCCATGCAGGAGACCGGAGCCAAGACTTCGGAAGAGCTCGAGGCGGCCGGGAAACCCAAACGCTATGTCGGCCGTAAAAAGAACGAGGACGCCGGTCCCCTGGACCCCAAAACCGGTCAAGGTCCCTCCTTCGAGTCCCAGGTTCATGCCGTGCAGATGGTCGAGCTTGAAGTGGATACCGAAAGCGGCAAGGTCAAGGTCCTCAAGATGACCACGGCGGTGGACGCCGGCCCCGTAATCAATCCCCAGAACCTGAGCGGCCAGTTGGAAGGGGGCATGGACATGGGGGTAGGCTTCGCCTTGAGGGAGGAATACGTGGCCGGTAAGACCAAGGATTGGCAGACCTTTAAATTCCCAAGCATTCGGGACACGTTCGAGATGGAAATCATCGTCAAAGAAACGCCTCGTCCGAAGGGGCCGCTGAGGTCCACCGGAGTGGGCGAGATGTGCATGGTGCCCACAGCGCCGGCCGTGATCAACGCCATCAAAAACGCAACCGGGGTGTGGATCTGCGAGTTGCCGGCCACCCCTGAGAAGATCAAGGCGGCGCTGGCAGCCGCCTGCTAGATCGGCGATGAGCGCACAGGCCTCAGCAGAAGGAAAAGACTCCGGTCGCTGCGTGCGCGTGATCGCAGGCCGCGAGCTTGCTTTCGACGACGAAGGATTCTTCGACGACTTTGAGGATTGGTCGGAGGAGATATTCAAGGCCTTGGCCCACGAGAGCGGTATTTCACTGATAAGCGACCAGCACCGGCAGGTGGTCCGCGTCCTGCGCGAGTTCTACGCCTACAATGGCCGGGCCCCGCTGAACAACGAGCTCCGGAAGGGAACCGGTATGAGTCTGCTGGAACTGGACCGCCTTTTTCCAGGGGGTCTCAAGAAGGGCGCAAGACGGCTTGCGGGGCTGCCCAACCCCAAGACCTGCAACTGAGAACCGGTCGATCGCGGATGACAGCCAAATGATCTATCTCGATAATGCCGCCACCTCCTTCCCCAAACCGGCCGAATGCCTGCAGCGCGCCTTGGAGCGCTACCTGCAGTTGGGGGCTTCCCCCGGCCGGGGCGGCTACGACCTGGCCGTTGAAGCCGAGGCCGCGGTTTCGGCGGTGCGCCGGAAGCTGTGCCGCTTTTTCGGGGCTGAGGAAGACGATCGGATCTGCTTCACCTACAACGCCACCGATGCGCTCAACCTCCTGATCCAGGGTCTGCTTCAGCCGGGTGACCACGTAGTGAGCTCCCGGCTGGAGCACAACTCCGTGCTGCGTCCGCTGCACCACCTCCAGCGACAGGGACGCATCAGTTTCGACCTGGTGCCGTTCAACCCGGATGGCTTCATCGAACCTGAACAGGTCGTCGCCGCTCTAAAACCGGCTACAAAACTGGTGATCCTAACCCACGCCTCCAACGTGCTCGGCACGGTGCAGCCCGTCAAAGAGATTGCGGATGCCTGCCGCGCCCGGGGAATGCCGCTCGTCCTGGATGCGTCTCAGAGTGCCGGAGCGGTCCCTATTCGTTTCAAAGACTGGGGGGTGCAGGGGATAGCCTTCACGGGCCATAAGTCGCTGCTCGGACCGACCGGAATCGGCGGGCTGATGCTCGGTCCGGAACTCAACCCGGAATCAACCCGTTTTGGAGGCACGGGGATCGACTCCAGAAGCCCCTACCATACCCAGGAGTATCCGCATCGCCTGGAAGCAGGTACCATCAACTTTCTGGGGGTTCTGGGTCTGGAGGCAAGTCTCGAGTACGTGGATCAAACCTATGCCTCATCATATACGCGGGAAATGTCGCTTTTGGAAGAGCTCAGGGACGGCCTCACCGCGCTGCCTGGCGTGCGAATTTATTGCTGTGACCACCTCGACGACCATTTGCCCGTTTTGACCTGCACGGTGGCGGGCCGCGACGCCGAAGATGTCGGCGCCATCCTGGACGGTGATTTTGGCATCGCCGCGCGGGCGGGTCTGCATTGCGCACCGTTCGTCCACCGGGATTTGGGCACACTTGAAAAGGGAGCCTTGCGTTTCAGCCTTGGCCCCTTCACCACTGAGGCCGAAATCGATGGGGCGGTCAAAGCGATGACGGCTATCGCCCGATGAATTCGACTCGACTATCACGTGGATGTTTCCATTCCAGGATCATTCAATAGACGATGTTCCCACAGAGTTCTTCCCCGAGTTCCCGGGTCCTTCTGCAACTTGACAATTCTCGCTGCACCCAATTATAGAGGATCATCGCCTACGGAAAGAAGGGGACATGCGGATGCCAAAGCTGATCAAGGAAAAGGGAGCGACCGGGAGGCTGCACATCGATTCCCATCTGATGGGGGAGTCGCTGGTGAGCAAGAAACTGCTTGCGCGTACGGAGGCCAAGGAGTACTTCCGCATGCACCCCGACATCAATGTCATCAAGATCGGGGGGCAGAGCATCATGGATCGTGGGGCGGCGGCGCTTTTCCCGATTCTTGACGTGCTCATGGAAGCCAAGAACAAGTACAAGATTCTGCTGATGACGGGAGGCGGCACCCGCGCCCGGCATGTCTACAGCATCGGGGTGGAGCTGGGCATGCCGCCCGGCGTGCTCTCCAAGCTTGGCGACAAAGTGTCCTGGCAGAACGCCGAAATGCTCGCCGTGCTATTGTCCAAACACGGCGGGGTCAAGATCGGCCACGGCGACAATCTGGAGCAACTCACCATGTTCTGTCAGCTCGGGTACCTGCCGATCACTTACGGCATACCGCCCTACGGCTTTTTCGAGCACCCGCCGGAAATCGGCTCGATCCCGCCGCACCGCACGGACTGCGGCGCTTTTCTTCTGGCGGAGAATATCGGAGCCAAGAGACTGATCTACCTCAAAGACGAAAAGGGGCTTTATGACCAGGACCCCAAAAAAGTACCCGCCTCCAAACGCAATAGCTTGAAGTTCATAAAACGCATCTCCGCCAAAGCCCTTCTCAAAAAAGACCTGGACGACCTCATCGTCGAACGCCCGGTGCTGACGTTGCTCCAACGCACCAGGTGTCTCAGAGAGTTCCAGATCATCGACGCGTTGAACCACCCCGAGTATATCTGGGACGCGCTGGCGGGGAAGCACGTCGGGACCATCATCCACCAATAATACTGGATTTGCCGTCGCCCTTGCCCTTGCCGGTTTCCAGCCAGACGATGGCGGCGCCGGTTTCGTGGGCGATCTGTTCAAGCTCCTTTTTGCGGAAGTGCTCCGCATGAATATTCAGGTCCCCGCCGCTTACACCGACCACGCGGAAACGCGGCTTTTTTTCGCCCTTTTCCACCTTGCGTCGCTCGCGCACAAAGATTTTAATCGCCATCGCAGACCTCCTGGACTATATAGGTTGCTTATTAAAAGAGGTTATTATATATATCCTTGGAGGATATATGTCAACAAGAACACCAAGCTCGCGCGGGCAACGGCAGGCCGGATCGGGAAAATCGGAGCGCTACATCCAGCCCTCCATCCTCCTGGGCCTGCGGCGGAAGCCGTCCTACGGCTATGAAATCATCCAGACCATCCAGGAGTACGGATTCGTGGAAGGCCAGGCGCCTCCCGGCATGATCTACCGCCATCTGAGGGACCTGGAGGCTGCCGGCCTGGTGACCTCCTCCTGGAAGACGGAGAGCACCGGCCCGGCCAAGCGGGTCTACGAATTGACGCCGGAGGGCGGAGAGGCGCTGGCGCTATGGGCGGAGTACATGGAACAGCAGGCGCGGAAGCTGATGGGTTTCATCAAGGCCTATCGCAAAACCATATGACCGCCTTCTTTGCGGCCCCGGCGGCCGCCCATGGCTTCCCAGATGCCGGGCGCCTGTTGAACGACGGTCAGAACCGGCTGGCCGGCCATCAGGCGCGGCCGTGCCCAGTTTTTGGTCAACACGCGATCGCCGGGCCTCGGGACAAAGGCATCGCGGTCCATGGACATGACCCGGACACCGTTGGCTTCTAATTCATCCACTCGCAGCTCCGAAGGCAGCTGGCGCAGCAGGCCGAACTCGATGAATCGGCCGTACCAGCCGGCAGCCGTCAACCCGACGGCTGCCGCAGCGCCGATGATCCCTCCGTTTGAGCCCCCATGCCCGGATAAATGGATTCCCGGACAAGCCCGCAGAGCGTCCTCCTGAGTCACCACGCGGCGCGTACACGTAAGGCCGAACTCCATGAGGCCGGCCAACCCCGGGGCGCCCTCGACGGCCACACACACGCCGGGGTCGCTGCCGGCGGCGGCATGGTGCTCGAGATGCGTGGCCGCACGAGCTGCCAGCTCTGACAGGAGACAGCCGTTGCGGGATGCCTCGATGATGAGGCAGGCGGAGCTGTTGTGGGAGGTGTAGGGAATCGCCTCGTCCACCAGAAGCTGCTGGCGCACCACGCCCCACATTCGGCAGCCTTCCGGCAATTCGCTGGAAAACCAGCGGGCGACCTTCCCGGTTCCATATTCACAATCCAGACTATCGGTGTCGTCAAATCCAATGTATATCTTCAATTTTCACCCCCGATGGACTCCTAAAAGCCATCAAACCCACTTGACGGAATCGAGGTTATAGCGGACAGCGACCATGCGGCCGGGATAGAGCGCATGGTCCCTAAATGAGCCGGACGCTCAGCGCGTCGATGCCGGCCGCCTTTTGGGACTCCGGTGCAAGGACGTTCAACAGCCCCGTGTCTTCGGTGCTGGTGGTGGTCGCCATCAGCAGGACTTTTTCCTGGGCGCTGGCAAGGCCTGCCGGGATCAGGGAAGCCAATAGAAGCAACACGACCGTTCTGCAACGTGTTTCATGCGGACCATGGAAGGCGCTGCTTCTGCTATGCCGGTTTTTTCTCAGTCGTCTTTTGTGGCACGTTGTGCGGAAACACCATCTTGCCGCTCAGGCTGAGATCATAGCCATCGAGGCCGTCCTTTACCACCTGGTGAAACTTGGGCTCGTGCAGCAGCCCGAGAAAACGTTGGACGCCCTCGTCGAAGAAACGCTCCTTGGCGGCCATGAGGTCGAAGCGCTCCCAGCGCAGCGGGATGAACTCCAGATCGAGCAGCGCCGCAACCGGTCGGATCCCCGGTCCGGCGTCGACCCGACCGGACAGGACCTCGAGACCGACGTCCAGGTGGCGTTGCACCTCGTGGGTGTAGCCCTCGATCTTTTCACCTTTAACGCCGGCCTTGTTCAGTTCGCGATCCAGCAGCAGGCGAGTACCGGTCCCCAGGGGACGGTTGACGATGCGCAGCCCCGGTCTGCCGAGATCGGCAACACCGGAGATTTTCTTGGGGTTCCCTTTCCGGACGATGATCCCCTGCTCGCGCCGGCAGAAATTCACCACGGCCGGCAGGTTTCCCAACTCCTCCGAGGCGTAGGCAAAATTGTACTCGCTCTCATCCTCCTGGAGCAGGTGGCTTGCCGCCAGGTGGCACAGATCGCGGCGCAGCGCCCGCAGGCCGCCCATGCTCCCCAGGTTGCCGAACACCGCCAGGTGCTCGGAGTGCATCGTGTTGAACAGCGCGATCGCACGGTCCAGGAGCAGGTCGTTGCTTCCGGCGATGACCAGAAGCCCCTTGTAGGGAAGGGTACCTGCGTCGTGTTTCGGGAAATTGATGGTGTTCGCCTCCACCCACTGTTCCACGAGATGCAGGGGAAACAACCACTTGCCGGTGATCTTGGTGGCCGGCAAACCCTTTTCGGAAACGAGGGTGTAGATCATTTTTTCGTTCACGTTGAGAAATTTTGAAACCTCTTTGGTGGACAATAATCTGGCCATATCTCCCCTGTCTACCCGAATGTCGTTCGAAATGGTAAGTTGTTTAATACATACGCGGCGTTGCGTCAAATAGTTTTCGTCATAATTACTAATAAAAATCCAAAATGACCAAAAATTACACCATGCGCCGCCAAGAAATCGGGATGCGATGTGCGAACAGCCTTGATTATGCGGAACCGGCGGGCGTTTTGTGAGGATAGGGACAGAGATGGTCCAAAGGGCAGCTGGGGCACTTGGGTTTTCTGGCCTTGCAGGTATCACGACCGAAAAAGATGAGACGCAGCGAGAACTCGCTCCACTCCGGCCGGGGGATGAGTCGCATGAGGTCGAGCTCGATTTTCTTCGGGTCCGTGTTCTGCGTCAGCCCGAGCCGGCCGGATATGCGCCCCACGTGCGTGTCCACCACGACGCCCGGCGTGTCGAAGGCGGCGCCGAGCACCACATTGGCGGTTTTGCGGCCGACGCCCGGCAGCGCGACCAGCTCCTCCAGCGTTCGAGGCACTTGTCCTCCGTGACGTTCGATGAGAGCCTCACAACAGGCCTTGATATTCCGGGCCTTGTTCCGGTAAAAGCCGGTCGGCCGGACGAGCCCCTCGATTTCGGTGACAGGCATCTTCACGCAATCCTGCGGCTTGCGCATGCGCTTGAACAACTCCGGCGTGACGCGGTTTACCTGGTTGTCCGTGCACTGGGCGGAGAGAATGGTGGCCACCAGCAGTTCGAACGGGTCGCGGTAGAACAGCTGCGTCTTGACCTGCGGATAGAACGCGCTGAGGATCTTGAGTATGGCTGCGGCGCGTTCGGTTATTTTTGGGGGAGCCATAAATCAATCGCGGCTGAAAGCCGCTCCACATGAACTAGAAGCCATCGCAAAAATAGCAGATCACGGCCGAGGCCAAGGCGCCCGCCGATGAAAATGCGCAGCCGCGGCAGGTTGTGAGCATTTTTCAGAGGCGGGCCACGCCGCCGGCGACTGTCAGATGCATTGTTGAGATAGCTTCTAAAGAAGGCGGCGGTCCTTTTGCCCCGGGTCGACTTGAATTTGAGATCCGGCGAACTATGTTATCGAGACGCTTGCTTTCAGATGCCTGGCATATAGACCGATTCCAACAGATCCGTCAAGACGGGCGGACACCATATGAATACCCATCATAGAAAAGTGCGGGCACTGGGATTGTGCTCTGGCGGACTGGACAGCACGCTCGCCGGGCTTGTGCTTCGGGCGCAGGGGCTCGAGGTGGAGTGGGTGGCCTTTGAAACGCCGTTCTTCTCCTCGGCCAAAGCCCGCAAGGCCTCCCGCACGACAGGCATTCCGTTGACGGTGCGACCGATCTTTTCCGACTACATCACCATGTTGCGCGACCCGCGCGCCGGCTACGGCAAGCAGATGAATCCGTGCATGGACTGTCACGCCCTGATGTTCCGGCTGGCAGGCGAGATCATGCGGGCGCAGGGCTTCGATTTTCTCTTCAGCGGGGAAGTGCTGGGGCAGCGTCCCATGTCACAGACCAAGCCTTCCCTGCATTACGTGGAAAAGCACTCCGGCCTGAAGGGCTACATCCTGAGGCCCATGAGCGCCAAGCTGCTTCCGGAAACCATCCCGGAGCAAAACGGCCAGGTGGACCGGGAAAAACTCCTGGCCATCAGCGGCAGGGGCCGCAAGGATCAAATCCGCCTGGCCGAGAGGTTCGGGCTCACCGACTACCCGGCCCCGGCCGGCGGGTGCCTGCTCGCCGAGAAAGGGTTCAGCGTGCGGCTGAGGGACCTGTTCGAGCACCAGGGCGACTGCACCGAGGAAGAGGTGCATCTGCTGAAGTTCGGCCGGCACTTCCGGTTGACCCCCCGCGCCAAGCTGATCGTCGGCCGCACCGAACAAGACAACGCAAGCATCCTGACCTATCACAATTGCGAGCGGGATGTGGTGATCGACGTCAAGGACCACCCCGGCCCCGTCGGCCTGCTGCCGGGTGGTGCGGATGAGAGCAGCCTCCTGCTTGCCGCCGCCATCTGCGTCGGCTACAGCAAGGCCCCCAAACTGTCGCCGGTGCAGGTGGCCGTGAAGCGGCCCGCGGGCGAGACGACCATCCAGGTCATCGCCATCCCGCCCGAGGATGTGCGGAAGCTGATGATATAAAAAAAGACCTTCGAAGCTCAGAGCTGGAAGATCGAAGGAACAGATTGAAAATCGGCCCAGCCTTCAGCCTCGCGTTTCTGGCCCGGAGTTGTGCCACGCAGCGCCTGCGCGCTGAAGTGCAACGCCGGAATTGGGTTGTTCACGAAGCCTCCGAGCTTCGGGCGCGCAGCTGTCCGCAGGCGGCGGAAATGTCCCCGCCTTTGCTCTGGCGGATGATGACGGTGTAGTGTTTTTGGAGCAGCACCTCCCGGAAGGCCAGGATGGCCTCCTCCGCCGGGCGTTCAAATCCGCTGCCCGCGTGGGGGTTGAAGGGGATGAGGTTGACCTTGCAGCGAATGCCCCGCAGCAGTCGGGCAAGCTTGCGGGCGTCCTGGGGCGAGTCGTTGACCCCCTGGATCAGGATGTACTCGAAGGTGATGCGACGGCCGGCCGGCAGGGGGTAGTTGCGGCAGGCCTCGAGCAGTTCCTCCAAAGGATACTTGCGGTTGATGGGCATGAGTCGGCTGCGGGTCACGCTGTCCACCGCGTTCAGGGACACGGCGATGTTCACCTTGGTGCGGCGGCCGAATTCCACCATCTTCGGCACCAGACCCGCGGTGGACACCGTCACGTGCCGGGTCGAAAACCCCAGGCCCGCGTCGGCGTCGGTGATGATCCCCAGGGCGCTCATGAGGTTTGAAAAGTTGGCCAGCGGCTCGCCCATGCCCATGAACACGAGGTTGGAGAGCCGGCCCGGCTCGGGCAGGTCGTGGCGCACGTCGCGGACCTGGGCGAGGATCTCCCCCGGAGTGAGGTTTCGAATCAACCGGCCCTGGGCGGTGAGGCAAAAGCGGCAGTCCTGGGCGCAGCCCACCTGGCTCGAGACGCACAGCGTGGAGTGGTCGCGCTCCGGGATGAGGACACTTTCGATGCTATTTCCATCGGCCAGTCCGAACAGGTACTTGCGGGTGCCGTCCGCGGAGGTTTCAACCGCCCTGCGCTCCAGGCGTTTAAGCGTGAAGTGCTGCGGCAGAAGGGCGCGGATATCCTTGGACAGGTCCGTCATTTCGTCGAAGCTGTCCAACTGGCGCAGGTAGATCCAACGCAGGATCTGTCCCGCCCGGTAAGGGGCGATGCCGTGCTCCTCCAGCCAGGCTGCGAGCTGCGCGCGCGAGAGGTCCAGGATGTCGCCTGGCCCGGGTCCGGTGGTCATGGTCTTGGTGCGCTCCGGTTGCAATGCTCTTTCGTTCACGATCAAAATAGGGTATAGAGAGCGGCAGGGCCCTGCCGCTCTCGCCCCTGCGGGTTGTTAGGATCCCTCCAACCCGGCAGCATGAATCTTTCCCGCCGATCATCTTTTTGTTGACATAGCACCGATGGAATTGTAATTTCAAGAATTTGTAAAGCATGGGCAACGC
Organism: Deltaproteobacteria bacterium; assembly: GCA_016219005.1. Lineage (GTDB taxonomy): Bacteria > Desulfobacterota > Desulfobacteria > Desulfobacterales > SpSt-501 > SpSt-501. The sequence goes on from JACRCN010000084.1 coordinate 75,074, forward strand.
GTGATGTTCGAGAACCTCAGCGACAAACTTGAATCCGCCTTCAAGAAGCTCCGGGGGCACGGCAAGCTCGACGAGAAGAATATCGATGAGGGCCTCAAAGAGGTCCGCATGGCGCTTCTCGAAGCCGACGTCCACTACCGGGTCGTGAAAAGCTTTATCGAAGGCGTCCGCAGCCGTGCCCTGGGGCAGGAGGTGATGGGCAGCCTCACCCCCGGCCAGCAGGTGGTCAAGATTGTCAACGAGAAGCTCACCGAGCTGATGGGCTCGCGTCACGAAGAGCTGAACCTGGCGGGGGTGGCGCCCGCATCCGTGATGCTGGTGGGGCTGCAGGGCTCCGGCAAGACCACCACCGCCGGCAAGCTGGCGGTCCTGCTGCGGAAGAAGGGCCGGCGGCCATTCCTGGTACCGGCGGACGTCTACCGCCCGGCGGCCATCGACCAGCTCAAGACCATCGGCGAGCAGGTCGGGGTGCCGGTGTTTCCGTCCGCGACGGGCCAGGACCCGGTGCAGATCTGCCTGAACGCCAAGGCGGCGGCGTTCCAGAACAGTTGCGACACCCTGGTGCTCGACACCGCCGGCCGGCTGCACATCGACGAGGAGCTCATGACCGAGCTCGGCCGCATTAAAGATGCCATGCGGCCCTCGGACATTCTGCTCGTCGCCGACGCCATGACCGGCCAGGATGCGGTCAACATCGCCGCGGCTTTCAACGAGCGGCTGGACATCGGCGGCGTTGTGCTGACCAAGATGGATGGCGATGCCCGCGGCGGCGCGGCCTTGTCCATCAAGTCCATCACCGGCAAGCCGATCAAGTTCGTCGGCGTCGGCGAAAAGCTGAGCGCCCTGGAGCCGTTCCACCCCGAGCGGATGGCCGCGAGCATTCTCGGGATGGGGGACGTGCTCGGCTTGATCGAGAAGGCCCAGGCGGTGGTGGACGAGAAGAAGGCCGCCGAACTCGAAAAGAAACTGCGCAAGAGCCAGTTCAGCCTGGAGGACTTCCGGGACCAACTGGTACAGGTGCGCAAGATGGGCTCCCTGTCGGACATTCTGAAGATGGTCCCGGGGATGGGCAAAATCAAGCATCTCAAGAACCTCGAGATCGATGACCGCGAGTTCGTCAGGATCGAAGCCATCATCAATTCCATGACGGCCCAGGAGCGCCGGAAGTACGCCATCATAAACGGCAGCCGCCGCCGCCGGATTGCCACGGGCAGCGGGACGCGGGTCCAGGACGTCAACAACCTGTTGAAAAACTACACCCAGATGTTGAAAATGCTGAAAAAGATCAACCAAGGCGGCATCCGCAGGGGGATGCTGCCGTTTTGAAGGAGAATGCACGACATGGCAGTTAAAATCAGACTGGCCCGACACGGTGCCAAGAAAAAACCCTATTACCGGATCGTGGTCGCCGACAGCGAGAGCCCGCGGGACGGACGGTTTTTGGAAAACGTGGGGACCTATGACCCCCAGTTCAACCCGGTCAAGCTGACCGTGAAGCCGGAGCGGGTGCGCTACTGGCTGGACAAAGGGGCCACCCCCACCGACACGGTCAGGACTCTTTTAAGAAAAGAAGGGGTGCTGGCCCGCAAGGCTTAGCCGTTGCTTCAAGCCCCAGATCCGGTGACGGCGCCGCGACACCGTGCGCAGGCGTCTGAGTGTAGTTCGGGATTTTGAAGCCGCTTTCGCTTGGGTCGATCCATTTCCGTTGCTTTCAGCCACCCGAAAAGGAGCCGGAGCCATGAAAGAGCTGATCACCCGTATTGCACAGGCGTTGGTGGATAACCCGGACCAGGTCCTGGTCAGCGAGATCGAAGGAAACCAAACCACCGTTCTCGAGCTCAAGGTCGCCAAGGAGGATCTGGGCAAAGTCATCGGCAAGGAAGGCCGGAATGCCAGGGCCATGCGCACCATTCTCGGCGCCGCTTCGGCCAAGCTGAAGAAGCGCACGGTTCTGGAGATCCTCGAGTAGATGGTGCCGGATTCGCGCTATGTCCTCATAGGCCAGATCGTCGGAGTCCACGGCATGGGCGGCAACCTGAAACTGCGCTCTTACGCGGAGTCAGAGGATATTTTCGCGCCCGGCCGTTTGCTGCTGGCCGCCCGGGGCGACGGGACGGAGAAGATCTATGAGGTCAACTGGGTCCAGGCCCATGGGCGTACGATGTTGCTGTCCCTGAAAGGGGTTGCAGACCGCCGCCAGGCCGAGGACCTTGTCGGATGGGATCTGTTCATTGAAAAGGCGATGCTGCCGGAACTGGACCCCGGCACGTACTATTGGGACGACTTGATCGGCATGGATGTCTACGACGGCAATGGCGTCCGCCTCGGCCGCCTCGAATCCATTTTTCGGACCGGCAGCAACGATGTCTACGTGGTGGCGGATGCCGGCCGGGAGCTCTTGGTCCCGGCAATCGCGTCGGTGGTGACGGCCGTCGACCTCACGGCGCGCCGCATCGACGTGAATCTGCCCGAGGGCCTGGAGTGGCAGGGCTGAGCGTCTCATGCAGATCGCGGTGCTGACGATTTTTCCGGAGATGTTCGACCTCTTCTGGTCGCACGGCATCGTTCGCCGGGCCATCGAGCAGCAGATCGTCTCGGCGGCGGCCGTCAACATCCGGGACTTCGCCCCCGACAGGCACCACGTCACCGACGACCGGCCCTACGGCGGCGGATGCGGCATGGTGATGAAGCCCGAGCCGCTGGCGGGAGCCATTCGGGCTGCGCGCGAGAAGGCCCCCGGGGCGCGCACCATTCTAATGACGCCCCAGGGCCGCGTGTTCGCCCAGGCAGTGGCCGCCGAGTTGGCAGAGCTGCCGGGCCTTATCCTGGTATGCGGACGTTACGAGGGGGTGGACGACCGCCTCTACGGGACACTCATCGACGAGGAACTCTCGATCGGGGATTACGTTCTGACCGGTGGGGAACTGCCCGCCATGGTGGTGATCGATGCGGTGACGCGCCTCATCCCCGGCGCGCTGGGCGGAGAAGACTCCGCCGAGCGTGATTCCTTTTCCGCCGGGCGCCTGGAGCATGCGCACTACACGCGGCCGCCCGTGTTCGAGGAGTCCGAGGTCCCCGGGGTGCTGTTGACCGGGCACCACCGCAACATCGAGCGCTGGCGGCTTGCGTCGTCGCTGATGCGGACCTTTGTCAACCGGCCGGACCTCTTGCGGGACCGGCCGCTGACGGACGCGGAGGCGGCGGTGCTCCGGGGCTGGCACGCGGACATCGCGAGGCTTCTCGGCGATGACCGCGCGGCGGCGCCGGTCCGCCCGGGAAACGGGCAGCGATAGATGCCCCGGCTCTACATGGCGCTGGTGCATTATCCGGTGGTGAACCGCAAGGGTGAGGTCATCGCCTCGGCGCTGACCAACCTCGACCTGCACGACATCGCCCGGGCGGCGAAGACGTTCGGGGTGCAGGCGTACTTTGTGGTTACCCCGCTGGACGACCAGCGGATTTTCGCCGGGCGGATTGTGGCCCACTGGACGACGGGCCCGGGTGCGGAACTGGTGCCCGACCGGCGTCGGGCCTTGGAACTGGTGCGGGTGACGGGGTCGATCGAGGAGGTCATCGACGCCATCGCGGGCATCGAAGGCGAACGACCGCTGGTGGTTGCCACCTGCGCCCGGCCGCAGCCCGCCGCCATCGATTGCGCGGCGCTGCGCGCCACGGTCGCGGGCGGGCGACCGTGTCTCCTGGTGTTCGGCACCGCCTGGGGGCTGGCCCCCGAGGCGATTGCCGGCGCCGACCGCGTGTTGTTGCCGATCGCCGGCGCGGCCGACTACAATCACCTGGCGGTGCGCTCGGCCGCGGCGATCGTGCTGGATCGCTTGTTGGGAGAACGCAATTAGATGACTTCGTAACAACTCCATTTGGCAAACTTATCTTACATCTGAAAAGAATCGGTATAGGAGGAACCATGAACAAGATTGAATTGCTCGAACGCGAACAGATACGGATGGACTTGCCCCATTTCATCCCGGGCGACACGGTCAAAGTCCACGTGAAGATAAAAGAGGGTGAAAAGGAACGTGTCCAGGCCTTTCAGGGTGTCGTGATCGCCAAGCACAAAGGCGGCACCAGCGCCACCTTCACGGTGCGCAAGGTCTCTTACGGCGTCGGGGTCGAGCGCATCTTTCCGATGCACTCGCCTACGATCGACCGGGTTGAAATCATCACGCGCGGCCGCGTGCGCCGCGGCAAGCTGTATTACCTGCGCAACCTCAGGGGCAAAGCCGCGCGCATCCGAGAAAGGCGCGTCAGCTGACGAGCGGAGGCGGATGCCGCGGGCGGAGTGCGCGCTGCGGCGTCCCTGCCTCGGGTTGACCGCCATGGATCGGTGGAGTTACGAAAATCGGGCTGCGCTGAAAGGCCACCGCCGCATCGCCGGGACCGACGAGGTCGGACGGGGCCCGTTGGCCGGCCCGGTGGTCGCCGCCGCCGTCATCCTGCCGGCGGGGTTTCCGGATGAGCACGTCGTCGACTCGAAGAAACTCACGCCATCCCAGCGTGAGCGCCTCTACGGCGTTATTTACCGCCATGCCGTCTCCGTCGGGATCGGCATCATCGATGCACTGGAGATCGACCGCATCAACATCCTGCAGGCCTCGCTCCAGGCCATGGCCATGGCGGTGAACAACCTCAGCCCACGCCCCGACTACCTCCTCATCGACGGCACCTTCCCGATACCGGTCCCGCAGCCCCAGGAGCCGATAGCGAAGGGCGACGTTCTGAGTGTCTCCATCGCCGCCGCCTCCATCGTCGCCAAGGTTACGCGGGACCGACTGATGGGCGTCTACCACTTGTATTACCCGGACTTCGGTTTCGCCCGCCATAAAGGCTACCCCACCCGGGAGCACCAGGCGGCGATCTGCCGCTTGGGCTGTTCCCCCATTCACCGGCGCACGTTCCGGGGCGTGCGGGAGCATCTGACGGCGCGTCCACCGGTTCGTTCATGCTGAACCTCCGGCAGCAATACGGCGCGCAGAGCGAGTCCTTGGCCGCCCGGCTGCTCAAACGGCGTGGCTACGCGATCCTGGAAACCAATTACCGTACCCCCTTGGGCGAGATCGACATCATCGCCCGGGACCGGGACACCATCGTGTTCGTCGAGGTCAAAGCCCGTCGCTCCCTCGGGTTCGGGGGCCCGAAATGGGCGGTCACGCCGAAAAAGCAGCGCAAAATATCCATGGTGGCCCTCTACTACCTCAAGACCACACGGCAGAGCCAGGCCAAGGCCCGTTTCGACGTCGTGGCCATCCGCTCCCTGACGGAGCCGCCTCAGGTGGAAATCATTCAGAATGCCTTCGACCTGCTCTACGGATAACCGCGGCCTCACGCCGGAGGCCGGGGTGCTCTACGTGGTGGCAACCCCCATCGGGAACCTGGAGGACATCACCCTGCGGGCCCTGGCCGTGCTGCGATCGGCGGATCTCGTCGCGGCCGAGGATACCCGCAAGACCGCGCAGTTGCTCAGCCGTCACGGCATCACGAAATCCCTGGTATCCTATCATGACCACAACGAGAGCCGGCGCACCCCGGAGCTGATGCAGCGGCTGCAGCGGGGGGCCTCGATCGCGCTCGTTTCGAACGCCGGTACCCCGGGGATATCCGACCCGGGTTACCGGCTGGTGTCCGCGGCGGCCGAGGCCGGCCTCCGGATCGTTCCCGTGCCCGGGGCATCGGCCGCCGCCGCCGCCCTATCGGCCTCGGGCCTGCCCACGGACGCCTTCGTGTTCGTGGGGTTTCTGTCCAAGAAGGCCGGCAAACGCCTGACCCAGATAAAGGCGCTTGCCTCGGAGGTGCGAACCGTCATATTATATGAATCGCCCCAGCGCATCGTCGCGCTGGTGGCCGAGTTGCGGCAAGCCCTCGGTGACCGGCGCGCGGTGCTGGCCCGGGAGCTGACTAAAATCCACGAGGAGTTCATCCGGGGCCGGCTGAGCGGGATTCTCGAAACGCTCCAGGACCGGCCCGAGGTCAAGGGCGAGTGCACGCTGCTCCTGTCGGGCGCGGAGCCGCGGGAGACGCCGGCCTGGGATGAAGCCCGCGAGGATATCCGGCGGGCGCTGGAATTGGCCTCCGGCGGGCTTTCCGAACTGGCGCGAGAACTGGCACACAAGCACGGGCTGCCGCGCAAGGCGGTCTATGCGGAAGCGATGCGGATCAAAGCGGAGCGGATAAAGACAGACGGCTGAAACGACCAATTCATCGATCCGATTGGAAATGAAAGGGAGGAGTATGGAAAACGATTCATCGATTAACCCGTTGGATGCCATTTTTGCGCCGAAATCCGTGGCAGTGATCGGTGCCTCGACCACGCCCGGAAAAGTCGGTCACGACATTTTCGTCAACATCCTGAAAGGGGGATACAACGGCACTCTTTACCCCATCAACCCCAGCGCTCGGTCCATCTCCAGCGTCAGGGCCTACAAGTCCCTGACGGAGATCCCCGACGAGATCGACCTCGGGATCGTCATCCTGCCGCCGAAGGCCGCGCTGCAGTCCGTCCAGGAGGCCGTGGCAAAGGGAGTCAAGGGCATCGTCATCGTTTCGGCCGGGTTCCGCGAGATCGGCTCCGAGGGGCGCGCGATCGAGGACCGCCTCGTCGCCACCTGCCGCGAGGCAGGGGTGCGGCTGATCGGGCCGAACTGCCTCGGCGTCATCAACCCGCTGCCGGCCGTGCAGTTGAACGCGAGCTTCTCCGCGCGCATGCCCAAGGCCGGCAACGTCTCGTTCATCTCCCAGAGCGGCGCGCTGTGCACGGCGGTTCTGGATTTTGCCGCCGACCGCAACTTCGGGTTCTCGAAGTTCATCTCCATCGGCAACAAGGCGGATGTCGACGAGCTGGACCTGCTGCGTTACCTGCACCAGGATCACGACACGGAAGTCATCTTGATTTACGTGGAGGAGCTGCGGCGGGGGCCCGAGTTCATCGAAGCCGTCAAGGAGATCACCTGCGGCGACTACCGGCCCAAGCCGGTGCTCGTCATCAAGTCCGGCCGCACCAGCGCCGGCGCCCAGGCGGCGGCCTCCCACACGGGCTCGCTCGCCGGCACCGAGGGCGTCTACGATGCGATTTTCGTGCAGTCCGGCATCATCCGTGTCGCCTCGATCGACGAGCTCTTTGATTTCGCAACGGCCTTCGCCTACAAGAACGAAAGCGAGCTCGGCAAGATGCGCCGCAAGGTGCCGGCGGGAAACCGCGTGGCTATCGTCACCAACGCCGGCGGGCCGGGCATTGTCGCCACCGACATGACCATGTTTTCGGGGCTGCAGCTGGCCAAGTTCAAGGACGAGACGCTCGAAACCCTGGCGAGCCACCTGCCGAGCACCGCCAACCTGCACAATCCGGTGGACATCATCGGCGACGCGTCGATCGATCGCTACGAAAACGCGCTGGGTGCGGTCATCCGTGACGAGGGTGTGGACGGCGCGCTGGTGATCCTCACGCCGCAGTCCATGACCGATGTCCTGGGCACGGCCGAGGCCATCGCGCGCATCGCCCGCAAGTCGTTCAAGCCGATCATGTGCTGCTTCATGGGGGTCATCGACGTTTCCCATGGCGTCAAATACCTCCAGGAGCACGGCATCCCCGTCTACCGGTTCCCCGAAAACGCCGCCAAGGCCTTCGGGGCGCTCTACCGCTACTCCAATTGGCTCAACCGCCAGCACCTGGCGCAGTACAACTTGAAGTTCGACCGGGAGCGCGCCGCCAAGATCATCCAGGACTGCCTGGCGCGCGGCAAGAACCGGATCGGCGAACTGGACGGGATCGGAATCCTCGAATCCTACGGGTTCAAGGTGCTGCCGACCCGGCTGGCAACTACCGGTGACGAAGCCGCCGCCATCGCCGCCGAAATGGGGTTTCCGGTGGTGATGAAAATCGTCTCGGAGCAGATCCTGCACAAGTCGGACGCCGGCGGGGTGATCGTCGGCTTGGCCACCGCCGCCGAGGTAAAGGAGGCCTTCGATACCATCCTCACCCGCGCCCGGGGTTACAAACCCGATGCCCAGATCGAGGGGGTGCTGGTCCAGAAGATGGCATCCGCCGGGACCGAGGTCATCATGGGGCTGAACCGCTACCCCATCTTCGGACCGTTGCTGATGTTCGGCAGCGGCGGCATTTTCGTCGAGGTCTTCCAGGACGTGACCTTTCGCCTGGCGCCCATCGGCCGCAACGAGGCCCGCCGCATGGTGCGGGAGATCAAGGGCTACAAGCTCCTGCAGGGCTTCCGGGGCAAAGCGAAGGGGGATATCGAGTCCATCGAGAAATGCCTGGTGAGTCTGTCGAATATGGCCATGAACCATCCGGAGATCGTGGAGCTCGACATCAACCCGCTCCTGGTGCACGCCGAGGGCCAAGCCGCCACCGCCGCCGACTGCCGGATGATCCTCAAGACCCCGGGAGGCGACCCGACGCCGGCGCATTAAGATGACCGCGGTGATATATCCGGTGATCCTGCCCGTTCCGGCGGAGGTTCAACGACTCCGACCGAAGCAGCGGGTGCAGTCTCTGAGCGACTGCGCCCGGCAGGCGCTTGCGCTATCGGCCGAACGGCTCGGGGTCCGCCTGGGTCCGTTGGAAAAGGATGACCGGGGCGCCCCGGTCCCCTGCCGTGGCAATTTCTGGTCGCTGAGCCACAAACCGGATTATGTCGGCGGCGTGGTCGCGCCGTCCGCCATCGGGCTGGACATCGAAAGACTCCGCCCGTGCTCTCCGGGCCTGCGCCGTAAGACGGCCGACGCCGCCGAATGGGCCCTCATGGGCCACGGCGACGTGCAGACGACATTTTTTCGCTACTGGACCGCCAAGGAAGCCGTCCTGAAGGCCCGGGGCGAAGGCCTCCGGGACCTGTCCCGGTGTCGGATCGACCACATCCTCGACACCACGCACCTGCGGGTGGATTACGCCGGTAAAACCTGGACCGTCGAACATTTCTTTTTCGAAGACCACGTGGCCGCCGTTGCCGCCGGCGGGTTCCGCGTGGAGTGGACGCTTGCGCGCCCGGGGTGAACGCCGGTTCTCCGCGGGGTCGTCCCGGTTGACACGCGGGCCTGTTTCCGTTTAAAAATTGAAAAAGTGGAACGAAATCCCCCTTGACCGCCTTCAGCAAAGGAGGTTGGGAGATAGGGGAGGCGACGTCATCGGAAGTCATCAAGGTTGCCGCGATCACACCATCGGGGAAACCATATGATCATCGGGCTGGATGTCGGGGGCACCCACACGGATGTTGTTCTGCTGGACAACGCCGGTCTGCTGCGAGAGGTCAAAGTCGCCACCGATGCGTCGGATCTCTTCCGCTCGGTTTTTAAGGGCCTGAATGCGATCACGGAAGGCGTGGATACCGGCGCCATCCGACGCATCGTCCTCAGCACCACGCTGACCACCAACGCCATCATTCAGAACACAATCCCGCCCGTGGGCATGATCGTGTCGGCCGGCCCCGGAATCGATCCCGAGCATTTTCGCACCAATCCCCACTACGTCTGCGTGAAGGGATCCATCGACCACCGCGGCCGCGAGGTGGAGCCGGTTCAGCCGGAGGAAACCCAAGCCGCCGCCGAGCGCTTCCGGAAAGACGGGATCCGTCAGGTGGGGGTGGTGGGGAAATTCTCGGTCCGCAACCCCGCCCACGAAATCCGCATCGGGGAGCTGCTGGGGAATTCCTTCGATAAAATTTTTCTGGGCCACCGCGTTTCCGGCGGCCTGAATTTTGCCCGCCGCATCGCCACCACCTTCCTGAACGCGGCCGTCTACCCGATCCACAAGACGTTTTTCGATGCCGTGCTGAACAGCCTGAGCGTCAAGGGGCTGCGCCTGCCACTGCGCCTGCTCAAGGCCGACGGCGGCAACATGAAGCTGGAGGCGTCCGTGGATTTCCCGGCCCAGACCATCCTCTCGGGGCCGGCGGCGAGCGTCATGGGGGCCGTTGCCATGGCCGCGAGGGACGAAGACGCGATCGTGATGGACATCGGCGGCACCACCACCGACCTGGCGGTCCTGATCGGCCGCGCGCCGGCGCTCGCCCCCCACGGCATAGACATCGGCCCCTACCGGACCCTGATCCGGTCCCTTGAGACCCTTTCGATCGGCATGGGGGGCGACAGTGCCGTTCGGCTGAAAAACGGTTGCCTGACCGTCGGCCCGGACCGGGAAGGTCCGGCGATACTTTTCGGCGGAAGCGTGCCCACGCCCACCGATGCTTTGGCGGTTATCGGAGACCTTGCCCACGAGGATCGCGCGCGCGCGCGCGCCGGCCTCAAGCCCGTGGCGGACAAAATGGGGATTCCCATCGAGACCCTCGCGGACCAGGTGGTTGAAACCGCCTGCCGGGCGATGCTGGAGGCTGCCGGGCGGCTCACGGCGCATATCAACGGCAAGCCTGTCTACACGCTGCACGAATTCAAGGAAGGCTATCAGGTGCGGCCCCGATCCATTCTGGTCCTGGGCGGCCCTGCCCCCTGTTTCGCCAAACACCTTCAGCGCCTGACCCCGATGCAGGTCCGGGTTGTGCCGAGATGGCAGGCCGCCAACGCCATCGGAGCGGCTCTCGCGCGCACCACGTGCGAGGTGGGGCTTTTTGCCGACACGGAACAGCGGGTGGCGAGCGCACCGGCGGAGAAGTTCCTGCAGCCCATCATGGACGGCTACGGCCTGGAGGCCGCCACGGCACAGGCCCTGGGCCTGCTGCGGGTCAAGGCCCTGGAGCGCGGCGCCAATCCCGACTACCTCGAAATGGAAGTGGTGGAAAGCCAGCAGTTCAACATGGTGCGGGGGTTCAATACCTCCGGGAAAAATATCCGCGTCCGGGTGCAGGTCAAGCCGGGGCTGATCCACGGCTATGACGACCTGCTTAGGAGCTTGGCAGCGCCGGCGCCATAAGGCGCGGCGGGCGCCCGCACCGATGCGGGGCGAGCTCATCACGCTGGGAGCTTTAATCCATGCTGTGCGCGCAAAAAAAAGTCGGACTGGTTTTCTTTCCGGCTTACGACTGGGCCATCAGTCCGAACCATCCCGAACGGGAGGAGCGGTTGCTCTACACCCAGGACCAGATCCTCGAAGAAGGCCTGTTCGACATCGCGGGGGTCGTCGAGCTCAAGCCGGACCCCGTGGTTCCGGCCGACATCCAGCGCGTCCATTTCTGCGTTCCGGACGTCTGGAGCATCGCCACCGAATCCCATTTCATCAGCGCCGGCGGGGCCAAAACCGTCGGCATAGCGGTCTCGGAGCGACAGGTCGACAAGGGCTTCGCCCTGGTGCGGCCACCGGGGCATCATGCCATGCGCGTCGCCCACGGTTCGCGCGGCTTCTGCAACATCAACATCGAGGCCGTCATGATCGAGTTCCTGCGGTGCCAATACGGCGTGGACCGGGTGGCCATCGTCGACACGGACTGCCATCACGGCGACGGCACCCAGGACATCTACTGGCACGACCCCGACACCCTGTTCATCTCCCTGCATCAGGACGGCCGGACCCTCTACCCCGGCAGCGGGTTTCCCGGCGAACTAGGCGGGCCGAATGCCGTGGGCTACACCCTCAACGTCCCGCTGCCGCCCCACACCACCGAAGAAGGATTCCTGCACGTCATCCGCAGCGCCGTCCGGCCGATCCTCGACGATTTCAAGCCACAGCTCATCGTCAACTCGGCCGGCCAGGACAATCATTACACGGACCCCATCACCAACATGAATTTTTCGGCTCAGGGCTATGCGGAGTTGACCTCGCTCCTGAATGCCGACATCGCCGTGCTGGAGGGGGGCTACTCCATCGAGGGCGCCCTGCCTTACGTCAACCTGGGGATCGTACTCGCCATGGCCGGCCTGGACTACAGCAAGGTCCGGGAGCCGGACTACGATCGCTGCCAAATCCGCCAGTCGGAGGCAGTGACCGATGCGGTCAAGAGCGTCAGCGACCTCATCCTGGCCGGCTGGCAGGGGCGGAACCAGTTGCGTGAAAAGATGCTGGAAAAAAGGCAAAGCCACCGCCGCACCCGTCGCATCTACTACGACACCGACGGCTTTTCCGAGTCGCAGCAGGAGGAGATCACGGCCTGCGACACCTGCGGCGGCGCCTTGAAAATCGATTCGACCTCGGACCGGGGCGCGCACATCCTGGCGGTCCACATCCCCCGCAAGGCCTGCCCGCGCTGCCAGGAGACCGGGCACGGCTGGTATGACGACGCTTCCGTCCGGCGTTTCGACCAGGTCTTCCTGCAGGACCGGCCGGGCGACAAATACCACGTCAAGAAAAAATAGGATTGACTCCTCCCATGGAAAGCCATCACAGCCAGAACCGTTTCCGCACTGTCTTCGACATCGCTCCGATGGGGATCGCCATCGCCGACCGCGAGGGGTGCTTTCTCGAAGCCAACCCGGCCGCCTGCCGGATGTTCGGCTGCAGTCGCGCAGAGCTCATTGGCCCGGCCGTGGATGAAAGGCACCCGGCCGAGTCGATGCCGGCGATCCGGCAGCTTTTCCAGTCCATGGCCCGGGGCGAACAATCATCCGTCGAGCGGATCCCGATTACCCGACCGGACGGCACCACGATCAACTGCAGCATCACCGCCACCGTGACGGAGATCGACGGGCGGCAGGTCATCGTCGCTTTCGTGGCCGACGTCACCGATCAGCTCCTGTCGGAAAATGAGCTCGAGCGCCGGGCGATTCAGACGCAGCAGGCCCAGAAAATGGAAGCCATCGGCACGCTCGCCGGCGGCGTTGCCCACGACTTCAACAACCTGCTGATGGGGATCCAGGGCAATGTCTCCCTGATGCTGCTCAACAAGGCACCCGATGACCGCGACGTGGCCTATTTGAAAAACATCGAAAAGGGGATCATGCATGGCGCCGAGCTGACGCGCCAGGTGCTGGGCTTTGCCCGAGGCGGGAAATACGAGGTGCAGGCCACCGACCTCAACCACCTGATCGATCGGGTGGCCAGCATGTTCAGCCGTTCCCGAAAAGAGATCTCCGTCCGCAAGACCTTGCAGGAGAGCCTCTGGGCGGTCGAGGTAGCCCAGGGGCCGATGGAGCAGGTTTTGCTGTGCTTGTTCGTCAACGCCATGGAAGCCATGCCAGGCGGGGGTGAGCTGATTCTCGAGACCGCCAATGTCAGCGTCGAGGAAGGCACGTCCGGCCGGCCGCCGGATGCGGCCCTCGGGCGCTACGTCTGCATCACGGTCACGGATACGGGTATCGGCATGGACGCACAGACCCAGGTGCGCATTTTCGAGTCGCCTTTCGCCCCCTCGAAAACCGGCACCTCAACCGGCCCCGGTCTTTCTTCGGCATATGGCATCGTGCAGAGCCACCATGGCTTTATCACGGTGCGGAGTAGAAAGGGGCGCGGATCGACATTCCGGGTGTTCCTGCCGGCCTCCGCGCCGGCGGCGACGCACGCACAGCCGGCCATCCCGCCCGGGCGCGAAGAACGGAAGACCCTGATGCTGGTGGAGGACGAGGACATGGTGGCCGTCATCTCCGATCAAATGCTGACCCGGCTCGGACACAAAGTCTTCGTGGCCCGCAGCGGCCCCGACGCCCTGTCGATTTTCCAGGAACATCGCGAAAAGATCGACCTCGTTATCCTGGACATGATCATGCCGGGGATGAGCGGGGCAGAGACCTTTGAGAGATTGAAAGCCATCGACCCGAGGGTGAACGTGCTGCTTTCCAGCGGCTACGCCCTGAACGGCCCGGCGGAAGACATCCTGCGGCGCGGCTGCCGGGGGTTCATCCAAAAGCCCTTCACCATCGAGCAGCTGTCGCAGAAAATCCGCGAGATTCTTTCCTCCGGCCAAGACCAAACCGGCTGTACCGGCAAACCGTCTTGACGATCTGCCATGTGGGTTACGCCTGTGATCGAGGTGCTGCGAATATCCGGTTCACCACTATGGTGAATACCATCCGACGTATCTGGAAGTTTGGTAAATTTGTGAGAGTCTCAGCTGATCAGATCGAATTCGCAAATATGTCTCTATGGTACCATCCGCTAATTTTGCGTCACTGGAAGCCTTCGGGCGAATTTCCACCATGTGCAATCTTATAAGCGCAGATCTTAAGCAGGCTGTCCCGGCGTCGTGAACATTATTCGATAAGGTGAGATACCGTGAAAGGTATTCTAATTAAAACATTGGTTTTTCTCGCCGTGCTCTCGTCCGGATTTGGGTGCTCGCCTTCCTCCGAAAGAATGGATTCGATCGTCATAGCGCAGGCGCAGTTTGAGTCCGTCGCACTCCCTTGCATTGCCGAAGACCAGCAGTTTTTCAGCCGCAACGGCCTCAAGGTAACCTCGCGCAAGTATGATAGCGGAGTAGGTGCATTAGACGGAATGGTGAACGGTGAAGCGGATATCGCGGTCGGAACAGCCGAGTTTCCCCTGGTTGGAAGGTCATTCCGGAAAGAAAGAATTCGCACAATCGGAAGCATCGCTAAAAGCGAGCTGATATATCTTGTTGGACGGAGGGACAGGGGAATCGAGAAGGTTTCAGACCTCAAGGGGAAAAGGGTTGGGACTATGTTAAGAACGATAGCCCATTTCTATCTCGGCAGGTTTATGGAACTTCATGCCATGAATATGCAGGACATAACCCTTGTTGACCTCGGTACACCGGCCGAATGGGTGGACGCCATTGTCAATGGCGACATCGATGCAGTTGCAGTCGCCCAACCGTATGCTAATTCAGTCAAAGACCGTTTGGGCGCCAACGCCGCCTTCTGGTCAGCACAGAGTAGTCAGCCTCTGTATACGCAGGCGATTTCTACCGACGAGTGGATTACAAAGCATCCTGACCTGGCCGTCAGATTCCTCGAGTCCCTGGCACAGGCCGAAGAGTATGTCATGCTTAATCCTGCCGAAGCAAAAGCGATCATACAGAAGCGGCTGAATCTGGATGCGGCGTATATGGAAACCGTGTGGTCTCAAAATCAGTACTCGCTTTCTCTCGACCAATCACTCATTGTCGCGATGGAAGACGAAGCGCGGTGGATGATAAGCAACGGTCTGACGACCGAAAAGCAGGTTCCCGATTTCTTGAATTATATCTATGAAGATGGTCTGAGAGCGATAAAGCCCGAAACAGTGACCATTGTCCGATGAAGCAGCGAACATGCGGAAGCGCCACACTCAACCGGCGGTCAGGATCACACCGATTTTTGATTTTGGAGACCACATCCGCAATGGCTGCCTCAAAGCGGTAAAGCCGAAAGCGCTGAGCACAGTTTACACAGGGGATCGACCATGAAACTCAGAGCGCAATTCCTTATAACCATGTTCCTATTTGGCATTATCCTGGTAGTTGTTGCGGCCTCGGCAATCATCACGAATCAGCAGTTGGAGAAAGCTGGCCAACAGGAAAGAATAGCCGGTAACATCGCTCAGGGAGCAAGCGAGCTGAGCTACTTGTCCAATGATTATCTGATTTACCGCGAAAGCCAGCAGCTAAAGCGATGGCAATCCAGGTTTGCCTTGTTTTCCGAACAAGTAGCCGGTCTGAACGTGGACAAACCGGAGCAGCAAGCCCTTGTCCGCAACATTCGGGGAAATCAAAACCGATTTAAAGAGGTATTCGACAGTGTGGCATCTGCTCCGGGAAAGCCGTCTCAGAGTCAGAGTGTAGCACTTGACCCGGCGTTTCTTCAGGTATCATGGACCCGGATGGCGGTTCAGGGTCGAGAGCTCGTATCGGATGCTTCACGCTTGTCTCAGCTACTACATCAACAGATGGATCAGCTGACGAAAACAGACACCATGCTTATGTACGTCATGGTGGGTTTGTTTGGGGTGTTTCTTTTAGCCAGCTATTTGCTGACCTACCGACGCATCTTGAGATCCATAGCTATCCTTCAGGCCGGTACTGTTGTCGTCGGTTCCGGAAAGCTTGATTTTGTCATTGAAGAAGGAAAGAAGGATGAAATCGGCGAGTTGTCCCGCGCCTTCAACCAGATGACCACTGACCTGAAGGCCGTGACGGCGTCCAAAGCAGACCTTGAGAGGGAAGTCATCGAACGCAAGCGGGTGGAGGAGGAGCTGCACCGGCAGCGCGAATGGCTCCAAGTCACCCTTACGAGCATCGGCGATGCCGTGATGACGACCGACGCCTCCGGCCGGATCACCTTCCTCAACCCCGTCGCCCAAGCCTTGACCGGCTGGAAGCCGGAAGAAGCCGTGGGGCAGCCTAGTCAGAGCGTCTTCCGGATCATCAACGAGCAGAACCGTGAACCGGGAGAGGATATCGTTCAACGGGTGCTGCAGGAAGGGTCCGTCGTTACCCTCGCCAACAACACGGCCATTATCACCCGAGAGGGACTGACCATCCCCATCGAGGACAGTGCGGCGCCGATCAAGGACGACCGAGGCAACATCTGCGGGGTGGTCCTTGTCTTCCACGATGTGACCGGGAAGCGGCGAGCGCAGGAGGCGCTCCGGGAGAGCGAAAAACGCTACCGGAGTCTTTTCGAGACCATGAATGAGGGGTTCGCCCTCCACGAGATCATCTGTGACGACGGGGATCGGCCC
The DNA here is from genome assembly GCA_016219005.1 of Deltaproteobacteria bacterium. Classification (GTDB taxonomy): domain Bacteria; phylum Desulfobacterota; class Desulfobacteria; order Desulfobacterales; family SpSt-501; genus SpSt-501. The sequence goes on from JACRCN010000084.1 coordinate 91,599, forward strand.
AGCGACTATCGGTTTCTGGAGGTGAACCCCGCCTTCGAGCGTCAGACGGGTCTCAAGGCCGCAGACGTGGTGGGTCGTACGCTTTACGAGGTCCTGCCCCAATCGGAGAGCCATTGGGTGGAGCGGTACGGATCGGTGGCATTGACCGGCCGGCCCCTCCGCTTCAACCAGTGGAGCGAGGCTCTCGGGCGGCTTTATGAGGTGAGCGCTTTTCAGACCGAGCAGGGGCGATTTGGAGTGCTCTTTCTGGACGTAACGGAGCGCAAGAGGGCCGAGGAAGCCTTGCGCCAGGCCAATGAACAGCTGGAGCAAAGGGTGCAGGAGCGCACGGGCGCGCTGACTCAGACGGTTGAAGCTCTCCAAAAGGAAGTCAAGCAGCGCGAGTGGGCCGAATGCGAGTTAAAGCTGGCCAACGAGCAGTTGGCCTCCAGGGCGAACCAGCTGCGGGCGTTGGCGGGCGAGCTGACCATGGCCGAGCAGGCCGAACGCAAGCGCTTATCAAGGATTTTGCATGATGGCCTCCAACAGCATCTGGCTTCGGCGAAGATTCGGCTGGGAGGCGTCGCGGAAAAGATCGGCGATGTCGATCTCAAGCAGGCCGTCGATGAGATCGACAAAATAATGGGTGAATCCGTAACGATGTCACGGTCGTTGAGCGCCGAACTCAGTCCTCCCATTCTGCACGAGAGCGGCCTTTCGGCGGGCCTGGAATGGCTTGCCCGCTGGATGCGGGATAACTACAATTTGGCTGTCGATCTCTCGATCGAAGATAAGCCCCGGTTGCCGGAGGATGTGAAGATTTTTCTATTCGAATCGGTGCGCGAATTGCTGTTTAACACCGTCAAGCATGCGCGGGTCCTCCGGGCACAGGTGAGAATGCGGCAGATGGACGGGGCCGGGTTGCGGATCACCGTGAGCGATGAGGGTGCGGGGTTCGATCCCTGCCAGCTGAAATCGGCGGGAGAAAACGGCGGAGGATTCGGGTTGTTCAGCATCCGGGAGCGTATCGGTCTGATCGGGGGCAGCGTCGAAATCGACAGTGCCCGCGGCAAGGGCAGCCGTTTGGCGTTGACGGTACCCCATGGCCAAGCGCCTGCTGCACCGCTTGCGGCCGATTGTATGTGCACTCTATCTGGCCAACCCGAAGAGGTCGCTTTGAAGGATCAGGGGGCTACGATCCGAGTGTTGCTTGCCGACGACCATGCCCTTTTCCGCAACGGTCTTGGCCGCCTGTTGAAGAATGAGCGGGGTCTCGAGGTCGTCGGCCATGCCAATGACGGCAAGCAGGCGATCGAGCTCGCGCAGCAGCTTAAGCCGGACGTCATCCTGATGGACATCAGCATGCCCAGGGTCAATGGAATTGAGGCTACGCGGGTCATTCATCGGCAGTACCCGGAAATCCGTATCATTGGCCTTTCGATGTACGAAGACCAGGAGCACGCGCAGGCCATGCGCGACGCAGGCGCGACCGACTATAAGACCAAGGGGTGTGCTGCTGCTGAACTCGTTGCGGCCATTGGGGGTGTCCGCAAGAGAGAGAAGCCTTCACCGGAACAAAAACCCCACGGGGATGAAAAGGGCCGGGGGATGCGTTCGAAACGAACGGCAGGTGTGCCGACGGTTGATTAATCTTAGACGATAGATGTAGCCTCAGGGGAAATACGGTTTTTAATGGCGTTCGTTTTCTTTTATTTTTGAGATGGCTTCTATCCTTAGGCCTCCCGCAGGGCCGCGACGATATTCATCCGCGCCGCCCGGAAGGCCGGCAGAAGCCCCCCGGTAAGCCCCATGATCAGCGCGAAGGCAAGCCCTTCGATCACGATTCCCGGACTCAGCCTGAACTGAAAGGCCAGTTCGGCGAAGGTCTGGAAGTTGGTGGTGGACACCGTGAAGAATTGCAGGAAGGAGGCGAGAAAGAGTCCTGCGAGCCCGCCCACCCAGCCGAGCAGCAGGGCCTCTGCCAGGAAGGCGGTCAGGATCGCCGAGCGCTTGAAACCAACGGCCCTAAGCGTTCCGATTTCGGCCGTGCGGTTGGCCACGGCCGAATACATGGTGATCATAGCGCCGACCACGGCGCCGATGGAAAAGATGATCGTGAGTGACATGCCGAGGACGCGCAGGAAGGTGGCGGTCGCCTCGGATTGGTCCTGGTAATAGGTGACCTCCCGCTTGGACTCCAACGACAGGCGGGGGTCTCCCTCGATGCGCGCTTTCACGGCCGCAAACGCTGCGGGGTCCCGCAGGCGGAAGATCACCGAGGAGTAGGCCTGCCGCCGAAACGCCTGCATGAACTGCTCCGCATCCCCCCAAATTTCGGAGTTGAAGCCGGTGTTGCCTGCGTCAAACACGCCGACCACCGTCCAATCGCGGTTGGCGAATGAGAGCGTCTCGTTATGGCCCGCATTCTGGAACCGCTGGGCGATCCCTTCGCCCACCATGATTTCGGACAACCCCGGCCGCGGCATGCGTCCGGTCGTCATGCGGACCTGGGGCCGCAGCGCGAGGGAGTATTCCGAGGTCCCGCGGATGGTGACGTTGGAGGTGCTGTCCGAGCCCCGCTTGCGCAGGTTGATGAGCACCACCACCTCCCGGGCCGCGAGCGGCCGGCCGCCGGGGCCGCCGGCGATTTCCGGTTGCGTCTCGATGATGGCCGCCTCAAGGCGCGACACCGGGCTTTGAACTTCCGAGTTCGAGGACTTGCGGATGGCAATGACGTTGTCATAGGAACCGGAATCCACCAGGGTACGCTGCAACCCCTCGGCCAACATGAGGATGGCCGCGAAGGCAAACACCACGAGCGCCATGCCCCCGGCGGTCAGGACCGTGGTCATTCGCCGGGCCAGCAGGTTGCGCAGGCTATAGGCCAATAGAAGCTTCACGCCATCCTTCCCAAGGCATCGACGATCCGCACCGTCAGCACCTTCTGGATCGGGAACGCCGCGGCCACCAGCGCCACGGTGACGACAGCCAGCACGTCCAACCAGAGCGTCGTCGGGCTGATGTCCATAATCGGGAAAATGTTCCCCACATAGCCCGTCAGGATCTTCAGGGCGGGAAAAGTGCAGGCGATGCCGAGGGCCCCGCCCGCCACGCAGACCACCAGAGACTCTCCCAGAATCAGGCTCGTCAGGTGGAAGGCCCGGTAACCGAGCGTCTTGAATATGGCGAACTCGTGCATGCGCTCGCGCACCGACATGATCATGGTGTTCGCGACGACAGCCATGATGATGCCGATGATCACGAGCGAAACCATGCGGATGGCCATGAGGATGGCTTCGCTCATGGTCACGAACCCCAGTTGAAAGGCGCGCTCGGTTTCAGTCAGGGTTTCGGCCAGAGAGTTCTTGAAAACGGCGTCCACGGCTCCGGCAACCGCCGGGGCATCATCGGCATGGGTGATCTCGATGACGAAGAGACCGGTCCGGTTGGCTCGCCGGAGATAGCGCTCCTTGAGCCGCTCGTTCAGGTAGTCCCAGTGAAAGAACAGCTGGTTTTCGTCGGTGCTCTTGTCGCGCCCCTGGTAAATGCCCCGCACGACCATCGGCCAGTCTCCGGAGTAGATGGTCCCCTGAAGGGGCACGGTGTCGCCCACTTTCCAGCCGAAGCGCTCGGCCAGCCCGCGGCCGGCGACACAGCCCCTGCGGTCCTTGAGAAAGGCCGATCTCTGGTCCTCGGGCAGAACAAACTCCGGGTACAGGTCCAGGAAACTCTTGGGGTCCACGGCAAAGTTCGCGAAGAAATTCTTGCGGTCGATGTAGATGCCGCCGAACCATGTCATATGGGAGACGGCCTTGACGCCGTCGACCGCCCGGATTTTTTCCATGTAGGCGATCGGCAGGGAAAAGGTGAGGGATATCGCATGGCGGATGACGAGACGGTTGGCGGCGGCCGCTGAAACCCCCGCATACCAGGCATCCACGAGCGTGCTCAGCATGCCGAAGGCCAGCACTGCCACGGCAACGCCGAAAACGGTCAGCACGGCGCGCAGCGTGTGTCTAAACGCGTTCCGGAACAGCAGCTTCCAGAGCATTGGCCAGGACACCCTTGTCGAGGTGTTTGACGGTGGCGGCCCGCCGGGCGGCCCGCGGGTCGTGGGTTACCATGATGATCGTCTTGCCCAGTTCCCGGCTCAAGCGCTCCATGAACACGAGCACATCTTCGGCCGCGGCGCGGTCCAGGTCGCCTGTGGGCTCGTCGGCCACTACGATGGTGGGGTCGGTGACCAGCGCGCGCGCGATGGCCACGCGCTGCTGCTGGCCGCCGGAAAGCTGCCGCGGGTAGTGGTCCATGCGGTCCTGGAGATTGACCAGGCCCAGGACCGTCCGGACATGCTCCCGGCGCTCTCGGCGCGACAGATCCGTCAGGATCAGCGGCAGCTCCACGTTTTCAAAGGCCGTCAACACCGGGATCAGGTTGTAGAACTGGAAGATGAAGCCGACATGCGCGGCGCGCCAGGCGGCAAGCTGCGTTTCGGACAACGCCGCGATGTCGACGCCGCCCACGCGGATCGTGCCCGAGTCTGCCCGGTCCAGGCCCGCGATGAGGTTGAGCAGCGTGCTCTTGCCCGAGCCCGAGGGCCCCATGAGGGCCAAGAACTCCGATGCGGCGATGGTGAGGGAAATGTCCTCCAGCACCGGGATGACCTGGTTCCCACGGCGGTAGGATTTCGTGATGTTACGGATATCGACGATGATCGGGCGCGTGGTGCTCATTCGTCACTGTTTCGGAACCGACACGCGGGTTCCGTCCGTCAATTTTTCCACCGGTGCGACAGCGATGCGGCTTCCAATCGCCGGCCCCTCCAGCAGTTCGACGATCTCGCCCAGGCGCCGGCCGAGTTGCACCGGGACCTCCCGAACTCGGTCGCCCTGGATGAGGAACACCCGGGGGGGACCGTTGCCCTGGGCCACGGCTGCCGCCGGCACCGCGCGCAAGGGCGCCTGCTCCCCCGGGCCGGTTTCGCGCGAAAGAAACGCCACCTTGGCGCTCATCTCAGGCAGAATCCGCGGGTCGCGCTCGAGAAAAGCGACCTTCACTGAAATCGAGGCCTTGCTGCGGTCGGCGGTCGGCAGGATCATGTGCACCCGGCCGGGGAAACGCGAATCCGGGAAGGCGTCCAGACGGATTTCGCAGGGCTGGCCGGTCTTCACTTGAGCGATGTTTGATTCCGATACATCCACCGCCACCAGGAGCGATTCCATGTCGGCGATGGTCACCACGGCCGCCTTGGCATCGGCCGTGGCCGCCAGCGGAGTCACGATGTCGCCGATGTCGGCGTTCTTGGTGAGCACCACCGCATCGAAGGGTGCGCGGATGTTGGTGTAGTCGAGGAGCACGGTCGCCTCCTCGAGGGCGGCCTGATTTGCGCGCAAGGCGGCGGACTGGCCCTCCACGGCCGCCATGGCGGTCCGGTGGCGGGCCTCGGCCGTGTCAAAGACCGAGCGAGCGATGGTCCCTTTTTCGGCGAGCGTTTTTTTGCGCGTGTAGTCCAGACGTGCGTTCGTCAGTTCGGCCAGCATCTGCTCCAGACTGTGTCGGGCGACGGCGACGTTCTGGGCTGCCCGGTCCCGGGCGGCCACGGCGTCTCGGTTCTCCAGCCGGGCGATGACTTGGCCCTCCTTCACCCGGCTGCCCTCCTCGATGCCCAGGTACACCAGTCGTCCGGTCAGCTTGGAGGCCACGGCGGATTTGCGGTCGGCTACGACATAGCCGCTCGCGTTCAGCTGAGTCAGCGTCTGGGACGGGTAGATGTTCTGAACGGTGGTTGCCTGGATCGGCACCGCGGGCGTGAGGAGCCCCTGCCGGTAGAGCACGCCTAACGCTACGAGCAAGAGGAGCAGCGGAACGCCCCACGCCAGCCACTTCTTCTTTCGGGCCTTCGGTCGCAGGGCTGATTTTTCGATACGCAGCTTTTCCAGTTCCATCTCGGGCATGGCCGACACTCCTCGCCGGGCAGATAGGGGGTTAACCGCCTTTCTACCACGGCTGCCAGGCCGTGCACAATACAAACCGCAGTCGCTTGGCAGTTCTCGCTGAACTGTTTTTTGACCAGACCGGGGGGTGCGGGTATGCTGAGTGGTGTTAGAAGCTATCTCAAAATAGCATCTGGCAGTCGAGGGCGGCGTTTTACGCCTCTGAAAAATGCTCACCACCTGACGCGGTTGCGGCACTTTTTCAGCGGCGTGCGCCTTGCCCTCGGCTGTGATCTGCCATTTTTGAAATGGCTTCTATGCTGATTGCTTCTTAGCTACTTCCGCAACGTGGGCTCCCTGGAATCGAGCGATTTTTATTTCGTTCTCTGACGGTTGACGACTGCCATCGACGCCAGCAAGAGTGCTCGCTCCATAGGGGGATCCGCCGGTGATTTCACTCATGTTCATGATTTCCTGGCAGGAATAGGGAACTCCCACCACTATCATGCCGTGATGCAACAAGGTGGAGTGAAACGAGGTGATCGTGGTTTCCTGTCCGCCGTGCTGCGTGCCCGTGGACGTGAACACGCTGCCCACCTTGCCGATCAAGTCGCCTTTCAGCCACAACCGGCCGGTCTGGTCGAGAAAATTGCGCATCTGCGCGCACATGTTGCCAAAACGTGTCGGCGTGCCAAAAATGATGGCATCGTAGTTCGGCAACTCGTCAACCGCCGCGATCCCCGCCGCCTGATCGAGCTTGGCACCGGCTTTTCGTGCCACGTCTTCCGGCATCAGATCGGGCACGCGCTTGATGATGACCTCGGCGCCTTTGACGCTGCGCGCGCCCTCAGCCACCGCTTTCGCCATGGTTTCTATGTGGCCATACATGCTGTAGTAAAGAACGAGAACTTTTGGCATGCTGTATCTCCTCTAGTGGTTTTTTGCGCAATTTGCAAACGACTGCCACTTGGGACAGGAATTACCCCAACGGTCCGTGTTTGTTTGTTGGTTCTGCATCCCGGCACAGCTAAATAAAAAAAATGAGATGAGCACAACCCACGCCACTGGCATAAATGTTTTCATTTTAGCAGCCCTATTGCCGGATGGTTATCGAATGGCTTCCTACCGGAGCTCAAACGGAGAACATCAGGCACGCTCGGAATTGCAGCGATCGTTCCTTGGCGGTAAATCTGGGGCATTACCCAATCCCTGTCAAGGGGGGATGATGATAGAAATTTATGGATTCTGCAGGGTTATCGGGAGAAGGAAGATGTCCGCCTCGGCCGATGGGTCCGGTTCGATGAAGTTTCACTGCCGAGTAGGTGGTCAGAAGGTCTTTTTCGAATACTGCTTTGGGCGGTTCACAATTCCATGTCTCCGGCTTCGCCGGAAGTCACTGACTTTTGGATTGACCCGCGACATCAAAGGCTTCGTTCCAAGTTAATGATTTTGGAGGGGCTGAATTGGTTCGCGCTAAAGAAATGAATCAGTTTGGTATCATTCCAGTCGACCAAGGTGTTGATTTTTTGAACGCCGAGTGTTCTCAAATGATCCATAAATTCATTGATCAACTGCTTACCGATACCCTTATGCTGGCAATAGGGATCGACGCCGATGGTATCCAGTGTTGCTTTTTCCTTGGAAATACCATATTCTCCTATGTAGAGTTCCCCCATTACAAAACCCACCACCGTGCCATCTTGGTCCTCGGCCACCAGCGACGCGGGCAAATAATCTTTGGTTTGAAAAAGCTTTTCAAACTTCAGCTCATAGTACTCCGGCCGGGGCGTTTTAAGCACTTTCTCGTCAATCCCAACCACAGCGTCAAAATCGCCGGCCTTCATGAGTCTGATTTTAATGGCGCTCTCGTTCATGAAGCTCCTTTCTCTTTACTCTTTCTGATGATGGTTCTTTCTGCTTCAGGAAGAGGAGGCGGAACAGGCTCGCCGGAAATCGTCTTCACCGCACCAAAGCGAGGGGGGCAGGCATCAAAGCAAGTTCCGCATTTTATGCATTTTTCCTGGTCAATTACATGGATCCGGTTTTTGCCGCCCGCAATTGCCTCTACCGGGCATTTTTTAAGGCAAATCATACAGGCCTGGCACTTTTCCGGATCAATATGGTACGAGATTACTTCACGAAATAACCGGTCTACCTCCTCACGGGTGAAAAGACCGTCATATTCTGCCTTGTTTTCAAGGCGTGACTCCAGCTTCTCCCTTTTAACTATCTTGATGTAGGGGGTGAGCTTTGCAACTTCTTGAATTTTAGACTTTAATTCATTTTTATCTATTCCTTCGCTTTTGCCAAGCGGTCCTAACTCCTTCACCTTTCGGCCAAAATCATTAATAACGTCGGCAAAGAGGATTCCTTCGCCGCCCGACATAAATTCAATCCTTAACCGTTCTGGGTTCAACCCTATGTGCTCCAATATTTTTTTACCTAGAAGCACCATGTTAAGTGCATGATAATTTCCATGAGTAATATAATTGCATTCCTTTAAACGGCAACCACCAATAAACACCCCGTCCATCCCATTTGAGAAAGCCCGGAGCACGAAGGACAGGTCGACTCTACCGGAACACATGACACGAACAAGCCTGATTTCAGGCGGATATTGCAGTCTGGAAACTCCAGCCAGGTCAGCCGCGCCGTAGGCTCACCAATGGCATACAAAACCTATCATTTTGGGTCTGAATACAAGTCCTGCACTCATTCGTTCTCACCTTCGTCTTTTAGAAATCCCGGGTTTATTCATGCGTATACTTCTACACATCCCCAAGCGCTGCATCAATTTGGCTCAAGAGCTCTGCATCGGTGAAATGCTTTAGGGTAATAGCGCCTGTCGGGCACCGTGCATTACAGAGACCATCTCCTTTGCAGATGACAGGATTAACTACTGCTTTTTTGCCCTGTCGTGTCTCGCGAAACTCTATGGCATCATACGTACAGGCGGATATACATGCCCCGCACCCCGTACACTTTTTCTGATCCACTTCGCAAACAGAACCGGAGGCGATGACCGTATCGTGTGAGAGAAGCGTTAAGACCCGGCCGGCCGCTCCATACGCCTGGCTGATCGCTTCCGGCATATGCTTGGGATATTGAGCCATTCCACAAAGATAAACGCCGTCTGCCGCAAACTCCACCGGTTTCAATTTGACATGGGCTTCTTTGAAAAAATCATCCGGTCCCAAAGAGACCTTGAATAATCCTGCTACTTCCTTGGCTCCCGCGGAAGGAATAACGGCGGCAGCCAGGGCGAGGCAATCGGCATCTATCGCAAGCTTCTTGCCCAAAATATAATCGGTCACGGCAATCCTCAGGCGAGACGTGCCACCCTCCTTAACGGTCTCCACCAGAGGCTTATCCAGCGGATCATAGCGGATGAACTTCACCTCCCTATTCGACGCTTCCCGGTAATAATCCTCACTGAACCCATATGTCATCATGTCCCGATAGAGGATGTAGATATCCATCAGGGGATTTATCTCTTTCAGTTTCAATGCGTTCTTTATCGACACGCTGCAACAGATCCTGCTGCAGTAATTTCTGTCTTCATTTCTGCAGCCTACGCATTGGATCATCACGAGACTTTCTGCGCTAATTATCTTTTCGTCTCCTTTGCTGATCCGCTCCTCCAACTCAAGGTGGGTTATTACCCGGTCATCTTCCCCATATAGGTATTCGGTGGGCTTATATATATCAGCACCTATAGCAATGACGGCGGCACCATGTTTTATCTCTTCGACCCCTCTTTCAGAATTCACCTTGGTTACGAAATTCCCAACATAACCCGTAGCCTCCGTGATGGTGGCATCCGTATATACATGTACGGAGGGGTGTCGATATACTTTTTCTACAAGATCACGCAAATACGCCTGAACATCACGCCCATCCAGGGTGTAATGAATTCTGCGTGCCATTCCCCCCAGGTCCTTATTCTTTTCCACCAGGAAAACCTCGTGTCCCTGGTTGGCAATGGAAAGAGCACACGTCATGCCGGATACACCGCCACCCACCACTAACGCCGTCTTGTTTACGGGTAGGTCCAATTCCTGCAATGGCTCCAAATGGCACGCGCGTGCCACCGACATCCGGATTATATCCTTTGCCTTCTGTGTGGCTTCTTCCTTTTCTTTAGAATGGACCCAGGAGTTATGTTCCCTTATATTGGCCATTTCGAAGTAATACTGATTGATTCCCGCCTCCCGAAGGGTGTCCCGGAATAACGGTTCAAGGGTCCTGGGGCTGCAGGCAGCGACTATCACCCGATTGAGCCCTTTTTCCTTTATAATGTCCGTTATTTCTTTGGCACAATTTGAAGCGCATGAAAACAGCTGTTCCTGAGCGTAGACAACATGGGGTAAGGTCAAGGCATATTCAACTGTGGAAGGAACACTTACGACTCTTCCGATATTCGCCCCGCAATGGCACACAAAGACCCCTATCCGGGGTTCTTCCCTGGAGACATCCTTCTCCGGCGGATAAATCCTTTCCTGGGTCAGCTTCCCTCGCCGGTAGTCAAGGAGTTCACCACATTGGGAGCCGGCTCCGCTGGCGGTAAAAACCGACTCGGGAATATCGGTGGGACCCTGGAAGGCCCCGCTTACAAAGATCCCGGGCCGGGTGGTCGAAAGGGGATTGGAAGGAATTGCTTTACAGAATCCGTGTGAATTGAGCTCGATTCCGAACTTATCCGCCAGATCCTCATAATCCGCAGGTGGATTCAATCCAACGGATAATACCACAAGATCGAATTCTTCCTCCTTTACCCCGTCCTCGGTCGTAGCGTATCGTATCGTTACATTCTTGCTTTCCTGGATCTCTTTCCCGATTGAGACATAGCTTCTTATAAATCGGACCCCGGGAAGGTTCTCCGCTCTTTGGTAAAAGCGTTCGAAATCTTTTCCGTAGGAACGAATATCGTTATGGAATATGGTACACTCCGCCCCGGCGTCATGATCCTTTGTCAAAATCACCTGTTTCTGGGTATAAGTGCAGCATACGGCTGAGCAATAGCTGTTATCGCCCGGGGTAACCCGTCTGGAACCGACGCATTGAATCCAGGCTGTTTTATGGGGATGCTTTTTGTCGGAAGGGCGCAGGATCTCACCTTCGTATGGCCCGGTGGAGCATAACAGTCGTTCATAGTCCATACTGGTGACCACGTTCTGCATCTTCCCGTAGCCATAGTCGCCCTTCACCCCAGGGTCAAATGGCTCAAGCCCGGGAGACAGAATTATCGAAGCAACCTTAATTTCTATCTTCTCCGGCTTTTGCTGAAAATCAATGGCATCATTTTTACAGACGCCTTCGCAGATACGACACTTCTTCTCTTTAAGGTAGAGACAGCTTTCATCGATATATGCGACAAGGGGAATCGCTTGGGAGTAGTATATATGGACGGCTTTATTTTTCGATATTTCCTGATTAAAAGAATCAGGGTATTTGACGGGGCAGTATTCTACACATGTAGTACAACCCGTGCATTTGTCTTCTAAAATGTATCGGGGTTTTTTAAGCAGGGTTACCTTGAAGTCCCCTGCCTCTCCTTCGACACTGTCGATTTCAGTTAACGTCAGGATCTCTACATTGGGATGCCGGCCGACCTCGACCAGTTTGGGCGAGAGTATTCACATGGAACAGTCGTTGGTTGGAAAGGTCTTGTCAAGCTGCGCCATATGGCCGCCGATGGCTGGTGCTTTCTCAACCAGGTAAACCTTGAAACCGGCAATGGCAAGATCGAGGGAGGCCTGAATACCGGAAATTCCTCCACCCACCACCATTACATCCCCAAAATTAGTATTCACAAGACCTTTACAAAACAGTTGAACTTTTTCTTCAAGCAACAGTTCTTTTTGCACTTCCGATCACCTCATCCAATATTTTAAGCCCGCAATGTCCGGGCTGGCCGGGGTTAACCGCACTGACTCTAAATAACTTCCTGTATGATCTCGGTGATGTCCTTAATTTCTATTTTATCGGCAACACCAATGGTTGACCTGCTATCCTCGAAATTGGCGATGCAATAAGGGCAGGAAGTAACCAGCACCTCGGCTCCGACACCGATCGCCTGTTCCAACCTCAAATCGGAGAATCTTTCACCCTTTGGAGTTTCCATCCAAATCCGGCCGCCTCCCCCTCCGCAACAGAGGCTATCACTGCGCGATTCTGGCATCTCAATCAGTTCCAGACCAGGTACCTTCTTCAAGACCTCCCGGGGTTCGTCATATATGCCGTTGTGCCGACCCAGGTAACATGGGTCGTGATAAGTAACTTTCTTCCGATACGCCTTGTTAAGCTCAAGCCTTCCTGCATTCATGAGCTGGAATAAATATTGCGCGATATGAACCACCTCAAAGTCCACCCTAAATTCGGGATACTCGTTCTTGAAGCTATGGTAGCAATGAGGGGAAGAAACAAGGATTTTTTTCACCCCATTATCGATAAACGCTTTGATATTTTCCTTGGCCAAGCGTTTGAATAAATCCTCATCGCCGGTCTTGCGGATGCTCTCTCCGCAGCAATTCTCCTTGGATCCCAGTATGCCGTAATGAACAGCCGCTCGGTTAAGAATAGTGGCGGTAGCCGCCGCCGCCTTTTTCAATCTTGGGTCATAGCTGGGGTAGCAGCAGGGGAAATATAATATTTCGGTGCCCTCGGCGAAGGTTTTTACAGAAAGACCTTCAGCCCAATTTGACCTATTATTGCGCTCTTCATTCAGAGGGTTACCGCGGCCACGGAGGCTCGCGCTCACGGTGCGGATAGGTCGAACCGGACCCGGGAAAACCCCGTATTCCGTGGCAAGCTTGCGTAAGGCTACCCCGGATTCGATCTGTTTTACGTCCCGGGGGCATTGCTGAGGGCATCTTCCGCAGGTCGTACAACGCCAAATATCTTCACTTTCTATATCCGTCAAACCGAACGCAGCTTCGCGGACTATCTTGCGCATGCTGAAGATTCTAATCCTATTCCATGGGCAAACCACATCGCATAAGCCGCATTGAAAGCACGATTTGAAGGCTTCTCCACCTTTGGCTTTGATGGCATCTACGATCTCTTTAAAATCAGCTACATTCTCCACGGTCGTTCTTAACCCTCTATTTTCGACGGATGGTTTTAGCCCTTCTTGGAGATTGACATCCGGGCGACGGTTTCCATTATCTTGTCAAGTCCAAATTTGTTTACCAACGATTCCAATCCTGTCTTCAACTCTTCTGCGTTCGCTTCTTCTTCTACTTCCTCTTCTCTTTCTTCGTAGATCAGGGCATCCGTTATGCACCACTGAACGCACAAGGGCTCTGATAAAGGCGGATCGCTTAAACACATATCGCATTTTAGCGGCAGACCGGAATCGGGCTCCTTGAAAAGATCCCTGGATGGGCAGGAAGCCCTGCAGAAGGCACACTCTTCGTATTCCTTTCCGTCAATCGTGTACTTGTCTCGGCCCATGCATTCGGCTTTAGCATACTCACCCGCATATACAGGAACATATATGTCTTTTAACGGTTCATGAATAACACGAATACGAGACCTCGCTGGATTGTTGCTGCTGTATTTCGGCGCAGCGTGGAAGGCGGAGCAGGCTAGCTCACATGCCCGGCAACCGTTGCATTTATCAACATCAACTTTTATTGATTTAACAATTTTCTTTTTTTTCTCACCCATGATAGTTAGCGCCTCTTCACTTTAATTCTCTCTGCTTCCGCTGAAGTCTTTGGCGGGCTCGTCTTGACTATCCGCCAAGATCCCCCGCTTAACAAAGTCTTCGATCACGTAATCCAAACCAAGATCATGCAAGGATTCCTTAGTAGGAATACCCTGATGATTCCACCCCTTGAATTTGTAATACGCATCCAGGAGCTCTTTTTCAAGGTCGGGAAATCTTTTCTTCCAATGGTTCACTGGAGGCTTATCATCTTTTCTCCGCATGCCTCTTCTTATATTAATGGCCCTAACTAAAGTTCGGTACCTTTTGACTGCTTGCGTCAGTTTAGCTTCATCCATATCGATCCCGGCACCGGATGAGATAAATTGCGGGAAATTGTGCATATGATATGGAGGCTTCAGAGGAAATGATGACAAACCGGCGCACATCCCGAGGGCGTCATCGATATAGTGCATCCGCTCCTGCCAGTCGACAATGTTACAACTCATTTCAACCGTCGGATAATAGGGGATCGATTTTTCTCCGCGTGGTTCCCAGTCCAAGAAATATTGCTTAAACTTTTCATCAGGAACCTGGACCCAATCCTTTACAAACGCTTCTCTCTCTTCTCTGGTAGCAAAAGGCGCCTGGGGGAACTGGCCTTCGATTTGGGTAATGTTTATCTTCTCACCGGTGGAATACATAAGAAAATAAATTGGATTCAGCATGGATAGCTTGAGAGGCAGCTGCTCATGTTTTTTGATGTTATTATGAGCATATGCTTCTGCGCCCTTACCAATCTGTTGGGCCGCCCAATAGGTGCCTTTGGCTAAAACATCCCCTATCCCTTCACGCCGAACAATTCTGTCAAGTAACCAATAAAATTTCCCCTCGTTATCGGACGGCATTCCCGACATGTCATCGTCAGTTAAAATGGCGGCTTCGTAGAGCTCAAGGGCGAAGGCCATAACTTGCGGGGTTGAGTATGCGTCCACTCCATACTCCGTAGCACGTTGAGCGATTTTTAAGCCAAAATCCAAATCAGACATGGCCGCCATTGTATAAGTAAGTTTCGAGAAGCATTTCATCATGTAGGTTGGAAGCCCTGGGACGGAAAGGGTTGCCCCGCATTTCATCGGACAGTTATAGCAGCTGATTAGCCGCGTCCGCGCGCTTTCCATGGTCCCCGTCCACTTCTTTTCGACTTCCTCGTTCCAAAAATCTTTTCTGCGAATGCGGGAATTTCCCCACATGAAATTCTCGGTATGCCACTTCTCATCATGCACTTTCATCTCTTGCGGTGACCCCAGCCCAGCTAAAATGGGCATTACCCCCGGAATTGGGTTTTTTTCGCGGTGTTTTATGTATTTCAGCACTTCGTTGCAAAGCTCCATGAATGCATCCGGTCGGGCAATATGGACATCTTTTGTTCCACGAACGACTATGGCCTTTAACCCTTTGTCTCCCATTACGGCGCCTATTCCGCCTCGGCTGGCGCTGGACCGGCCCTGCTCGATGGAAGCAAAATAAACCCTGTTTTCACCGGCCAAACCGATAGCCGCCACCTGGGCTTTCGGCTCCTTCAACTCCTGTCGGATGAGTTCCGCAGTTTCAACAGCGCCTTTACCCCGCAAATGCGAGGCGTCACGTAATTCTACCTTGTCGTTGTTTATCCACAGATAAACCAGACTGGCGGACTTGCCGCGAAGGATCACTTTGTCGTAACCGGCATACTTCAATTCCGGTGCCCAAAATCCACCCATCATTGAAAATGCCATTAACAACGTCTGAGGCGAAATGGTGGAAACAATGGTACGATTACAACCGGTAGCCGGTGTACCGCATAAAAGACCGGCGCTGAATATGAGTAGATTATCGGGAGAAAAAGGTTCAACTTCAGGAGGAACCCTGTCCCACAATATCTTGGCGTTAGTGCCTAGCCCCCCCAGATAAAGTTCGGTATCCCTTGGGTCGGTTGCGACCCTCTCAATGTTTCCTCGGGATAGGTCAACTTCTAAATTAAACCCTGTCTCTGCGTACCTCAATTCTTTCTCCTTCTATATTACCTGAATTCGTGGCATGCTTTTTGGCCAATCATGATGGAGCCGATTTGTTTATGATTTTACTGACGATCCGCGTCGGCCCGGAGGTCAGGGCGGAGCGTTTTCAGCTATAAATTAACTATAAAATAGCTATATTGTATTTATAGGAGGTTCCTCGGATTTTGTCAAGAAAAAAACTCATCGGAGGGGAATTGCGGAATTCAGGAATCGACGGCTCTGGATCAGCGCCAGTTCCGCTATCGAAGGCGACGAACTTCCGTATGGCAGGTGAAATGTGGTGGCCAAATCGGCTGTAAGCGGAAGCCGACTGCGGGGGCGCATGCCTACCGCTTATGGCCAGAGCCTGAGAAAGGACCTCGCAGCCTCTGCCCTCCAGCCTGCGGCGAATCGCAACCGCCTTCCAAGCCGCACCAGCAGACGGGGTTTTATAACAGCCTATTTGGCCCGGCTGCGGGCATAGGTCAGCCCGCCGGTCACCTCGATCGTGGTCGCGTTGATGGCATCGTTTTCGATGCAGTGCATGATGCTGGCCGCGATCTCCTCGGGTTCCACCAGTCTTCCGCTGTGGACGTCCTTCAGGATGGCCGCGAGCGCTTCCGGGTTCATGCCTCTCAGGATCGCCGTGTTGACATAGCCCGGCGCGATCGCCACCACCCGGATGTTGCGGATCTTGCGGATCACGAACTCGCCCACCAGGATCTTCGGCATCAGGGCCACGGCCGCCTTGGTGGCGCTGTAGTTGAGCTGGCCGACCTGGCCCTCCTTGTTGATGGAGGATCAGCATGGCCTCCGTAAGCAGCCATAAAAAAGGGGAGAGCAGGTCTTATTTCCGCTCTCCCCCGGGTTCCAAAACATGACAGGGATGTTCACCATGGCAGCAATTACTCTGATCTATTTTTCATTTGTGCTTTTGGATCAGCTCGATATACACCCCGTTCAGCTCTCTTTGTTCGATCACCGCAATCTTTGTACCTCTCGACCCATCGACGATCTTGCCCCATACGAATTCCATGTGAAAGGATTCAGCGGCCATACATGCTGGCCGGTATGACGGTTGAAATCCACGGGAAAGCAAAGAGAATGGCAATGCCGAAAGCCTCGAAGAGCAAAAACCAGAAACAACCCCTGAAGATCTCGTGCATGGGTACATCCCGGACGACACCGGCTAAGACATAGACATTGAGCCCCACCGGCGGCGTCATCAGCCCGACTTCAGCCATCTTGACGCACAGGACCCCGAACCAGATGGGATCGTAACCCAGCTGGGTGGTGACGATCGGAAACATGATGGGTTGGGTGATGATGAGCATTGAGAAAGTATCCATGAACATTCCCAGGGGTATATAGACGATCAAGAAACCCGTCACGATCATCCAGGGCGATACCGGCAGACCGCCCACCCAACCCGATATGACTTGGGGAACCTGGGCCAGGGTAAGAAACTTGGCGTAGAGTCCGGCGCCGATCAGGATCATGAAAACCATGCAGCTCGTGCGGAGGGTGTCGAAGAAACAGAGCTTGATGTTTCCCCCCATCATCCCCTTCTCCACTCGCCCCCCGAACAGCATCATCAGCAACGCGACAAAAGCGCCCACGGAAGCGGCTTCGGTAGGGGTGAACCAGCCGATGTACATGCCCCCGATCACCAGGAAGAACAAAAGGGCCATTCCCCAAACCCCTTTGAGGGAAGCAAACCGCTCCCGCCAGGTGTAGTTCTCCGGCGCGGGACACAGGTTGGGATAGATCCGGGTCAGGAAGAAAAGCCCAATGACGTAAACAAATACGCTCAACACCCCGGGCAGGATCCCGGCGATGAGTTGCGCGCCGGCCGAGACATCGTTGATCGATGCATAAAAAACGGAGACAACGCTCGGCGGGATCAGAATGGCCAGGGTCCCGGAAGCGGCCACGATGCCGCAGGCCAGTTTCCGATCGTACCCCAAGGCTCGCATTTCGGGGATGGCAATCGCCCCCATGGTAGCGGCGGAGGCAACGCTCGATCCGCAGCAGGCGCCAAATCCCGCCGAAGCGATGAAGGTGGCGATGCCGAGCCCGCCCGGGAGTTTGGAAAACCACTTCCGGCCGATGGTGTAAAGATCGCTGCTGATGCCGGCTTTGAATCCGAAATGCCCCATAATGATAAAAAGCGGCACCACGGCTAAGAGGTAATTGGCCGTATTCGCGTAAGGAGAGACCTTCAATACGGTCAGGGCATAGTAGGGGCCTTTCAAGGCAAGGATACCCAGAACACCAGTGATACCCAGAGAGGCATAAATCGGCATCCCCATCCACATCAGAGCCAGCACCAAAAAGACGCTGAGAATAGACGCAGTTCCGGGTTCGATCATCTTATTCCCTCCATAAACAGTCAGATGTTGGACCAATCATCTCGAACCGATAGGGATACCGCTCAATCACCGATCTGACGCAGGTCGGGCAGATCGAGAGGTAATGCCCCCATGAGCCGGCGGAAGTTCACCCAAATGTCGACCACCAACTGGAGGCAGGTCAGCCAGCACCCCAGGGGGACGAGAGCTTTGGCCCACCAGATCTGCATTTGCACCGAACCCCAGCGGAATTCGTTGATTTCATAAGACCGAAGAGCTTCCCTGGCGCTTTGCCATCCCATGACAGCCAGAAAAATAAAACAGAGGACCCAGCAGAGCGTATCCAGTTTGATCGCGCTGCGGATTGAAAACCTTCTCAGCCCCAGGACAACCCGCGTGTGTCCTCTGGCCTCTTGGGTCCAGCTGAGGGTCATAAACACGGCGATGACCAACAGTACCTCATTGAACTCGAAGACCCCGGCAATAGGATAATTGAAAACGTAACGACTGGTAGTATCCAGGGTGGTGCTTATCATCATCATGGCGATCGCGGCCGCAGCAATGAAGCTGAAGAATATATTGATTTTATTGAGCCAGCGCGCAAGGTTCTCCATCTCGCAATATACCTCCCCTTGGGAAGGCAGCCGGAACGAATTAGGACATCCGCCCGGCTACCTTCATAGCACCATCGTTTTTACTTTTTTTCGTACTTCGCCTGATAGATTTCATAGGGATTTTTGAGCTTGCCCTGCGGCTCATACTTGGCGATGAGGCTGCGTGCTTTATCGATGAATTCGACCCCATTGTACTTCGCTGGCTTGGCGACCTTTTCGGCCCAGTCGTTCACCTGCGCCGGCTGCACCATGCTGGTGGCCTTTTTGATCTCTTCATCCGACCACTTTGTGAATTTGGCACCGTTCTTGACCATGACATCGAGGCTTTCTTCCAGAAGCTTGTTGTACAACTCGACATACTTGTATTTGTAAACGTCATCCGCGGTTTTTTTAAATACATCCTTCAGGTCGTCGGGCAGGGAATTCCACACGTCCAGGCCCATGACCACCGTGGTGGGCGCATGGGCCCCGGCGCCGACTTCGATAATGTTGGGAGCCTGCTCATAGAGCTTCGCTTTTTCGGCCGTGACAAAGCAAAACGCGAAGACTCCGTCGAGAATCCCGCGCTCCAACGACTGATAGACTTCCGCGGCCACCACGGGCATTCCCCTTCCTCCCAGGCGGTCGATGGTTTCAGCACCAATTCCGTAGCCTCGGATTCTCATCCCCTTGAGTTCGGAGACTTGAGTGAGGGGCTTTTTGGAAAAAAGCGGGCAATAATCCCAGTTGGTGAAATACAGGACTTTGCAGCCGTTTCTTTTTTCCCACTCATCCTTCAGAGGGGGATAGGTATCGTACATTTCCTGGCAGACCTTCAGCAGGGTGTCGGCGTGGTTGCAGCCCATGAAGTACCACTCCAATCCTCGGCTGAGCGGCACCTGGGCAGGATAATAGCCGTAAGAAATCAGGGATAATTCTGAAAGCCCGTCCCTGACCGCCTGCAAATGTTCTCCCACTTTGTGAAGGGAGGATGCCCAATATTTTTCGATTTTGATCCGGCCGCCGGATCGTTCCACCACTGTGTCGAGATACCAGTTGTCAAGCTGGGCCGGGGCCGCTGACGCTTGGATGTAGCAGTCGTACTTCATGGTAATGACTTTGCCCGACTGCGGTGCGGCGTGCAAGATGCCCCGGGCCGGGCCCATGAGGAGTCCCCCCATGGCGGCTGCAGCGGTTGATTTCAGAAATGTCCTTCGATCCATTCCCTTGCCCATGTTTCATTCCTCCTTCCTTGGGTTAAAGGCTCAGTGAAGCCCAGTCCAATTTCCCGAAATCAGGGTTTAAAAACCAAAGAGGTCTGCCGCGCATGCCCCTCCCCCTTGGAAGCAAAATCAGCTTGGAGCGGCATTCCCACCCGGATCTGATCGGGGTTCCTTGCATCCACGCCTGTGATCCGCGACACGGCCTTGACACCTTCGTCCAATTCCACCACACCGACAACGTATGGATTGTTCCGGCCGAAGCCTTCCCGGGCCATCGCCGGCGGGGCCACCACGATGCTGGTGAAGCCCGCCAGCTTGCCCTTACCTTTCAATTCCACCCATTCCAGATCGCTGCCATGGCACGAAACGCAGATGGGTCGTGGCGGCAGCGCGAGTGCGCTGCACTTTTTACAGCGCGAGCCCATGATCCGGCGGTCGTTGAGATACTGCTCGTAGGAGGCGTCATTAAAAGGCCTTTTCTCCATGATGTTACCTCCTCTCCAGAATGGTGAAGGTGCAGGTCCCGCCGGTTCCCCCGAGGTTATGCGCCGCGCCGATGCGCAGGTTGGGGTTGGGGACCTGTCTATTGCCGGCCTGGCCCCGCAACTGGGTCCAGACCTCGTAGAGTTGGGCAACCCCTGTTGCACCCACGGGATGGCCTTTCGATTTGAGGCCTCCTGAAGTATTGATGGGCCTGGGGCCGTCGAGGCGGGTCATCCCGTCGGCCACGGCTCTGTGGGCTTGCCCCGGTTTAACAAAACCCAGATCCTCCATGGTCACGAGTTCGGCGATGGAGAAGCAGTCGTGGACCTCTGAAAACTGTATGTCGTTCGGGGTCAGGCCGGACATTTCATAGGCCGCGTTGCCTGCCGCACGGGTGGCCTCATAGCTTGTGAGATCTTTTTTGGCATGGAGGCTGTAACCGCTGCCCTGGCCCAATCCGGCCACGTGGATCGGCACATCCGTGAAGTTGCGAGCCATGTCTTCGGCTACCAGGAGCATGCAGGCCGCTCCGTCGCTGATGGGACAGCAGTCAAAGAGATGCATGGGCCAGGCTACCGGCGGGTTCGCCGCAGGGTCCGCAAGATAGGCCTTCTCGTCCTTCCAGGCGGGGACGGGCTCTGCCTTTTTCTTGGACCTTTCGATCCGGGCGTTCATGAAATCCCGGACGGTCATTGGAAACTGGGCCTTGGGGTTAAGCGGGGCGTTATTGTGGCTTTTGATGGTCACGTTAAAAAGCGCTTCCCGGGTGGCCCCGTACTTGGCGAAATAGGCGGTCGCCATCGTCCCGAAAACCCCGGGGAAGGTGAATCCCGCCGCCACTTCGTACGGACTCGCCGCCATCGCTAATCCCTCGGCCACTTCTTCGGTCGAACATTTTGACATCTGCTCGAAGCCGCCTACCAGCACGATGTCATACATTCCCGAGGCGATGGCCAGCACCCCTTCCCGGAACGCCAGGGCGCTGGACGCGCAGGCGCCTTCCGTGCGGGTGACGGGCTTGGGCACGTTCCCCAGCAGATCGGCTATGATCGGGGCCCAGTGGGATTGTTTCACAAAAAAATCATTGGTAAAGTTTCCGACATAGACCGCATCGATATCTTTCGGGTCGATGCCCTTGTCCACGGAGTTGACCATTTCCGTGTAGGCTTCGGCAAAGAAATCCTTGCAGTTGCGGTCTTTGAAAAGGCCCAACTTGGTCAGTCCGCCGCCGACAACCGCAACTCCCCGGGCCAACTTTCGTTTTCTTGCCATCGGCTCCTCCTTAACTGCACTATGAAAATGCCATGTGGAAGATAATAAGAGTGCTCGCAACTGTTTCCGGTCGGCTCATCCCTTGCGGATAATATATCCATCCGGATCAACCTCTTTCCGAAGGACGTCAAGTTCTTTTTCGGTCGGAGGCGGGGTCGCGACAATATTCTTGGCCTTGAGCAGGGGGAACCCACAATTTTTCTGCACATCCTCGAAGGTGAAGCCGTGGTGGATGGATTCCACCTGCATGCGCTTGGTCTCCTCATCGTACCCCAGAATGGCCATGTTGGTAATCACTTTATGGGGGCCGCTCTCTTCCGGCAAACCGGCTTTCTCGCGTGCTCCCGGCCCGTCCAGATAGCCAGGGGAGGTGATGAAGCTGACCTTCTCGACGAAACGCCGGGCATCCTGCGGAGTGATCACCAGAATCCTCCAGCAGAAGGAGGCAAAATCGTTGGCACCTCCTGATCCGGGCAGGCGCGCTTTAGGCTTTTCCCAATCCCCGATAACCGTGGAGTTGAGATTGCCATACATGTCGATTTGGGCCCCCCCGAGAAATGTGTAATCCACCATTCCCCGCTGGCAGCTCTCCATGATATCGCACATGCCGCTGGCCATGACACTCCTGTAATAGGACCGAGAGTCTCCCACGGATATGGGCATTTTGCAGAGCACGGGAGCGATTCCCCCGGCCTCAAACATGATGACGAGATCCGGGGCATGCATCTTATGGGCAAGCATCGAGGCGGCCAGTGGCGCCCCCGTGCCAACCCCTACGGTGGCTCCGTTTTCCAGAATGCGGGAAGCCGCTATCACCATCAGTTCCATCGTATTGAATTCAGGCATGGCATTCACTCCTTTTTGTTCTCAAATCGATCATGTGCTCTTCGGCACGGAGTTGATTGATACGTTTGATGCCGCCGCAGAGTTCCAGGTACCCCTCGAAGTCCTGCACTCCATAGATGTATTGATCCATGAACTTTTTGAAAGACGCAGGCTCCTTCTCGCTTTCCAACCAGAGCTTTAGTTGCTCTTCGTCGGAAAAGTACTCATCCACCATGTTTCCCGGGTAGGCGCCGAAGGGGACTTCGCAAACGGCATCGACCAGGAAGTAAGGAATCTGGGTGGCTGACGGATCGCGACGGATCTCATCGTTGTGGATCAACCGTTCGCAGGTGATGATCAGCCGCTTGGAAGCCCGGGCCAATTCCAAATCGCAGACCGATATTCCCTTGAATCGGGCGTTGCCGTAAATGTCCGCCTCGTGAACGTGGATGACCGACACGTCCGGCCATACGGCCGGGTACAGGCAGTAAAGCTTTCCGGTAAATGGGCACCGGGCGACCTTGGCGGCGCTTCGTTTGAACGTATCCGTCCCCATGACATTGCGCCCCGGAAGGTACGACACGCCCATCGCTGCCGCCTTCAACCGGAGGGCCAGGGCGTAATTGGTCCATTCACAGAACTGCACCTTTCCGCTCTCGGAGTAACGGCGGGCATTGGGGGAGAGCCCGCGAATCTCAACGCCGATGATGTAGGCGATGTCGCAGCGATTGAAGGTTTCTCCCGCAGCCAGAATCTGGTAATCGTGGGTGGAGGTGTGGCCGAAGAAAGCCAGATTTTTTCTTCTTTGCCGGACGATTTCGTGGCACGCAGCCACCGGCGTACGGTTGGCGCCGAATCCGCCGATGCACAGATAATCTCCGTCATGAACGAATTGGGCGATGGCGTCTTTCAGGGGTATCACCTTGTTAGCAAGGGCTCTCTTTTTCTTACGGAAGAATGCTCGCGCCTTGTCAGCGTCCGGGTCCATGAAAAGAGGCCCTTCACCTTGAGCGATGACTTCATACATAAAAAAACCTCCTTTGTTGATGTTGCCAGCGGGTGGACAATAGGATCGCTTTTTTTCGGGGTGCCGGGAGCGGCTGGGTGCGGGGCATCATCTTGGCAGTTGCTCCTTGCTCAGCAGGAGGAGATATCCGCAGTTCGGTCTGCTTCGGACCGTCTTGCCCCTTGCAGGAGCCAAGGGGGATGGTTAAACCGGTCACTGGAGCAATTGGCGTGCCAATCCCATGGAAATCATGGCCGTAACAAAACGAGATGAATTATCAATACATTTCCGCATTCGAAAGGTTTTCCGAAAACCGAAGGGTGCTAAAAAATGCATGGGGGTTTTGCAGGCTTGCGAAACATTCGCAGGTTTGCAAAAAAACGTCCGGGGGAAAAACAACGCTGCGGAAAGGAACCGGGTCACTTGGAAAGGGCGTGCTGCTTCAACTTTCGGTAAAGGGTCGCCGGGTGAACCTGGGCAAAATGGGAGGCGTCTTCAAAATTTCTGGAAAACTTGCGCAAAAGATTTTCTAGATATTTCCTTTCGAAGATCTCCTTGGCCTTCTCGTAGGATAAATCCATGAAGTCGCATTCTTCATCCGAGCGCAGAATGGTGAGATGCTCTTGGATGTCTATTTCGGTAATGACATCCGCCCCGTGCAGGGCCACAATTCTCTCGATCACGTTCTGAAGTTCTCTCACGTTGCCTGGCCAATCATGGTTCATCAGGACTTGCAGGGCTTTGGGATCAAAGGTCTTTTTGCCCTTATTCATGCGGGAACAATAATTTTCTACAAAATGGTCGGTGAGCAGGGCAATGTCATCCCGCCGGTCTTTGAGCAGGGGAAGATCGATTTTAATCACATTGATCCGGTAAAACAGGTCCTTGCGGAACCGCCGCTTGACCACCTCCTCCTTGAGATCTTTATTGGTGGCCATAATCATGCGCACATCCATTGGATAGGACTTCGTTCCTCCCACCCGGACCACTTCTCTTTCCTGCAGGGCCCGGAGCAGGCGGATCTGCAGGGAAGAGCTGGCCTCGCCAATTTCGTCCAGGAAGAGAGTCCCCCCGTCAGCCTCCTCGAAATATCCCTTGGTGGTCTTCGTTGCCCCGGTGAAGGCTCCCCTTTCATAACCGAAAAGTGTGGATTCTAGAAGACTTTCAGGCAAGGCCCCGCAATTAACAGTTAGGAATCCATATTTTTTACGTCCGCTGTTTGAGTGAATGGCTCGGGCCACCAATTCTTTGCCTGTGCCGCTCTCACCCTGTATGAGAACATTGCTTTCAACTTCGGAGGCCTTTTTGATGAACTCGAAAACTCTCTTCATACCGGCGCTTCGGCCGATGATTTGCGGGAACAGGCCTTCCGTCTTGATCTGTTGCCTGAGCGAAAGGTTTTCTTTTTCGAGTTGCCCCTGGTAGATCGCGTTTTTGATCGTGATCAGCACCTTGCCGGTCTCTTCAAAAGGCTTCATTAAAAAATCGAAAGCCCCCAGTCTCATGGCACGGACCGCATCCTCCACGGTCCCGTATGCGGTTATCATGATGACCGGCATCAAAGGGTTCATTTCGCGGATTTGTTTGAGAATGTCGATCCCGTTTGCATCTGGAAGGCGGATATCGAGGATTACCAAAGAATAGGAGGCTTGTTGAAGGGCTTGCATCCCCTCGACGCCGCTGTCCACTGTATGTATGTGAGCGACGGTTTTTTCAAGGAGCTTCCGGAAGAATTCCCGGGCAAAAGGTTCGTCGTCGATGACAAGGACTTTTTCTTCATTGCTATTGGTGCTCAAGGCAACTCCTCAGGGGCAGAACGACTGCGAAAGTGGTGCCCTTTCCCGCTTTGCTTTCCGCTTTCAAATGCCCATCGTGGTTTTTGATGATCTGATATGCAAAACTCAATCCAAGCCCATGCCGTCCCGGATTATTACCCACTGTGAAAAAGGGCAGGAAAATCTTATTCAGATATTCCTTCGGAATTCCCCGACCCGTATCAGAAAAAAGAATCTGCAATTCATTTTTTTTCTCATTCATTGCGGTTGCAACCCGCAACTGCCCTCCTTTGGGCAGCATCGCCTGAGCCGCGTTGGTGAGAATGTTCAGGAATGATTGCTTCAGTTGGATGCCATCCCCGGAGATCAGCGGGACTTTTGTATCGAAATTCACGTTTATGCGGATGGTGCCAAGCTTATCGCCGAACTGTTCCTTAAGCGTGCGGATGGAATCCCTCAAGACGTCGTGGATATCCGTCTGGGTAAACGTGAGGTGGGGATCCTTAAAACAGTTGAGCACGCTGGTTATGATCTTGAGGCATTCCTTGCCGGCACGGTGGATCGTTCGTGCCATTTCTTTCTTGGTATCCTCCTCGTCCATCTGGCGCAGGAGCATCTCTGAAAAATTAACCACCCCGATGAGCGGGTTGTTCAACTGGTGGGCAATTCCACCCATCAACTCGGAATAAAGGGCCAGTTTTTCGGTCAGAAAAAGCCTCTCTTCCAGGGCTTTCTGCTCGGTCAGGTCGCTCAGCAGCATCATTTTGGCGATCTTCCGGCCGGCGGCATTTTCAACCTCCGAAGCCAGCATTGAAGCCGGGAACAGGTTCCCGTCTTTCTTGATGCATAAGACCTCGGGTCGAAACGCCTGGCCCTCCTTTCCCGAGAAAAACATGGGTTCCTTGAACAAACGATCAACCTTCTTTTTGAGCAACTCCCGCCTGCGGTAGCCGAAAATCCTCTCTGCCGTGCGGTTGAAGATCAGAATTTTGCCTTCCAAATCGGTGCTGATCACAATGTTGGGGGAGGATTCTATTATGGACTTGAGGAATTTTTCGGACACCTGCAACTCGTCTGTCCGGGCTTCGACAAGCCGTTTTTCATAATAGAGTTCCTTTTCGAGCTCGTTGATCAGAATGAAATACCGGCCTGACGAAAAACGGGCTCCCCGGGCACGATAGGTCATCTGCTCGGGGTTGTATTGAGGGATATACCGGTCAATGACGAAATTGAAAGGGGTCCCTTTTTTCAATAGATTGGCGTAGTGCTTTTTCAATCCCTGTTCCATCGTTTTGGGGAAAGTTTCGGCAAAGGTTTTCCCCAGGATATTTTTACGGGGTATCCGTGAGGTCTCCTCCTGCTTCCTGTTCATCCTCAAGACCCTTCCATCCTGATCCAGGATCATGAGACCGATGGGCAGGTTTTCAATCAAGTCTTCGACGAAGCTCATCTTTCTGGAAGTGAGTGGTTTATAGGGCCTCATGCATTTCCCCTTTGCTATACGCATCGAAGCGCATCGATAAAAACCGGCATGGGCGTTGGCAGGCTCGCTGTCCGGGCGGATTTCCGTTCCTCAAAAATTCAGGATGTGACTCTGTGCTCTGTGCCTTTTTCAGACGCGGCCGCCGCTCCAGCGCAACTTCGATTTGAGGACGTCGAAGTAGGGGCGGCCCGGCACGTTGATGAGGTTCAGGGGGTGGCTGCTCTGGCGCACCGTGATCACGTCCCGATCGGTGAGGTCGAGCCCTTTCTGCCCGTCGAAGGTCAACAGGATGTCCGAAGATCCCTTCTCCAGCCGGATGCTGATTTCGGCGGTGTCCGGAACGACGAGCGGGCGGTTGGTGAGGGTGAACGGGCAGATCGGGGTGATGATGATGCCCGGCACCTCCGGGTGGATGACGGGTCCGCCCGCGGCGAGCGAATAGGCCGTGGAGCCGGTGGGGGTGGAGACGATGAGGCCGTCCGCCCGGAACGTGGTGAGAAAGTAACCGTCGATGTGGGTGTCGATGTTCGCCAGCCGCGCGAGAGCCCCCTTGTTGATCACGATGTCGTTCAGCACGGTCTCCCGGGCAATCTCCTGCTTGCCCCGTGTCACCTGGACGTCCAGGCGCATGCGCCGGGTAAGGGTGAACTTGTTGGCCAGGACGCGTGCCGCGGCCGTGTAGAGATGCTCGGCGGCGGTTTCCGCCAGGAAGCCGACCACCCCGAACTTCACCCCCAGGACAGGTGTATCCCGGTCCCCGATCCAGCGCACGGCGCTCAGGAACGTGCCATCGCCTCCCAACACGAACACGCAGAGCAGGTCCTCGGGCGCTACGGCATTGCGGCGTTGGAAACCCCGCGGCACGGGCGACGGGCTCTGCCTCCGAAAGACCTCGACCCCTCTGGCCTGCAGCCAGGTTTCGAACTTTCTGGCTGTCGCGGTGGTGCGGGGGTCCTTCTTGACGTACACACCGACCCGGCAGACGCCGGAAGGCACATTTTCCCGGGGTTGTTTTTTTTCCACGCGGTGAGCGTCCTTCCTGTAAGGGAGTTCACGTCTGTTTATATATGGTGCAACGGTGAATCACAAGGGAGTCATTCCTCGGAAAACTCGCTCGCCCGGAAACCGAGGTTGCCGTAGCGGTGGTAGCTGGTGCACACGCTCTGCTGACGGTAGTACTGGAGCAGCTCGATGCGGCCTTCCATGACGACCGGCGCGCGTGCGATGTGGAAGCCGGTTGCGGCTGCCGCCGCGAAGACTTCGGGCGGGACACGGTCCGGTGCGGCGTAGCGGATGCGGTCGAGCTTGGGCATGCCGGCGATGAGGTCGGCGTCCGACTCCTGGAACACCGGGTCGCGGCCGGTGAGCCGCAGGCCCTCGGGCCCATACAGGAATCGAGCCGCCTGGGTGTCCAACGCCTTCGGGACACTGACGCGCAGGCGGTTTCCGGTGGCCTTGACCGCCGCAATGCGGGCCAGGGCGTCGAAAAGCGTGTCCGCGGGGTGCAGGCGCACGGCGACAGTGCCCACCGGCAAATGACGCAGCACGTTGTCCTGGCCGCGCAGGCTCACGTGGTCTAGCTCGCGCGCGAACTCGCGTTCGACATGGTAGAGGTAGCTGCGGATGGCGAGGATGGTCTTGCGAATATCGCCGGCCTCAGCGCCGAATCTTTCCCCGTCCAGCCCAAGCTGCCAGCGCTGGGCAAGGCGCAGCAGGGGCTGCGGGCGCGTCAGCGGACCCGTCGACGGGGCCGACGCGTCCGCAGCTTCCAGGAACTGGGTCACGTAATGCGGGCCGCCGACCTTAATGCCGGCGCCTATGGCCGATTTGCCCATGCCGCCGAAGGGCTGGCGCAGGACGCTGGCGCCGGTCGTACCGCGGTTGATGTAGAGGTTCCCGGCCTGGACGCGCTCCTGCCAGAACGCCTGCTCCCGGCGATCGAGGCTCTCGATTCCCGAAGTGAGGCCGTAGCCGGTCTGGTTCACGAGGTCGGCGGCTTGTTTCAGGTTCTCCGCGCGCATAACCCCGAGGACGGGGCCGAAGAATTCCGTCAAGTGCGTTGTGCTGCCGGCCCGTACGTCCCACTTGACTCCCGGCGTCCACAACTGCGGGTTGTCGGCTATCATCCGCGGCTCAAGGGCCCAGGACTCCCCGGGTTCAAGCCCCGTCAACGCCTCCCTGAGCGGGCTCCCCGGAGGCCTCACCAACGGGCCCATTCGGCTGGTGAAGTCCCAAGCCGAGCCGGTCTTGAAGGTAGCGGCGGCATCCGTCAACTGCCGTCTGAATTCTTCGTCGTCGTAGATCTCTCGTTCCAGGACCAGCAGCGAGGTGGCCGAGCATTTCTGGCCGGCGTTGCCGAAGGCCGAATAAACGACGTCGGCGATGGCCTGGTCCCGGTCGGACATGGCGCTGACCACGGTGGCGTTCTTGCCGCCGGTTTCGGCCGTCAGCGGCAGGTCGGGCCGGGCCTTGAGGATCTTCAGCCCGGTCTCGGTGCCGCCGGTAAGGATGGCGAAGTCTACATCGGGGTGGCCCGCGAGGAGGGCGCCGGCGCTGCCGCCCTCGCCGGGCAGGAACTGCAGGGTGTTTTTCGACACCCCGGCGCGCCAGAAACACTGGCAGAGCAGCCACCCGACCAGGATGGCGTCCGAGGACGGCTTAAAGATAACGGTGTTGCCGGCGGACAGGGCGGCCGCGATGCCGCTGCAGGGGATGGCGATGGGGAAGTTCCATGGCGCGATCACGAGCCCCACTCCCTTGCCCCGACAGCGCAGGTTTTTCATTTCAAAGTAGGCCCGGGCGGCGTGCGGATAGAACTCGGCGAAGTCGACGCCTTCCGAGACTTCCGGGTCGGCCTCCGTGAACACCTTGCCCGTGCTGGCAGCCGCCGCGCCGATGAGGTCCCCGCGGGCCCGTCGGATTTCGTCGGCCGCCGCACAGAGAATGCGGTGACGCCGGCGGAACGTCATGGTCCGCCACCCGTCCGGGTCGGCTCTGGCCGTTTCAACCGCCCGCTTCGCATCCCCGGCGGTGGCCATGGCGCAGCGGGCCACGACCACGGTTTCAGGCAGTTGGTTGGGGTCACAGGCCTTGAGCGTCTTCCGGCCTCGCTGCAGATTTTTTCCCGCCACCACCACCGGCACCTCCAGCGGCTTGTCCCCCGGCCCTTTCATCCACGCGCGGCGGATGCCCTCGGCCCAGGTGCGGTTTGCCACGAGCGACCAGTCGGTATTCGGTTCGTTGCGGAACTCGCCCGTGGCGTAAGTCCCTCGGCCGGTGGGAAAGGTTTCGGTGATCCGGTTCTGGGTGCGGTGGCGCACGGTGCCGGCAGCGGGCATACGCCGGACCGAGGCCTTGAAATGTTCGGCCAGCATCGTCCACGCGGCAGACCGGGTGTTGAGATGGTTCAGGTGGCGCAGGAAGTTCCGGGGGCCGGTGTTTTCGTCCAGGCGCCGGATGAGGTAGGCGACGGCATTGATGAAGTGCCGATCTTCCGCCACCGGCGCGTACGCCAGCAGGTCTTGCCCGGTTTCTCGCACGGCGCGCCGCACGTGGTTCGCCATGCCCTCGATCATCTCGAAGGTGAAAAATTCCGTCACCTGGTTCCGGCGGGCCAGCAGGAAGGCGAAGGCGACATCGAAGAGGTTGTGTGAAGCCACACCGAGACGCACGGCGCGGATGTGGTCCGGCTCGAGGCCATAGGAAATCATGCGCTTCCAGTTGGCATCCACATCGAGCTTGTTGTCGAAGGGGGCGAGCGGCCAGCCGCAGAGGGAGGACTCGATCAGTTCCATCTCCATGTTGGCGCCCTTGACGATGCGCACCTTGACCGGGCTGCCGCCGGCATCCACCCGGCGTATAGCCCAGGCGGTGATCTCCTGCAGCATGCCGAAGGAGTCCGGCAGATAGGCCTGAAGCGCCATGCCGGCAAAGGCATTCCTGAACTCCGGTTGGTCTAAGGTGCGCATGAAGGCGGCCGCCGTCAGTGCAAGGTCGCGGTAGGCCTCCATGTCGAGTGTGACGGATTTGGGGACCCGGGTGCCGTCCAGGCGCGTGTAGGTCTGGGCCGCGGCTTCGCGGCAGAGAATCGACAGGCGTTCCGATATGCGATCAACCGTCTGCGCGAAGGGCAGGGGGTGGATTTGGGCGCAGATGGTGGAGATCTTGACGGCGATGCTCTCGATGCGCGGGTCCCGCAGGTCAGCGAGGTAGGCGTCCATGCGGGTGAGAGCCTCTTTCTCCCCGAGGACCTCCTCGCCCAGACGATTCACATTGACCCGCAGGTCTTCTGCCCGCCGCTCCTGCAGGTAGGCGCCGAACGCCGCGTGCTCCCCGGCGATAATGACGTGGCGACTGTCGGCCCGCATTTTCGCGATGATGCGGGGTACGGTGTAGGCCGGCAGGAAACGGCCGAAAAGCAAAAACAGCTGTATCAGCGCTTTTTCGGAAAAAGAGAAAAAGCGCGGGATGCCGTGAGAAGACAGCAGGTGATGGATCTGATCCGCGACGCGGCGTGCGTCCCGGGACCGGAAGCCCTGGTCGATGAGTGCGGTGAGAATGATTTTGTCATCGGCGTTGGCCACGAGCCGCGTCAGTTGTCGGTAGCGACGCTTTTCCGCCGGTTCCAGCAAGACGTTGGCGCGATCCTGCCAGTTTTTGGCCAGGGAAACGGCGTCTTCTGTGAAGCGGTCATCGATCGCTGGGCCCACGGGACACTCCTGGTGAGATTTGAAATTCAGAGATTGGGAGGAGTTGGACGCTTGATACTGGATTCTCGATAAAAAGAAAAGACCGGCTCACACCGCCGCCTGCCACAGGGCCAGCGCTCCGAACGAGAGCAGGATGACCCCGGATAACCGGTTGACCCAGCGCAGCGCGGCTGAACCCACCTTCTCGCGCAGCAGGCTGACGCCCATGCTCAGTAACAGCCACCAGGCTGCGGAGCCGAGAAACACCCCCAAGACAAGCCAGCAGGCGGCCGCGAGATCACCGCCGCTGGCGACCACCCCGAGGCCGGCGAAAATGGCTGCAAATGACAGGATGGTCATCGGGTTGGTGATCGTCAGGAAAAACGTAGAGACATAGCTGGATAGAAGCCCGTTTCCCCCGGCAGAGGCCGCTTCGGTGGCCGGTTGCGATCGGAGGGTTCGGGCGCCGAGATAGCAGAGAAAAATGCCGCCGATCACCTGCAGCCAGAACCGCTGCTCGATGAGGAACGCGGAAATGACGGTCAGCCCGAATCCGGCGACACACCCATAGAATGCGTCGGCGGTGGCCGCCCCCATGCCGGAGAAAAAACCGGACACCCGGCCTTCGGCGAGCGTGCGACGAATGCACAGGATACCGATGGGGCCGACCGGGGCGGCGATGGAGAACCCGATGACGAGGCCTTGAAGAAACAGCGAAACGCTCATAATAATTCAGACAGGCATCTCGCCCCGGGTACCGGCATCGCCGCAACCCCCGGAGCGTACCCTCTAAGTGTGGTCTTATCCTTCACCCAGGTAGGCTTTGCGCACCATCTCGTTGTCAGCCAGCTTATCGGCCGAGTCGCTCATCATGATGGTCCCGGATTGCAACACATAGCCGCGGTTTGCTACCTGAAGCGCCATGCGGGCGTTCTGCTCGACCAGGAGAATGGTGGTGCCCGCGGCATGCAGCCGGCGGATGGTGTCGAAGATGCCATCCACCAGGATCGGCGCAAGCCCCATCGAAGGTTCATCCAGAAGCAGGACCCGAGGGTCGGACATCAGGGCGCGTCCCATGGCGAGCATCTGTTGCTCGCCGCCGCTCAGAGTGCCGCCCACCTGCTTGCTGCGCTCCTTGAGCCGCGGGAACAGGGTGAATACGCGCTCAATGTTTTCATGGTTCTTGCGGCTGTCCAAGCTGGTGAAGGCGCCCATTTCAAGGTTTTCCCTCACGGTGAGTCGGCCGAAGATCCGCCGACCCTCGGGAACCTGGACCACGCCCTTCATGACGATTTCATGCGGACGCAGACGGGTCAGATCCTCGCCCTCAAGACGAATGGAGCCGGTGCGCGGTTTCAACAAGCCGCTGGTGGTTTTCAGCATGGTGCTCTTGCCGGCGCCGTTGGCACCGATGATGGTGACGACCTCGCCCTTCTCGACTTCGATGGAGACGTCTTTCAGCGCATGGATGTTGCCGTAATAGGTGTTCACACCTTGGACTTCCAGCATGGGCATTGTCGCGTTTCCTCCTCAGGGGCTCCCTATCAGGCGGCGCAAGGCTGTGTGGCGCTCCCCCGGCCGAGGTATGCCTCGATCACCCGGGGGTCGCACTGGACCTCCGTCGGTGTGCCCTCGGCGATTTTCTTGCCGTAGTCGAGCACCGTCACTTTTTCAGAAATGCCCATCACCACCCGCATCTGATGTTCGATCAGCAGGATGGTGATTCCGAGGACATCCCGCAGGTGACGGATGAAGTCCATCAGGTCCTGGGACTCTTTGGGGTTCATTCCTGCGGCCGGCTCGTCCAGGCACAGCACTTTGGGCCGAGTGGCGAGGGCTCGCGCAATCTCGAGCCTTCTCTGATTTCCGTAAGGAAGGTTTTTCGCCAGCAGATCCCCCTTGCCGGCCAGATTGACGAATTTCAGCAGCCGCAGTGCTTCTTCGTTGGCCTTCTGCTCCTCTTTGCGCGTGGTCGGCAATCCCAGAACGATGCCGAAGTATCCGGACCGAAGATGGCTGTGCATGCCGACCAGGATGTTTTCCATGGCCGTCAAATCGGGGAACAGACGTATGTTCTGATAGGTCCGTGCAATCCCATGGCGGACGATCTGATCCGGGAGCAGGCCTACCAGCGAGTGGTCATCGAGACGGATATCGCCAATTTCAGGGCGGTAAAAACCTGTCATGCAATTAAAAAGGGTGGTTTTGCCGGCGCCGTTGGGTCCGATGACACTGTGGATGCTCTGCTCCTTGACCTCGATATCCAGGTTCTCGATGGCAATCAGTCCGCCGAATTGCTTGGTGAGCTTTGTGATGGTGATAACCGCCATGCGTTTCTCCTAACTGCGGGGTCCCGCCGACCCCTCCGCTAACTTAGACGCTCTCACCGCGTCCTCCTCTTCATGGAGTTCGCGTTGCCGCGTGGCCTCCGGCCACAACCCTTCGGGTCTCAAGAGCATCATGGCCATCAGTGCGGCTCCGTAAACCAGGAGGCGATATTCGGCAAACTCCCGCAAGAGCTCGGGCAGCCCCACCAGCGCTATGGCTCCCACCGCGACCCCGGGCATGCTGCCCATGCCGCCGACAATGATCACGCAAAGGATGTTGATGGAGATCATGACGTTGAAGCTGTGCGGATACACCGAGCCCAACTTGGTGGCGAAGATTGCCCCGCTCAAGGCCGAAAACCCGGCGCCGGTGGCGAACGCCAGCAGTTTGGTTGCCACCAGCTCGATGCCCATGGCCTGGGCGACATCCTCATCCTCACGAACGGCCATCCAGGCCCGGCCGAGACGGGAATCGCGCAGCCGCCAGGAGATGAATCCGACCAGAGCACAACCGGCCAGGATCAGATAGTAGATCTCCTGCGGGGTTGCAAATTCAAAACCGCCGATTGCAGCCTTGGGGATCTTGCCGATGCCTTGGGCGCCTCCCAGCCAGGGCCTCAGAAAGTCGGAGAGTACCATGATGCGGATGATTTCGCCGAACCCCAGAGTGGCGATGGCGAGATAATCGCCGCGCATTTTTAAAACTGGAACACCCAGGATGACTCCGGCGAGCACACCGAAGAGAACGGCCAGCGGCAGGGCCTGCCAGAAATTCCAGTCGAAGAAACCCAGCTCGGGCGAGGTCAGAATCGCCACCGTATAGGACCCAATGGCAAAAAAGGCCACATACCCTAGATCCAGCAAGCCGGCGAACCCGACGACGATGTTCAGCCCCAGACCCAGCAGGATGTAAAGCCCCACGATCGTCATCACTTCGCTCAAGAAAAGCCCCAAGACCTGAGGCAGTACCAGCATAACAAGCGCGCCGGCCAGTAGGGCAGCGAAGTTCAGCCCGCGCCGGCTTTGCGGGGGCAAAGCCTTGATGCGGGTTTGGAGCGCCTGACCCCTGAATGACCAGAGGGCTGACAGAGCGGCCACCACGATAAACAGGCCCACCGCACCGGAAATCGAAAGGCCGTTGCCGGGAAAGAGCAGGTCGGTGAAGTCTGCCAGTAGACTCCAATCGGATAGGATCGGAGCAATCAGGTCCTGGAGCAAGCCGACGCCGGCCACGCTGCAGAGGCCGGTCGTTATCACGCGCCGCAGCCAGTGGGGCAGAAGGCACAGCAGGGCGGCTGAAAATCCGATCAGGGCACCTGCCAGCAGCAACAGCCCGATTCCGGCCCAGAGTTCTTCCTGCTGGAAGATAAGGATCTGAAAAAGCACCGGTGAGGCATTGATGAACACCTGCCGCATGTTGATGGCTTGGCCGAGCAGTACCAGCAGGGTCAGCATGCCGGCCATGATCAGGCCTGCAGTGATGCTGGCTCCGAAAACCTGAGCCCGCCCGTGCTCCCGCCCGCGCTTGGCCGCCAAGTAGGCGATGAACACCGCAGTGAGCAGCAGAAGGGTCTGGCCCATGGAGATGAGGTCGCTGATGATCTCGCGTTGGTTGAAGGTCTCGACCATGCCGATCAGGGAAAGAAGCACCAGGCTGACCCCGCCGATCAGACCCAGTCGTATGCCGGGAAACCGCTGAGTGAGAGCCGGGTTCATTCGTGTATCCTTTCCTGCGTCATCATGCCTTCTTGACCGCAAGCCGCTCACCGAGAATACCGGTCGGGCGGAAGATCAGGACCAGCACCAGAAGGCTGAAGGCAATGGCGTCCTTCAGTTGGTAGGGGGCCACGATTCCCAGACCGTCCAGGAACAAGCTCGGCCCTACCGATTCCACAAGGCCCAGGAAAATCCCGCCCAGCATGGCGCCCGGGATATTGCCGATTCCACCCAGGACTGCGGCGGTGAAGGCTTTGATGCCCGGGATGAACCCCATGAAAAAGTGCACCTGCTTGAACATGATGGCGTAGAGCACTCCGGCGGCCCCGGCGGCGGCGCCGCCGATCATGAACGTCATGGAGATCATCCGGTCCACGTCGATACCCATCAGGGCGGATGCCTCCTTGTCCTCGGACACGGATCGGAGAGCCTTTCCCAGCCGGGTCCGCTGTGTGAACTGGTAGAGCGCGACCATCAGGATGGCCGCGGCGACGATGACCAGAATCTGGAATTTGAGGATGCGGATGGGTCCGACCATCAAATGGCCCTCCAGGGCTTTGACCACCGGGTAGGCTTGGAACCCGGACCCGTAAAGGCCTTTGAAGACATATTGCAGGAAAAACGAAGCGCCGATGGCGGTGATCAGCGGTACCAGGCGCGGCGCTCCGCGCAGGGGGCGGTAGGCGATCAACTCCAGAAGATAGGCAATGAGGGTGGATGTCGCCATGGAAATGATGAACACCAGCACCATGCTGATCACCGGATGGGACTCCAGCAGGCCGCTGCGGTAGAAATAGGCGGCGAAATAGTAGGCCGTGTAGGGCCCGCTCATGAAGACTTCGCTGTGGGCGAAGTTGATCATGCGCAGGACCCCGTACACCATGGTGTACCCCATGGCGATCAAAGCATAGACGCTGCCCTGGGCCAGGCCGAAGATGATAAAGTCGATCCAATGGTGCGTGGAGTAAACGCCCTTCACCAACGTCGCCACCGATCCCCAACAAATCATGATCAGCAGAATCCCGCCGATCGACCACATGACGATGTCGGTGGGATTCAGTCGTTCTCGGATGCGCTGCAGCATAGGCTCAGATCCTGGTCTTCTTCCGGCGATTCGGAAAAAGCATCAAAGGAATTTTGGAAGATCCAACATTCCAATCGATGGCCTCAAAGGCTTACCTTCCATTAGACCAAGAGCCGGGCCCTCAGGCGGTGCCCGGCTCTTGGGACACGCACGACCTCTTCACCCCGCGTCCTCAAAAACGGACGCGGGATGAAAACCCGCGGGTTGCGTTGCCGTTAGGGTCAATACGGCTTCCAGAACGGAACTTCGGGGTTCACCAGCTTTTTGATGTTGTCGGCGGTCTGCTGATACACCGCGATGCGGGGATCGGCACAGTCGCCGTATTGGTTGCAGGTGATGGTTCCGGTCAGGCCCTTCATGCCCTTGGTGGCATAGAGAGCATCGCGCAGCTTCTGGCGGCAGATATAGAGGATGTCGCCGTCCTTTACTGCCGTTTTTTCAATGGCGTTGAAGATCATCATGGCTGCGTCATAGCCATGGGCATGGAACGGCGCGATGGGCTTCTCGCCGTATTTCTTCTGGTGCTTGGCGAGGAAGTCCTTGTACCCGCCCGCAAATGCCGAGAAATCCGGGCTGGAGTGGAACATGCCGATCGCGGTTTCACCGGCGGCCTTGTAAAAGTCCGGCGAGAATGATCCGTCGGCGCTCATCAGGTAGGTTTTCTCCAGACCGGCGACTTCCTTGGCTTGGCGGGTGATATGTCCGGCAGCGGCGATGAAGATCGGGTAGTAGATGAACTGGGGCTTGCCGGTGGCGATCTTGGTCAGCACCGGCCGCATGTCGGTGTCGGTGGGGGCCACGGCTTCCTGAGCCGTGATGGTTCCGCCCAGCTTTTTGAACTCTTCAGCGAACACCGCCTGCAGTTGCTCGGCGTAGACGCTGCCGTCGTGAATGGTGGCGGCGGTCTTGACTCCCATTTTTTTGATGGCGAACTGGGCGGCGACAGCGCCCTGAATCTTGTCGTTGTGGGCGGTGCGCAGGTAGCCGTCATATTCCTTGCCGCGTTTGGGGTCGGTCAGGTACGGCGCGGTGTTGGAGGGCGACACGGTGGAAATGCCGGCTTTCCATAGAATGGGCGCGCCCGGCCGTGCCTCGCTGGAGCAGTTGGATCCGACGGCGGCAACGACGGTCGGGTCGGAGGCGATCTTGGTGGCCGCCGCCTGTCCGCCTTCGGCGTTGCAGGCCGTGTCCTGGCCGCTCAGCTTGATCGGGTAGCCGAGCAGTTTGCCGCCCTTGTCGGCCATGGCGAGTTCAATGCCGCGCCGGGTGTCGATGCCGAGGGATGCATCCGGGCCGGCCACCACCATCCAGTAGGCGATGTGGATCGGCTGGCCTTTCTTGATGGCCACGCACCCTAGCGGGTCCTTGGGCGGGGCGGCCTGGGCGATCGTCATTACTGCTAATCCAACGAACAAAACCAGAACGACAACGAGAGCAAAATTACGTTTCATGGCTGCCTCCTTACTTGATGGTTGATAAATGGAGAGTTCATAGCCCTTCCCGCCGACAGGGGAGGTGACTCACACAGGTCCATGGCCCGAACGCGCAACACCTACTAAATGAACTTCATTCTGTCAAGGATTCATTAATGTCTAAACAATCCCGTTTTCGCTCAAGGCCCGCTTGTCCAGGATGCGTTGCGGGGTGAAAATCGAGAGGTCCAGCGACACCGGCTGCTTCAGGATGAGCTCGGAAAGGTAGCGGCCCACCCCCGGCCCCTGCTGCAGGCCGTGCCCGGAGAATCCGGTGGCGAGGTACAATCCCTTGATCTCGGGCCATTCCCCCAGGATGGCGTTGCCGTCCAGGGTGTTGACGTCGTAGAGCCCGGCCCATCCGCGTACGAGCTTAAGGCGGTCCCAAGCCGGCACGAACTCGGCCAGTTCCGGCCAGAGAACTTCCGTGAATCGCTGATCGTCCCAGGTGAAGTTGAAGCCCACCGGGTCCTCCGGCATGGATTTGCCGAGCAGGATCAGGCCGCCGGTTTCAGTGCGGAAATAAAGCCCCGACAGCAATACCGTGAGCGGCAAGGGGCGGTCGGGCTTCACGGCGGTGTCCAGTGCGAACACCTGGCGCTTGACCGCTGCCACCGGCAGCTTCACCCCGGCGGTTTCGGCGATCTGGGCCGCCCACGCGCCGCCGCAATTGACGACGCAACCGGCCGCGAGGGTTCGGCCGTCGGCAAGCTCGACCCCGGCGGCCCGGCCGGATTCGGTTCGGATCTTGACCACTTCGCCGGCGAGGTAGTCCGCCCCGAACGACCTGGCCTTGGCCTTGTAGGCCATCAGGGCGGCGTAGGCATCGAAATGCCCGTCGTCGGGGCCGAAGGTGGCGCCGATCAGTCCTGCCGTGTCATACAAAGGATAGTGCCGCTTGATCTCGTCCGGCGACCACCACTCGATCCGGCATCCCAGGCTGCGTTGCAGATCGAAGGCGCGCCGGGCGGCTGCCAGGTTTTGTTCCCCCACCAGGAACAGGTTGCCCTCGCGGTGAAAATAAATTCGGGGTATCCGGTCCTCAATCGCCATGTCCTCCTCGAAGCGTTCCAGCACCTGGAACGCGTACTGGGAGATCTGGATGTTCTCCTTGAGACTGAACTGGATGCGGACATTGCTCATGGAAAGAGTGGTCGAGGCGCGGGCATAGGAGGGATCGCGTTCTACCACCGCGACCTTGAGCGCCGGGTCGGCTTTCGTCAGGTAATAGGCCGTGGCGCTGCCCATGATGCCGCCGCCGGTGATGATGACGTCCAGGGTTTGGCTATTCTTCATGTTGATCGGCTTCTTTCTCGATGAGGTAATATTGAGGTGATTGAAAAGAGATGCTTGATGCTGGCTTCTCGATAACGGGTGAAAATGGGGGCGAGATCTCTATCCGAGATCTTCGCGGCTGGCAGCCGCTCCCGCAATAAGTTTCCGACCTTTTGTCCGACATCGGGCATCTTCCGGGTTGTTTTTTTTGCGGACCGGCCTATAGCGGCAACCAGGTCCCGATCCCTTTCTCCTTGGCCCGTGCGAAGATCAGCGGGGCCACCGCCATATCGTCGATGGCCAGCCCCAGGTTGGCGGTCATGGTGCGCTCCCTGGGGTTTTCGCGGCCCTTCTTCTTGCCGGTGACCAGCTCCCCGAGGTCGGCATGGATCGGCGGGATATTCTGGAAATACCCCATGGACTGGTAGTGCTTGAGCTGGGGGATGTCATCCGTGCAGAACCGGGCGGCCTGGGCCAGGGCCTCGCGGCTCCAGTAGGAATCGTAGTCCACGAGCGAGGCAAAGGCCCCCTCGTCCAGCCAGCCCGCCTGAATGGTGGCATGCGGTACCTTCAGGATCGGTCCGGCCGTCGCCACGATGTCGCAGCCGCTCACGGCCTCGCGGGGTGTTTGCACCGCGACCACCTCCAGCTTGAGCCGCCGGGTCATTTCCGCGGCGTAGCGCCGCGCCGATTCGGCATCCTTGTCGTAGGCCAGAATTTTTTTCAGCGGGAAGGTTTCCTTGAAGGCCTCGGCGTGGCTCTGACCCTGGACCCCGCATCCGAGCATGCCCATCACCGAGGACTCCGGCCGGGCCAGGCGGCGGGCGGCGACGGCGCTGGCGGCCCCCGTGCGCTTGGCGGTGATCCACACGCAGTCCATGACGGCCAGCGGCAGCCCGCTCTCGACGTCGTTGTAAATCAAAAGCCCGGTGATGTAGGGCAGCCCCCGTTTGGGGTTTTCGGGATACCCGCTCACCCATTTGACGCCAGCGGACTTCAGGTCCTGGATGTAGGCCGGCATGGCATGGATGAAGTTGTCACCGCCGCCGGGGTGGACGCCCGGCTTGGGCGGCATCTCGGTGCGGCCCGCGCTCTTGGCGCAGAACGCGGTCTCGATGGCCGCGATAATCTCGGACATGGAAATACCCACGGCAACCACATCCGCTTGCGACAGGTAGAGCAGTCGATTTTCTGCCATAGGGCCTCCTGTATTTCAAAAGGTGAAGTGAGGTGCAATTCGGCCTGAGCTATACCGGCAGAGCGCTTGACGTGTCAAGGGTTAAGCGATCCACGGCACTGATGATTCGATGGTTTGTCTTGACCCTGCCGCTGGCGTGATTCTATATTCACCCTGCGGATGAATGGGTCGCTCCCCGTCCGTGTTTGCGGGCTGAATTTCACTCACTACCAACGGGCAGGAGGTTGAAGATGGAGCGGTTCATCATGGCCATCGACCAGGGGACCACCGGCACACGCGTTTTGATCGTCAACCCGGCCGGGCGCATCGTGGCGAACGCCTACGCCGAGCTTCCCCAGATATATCCGCGGCCGGGCTGGGTCGAGCATGACGCCGAGGTTATCTGGGGTACGGTGCGGACCGTCATGAGCCGGGCGCTGGCGACGGCCGCGCTCACCGCGGACCGCATCGCGGCCCTGGGCATCACCAACCAGAGGGAATCCACCGTGCTGTGGGACCGCAGGACCCTCGCGCCCGTGCACAACGCCATCGTCTGGCAATGCCGGCGTTCCGCCGGCATATGCGAAAAGCTCAAGGCCGAGGGTCTGGCGGGAGCCTTCCGGGAACGGACCGGGTTGCTTCTGGATGCCTATTTTTCGGGTACGAAGATCAAATGGATGCTGGATGAAGTCCCGGGTCTGCGGGCGCGGGCGAGGTTCGGCGAGATCGCCTTCGGGACCATCGACGCCTGGCTCATCGCCCGCCTGACCAACGGCCGGCTGCACGTGACCGATTACACCAACGCCTCGCGCACGCTGATGTTCAACATTCACGACCGCATCTGGGACCCTGACCTGCTGCAGTACCTGGACGTGCCGGCGGCCGTGTTGCCCGAGGTGATGCCGTCGGCGCATGTGGCCGGACACACCGACGCAGCCGTGGTGGGAGCCGAAATCCCCATCGCCGGAGTCGCCGGCGACCAGCAGGCCGCTCTCTTCGGGCAGGCTTGCTTCGAGGCGGGCCAGGCGAAGAACACATACGGGACCGGGGGTTTCCTGCTGGTCAACGCCGGCCGGCAGCGGCCCGACCCCGGTCCGGGCCTGCTCCTGACGCTGGCCTGCGACCGCGGCGGACGGCCCTGCTATGCGCTGGAGGGCTCGGTGTTCATCGCCGGGGCTGTGGTGCAGTGGCTGCGGGACGGGTTGGGTCTGATCCAGAAAGCCGATGAGACCCAAATGCTGGCGCAGAGCGTTCCCGACACCCAGGGGGTTTACCTGGTACCCGCGTTTGCGGGGCTCGGGGCGCCCCACTGGGACATGTACGCCCGCGGCGCGATTCTGGGGATAACGCGCGGTACCACGCGTGCGCACATCGTGCGGGCAGCCCTGGAAAGCATCGCCTACCAGACCCGGGACCTCGTGGGCGCACTGGCAGACGCTGCCGGCATTGCCCTGAGCGAGCTGCGGGTGGACGGCGGGGCGTGCCGGAACGATTTCCTCATGCAGTTCCAGGCCGATCTCCTCGGCTGCCCGGTTAACCGTGCCAACACC
This sequence comes from Deltaproteobacteria bacterium, assembly GCA_016219005.1. Lineage (GTDB taxonomy): Bacteria > Desulfobacterota > Desulfobacteria > Desulfobacterales > SpSt-501 > SpSt-501. Next base: position 133,501 of record JACRCN010000084.1, read on the forward strand.
CTGGAGTCAACTGCGATGGGGGCCGCGTTCCTGGCGGGACTCGGCGTCGGATTCTGGGATTCAGCCGACGACATTGCCGCGCTGCGGCAGACGGAGAAGGTCTTTCGCCCGCAAATGTGCGACGAAGATCGTGAGCGCATGTTCCGGGGATGGTGCGAGGCGGTCGAGCGGGTAAAAAGCCACCGGCAGGGTGTTGAAAAACCGCGCCTGAGGCCGTGAACCGACTTGGTGCGGCGTTTGTAAATGTTCACCTATCGCCGAATAGGCTGCGCTTTTCAAAACGCCGCACGTCTTGGCGGACGGCCTGAAGCTTGTTTTTCGACATCTTGATAGAAGCGGCTTTTTAGCGCAGCCCCTTCAACCGGTCCATCCGGCTCGTAATTTCGGTGATGCGGATGCCGTATTTCTCGCTGCGGACCACCACTTCGCCGCGGGCGATCAGGACGTCGTTGGCCAGGATATCGACTGGCTCGCCCTCGAGCTTGGCGAGCTTGACCGGCGCCCCGGGGCCGAGCCGCAGAAGATCCTGGATCGCGATCTTGGTGCGGCCCAGCTCCACCGTGAGATCCACCGGGATGTCGAGCAGGATTTCGAGGCCGAAATCCTCCAGCGCGGGGGCGGGCTCGGCCGTGGCTGGTGCGGCCGGGGACGGCGGAGGTTGCGCGGCGGGGCGGGATGCGGCGGAGGGTATCGGCCGCTTGGCCCCCGCAGGGGCCTGCGACGTTGCGGCCGAGGCGGTTTTTTTCGGCTGGGCCTGCGGTTCTTCGCCGCCATCGCCTTGGGCGTCCACGACCTCGTAGTGGATGCCCTTGCCCGCCTGGACGGCGCTTTTCACCAGGTCGGAGATCTTGATGCCCATCTCCACGAACACTGTCCGGCCTTCGCACTGGAACGCGTAGCGTTCGTACCGTTCGAGATTGAGCGATTCGATCATGAAGTCCGTCCCGGTGGTGAAGGACGGTGTGGAGAGGGCGCAGCGCAGTCCGGCGTCCGTCAGGGCGGATTTGAGGTTGCCGCCGACGATGTTGCCGAGCTCGCCGAGAAGGTCTTCGATCTCGGCATGCCCTTCGATCTCCTCCGGCTCCATGCCCAGCATGTTTGCCGCCATGATGCGCGCCAGGTCCTCGGGGACATGCACGCTGACGATGCCGTTGGCATCGCCGGCAAAACACACCGAGGACACGTCACGGATTCCGGTGAGGCTGGCTGATGCCACGGCCTCCATGGACTCCAGTTTGAGCGACAGCATGGTGTCAAACACGTTCGCCGCCGCCTCTGAGAGTCGGGTCTTGTAATCCAGGGCATTGAGTTTTTCGATGTCCACATCCGGCAGGCGGCTCATCGCGTCCGGCGAGCTCAGATCGATACCGCCGTCGGCGCCCGCTACCGATTTCAGCCCAACCTCAACGATCAGCGCGTGCTCGGCATGCTGGAAGGCGAACCGCGCGAAGCGGTCCATGCTCAGAGATTTGATGGTGAAGTCGGTGCCGTAGGTGATGGAGGGTGTCGAGAGTATACAGGCATGGCCCGCGTCATTGAGGGCGGATTTGAGGTTGCCGCCAATGATGTTGGTTATTTCGGCGAGCAGGTCCCGGATGTCGCTGGCGGGGTTTACCTCCTCGGGTGCCATTCCGAGCAGGCCGGATGCCATCAGGCGCCCGAAATCGATGGTCGTCTGGACGTTGAAAATGCCGCTGACGTTGCCGGCGAAATTGAGGGTACCCACCATGCGCGGAACACCGCTTCCCGGCGGCGGCTCCACGTCGACCGGCTTGATGTCCAGTGTCATCATGGTAGCGAACGTCTCTACGACGGAGGCGTTTACATGGCTCTGGAGGTCGAAATTCTCGATTGTGCTCATATGATGAGAAACACGCCCGCTCTGCTGGGGATGACCGCCGTGTATCCGTTCCAATCGGAATGCCAGGTCGTCGCGGGGGGCCCGCTCCGGCGGCAGACACCCATGAAGTGCCGAATTTACTTAAAATTTATGATATTACAATGGGGCGAAAACCTCAACATCAAATTTGAAGACGTCATAAAAAGCAGGTTACGGCGCGTCGCGCCGACCGATCGGTAAGGATGTGGCCCCCTTGTGGGAGTGGCTTCCCGCCACGATACTATCGCGGCCAGATGCCGCTCCCACAGATTGCGAGGTGATCAATCGAGCGAGCCGCGTGCGGCACTGGGCCCCGGCGAAGGGAACCGGATGGGGCAGCAAGCGCGATGGAACGAGGAAACCGGGAGCGGCGCGCAGATGCGCACGGGTTGGGATGTGCAATCGGGCGGTTTTTCCGGCGGCGGGTCGATTTTTTCGAGAACCCGGACCCAGCCGGCAGGGTTGATGGGCGGTAGCGTCGGCGCAGCCCGCGCCCCTCGTTATTTGCCCTTGGGGTACTTCGCCGCCAGCGAATTCATCTGCTTCGCAAAGTTCGCTGGGCTGTGGTCTCCCGCAAGTTTCATGACCATCTCGCCCGCGGGGGAGAGGAAGAAGACTGCGGGAATGCCCCGCACCTTGTACGCGGCCAGGGTGTCCGTGTCTTGGTCCACATCCACGTAGATGTTTATCAGCTGTTTCGAAGCCTCGATGACCCGCTTGTCCGACCAAACGTATTTTTTAAGCTCCACACACGGCCCACACCAATCGGCCGTGAAATAGACCATGGCAGGTTTCCCCGATTCCCTGGCCAGGCGCAGCCCGTCGGGGTAATTTTTGACCCAGTCCATTTTTGCGGCGGAGTCTTGCCCGGACGCGGCAAAACAGCCGGCGGCTGTCAGCGCCAGCAAAATCAGCGCGAGTCCTTCTTTCAATCGATACCCTCCCCGGTCGGCGGGGGGCCGGCCGTTGCCAACGAGCGCAGCGCCGCCGGCACGGTCGGTACTGCCTCGAGCTTCCATCGAATTGTCCTGGCGATTCAGGGCTTGAGCCGCTCAAAAGGGTCCCGCTCCCATTCCGGAGTGCCTGCTTCCGTGGCAGCGGAATCCGATCCGTAAAAATCGGCGGTGATCAGGCTGTCGCACATGGCCTTGATCTTCTCCGCCACCGGCAGGTGGTCCGGATGCTTCTGGTAACGCTCCAGCGCCGGGAGATTGGCGAAGAGAGACACCAGGCTGAAATCGTAGGAGCGCTCCGAACGGACGACGTCCCGGCCGAACTCGTACATCTTGATGTCCATGATCTTGTTCGGAAGCTCATCAAGGCGTTGCTCGAGCTCGCGGATCTCCGCATCTCCGACTCCGGGTTTGAATTTCATCAGGACCACGTGGGTGATCATCGGCACCTCTTCATTTTTTGCTGGGGACATCGCGCCCGCGCATCTTCGACCCTTCGAGCCACCCGGCTCGATAGAGTTTTTCCCGGCTACTCAGACCGGGACCCAACGGATTCGGCCGGCAAGCAGAGGCGGCCCCGGGAAATAGAACCGGGCAGGGCTTCACTCAAAAGGCTGACTTTCTGTCCAACTCGCCGGGGAGATCGATAGCCGAACGGCCACGTCGGTGAACCACACGCGAAAGCTGGCATCCGGGCCCTGGTGGTTCATGGAAAGCTTCAGCGGCCCGACCTTGCGGTAATCCTCCCAGGTGGTGATCCGCGTCGGCTTGGGGTCGCCGCCCTTGTGGTAGACCCACTGCACAATCCGGTCGGAATCGTTGACAAAGAGCTCGTAGACATCGCCCGGGGTGTAGCCCTCGGTCGTCGGGTAGCTGACGACGACGCGACGGGCTTTGCCGGTGCCGATGGGCAAGTTCGCCGCCGCCTCGTCCGTGGTGACCTTTGCCGACTGGTCCCAGTAGAGGCGCAGGGGAAAGATCAGCCAGTAATTGTCGTTGACGAACCCGGGATCGATTTTTTTGACCTGCTCGGTCGGCTGGCCGGTCAGGGAGGAGCGCTCATAGCTGACGGTCCCCCCCTGCTCGGCGGTTCCCTTGAACGTGACGCGGTCCTTTTTCGGCTCCCAGGACCAACTGCGGCTGGTGACCTTGTCGCCGACCTTCACGTTGAAGGTGTAGCGCAGTTCCTCCACCTGGTTGAAATTCTTGATTCCGCAGGCATCGGCCAAGCGATCCCGGGATGAAGTTGAATTGGTTTGCTGCAGGCCGGAGCAGCCGAAAGCCAACAGGGCAAAGACGCTGGCGATCCACACAGGCTTGAAAACCTTTTGTACGGATGTCATGGCAGGCCTCCCTATTCATTGGGTTGCGGGTGCGGGTGCGCACGGTGCAGGGTTTTAAAATGTTTGAATATAAGGATCAACGGCGGAAGGGGAAGGACCCTGCCAGAATTATTGCTCCGGCCGATCATCTGCCGCCGCCCTTCGGACGCTGCCCGTATGCGGGCCGGCCGATGGCCGGAGCCTTGAGCGCCTCTATGTCGCCGATCGGCGGGGGTGCCTGCGCGCGTAAACGATCTGGTTTTTGAGCTCGCTCAGAATGAAGCTGCTCATGAGGCTGCGCGTGATTTCCTCATCACTGGGTTCCGTGCCGAGGACCGCCCGAGCGTGTTTGCGGATGGCCTCGAGGCCTTCCCCGATGGCTTCGATGAAATAGCCGGCGCGAGCCAGGCTGTTGCGGTGGGAGGCGCCGGTCAGGTTGATTCTCAGGGTCAGGCGCGGGGCGGCGAAAGACGCAGAAGCCTCTTCGTCATCCTGCGGCCGATGGCGCAGGTAGTTCAACTGGTTGGTGACCTCGTCTATGGTGAAGTACGATTTCAGGACGGCGGCGATCTCCTGCTGAGTGGGCTCGGTGCCGGTCGCCTGTCCGGCGAACCGCATCACCATCAGGATCGCTGTTGTCGTGCTGTCACCGAATTTGATCACGCGGCACTCCGGATACGGCTGCTCCCGGCAGGCATGGGGAAGGTTTGGAACACCCCTCCCCGCAGAGCCGCCTGGTCTCGAAATGTCCGCAGGCCGGGCTTATCAAAGCCAGGGTCTAACAGGGTGTTCAAAAGCCAGCATCAGGCCGTCAGCCAAGGCGTACGGCGTTTTGAAATGCGCAGCACAGCGAAAGGCACGCATTAAAAAAGCCGCCAAACGCCTAATCGCTGCCTTAGGCGCGGTTTTTCAACACCCTGTCAACCTGCTCGCAGGCGATGACCCCGGGTGGCGCGCGGAGAAGGGCGAGGCCGGCGGACGTTAAAACTGGCCCAGCGGCCGTTCAAACGTCCATTCGAAAGGGGCCGCGACGAGCGCCTGAGTGGATTCATCCGTGTTGCCGCCCCAATACGCGAAGGGGTAGCTCACGAGCCAAACCACGGAGCCCAGCGCCGTGCCAACGACGCCGATCGGCCGCATGATCAGGCCGTCCCACATCATCATCCCGCCGGTGGGACTCTCGCGCTCCAGATATTCAGCCGCAAATGCGGCCGAACCCAGGGGTCCGATCGAAAGCGCCGCGATCAAAAGCACCACCATCACGATTTTCCTGAATCCGAGCATAACATCCTCCTTGTTTCCAGACGCCAAGCGTCTGGGATCGTCACCTGTGTAGTGCCTTAAACGGTGACAGGGCGTGGCCGTCGTCTGTTCCATCACATAAGGAAAACATTTTACCTGTCACGCGCCGGGTCAAGGTCGGAAGCACAAAACCAACCGCGTGTTTGCGGAACAGGTTGAACACATCCAAAGTTGATAGTATTATACCTCAAAATAGGCAAGAATTTCAAATATTTTAAATATTTTCATCAATTTCAACGCGTTGTCGGATATGGGCGCTGCACCGGTGGGGCGTGTGCCGGGGGTGGAGAGCGATGCCGCCGTCCAGAGAAATCGCCATAGAAGTGGCCGTTGCCATGCCGGTGCACGGTACGTTCACCTATTGTGTGCCGGAGGATCTGGCCCGGCTGGCCTCGACCGGCACGCGTGTCCTGGTGCCCTTCGGACGCCGCCGTGCGACCGGCTACGTGCTGGGACCGGCGCCTCCGAGCGACCGGGCGGACATCAAGCTCATCATGGATGTGCTGGATGAGCGCCCGGTTTTCCCCGGCGCCATGATCCCTTTTCTGCGATGGACGGCTGATTATTACAAGCACCCTATCGGCCAGGTCATTGAGACCGCGCTGCCCAGCGGCTTGACCGTATCCGAGTCGGCCGTTTTCTCCGCAACGGCGGCTGGCCGGGCCGCCATGGGGGATGCCACGGCGAGTACACGGGAACGGCGTGTCCTGGAGGTGCTTGCCGGGGACGGCCTGCGTACCCGCGCGCTGCACGCGCGACTCGGGCGGGATTTTTCCGAAGCGGTCGTGTCGTCTCTCGTGCGCCGTGGGTGGGTTTCGCGTGAGGCCGGGCTGCGGGGCGGCAGGGCGAAAATCCTCAAGCAATACCGCGTGCGCGCGCGGGACGGCGAACACGAAAAACAGAGGCTGTCCGCGCAGAAAAGGCGCATTCTCGATGCGCTCGCAGATGCCGGCGATCTGGCGGTCCGGGAGCTGAACGACCGAGTCCCGCGCGCCGCAGCGCACCTGCGCGCCCTGGAGCAGTCCGGGCATGTCGAGGTCTATTCCCGCCGGATTTACCGGGACCCGTTCGGCGAGCCCATCGTTCCCGATGTGGCGCCCCGGCTCACTGCGGAACAGGAGACAGTGGGTGCGGCCGTCGCTGCCGCCCTGGGGAAGGGCTTTCACGCCTTTCTACTCAACGGCGTGACGGGTAGCGGCAAGACCGAGGTCTACCTGCAGGCGGCGGCCTGCGTCATGCAGGCGGGCCGCTCCGTGTTGGTGCTCGTCCCGGAAATCGCCCTGATCACCCAGATCGAACGATTCTTTCGCGCGCGCTTCGGGGATTGCGTCGCCGTGCTTCACAGCGGACTTTCCGAGGGCGAGCGTTACGACCAGTGGAGCCGCATCCTGCAGGGAGAGGCCCGTATCGCCATCGGTGCGCGCTCGGCGGTCTTCGCGCCGTTGGCCGATATCGGCCTCATCATCGTCGACGAGGAGCACGATGCGTCCTACAAGCAGGAGGGTGGGCTGCACTACAGCGCGCGGGACCTGGCCGTGGTCCGGGCCCGGCAGAGCGTCTGCCCGGCGCTGCTGGGCTCCGCCACCCCTTCGCTTCAGTCCGCCTTCAACGTCCGGATCGGGAAATACACCGAGCTCAAACTGACCTGCCGGGTCGAGGCGCGCCCGCTGCCCGGGATCCGGGTGGTGGATCTGCGGCAATGCAAGGACCTGCGCGGCCCGGGGCGGTTCATCAGCGGCGAACTGAGGCAGGCCATGGACGAGACACTCAGCCGCGGCGAGCAGGCCCTGCTGTTCCTCAACCGGCGGGGATTTGCCAGCTTCCCCGTCTGTGCTGCCTGCGGCAGCCCGCTGCGCTGCCGGAACTGCGACATCTCTCTCACTCTGCACCAGTCGGCCAACGCCTATCAGTGCCACTACTGCGGCTACAGCCGGCCGGCGACGGCGGCCTGCGAGACCTGCGGGTCCGACAAGATCAAGCGTCTGGGGCTGGGCACCGAAAAAGTGGAGGAGGCGGTGCGGGCCCTTTTCCCGCAGGCCCGCATCGCGCGGATGGACCGCGACACGACCCAGCGCAAAGGCGCCATTGTCGGGATCCTGAAGCGCCTGCGCGCGGGCGAGATAGACATCCTGGTGGGCACTCAGATGGTCGCCAAGGGCCACGACTTTCCGGGCATCACCCTGGTGGGGATCCTGTGCGCCGACCTGTCCCTGAGCTTTCCGGACTTCCGGGCGGGGGAGCACACCTTTCAGCTGCTGGCGCAGGTGGCTGGCCGCGCCGGCCGCGGCGAGCAACCGGGTCGGGTGATCCTGCAGACTTACAACCCCGAGCATTTCAGCATCCGCACGGCCCGGGACCAGGATTACGAAGCCTTTTACGGGCAGGAGATCGAGTTCCGCCGGGCGCTCGGCTACCCGCCCGTTACGCGGCTGGTCCAGCTGCGTATCTCCGCACGGGATCCCCGCCAGGCAAAGGCGGGGGCCGAAAGCCTGGGTCGGCAATGCCGGGCGCTGCAGGCGGCGGACCCGGGATTTACGCGGGCCGTCACCGTCCTGGGGCCGGCCGCGGCCGCTCTGGCGCGAATCGCCGGATTTCACCGTTGGCAGATCCTGCTGAAATCGCCCGACACCGGGCCGCTGCACCGGTTTGTGGAGAGACTCTTGGCCGAGCACCCGGGCAGCTTCAACAGTCGCCGGGTGCGGGTGGTGGTCGACGTGGATCCCGTCTTCATGATGTGAACATCGTGCCCAAGTTTCCAGACCCACTGCTGGATCATCGAATCGCCCTGATGCCATGGTCGGGC
>JACRCN010000012.1 GCA_016219005.1 Deltaproteobacteria bacterium
AACTATATTTGTTCTTAAGACTATCAAAATCAGATACTATAGTCAAAGGTGCCGGATCGTCCTTTCTTGCCTACAGCAAAAAGCATTCCAAACCGTCTATTGTTTAACCATCTATAATAATTGATAAATCGGTTTTGACCCGATCCGTGAAATTCCTTGGATCGGCGGAAAAGTTTTTTATTTACTACTAATTTACTACTTATATTTTTCTCCCCATCCAAGAACCAGACCGACGCACGGCATTAGATTTTTAATTATGTTTTCAGATCATTGGTCGATTAACAGAAGAAAATCCAAGGCGTGGTCCGAAACGGAAGAGATCTAGGCACATCGCAGTTCGTTCAGAAGCGGCCCTTTTCGGGAAGTCTTCTGAGAAGCTGGGTTTCGGAGAAAATCGTCGGCAGGGAGAAAATACATGATTCACCGTATAACGAACTGATTCCATTCTATATTTGTATAAATAATTTAACACAATTTTAGATACTTATAGTTAACCACTTATATTTTACTTAAATAAACCAATACACATTGCGCGGGAATAAAATACAGGATTTCATGTATTGACATGGCGAATTCTTTAATAACTGGAAAACGAGCCAAGGCGGACTTTTGTTATAACCTATCGAATATTCACATAATATCAATAATTTTCTTTGAAATCCGCTTGTTAGCATGTTTATTGCAGTAGATTGCCCCGACCTAAAACCCTAAATTTCACCATTGCATTGTCTTCACCGTGAAAATGATTGCTTCATTCCGGCGATTCGATCAGCGACGCCACGATCGATAGGGATATCTCCACCTCAAGGAGCTTGACCGGCAGCAATGATCACCTACCATCATCATAAAAAGTCCGCGCCGCACTCCCTTAAGCAATTTTTAAGTAATTATTCATATTGTCATTTTTCCTCATTCATTCTATCATTTTTTCACGCAAGCCAGAAAAGCTTTGAGAATTTCAGAAACCCCGCCTTTGCGAACCGAAAGAAATCCGGTTCGTCCCTGTGGCCGAAAGCGACTGCTGCGTTGAGGAGCGCAGCACCCGCAGAGCACGAACGTGTGGTTTTTCGTTTTGTTCAGTCGAAAAGAGAAAACACGAACACGAGGGGTACGGATTACGCACCACCGCGCACATGGGTGTAACGGTGCAAAGCTGAAAAATTATCCAGGCTAAGGCTAACTGCAAACATTAACGAACCCTGACAGAACCTACAAAAGAAAACCGGAGGAGGAAAAGGTCATGAAAAGAGCTTCGAAGAGTGCAGGTTTCTTATCAATGATTTGCATCATCGCGGGCTTGGCTGTGGCCGCCTTCCCTACAACGTCACTGGCATCAATAACGTACGGCGGAGCATGGGAGCCCACAGGCAGTTATGCTTTTACCGTCGATATTACGGAACAAAGTTTGGGAGGCTCGCTCTATATCTATGATTGGGGGAACATTGCAAATAGCGTAAAGGCAATCGCTGACGGTAATATTTCCTCCGCGACTATCATCTTTACTCCATCTGGTGGCAGTAATTACACAGCGACAGTATACAATTCATCCGGACCTCATACTCTCAACTTAATAGGTGACATTCGATTCGGTTTTTACTTCGAGAATGCCACTGGTGGCACATCTCCAACTTACTTACTAAGCGATACAAATGGCGGCCACCTTTTAACATCCACCGCCACGGGCATGCAAGTCACGACTAACGCCAACCCCGTACCCATTCCCGCAGCAGCGCTATTGCTGGGCACCGGTTTGATCGGGCTCGTGGTGATCAGGAGACGTCGGAAGTCATAAAGCCGCTTGCATGAATACAAAAATCGTCCCGCGGTCTATGAGGCTCGCAGCCCGGAAGCTTATGGGGATAGTTAGCTCGGGGTTTCCACTGTCTATTGAATGGGTGAGGAGCGCAAAAAAATGTTCAGAATAAGGTGCTTGCCGGGTTTTTTATTGATCAGCCTGATTTTTCATCTCTTATGCTCGACCACCGAAGCCGCTCTGGTGAATATTACGAGCGCAGAGTCCACCTTCGAACGAACAAACCTGTTATGGTATCAGACGACCCTGCCAAGCCTGGATGCCTCATATCTGCGCACCGCCGACACCACAGGGTACCTAACGATCACGCAGGATACCAAGTTTTTCGATTTGATGGGCGAATCGGTGTGGGGATATGTTTATGATTACCACAAGAGCAACTGGTCGTTCATAGGGATCATGAACCCGCGTCAAAGCGAGTGGACCATCGATTTGAAACTGAACCGGTTTTTCGACGAACTATACGGCGGCCTGAAAATAGCCTTCGTTTACGGCGGCTTTCAATTCGCGGAACCGCTTACCGCCTCATACACCCTCAACAACGTATCACAGGTCCCCGTCCCGCCGGCGATATTCCTTCTCGGATCCGGCATGATAACTCTGCTCGGTTTGCGCAGAGCGATTAAGCTTCGATAAGGCAGGGGCAATTCTCTTTCCGCCGGTGAAAATTTATTTTGGTTCCGGAAAATAGCAGGTCCCCAGGTCCTGCTATTTTTTCTCTAAAATCCGGTGTGAAGTTTTCAGATTAAAGTTCTCTTCCCTTCTCCTCACATTCCCCCCCAACCCGAAAATTTTCGGCCTTCCGTTTCGCCTCTCTTCCATGCATGGCCGTCTAATTGTCAAGAATTTGACTTCGCACTTACTCGTAATGTCGGTGCACAGAAATTTCGTGCCACAAATTCCGATGATTGAACCATAATTTCTTATATAATTACAGCTTGTTAAAAAATTAGGAGGGATGGTTTGCGATAAATTACGGATTTCTTCCGACATGGGGCACAGAATTTGCGTTGTGATAGTGCCGATGCCGAATGACTGCAATCGATGTCAAACAGAACGAGGAGACTGAGACCCGTGAGCCCATCGAATAGAAGATCGATCTTATCTCCATTCATTTTGATCGCGCTACTGCTTACCGCATCCGCCGCATCGGCTTATGTGGTTACCGCAGGGCCGGGGGATTTTGAAGGAACCCATTCATCCCACACCTACAATCCTCTTCTCTCGGGCTGGTGGGTGGGCCCGGCCGAGGTCGAAATGGACCCCGAGGCGGGATTCTGGACAAAAGAACTTCGCCTGCCCCGCTGGGCCGGCCTGGAATCCCCGCTGAACCTTGTAGAGATTCTTAGAGTTGGATCAGGCGTCTCCTGGAACGGCTGGAACGAGCGGTTTCTCTCAGCCGGGTGGGACTGGAGCCGGGGTAGCGCCTACGTGTTCGGACCCGATGGACTGAAACAGGGTAAACCCCCGCTTGGCGGCCTCGGATCACTTTTTGTTGCCGGCGACATATCGGAAGACGGCAACGCTATAAACTTCACTTTCCAAAACGCCCTCAGCCCAGGCAACTGGCTCGTTATCTGGGAACAATTCACCTGGACCGGCGAAAACACCGGCGGGCGCCCGCGATCTATTTTGCTAGCCCAATCGCCCGTGCCCATCCCGGGAGCACTTTGGCTTCTTAGCTCCGGGATTCTGGGCATGCTCTTAATCCGCAGACGCTTAACCCAATAGCTCGTCTTTTTGTTTTCGGAGCTGCTCCCAGCCGGGTTCCCTGGACCCGGCTTTTTCCCGCCCTTTATCGCTTCCCAACAGCCTTGACACTTCGCCGGCTTCTTTCCATTCGGGATAGCCCGCCGGACGCATAGAAGGGGTTTCATAACCCCGTCTGACGCCCGATGGCGGTGTTGCAGGCCTCTTGAAATGCTCACAACCTGCCGTGGTTGCTGCGCTTTCGAATCGGCCTGCGCCTTGCCCTCGGCTGTGATCTGCTATTTTTGAGATGGCTTCAAATACTTCTTGACGAACAAAGCAGGGACTTGTACCTACTTGCTGTCGATTCCCTTTCCCATTTGGAAGCTATCTTGAATATGCATCCGACAAAGGAAGAATCGCGATTCCGGGAAATGCTGGACATGCTGCCGGAGATCGTTTTTGAAATGGACCCGGACGGCAGGATCCTGTTCCTGAACCACAACGGCTACGAACAGTTAGGCATCACCCCCGAAGACACCGCGCGCGGTTTTTATCCGCTTGAATTGCTGACGCCCGAAGACCGCGTACGCGCGCGGCAAAATATCGCCCGGGTGCTGGCAGGCGAACCAATCAGCGCCAACGAGTACACCGCGATCTTCAAAGACGGCCGCAAAGTCTCGCTCCTCTCCCACTCACGCCCGATCGTCCGGAACGGACGCATCGTCGGGCTGCGCGGGGTCATTGTCGACATCACCGAGCGCATGAAATTGGAAGCCGCGCTGCAGAATAACGAGGAGAGGCTGCGTATTGCCGTCGAAACGGCCCACATCGGCATCCATGCCACCGACATGGAAACCGGCAAAACCCAATGGTCACCGGAATTATACGACATCATCGGACTCTCCCCCGGAACCATAAAAACCAGCGAAGAGGGCTGGAAAATCGTCCACCCGGCGGACCGCGCCCGTGTCCTTGGAATTCATCACCGGGCACTGGACCCGAAAGGAAACGGCCTCTTTTTCTCCGAGCACCGCATTGTCAGGCCAAACGGGGAAGTAAGGTGGATCGTATGGCAGGGATGCACGTACTTTCGTGACACATCTTCAGGCAGGATACCGTACCGCAGAATCGGCGCCTGCATTGACATTACGGAGCGCAAGCTTGCGGAAATCGCGCTGGAGCGGTCGGAGAACAAGTTTTCCAAAATGTTTGAAGCAAGCCCCCAAGGCCTTGCCATTACCACTCTCGACGAGGGCCGGTATCTGGAGGCAAACCCGGCCGAGTCCTATCTTACCGGGTACAGCCGGGAAGAACTCATCGGTCGCACGGCTCTTGAATTGGGTTTCTATTGCGACCCCGAGGACAGCCAGACCATAAGGCATCTGCTGGCTGAAAAGGGATCGGTCAACAATTATAAGTTCAGGCTTTGCCGGAAATCCGGCGAAATCCGGTGGGGGTTGCTTTGCGCCAGCCGCATCGAATTCGAGGGGAAAAAGTGCCTGCTATCGACCGTCTCGGACATAAGCGAGCTGCGCAAGGCCGAGGAAGCGCTCGAGCTGAGTGAGGAACGCCTCAGAATGGCCACCGAGGGTGCCACCGTCGGATGGTGGGAGTGGGATATAAAAAGCGGCGCCGTCGTCTGCAACGACATCTATTACACCATGCTCGGCTATTCACCCCAGGAATTTCCGCTTTCCATCGAGAGGTGGAAGGAATTGGTCTTCCCGGATGATATGGGAGCCGCCATACGGGTATTAAACAAGGCTCTGACGGAAAACCTGCCGACCTTCGTGGCGGAATACCGGCTCAAGTGCAAGGACGCGAGCTGGCGCTGGATCCAGGATATCGGCAAGGTGTCCGAGCGGGATGCGAACGGCAGGGCCGCCCGGGCCATCGGCATTCACATCGACATCCATGACCATAAGGTTTTAAAGGAAAGACTATTCAAGGCCAATCAGGATCTGGAAGAAAGGGTTCGAAGCCGTACCGCTGCCCTTGAGGAACTGAATGAAAGCCTGCGTCACGAGATTTCGGCACGCTATGCCGTGGAAGACGAACTCAGGGAAAAAACCGAGGAATTGGCTGAAATCAACAGTACCCTCAGGGTAATTCTGCGCAAGAGCCGTGAAGAATGCGAGGAGAATACCATAAAACTAGCGGCCACCATCCGCCAGTTGGCCTTCCCCCATTTAGAGAAATTGAAACTTGCACGCCTTACCGGACGGCAGGCCGCCTACCTTCAACTTCTCGAGGAGGCCTTTGAGCTGATCACTTCCCCGGATGTTTCCTCGCTTTCCGACCTGCAGCGGAAGTTGACATCCAGTGAATTTCAGGTGGCGGGACTTATAAGCCAGGGCAAAACCTCCAAACAAATATCCGAGATTCTTTCGCTATCATGCCGGACCATCGAGTCCCACCGCAGAAGCATTAGAAAAAAACTTGGCCTCCAACACAGCAAAACCAACCTCCGAAGTCATCTTGCCTCTACACGGAACATAGTCCCCCGCATAAATATCGGGTAAGGTTTATACCCAATCCATAGCCAATTATTCCGTATTGTTAAGACTTAATTTCTACGGTAGGAAGCATTCAACTTGAAATAGTTATGTTTACCAGCTTGGTTGAGTGATTCGGGTAAACAAAGCATTTACCAGGCTGCTGAAAAACCGCGCCTCAAGCCGGGAACCGGCGTTGCACAGCTTTTGTAAATGCTCACATATTCTTGAATATGCTGCGCTTTCCAAAACGCCGTGCGCCTTGGCTGACGGCCTGATGCTCGTTTTTCAACAGCCTGTTGGATGTAAGTCAACCGTGTCCACAAACGAGGCCGGTTCTTGATAGAAGCCCTTGCCCTCACGACACGTTCCCTTCTCGCCGAACTGGGGCCCAACCCCAAAAAGAACATCAATATAATAGTCTGCAAGACCTCCGAGTTGCTGAAATGCGACAGCGCGGCGTATGGCTGCATCGAATCCGCCACCGGCGATCTTCACTTTCGCGCCGCTCACAAACTTCCGGCGCGCCCCTCCACGATACGCGAAGCGGTCCGCAGGATATGCAGTGAGATCATTGCAGGCAAAGAGGCCGAAGCGGTCTGCGAATTCGGTCCCACCGAAAACGGCGATAACGTTACCGCCACCAATTTCACCAGGACGGGTTTCAAATCATTTCTCGGCTACCCGGTCAGCGTTAACGGGCAAAACACCGGGGCGCTCGTGGCTCTCCACACGCACAGCCGCAAATTCAGCGAACAAGACCAATGGCTGATCGCTTTACTGGCAAGTCTCGCGGCCATCGAGGACAGCCACTATCGGCGCGAGAAAGCCTTGAGCAGGAGGATTTCCCTGGAAAAAATGCTCAAGGATTTGTCTACGAACGCAAACGCCATTGAAGACACCTCTGCCTTCATCGAACACTGCCTGCAGATGTTGGGGACCCGCATGGGGGTTGGCGGCTCTTTTCTTTGGGAGTTCAACCACGGGAAAAAGACCCTGAGCAACACTTACGAGTGGTTGGCCGAAGGGCAGACTCCCAAGAAACCGAATCTGCAGGACATCCCTATTGAATCGCTCTCCTGGGCCATCAGCCGGCTCCTGAAAGGCGACGTCCTCAGAATCAACGACGTGAGCTTAATGCCGGCGAACCGCGAGCGGGAGCTGCTTGAAGAAATCGGGGTGCGCGCCTGCCTTATAATACCTCTGTTCAGCAAGGAGGCGTTTTATGGGTTTATAGGCCTCGAGTGCTATAACGGATCTAAACCCTGGGCTTCCGAGGATGCCCTGATCCTGCAGACGGCAGCCGATATCATGATGCGATGCATCGAAAACGGGCAACTGACAAAGGAGCTGAGCGCCAATCGGCAAGATCTGGAAAAAACCGTGTACAAAAAAACCTTCGCCCTGCGGAAGGTCAACAAGCGACTCTCGGCGGAGATCGCGGCTCACAAGAAGAGCATTGCGAACCTTAAAAATCGCGAGGCCGAGCTCGATGACAAGAACAAGACGTTCATGGAACTGAACTATGCCCTTGCGGTCCTGCTCAACAAGCCCGAAAAAGATTTGGATGAAGCGGAAGAATGCATGATCTCCAAGCTCAATATGCTGATCAAACACGCCGTGCCGGGCTCGCCGGCTCAAGGGTTGCCTACCGCGCAGGATGAATATCTCGGAAACCTGAGAGACGGCTTAAAGGAATTGAGTTCCCTTCTTAAAACCAAAAGAAGCTTCGTCTATCAATGTCTCACCCCGATGGAAATCCAGGTGGCAAACCTTATCAAGCAGGGAAAGGGAACCAAGGAAATAGCGGATCTATTGAATCTCTCGTGCCGAACCGTCGAGGTACACCGTTATAACATCCGCAAGAAGATCGGCATAGGGAAAAAGTCGGTAAATCTCAAGACGTACCTGATGACGATGGACTGATTGCATCAAGACGCTTGTTTTTCAAAAGCCTGCTGAAATCCTTTTGAACCTGCCCGGTTTCAAAAATCCGGAAATCAGTCAACGAACCGTCCCTTTCCGAGCTTTGCTTCGGCAACGCCTTTCTGCAACCGTTTGAGCAGGTTTTCGTTTGCCAGGATCTCGGACATTTCGGCATCGTCAACGAACTGCTGCTCGCGTATGCGGCTGACCGCCGCCGTTTCGATCAGGTTCGACAAGGGACGGTTTTCAGCCTTTGCCGCCTCGACAAAAAGGGTGTATACGTCATCATCCTTAGCCATGTGTCACCTTTATTCATATTTATTCATTTATATTCTGCCTGCGCCCTGTGCATGTGTCAACCAGGAACCGCGAAAATTTGGGAACGGTCATTAAAAAAGTTTTCATATATCAACCGTGTACCTGCCAAAAATTCTCCGATTTATAATTGTTTTATTGACTTAAACGCTAAATATAATTATTTTATCAGCATAAATGCCTATTATAATCATTTTCATAGGATTAAAACCGTTTTTTAAAGGAAGGCCATGAACCCTGAAGCTCCGGATCATCGACCGGCAGGATATGCGTTTCTGGTCGATAAATACCAGGTCAATGTCATTCCGAACTGGCATACCTCCTCAGTAAGCTCAAAGAGCGCACATCATTCAACGGTTCATAAGGGACCGGTTGCGGCCGTCTACGCGCTGTCCTACTGGCCGGGAGACAGAGACGGGGACCACCTGGAATTCGCTCTGAAGTATGACGGGGTAAATCTCGGAATTTTATCCGCTCTGTTCGAGGCCATTGCGGAAGAGGAAATCCTTGCATACGTATCTTCCAAGCCGACGGGCAAGTATGCCAGACGCATCTGGTTCCTGTTTGAATTATTGACCGGGCGGGAACTTGCGCTGGAAAACCTTGGCCGGGGTAACTACGTCGACCTGCTGGAGCCGGATCTCTATTACACCGCCGCGACAGGACGGCGTGCTCAACGTCAAAGAATCATCGACAACCTGCTTGGGGGGCGCTCTTTTTGTCCGGTCGTAAGACGTACGCAAAAGCTTATCGAGATGGAGAACATCGATCTGCAAAAACGCTGTGAGGAGGTGGTCAAATCATATCCCCCGGAGTTGCTCCGCAGGGCCTTGATCTATCTGTACACCAAAGAGACCAAGTCTTCATTCGAGATCGAGCATACCAAACCCAGTGCGTCCCGGACGGAGAAGTTCATCGGGTTGCTGGAGCTGGCTGAGCATAAGAATTTTTGCGAGAAGTCCCTGCTGATCGAAGTGCAGAACCGAACCATCGATCCACGATTCAGGGCCTCCGATTATCGCACGATTCAAAACTATGTGGGACAAACCGTTTCGTATCAAAAAAACATCATCCATTACGTTTGCCCCAAACCGGAAGATATTCCCGATCTTATGGCCGGTCTGCTGCTGTCGCACGAGCGAATGACGGAAGGCCATGTCGCTGCCGTTGTTCATGCAGCGACGATTTCCTATGGATTTAATTTCATGCACCCCTTTGAAGATGGAAATGGGCGCATCCACCGGTTTCTTATCCACAACATTCTTGCCTATCGCGGAATGATCCCTAAAGGGCTCATGTTCCCCGTGTCCGCCGCCATGTTGAAAAACCCGGCTGACTATGATCGTTCCCTGGAAGCCTTCTCACGGCCGCTGATGCAGTTGCTGGAATACACCCTGGATGATCGCGGCCAAATGAACGTACTCAATGAAAGCGGTCGCTGGTACCGCTATATCGACATGACGGCCCAGGCCGAGGCCCTGTTCGATTTTATCCGCATCACCATCGATACCGAACTGGTTGAAGAGCTCAGCTTTCTGGCCGGTTACGACAAAACCAAAAAAGCCATCCAGGAAATTGTGGATATGCCCGATCGTCTTATCGACCTTTTCATTCAACAATGTCTGCAAAACAACGGTCGCCTTTCCGACCGGAAAAGAACCACCCATTTCGGCTTCCTTAGCGACGCCGAACTCATTAATATGGAAAAGGTCGTTCAGTCCGGGTTCAATAATGGTTCCGAATCAAAATTCTATTGACCTGGCTGCCGTCAATTGCTATTAAGAACAGTTTTTCAAAATCTTAAGCCTGTCCATCCTTGCTCCGGGACCACGGTACCCGGGGCTTCATACCCAAGAGGAGGATCCATGCGAAGGTACGAAACTTTCATCATCATCGATCCGGATCTCTCCGGCGAGCAGCGCCTGCCGGTCGTCGAGAGAGTGAAGGAAATCATGACCCAGTTGAACGGGTTCCTTATCCGCGTCGACGACTGGGGCTCCCGGAAACTGTCCTACGCCATAAAGAAGAAGGAGCGCGGCTATTACGTGCGCTTCGATTTCTGCGGCACGGGCCCGCTCGTCGACGAGATGGAGCGCTTCTTCCGCCTCGACGAGCGCGTGCTCAAGCACATGTCGGTACTTCTCGATTCGCATCCGGATCTGGAGCGCATCAAGGAGGAAATGGCCAAGGCCGAGGCAGAGGCGCAGAAACCCGCCGAAACCGCCCCGGTCGCCATCATCGAGCCGGCGGCGGCTGCCGCCGAGGCCGCCAAACCGACCGAACCCGTGCACCCCCAGCAGGAGGCTTAAACCCATGCCCGCACCCACCAACCACCGGGAATCCCGACCGCCCGAGGGCGGCGTCAAACGCAAGAAACGTGTCTTCCACCGCCGCAAAGTCTGCCGCTTCTGCGCGGACGCCAGCATCGTGATCGATTACAAGGATGCGAAGATGCTGCGGTACTTCGTAACCGAGCGGGGCAAAATCATCCCCAAGCGCATCTCCGGGTGCTGCGCCAAGCACCAGCGGTCGCTCACGCATGCCGTCAAGCGCGCCCGGACGATTGCGCTTCTGCCCTTTGTCGGCTCGATCGATAACTATTAGAAGCTATCTCTAAAATGCATCCGACAGTCGCTGGCGGCGTTGCACGCCTCTTAAAAATGCTCACCACCTGCCGCGGTTGCGGCACTTTTTCATCGGCGTGCGGCTTGCCCTCGGCTGTGATCTGTTATTTTTGAGATGGCTTACAGCACCCCAGGCATTGAGTGGGCTTCCAGGGCCGTCTCGGCCCCCGCACCGGCAAGATGAGAACGGATATCGTCACAGGCGTTCTGATCACCTGCCTGCTTGTCGCCGTCTGCGCGCTGGTCCCGGTCGTAGGCCTGATGGGCACGGTGTTCATCCCCGTTCCGGTCCTGTTCTACCGCGTGAAGGCCGGGCGGCAGGCGGCAGCCGTCATCGCGGCGGCAGTCCTCGCTTTTGTGAGCCTGCTGGGGGGTGCCTTGGAGCTTGTCTTTTTCGGAGAGTTCCTCCTCATCGGCTTGGCCATGGGAGAGCTGATGCCGAGGGGGTATTCGCTCGAACGCAGTGCGGCGATCGTCTGTGCCGCGGTTTTTGTCTTCGGGCTGGCGGGGCTCACCGGCTACGGCGTTTTAACCGGGGTGGAGATTTATGCGATCCTTTCCGAGGCGGCACGCATAAATCTGGAGCTTACCGTCGAAATCTACCGGCAGATGGGGGTATCAGGCGAGCAGATCGAATTTCTGGAGGAGGCTCTGCCGGTCATCCAGAGGGTTCTGGTCGGCATCCTGCCAGCCCTTGCGGCAAGCTCGGCCCTGATGGTGTTCTGGGTGAGCCTGCTTACCGCGCGGTCCGTGTTCCAACGGTTCGGGCTGTCTTTTCCGGACTACGGGGCGTTGGACCACTGGAAGGCCCCCGAGCTCCTCGTGTGGGGGGTGATCGCGGCCGGGGTGCTCATGCTCGTGCCGAACTTCCCCGCCCGGATAGTGGGGTTGAACGGCCTTTTGGTGTACATGGTCGTCTACTTCTTCCAGGGAATTGCCATCGTCGCGTTTTATTTCCGGAAGAAACAGGTTCCCCGTGTTGCGCGCATGCTGTTCTATGGGATCATCGGCGTGCAGCAGGTGATCATGCTGGCGGTTATCGGTGTCGGCTTCTTCGACACCTGGTTTAATTTCAGAAAAATAGGAACGCCGCTCGCCTCGCATTGAAACCGTACGTAAACGGCGGAACAGGCGGGTGCAGCGGATCATCGTGGAGGTTACGATATGAGGGTGATTCTCACGCAAACGATCGAGTCGTTAGGGATTATCGGCAGCGAGGTCGAGGTCAAGCCGGGCTATGCCCGCAACTACCTGCTGCCCCAGCAGAAGGCCGTAACCGCGACCCCGCAAAACCGCCGCCGCATGGAGCAGGACAAAGCCAAGTTCGATCTCCAGATCGCCAAGGAGCTCAAGCTGGCCGAGGAAATGGCCGAGAAGCTTACGGGCGTCGCCTGCCGGATTTCCGCCAAGGTTGCCGAGGAAGACCGCCTGTACGGCTCCATCACGGTGCGGGACATCATCGACTCGCTCGCCGCCCAGAACGTGGTGGTCGAGAAGCGGATGGTGCTTCTGAGCGAGCCCATCAAGCACCTCGGCACCCACAAGGTCCCCATCCGGGTCTACAAGGGGGTCGAGCCCGAGATCACGGTGGAAATCGTCGCGGAAGGCTGAACCCGCCGCCTTCGATCGGATCCCTTGACAGGTTGCGTGCGGTGGTGTTTCATGCCCGTGGGCGTGGAAGTGCCGCCGCATGGACCCGTCATGCCGTTTTTCCCTCCCGCCCTTTTCCAGGACGAGCCCGATGACCGAAAAAAATCCGCAGAGCGTTAAGGATTCGGAGTCGCTTCAGGTGCCGCCTCAGAACATCGAGGCCGAGGAATCGGTCCTGAGCCGCATCCTGCTGGAAAGCACGACCCTGCTGGAGGTGGTCGAGATCCTGGCACCCGCGGATTTCTACCGCACGGCTCACCAGAAGATCTTCGCGGCCATGGCCGATCTCTTCAACCGCAACGAACCGATCGACACCCTCACGGTCGCAAACCAACTGAAGGAAAGCGGGAAGCTCGAGCAGGTCGGGGGTGCGACCTATCTTGCGCGCCTCCTGGACGTGCCGCCGGCGGTCGATGCCGCCCACTACGCCGGGATCATCCACGACAAGGCCGTGCTGCGGCGCTTGATCGAAAAATCCAACGCGATCGCCAAGCGCTGCTTCCAGGAGCAGGGCAACGCCGACGACATCGTGGACTACGCCGAGGCCGCGATCTTCGAGGTGACCGAGAAAAAGGCCCGCCAGGCCTTCTACCCTCTGAGCAAGCTGATCGACGGCAACATCGACTTCCTCGAGGAAAAACAGAAGAACAAGAGTCTCGTGACCGGAGTGCCCACCGGCTTCACCCAGCTGGACAACCTGACCTCGGGCCTCCAGAACTCGGACCTCATCATCCTGGCCGGCCGGCCGAGCATGGGGAAAACCGCCCTGGCACTCAATATCGCCCGCAATGCCGCCGTCGACGGCGGGGTGCCGGTCGCGATTTTCTCGCTTGAAATGTCCAAGGAGCAGCTGTCGCTGCGCATGCTCTGCGCCGAGGCGAGTATCGATTCCTCGCGCCTGCGCAGCGGCTTTTTCAGCATGGAGGACTGGGAGCGCGTGACGGATGCGGCAGGCGTCCTGTCGGCGGCCCCCATCTTCATCGATGACTCCGCGAGCCTCTCGGCCATGGACGTACGGGCCAAGGCCCGCCGGCTGAAAATGGACAAGAACATAGGACTTATCATCATCGACTACCTCCAGCTCATGCAGGGCCGGGCCGGCGCCGAGCGCCGGGACCTGGAGATCTCGGAGATCTCGCGCGGCATGAAGGCGCTCGCCAAGGAGATCAGCCTGCCCGTCATCGCCCTCTCCCAGTTGAACCGCATGCTGGAGCAGCGCACCGACAAGCGGCCGCGGCTCTCCGACCTGCGCGAGTCCGGCGCCCTCGAGCAGGATGCCGATGTCGTGGCCTTCATCTACCGCGACGAGGTCTACAACAAGGAAGAGACCAACCCCCGCAAGGGGATCGCCGAGGTCATCCTTGCCAAGCAGCGCAACGGCCCCACGGGAGACGCGCTGCTGACGTTCCTCGCCGCCTACACCCGCTTTGAAAACATGGCCCCCGACGCCCTGCGCGGGGTCTCATAGAGGCAATACCGCATGCCCGGCCGCTGGAGGGTTGGTTTCTCGATAACATGAAGAAAATTTACGGTAACACCGCCGGCCTGAAGGCCGGCCATATCCGCCGCCTGGAGAACCTCTACCGCCGGCGGGTCCCGCCCGAATTCCTCGTAACCCCGGAACTGGCCCGCGATGTCAGCCTGCTGTCGCACGAGATCCGCCGCCAGATCGGGCTGCTCGTCAACCGCCAGGGACGTATCGTCAGCGTCGTCGTCGGCGACACCAAGAAGATCGTGATCCCCGCGACCGGCGACTATCATGCGGCCCCCGGCCGCTTGAACGGGCTGCGCTGCGTTCACACGCATCTGAACAACGAGCCCCTCAATTCGGACGATCTCACCGATCTATCCCTGCTGCGGCTGGATCTCATGGCCGCCATCGGACAATCGGCCGAAGGGCTGCCGCGCGAGGTGCACGTGGCCCACGTGCTGCCCGGGCCGACCGAGCGCCTCCCCTACCGGCTGCTGCCCCCGCTGCCGCCGGCAGCCCTCGACATCGACTGCCTGTCCACGATCCAGGCGATCGAAGCCGAGCTGGAACGTCTCTCCACAGGCCTTACGGCCGGCACCGGCCGCGACCGGGCGCTTCTGGTCAGCGTTTCCTCGGATTCGCGCCGCCGGACGCAGGAATCCATGGCGGAGCTGCGGGAGCTCGCGCACTCGGCCGGCATCGAGGTCATCGATTCCATCATCCAGCATCGCGAGCAGGTCGATCACCGCTTTCTGCTGGGCACCGGCAAACTCCAGGAGCTCGCCATCCACGCCCTCCAGGAGGCGGCGACGATCATCGTCTTCGACCAGGAGCTCAACCCGTCCCAGATCCGGTCCATCACCGACCAGATCGCGCTCAAGGTCATCGACCGCACCCAGTTGATCCTGGACATTTTCGCCCAGCGCGCCCGGTCCCGGGAGGGCCATCTGCAGGTGGAGCTGGCGCAGTTGAAATACATGCTGCCGCGCCTGGTCGGCCGAAACACGGCCCTCTCGCGCCTTACCGGCGGCATCGGCGGCCGGGGGCCGGGGGAGAGCAAGCTGGAGATCGACCGGCGCCGGGCGCGCGAGCGCATCCAGCGGCTGGAGGCCGCTCTCGACGAGGTGCGGCGGCACCGCCGCCAGCTGCGCGCCAAGCGCAACAAGAGGGGACTTCCCGTCATCTCCATCATCGGCTACACCAACGCAGGGAAAAGCACGCTGCTCAATACGCTCACCCACAGCCGGGTGCTCGCTGAAAGCCGGCTGTTCGCCACCCTGGACCCCTCCAGCCGGCGCCTGCGGTTCCCCCGGGACATCGAGGTGATCGTCACCGATACGGTGGGCTTCATCCGGGATCTGCCCCGGGATCTGATGGTGGCCTTCCGCGCCACCCTGGAGGAGCTGGAGAGTGCCGATCTGCTGCTGCACGTAATCGACGTGAGCAACCCGCGCTTCGAGGACCAGATCCGATCGGTTGAAACCATCATCGGCGACCTGCACCTGGAGCACAAGGCGAGCCTCAGGGTGTTCAACAAACGCGACCTGGTCGCACCTGAGGTCGCCGACAACCTTGCCCGGCTGCACGATGCGGTTGCCGTCTCGGCTGTGGAGGCTGCCACGCTTTTGCCCCTCATCGAGCGGATGCAGGCGATCATCGAGGAGATCCAGACCCGCGAGCCCGAACCCGAACCGGTTGCGGAGAAGGATTCAGCCGAAAACACCCGGGCCTCGCGTGCGACCCGAACCCGCGACCCGGCGCCCCCTTGACAGCTGGATCTTAGGTCGTCTTCATCCATGCACCACAAGTAATTGTGGTTGACATTGTTTCGGGAAGGAATATAAGGTATACTTGTATGGATCTTGATCAGGTGATGCGGGTCGCGACGGGTGCTGCCTACCGGGGGGCTGAGGTCCTGCGGTCCCGATTCGGGAATGTGGGTCGGGTGGATCCGAAAGGACCGAACGACCTGGTAACGGATGCCGATATCGCCTCGGAACACGAAATTATCGCGACGATCCGGGCGTCGTTTCCCGACCATGCCATCATCGCCGAGGAAAGCGGCCGGCAGGAGGGGAAGTCCGGGTATCGGTGGCTGGTGGACCCCCTGGACGGCACCGTCAACTTCGTTCATGAGCTGCCCTTCGTGGCAGTGTCGATCGCCTTTGCCCGGGAAGACGAGCTGCTCGCCGGCCTCGTCCTCAATCCCTTCAGCGGGGAGCTTTTTTCGGCACTTGCCGGAAGCGGCGCCCGCCTGAACGGGAATCCGATCGGCGTCTCCCCCGCCGGCCGCGTCGGTGAAGGCCTGTTGGCGACGGGCTTCCCCTACGACCGGGAGCGCGATTTCGAGATGCTTGCGCAACGGTTTCTGCGCTGCCTCGGAGCAGCCCGGGGAATCCGGCGGTTGGGTTCTGCCGCCCTTGACCTTTGTTTCGTCGCCTGCGGAAGGTTCGCGGGCTACTGGGAGCGGGATTTAAAGCCCTGGGACACGGCCGCCGGCGCCCTGATCGTGGCCGAGGCCGGCGGCACGGTGACGGATTTTGCGGGCCGCCCCTTCGGCGTGGACGTGGGTGAGATCCTGGCGACCAACGGCCGTATTCACCGGGAGATGCTGACGCTCATCGAGGTGGGAAACGATTGATGAAGACAATCACCGTTCTGCACACCGCGGCAGCTGCTTACACGGGATGCTTCGGGAACTTCCGGTTCGAGGACGCGGTCTGCCGGAAGCACTGCGCGATCCGGATCCGTTGCGCCATCGAAAGAGACGCGAAGATGCTGCTCGCATTTGTCGAGGAGACGGATGCCGGCGGTGACGAATTTTTCCTGAAATTCCAGTAGAAGTGATTTCATTACCCCGTCCGACCCCCGAAAGCGGCGTTGCAGCCCTCTCGAAATGCTCACAACCTGCCGTGGTTGAGTCACTTTCGAATTGGCCTGCGCCTTGCCCTCGGGCGTGATCCGAGGTTGTGAAACCACCTATGAAAAAGCTAGTGTCAAGATGTTTTTTTCTTTTGCCCGACCGAAGCCAGACACCGTTGATCTGGCGAAGGGCGGGCCGCGCGTTTGGGGATCATCGCCAACCACCTATGCGTGTTCACCTTTGGAAGG
>JACRCN010000085.1 GCA_016219005.1 Deltaproteobacteria bacterium
ACACCTCTACCAACCCCGCCGAGATCGCCTCGCCTTGAGGCCCTGATGCGTTTCGACAGGTTTTTACGGAATGGAGCTACATTTGTATCTCCAAAATTGGCAATGCAGTCAGCTTATACGATAAAAAAAACCCTGTTAGGGGGGGGTGTCCCTAACAGGGTCAGTCGGAGGTGGGAATGAAGGAAAGGAGGTAACTTCATTCCGTTTGGCAATGTACACTGCAAATCTGGTGCCAGTTTTTAAAATTCGGGCGAAAAGTCGGGTTCATCCGGCCGGAAAGATAAAAATATATAATTATATTTAAATGTTAAAAGCAAGACACAACTCTCGCGTGGTTTGATGACCGGCTGGCATCCGGTCATCAAACCACGGCTTTTGAGCAAGGATTCCGTCAAAAATCCGTCATCCGTTTAATCTTCCGGTCAAAACTTGCCAATGTGGCATTATCCGGACGATCGGTTCGCCTATGTGCAACCGGCCGCCGCATCGAGTTAAAACGGTCTCAAGTTTTGGCCGTTACGGCCGATATATGGAACAGTCCCGCACGGACGCTTCGCACCCGGTGTAATCTGCCCGGCCAGGCTGGGCCGATAGGCACGACTCTGGCCGTTGCCTGCGCTGGCAGGTTCCGCGCTCGCCGGCCCAAATAGGGTCAAGTTTTCCCGGCAACTGCCGATAACCGGGTATACGAGGAGTTGTCAAGTTCGCATGATGAACGCACCGAAAACATTGAGCGTTTCCCAGGCCGCCGCCATCTGCAAGGTCGGACGCACGACGGTGGGCTATTGGGTCCGTTCCAAGAAGGTCTTTGCGCAGCGGATGGGCCGGAACTACGCCATCCCGGTGGAAGACCTGTTGCATTTTCTTAAATCATCGGGCCAGTCGATTCCACCCGGTTTGGGCAACGGGGGTTCGGAGGGGCCGGTTTTCAAGAGTTTTCAAACCTGCTGGCAGTTCTGGCAGGGCACGGGCGACGGGCACCAATGCCAGCAGTGCGCGGCGTTCAGACACCAGGTGGAGGCATGCTTCAGCGTCCGCGACAACGGCAACTCGGGCTGCCCGGACACCTGCCGGCAGTGCCGGTACTACCAGGACATGTTCGTCGCACGCTTCCGGTTCATCCACCAGATCGATTTCCCGGCCGCCGTGTTCAAGGGACTGAGCGTGTGGGGCGGCAACGCCGGCTGGGCGGAAATGTGCGCGGTGTCCGAAAACGCGCTGATCGGGCTGGGGATCGAAAAGATCATCCATCCGTTTTCGTTGCCCAACGTGATCTCGTCGCTCAAGCGCATCGCGTTGGAGGAGAAGCCCGGCTTTGTTGCCGGAGATGTCTTCATCAACACCCGGAGGCGGGAGAAACTGGCGGTCAGCGCATGGGTCTTTCCCCTGCGTGCGCCCGCAGGCACCTTTCTGATGCTGGCCGGACCTGCGGGATCGAAAGATGCCCGACACCCTGACAACCCCTAATCCACCCTATCGAAGGAGATGGCAATGATTGAGGAAAAGGAAAAGATGTTTCAAGCCGTGGAAGCCATGGCCGACAAGGAAGGCAAGTACCTCACCTTCAGCCTGGCGAGTGAGGAGTACGGGATCAGCATCCTGAGGATCAAGGAAATTATCGGCATGATGCCGATCACCTCCGTGCCCCAGACACCCGAGTATATCAAGGGCGTCGTCAATCTGCGCGGGAAAGTGATCCCGGTCATGGATCTGCGCCTGAGGTTCGGCATGCCCGTCATGGGCTACACCGAGCGGACCTGCATCATCGTCGTCGAGATTTCCGGGCAGGCCGGCATGCTGCAGGTCGGGGTCGTGGTCGATGCGGTCTCGGAGGTGCTCAACGTCAAGTCCGAGGACATCGCGCCCACGCCTTCCTTCGGAACCCAGCTCAACACGGATTACATCCTGGGCATGGCCAAGATGGACGGCGGCATTAAGATCCTGCTGGACATCACGCGGGTCTTGAGCAGCGAAGACGCGATGCTGCTGGCCGAGGCCGCTTGATCGGTTCGGCTTGAATGGAGCGAATCCATGTTTTTGAACTTCATGAAGAAAGAGGAAGACGGCCGCGACACCGTCGATCTCACGTCCGAGCTCGACCGTAGCGATAGAAAACGCGCGTTTTTACTGCTGGCGGTGCGGGCCCTGCTGCAGTGCACCCGGGAGTTCGTCCTCGATGTCAAGGAGCTGGACACACAGGCTTTTAAGGCGGGCCTTGCGGAACTCGCGGAGAGGCTGGCCGCCGAAGAGAAGCTCAGCCGCGTCGAGGCACTGTTTGAGTCGCGCAAGAGCGGAATCAGCTCGTTCGCCCAGCGTCAGAAGGACTACTTGCGCGAGCGTGAAACGGAGTTTAAAGATATCATCGACATCCTGTCCAAGGCGATGGTGGCCATGGACTCCGAGAACCGCGACTACAACCACAGCATCCTCGAGCAGAGCACACGCATCGAAGCTATCACCCACCTGGACGACATCAAGCGGATCAAACAGACCCTCCTGCAGGAAGTCGAAAACATGCGCGAGGCGGTGCGCGATAAGGAATCCCGCGACGTCGCCAAGATCGAGTCCCTGTCGAAGCAGGTTGCGGTCCTGAACACCGAGCTCGAGAGCGCACGCACCGAGTCCGAACGCGACGGGTTGACCGGGGTCTTAAACCGCCGCACGTTTGACCGCTTTCTCGGCGAACTGGTGGAGAAGAACACGGTGAAAGAGCAGAATTTCGCGCTGCTGCTGATCGACATCGACGACTTCAAGCGCATCAACGACAGCTACGGCCACCCCGTCGGCGACAGCGTGCTGACGGCGGTGGCCAACAAGTGCCGCCAGTCGATCCGTGGCGAGGACTTCCTGGCACGCTACGGTGGCGAGGAATTCGCCATCATCCTGCCAGGCGCCTCGCTTCGGAATGCCGTCAAAAAGGGCCGGCATATCTGTCAGACCATCGCCGCCACGCGGTATCTGTTGGAAGGGGTGGATTCCGGAGATCCTCTCGGACTGACCGTCAGCATTGGTGTCAGTGTCTGCGGCAAGGCCGATACGGCGGCGGCGATGGTCAATCGCGCCGACAAGGCGCTCTACGCGGCCAAGGGCTCTGGCAAGAACCGGACGTGCTCGGAGAAGGACGTCCGGTGAAGGTCGGCCGGTTGGCGCGTGAAGCCGGACCGGCCCGCCGCTGGGAAAATTTTGCCGGGTCACCGTCGAGCCTGACCGGTGCCCGGGTTGCGGGAGCCTTCAGCGCCCACCTTCAGGCAGGGTCCTCACGCGAGCGGCGGGTTGTGCACGGTTCTTGCTTCTTCTTAGATATTTTAGATTTCAAACCGATCTCAGGGGCTCCGGCAACAGCCGAGTTTTTATGTCCGTAGACGAAGGGAGCAGCCAGATGAAAATCAACGGGTTCGATCATGGGTTAACCCGGGTTCACGCGGACAAACCCGCCCGCCCGGCCGTCCCGGATTCGGGCGGTTTCGGGGATATTCTCAAGGAGAAGCTCGCCCCGGCGGCGGGTGCGGCCGCCTCCGGCATCGGTCTGAGCCTTGTGGCTCCCACCCAGATCCAGTCCGTAGCGGAGGCACCTGCGAGCCGCCTGGCCGGGCGCGTGGAGTGCTATCTCGACCTGCTTGATGACTATCGCCGGCAACTGGCGGATCCCCGCGTCAGCCTGAAGGGGCTCGATGCAGTGGTCCAGGAGATGGAAGCAGGCAAAGACGCCCTCGCACCGGCCCTCGGTGCGCTGCCGGAAGGCGACGGGATTAAAGACATTCTCAACCGGACCCTGGTCACCGCCTCCCTTGAAATCATAAAATTTCGACGGGGGGATTACGTGACGGCATGACGGCGCCGCCATGGCCACGACGGACCCCATCCCCTCGAAACCGCTCGGAAAAGTTCGGGCCTACATCCTTCGGATTGCCGGGCTGTCCACCACGGCCCAAAAAGCGTTGCGGATCTGCAATGAGCCCAACACGTGTGCCAACGATCTGAACCGGGTGATATCCCTTGACCCCGTGCTCACCGGCCGGGTGCTGCAGCTCATCAACTCCGCCTATTACTCGCTGCCGAGCAAGGTCAACTCGCTTACCCGCGCGATCATCCTCCTGGGCTTGAACACGGTGAAGAACCTTGTCCTGAGCTTCGCTCTTTTCGAAAGTTTCTCCAAGCGCGATACCTTTCGGGTTTTTTCGGCGGACGACTTCTGGACGCATTCCCTGAGTGTCGCGGCGGCCGCCAAGCTGCTATCCATCCAGAGCGGGGTGCCGCCCGCGGAGCGGGAGGACTTTTTCGTCGCGGGTCTGATGCATGACATCGGAAAAATCCCGCTGAACCATCTGTTCCCCGACGAATACCGCCAGGCGGTCGAGCTGGCGCTGGGGTCGGGCCGAGCCACGCGGTTCGGGGAGGTGGCCATGATCGGCGTCGACCACTGCGAGGTCGGCAACCTCATCGCCCGGAAATGGCAGCTGAGCCCCGCGCTTGTCGCCTCCCTCGGCTGCCATCACGATCTGCCGGGAGAGGCGGAGGCAGGCATGCGCATGGTCGGCGTTGTCGGGCTCGCCGACGTCCTGGCGCATGGCATGGGGGCGGGGGTCCCCGGCGGCAGCAGCCTGGATGAGAACGAGCGGCAGCGCGCGCTTGCCGCCTGGAACCTGACAGCTGAAGCCTTGGCGACGCTCACGGCCGCGGTGGCGGTCGAAATCGAGAAGGCGAGGGTGTTCCTGGAAATCGCCCGAAGGTAACGACATGAAAGTCACATTTTGGGGAGTGCGGGGGTCGATTCCGACCCCGGGCCACGAGACGGCCCGATACGGCGGGAACACGTTGTGTGTGGAGGTCTCGCTCGGCGAATGCGGCCGCACGATCGTGATCGATGCCGGGTCGGGGATCCGGCGCCTGGGCTACGACCTGATGGCGCGCCCGGGGCGGGCGCCCCGGGTGGCACTCGACCTGTTTCTGACCCACACCCACCTCGATCACATTTTGGGGCTGCCCTTTTTCCAGCCCCTTTACCGGTCTGACACGCAGGTCAGCCTCTACGGCCCGGTCACCTCGTCCGAAGGCGATCTGAAGAAAGTGATCGGGGGGCAGCTCTCCTACCAGTATTTTCCGGTGCGTCCGGTGGAGCTTGCCGCCGAGATCCGCTACGTGGACTTGGCCGAGGGCGTTTACGACATCGGTGACGGGATCCGCATCTCTGCAACCTATCTGAACCACCCGCTGCTGTGTATGGGCTATCGCCTGGAATGCCGTGGCAAAGTCCTCTGCACCGCCTTCGATACCGAGCCCTTTCACAACATTTTCAGCACCGCCCCTTCCGATCCGGCCTATGACGAGAGCATGGCCCGGGAAGGCAGACAGGCGGCGTGCGAAGCCAACCTGCGGATCCAGGAGTTCTTGCGCGGGGCGGACCTACTGATCCACGACGGCCAGTTCACCGCGGTCGAATATGCCGCCGGACGCGCCGGATGGGGGCATTCGTCCATTGAACACGCGATGGCGGTGGCGGAGGCGTGCGGCGCCCGGCGGCTGGCCCTGGTTCATCACGACCCCATGCGGACGGACTCGGAACTGGACCGGCTGGCCGAGGTGCATGGCGGTCTCCGGCCGGGCTCGGGGCTGGAGGTCTGCTTCGCGCGCGAAGGGCTATCCGTCACGCTATAGTGATTTGTTCTGTAAATCACGCGTATGAACAGAACAAGGCAGTGCCGCCGGATGCGTCGGAATGGCTATCCGAATAAATCGAAGTATATTTTGCATGCCTCAATGCCCCACTTTTTCCGCGAATGCCGCTTTTCCCCGCTCAACATTTTAAAACAGAAGCATTACTCCATCAGGCTTGATTTGGAAAACATACTGTCTCGGAAAAAAAACCTCAAGACTCCACGAGGTGCTTGACAAAAATCTCCAAATGGGCTATTTTTCTAGTAATGCTTAATCCCGGCAACCGTCGGGAGCGGGGGACCCAGGTTTTTGGGGCGCATCGCCAATCGGCGAGGGATAACCTCTTCGGTCCTAGCCCATCAGCTAACCTCGTAGGCTTCGATGAGGAAAACCTTCGGAATTGAGCGGGGGGCTTTCCTCCACAATTTCGATTCCGGAGGTTCACACTATGTTCGCTCAGAATTCCGCTGCAACAGACCTGCCGTTCTGCTTTGTCCCAATCCGGCAAAGAGTTCAAAACGGTTTTTCTTTTCAACCGGTCTTGAAACTCGTCCCGTTAACCGATTAGCGGCCCTGCGATTTTTCTGCTGCTCCCATGACGTTGTTTTTGGGGGGCGCCGTTGCATATACGGTTTTTTCGATCGGCATGCCCTTGACCTCAATCAGCTGAAGCTCAATAAGGGACCCGGCCGCTAAAGGAGAGAAAAATGTCAGACTTTTTCCAAAACGGAGAGATTACAACTTTTCACAAACTCAAGCATCGAAACCTCGAAGAATTGGAAAGAGACCTGGAGGAAGCCGCTCGACATCGGCCCATTTCCCTTGTGCTTCCTTACATACCCATCGAATTAAAGGGTGCCGGGCTTCCAAGGATCGCCGAAGAGCTCCACCAGGTAAGATATCTTAAGAACGTGATTGTGCCCGTGGGCCGGGCCACCGTCGAAGATTTCAAGGATGCCCGAAACTTTTTTTCTTCATTTCATCAAAACCCAAAATTGATCTGGTGCACCGGTCCGAGGATTCAAGCGATCTACGACCTTTTAAACCAGAAAGGCATTGATGTGGGCGAGGACGGGAAAGGCCGATCCGCCTGGACCGCCTACGGTTACATTCTCGCCCTTGAAAACAGCCATGTCATCGCCCTGCACGATTGCGACATTGTCACCTATGACCGGGAGCTTCTCGCCCGGCTGTGCTATCCCGTGACCCATCCCAACATTGGCTTCGAGTTCTGCAAGGGATATTACAGCCGGGTTACGGATCAAATGCACGGGCGGGTTACACGCCTCTTCGTTTCGCCGCTCATCCGTTCTTTGAAAGCAACGTTGGGATCCAATCAATTCCTGGATTATCTTGACAGCTTCCGCTACATCCTGGCCGGCGAGTTCGCGATGGACACCGAGGTGGCCCGTCGGCTTCGAATCCCAGGCGACTGGGGCATCGAGGTGGGCGTCTTGGCGGAGGTGCATCGCAACTGTGTTCTCAGCCGCGTGTGTCAGGTGGATCTCTCCGACAACTACGAGCACAAGCATCAGCCGCTCACCCTGGAAGACCCCAACCAAGGTCTTTTGAAAATGGGGACCGACATCGCCAAGTGCATCTTCCGGAACATGGCCAGTCGAGGGCATACGTTGAGCAACGAGTTCTTCATATCCCTCAAATCATGCTATCTGCGCATCGCCCAGGATTTCATCGCACGTTACGAATTCGATTCCGCGATCAATGGATTGAAGTACGATCGCCACCGGGAAGTTAGTCAATCCGAAGCCTTTCTGAGGTGCATCGAGAGCGCTTCCCAGCAGTTCCTTACAACCCCGCTGGAAGTGCCCTATATCGCCAACTGGAATAGAGTCGCCTCCGCGGTCCCCTCCATCTTCAATCTGCTGTTGGAGGCCGTCGAGGCGGACAGCAAGCTGTAGGCGCAAAAAATGATTATGAATGAATCGACGGCCAACGAGGATGGAAGGCTGCAACTTGCCGTGTTCACGGACCTGGACGGCAGTCTGCTGGACCACTATACCTATTCGTTGGAAAACGCCCGACCGGCGCTGGAACGTATCCGGGAACAACGGATTCCTCTGGTGTTCATCACCAGCAAGACCAGACCCGAAGTCGAGATGCTGCAGGCGGCCATGGGAATCCGGGAGCCCTTCATCGTTGAAAACGGCGCTGCGATTTTTTTCCCCGACCGGTACCGGGAATGGCGAATCGATACCGGCTTCCGTCAACCGCCCTACACGGTGATTCAACTTGGAGCGAGCTACTCCGAGATTCGCAGATTTGTTCGGAGCGTGAAGCCGGGTTTCAACATCCAGGGGTTCGGCGACCTGAGCGCTGAAGACATCGGGCGTCTCACCGGTCTTTCGCCAAAACAGGCAATTCTAGCAAGACAACGGGAGTTCACGGAACCGTTTCTTATGGAAGACGATGCGCACCTCATCGATCTGCAGCGCGTTGCCGAAGCGAGCGGGTTCAAGGTCACCCGCGGGGGGCGCTTTTATCATCTCATGGGGTCGGGGCAGGATAAGGGCATCGCTCTCAGGCGGACCGTATCGCTTTTCCTTCAAAACACGCATCGGCGGCTTCTCACCATCGGCCTCGGTGACAGCGCAAACGACTTGGGCATACTGGAGAGCGTTGACATTCCCATACTCATTCCTCACCCGGACGGATCTTATGAGAAACTGGACTTGCCGAATATAAGAAGGGCTCGCCACCCGGGCAGCAGCGGCTGGAGCGAAACGATCCTGGATGTGCTGAACACCATTGAAGAAGGGGCAGCATGAACCCGATTGGGTTTAACGCGCTGAAAGCTAAAAACCCGGAACGGCGCATGCGGCCCCATGCGATTCGGGCCCCATTGGTATCGACGCCGCCGGTTCCGGACCGCGATCCCTTTTTGCCCGTATCGGATGCAGGTTTCCAAAAACGTCCAATACTTTTTCCAGAAGCAGGCCGAAAATGACTAGTTCCGAAAGTATCGACCAAACGGGTCAACCCATCAACAGAAGACTCGAGTCACGGACCACCAAGTTATCCAATCACGGGGCAGAATTTAAGCTCGTCGGTGTCCCTATCTATCAACTCAAAGTGCGAGATCTGTCCGCTAAAGGGGCGGGCATCGTCGCGCGGGCGGATTCCGTTTTTTTGAAAATGATCCGGATCGGACAGGAACTGGATGTCAAGCTGGTTTCATTTGGAGAGGCAAAAGGCCCATCGGGCTATTATCGATCTAGAATAGAGCATATATCCGAACTCAAGGAAGGTCGATTCAAAGGACACATGGTCGTTGGGATATCGATCCTCGCAAAGCGGAGCTGATGGCTTCCAATAGCAATTGGGACGCTACGCAGTTTCGCGCGGACCCTATCCGGCAGGGAGAATTGAAGATGGAGACTGGCGAAAAAATCTTGGTCGTTGATGATAATAATTTCCTTCGCATGGTCGTTTCCAAAATGCTGGCCCGGCTTGGCTACGAAGTGTCATCCGCCGATAGCGGCGAAAACGGATTAAGGATTTTTCTTAAGAACGAATTCGACATTGTCTTGTCGGATTATGAAATGCCCGGGATGGATGGGGTCGCTCTCGCTTGCAGCGTTAAAAAAAGCTCCCCCCGTACGCGGGTCGTCATCATGACGGGTGCCGGAAAGGAAAGCGTTTTTTCCAGAAAGAGTACCGCGGTGGATGAGGTGATCTCAAAGCCATTTACCTTGGCAGAGATAGATGCAACGATCCAGAACTTGTCAGGCAAAGCGTTCTGCGCATAACCTTATCCACCATCCGCGTCCGTGACCTGCCTTTAGTATCATTAGAATTCCTTATATTGATTTCAAAAATAATTAGTTTGATTTTTATTGCGGAGGGTGTTTAACTTTTTAAAGCTATTGCTGGAGGTAGAAGCCCGGAAGATACTCTTTCCTGCATCATATCCCTTTCGCTCCTGCGAGCTACAATCAGAGAGGAGGCACCATGCATCACACCACGTCCCGGTACCTGATCGTAATCCTCGTCGCGGTTGCAACCGTCACACTGCTTTTCAGCAACGTAGCCCTCGCCCAGCAGAATTATCCCAACAAACCGATCACAATGATTGTGCCGTTCAACGCAGGGGGTGCTGTCGATGTCACCATACGGATCATCTGCGAAGAGGCAGAGAAGACCTTGGGGCAGAAGATACTCGTAATCAACAAGGCGGGGGGAGGGGCTACCGAAGGGCAGGGCTTCGTGGCCCGATCCAAGCCGGATGGCTACGCTCTTCTGGCGGGCAGTTCTTCCCTGGTGACCAACACGCTGACCAAAGAAGTCGACTACACCGTTGGCTCCTTCGATGCCATCGTTCTTTACAACTTCGATCCCGAGGTAATGTTCGTCTACGCTGGAGAGCCATACAAGTCCATTGAAGAACTGATCGATCACACCAAGAAGGAGCCGCTGACCAGCGCTACCTCAGGGCACTCTACCTCTCACCACCTGGCCTCGCTCATCTTGGAGAATATTTCGGGAGCCAAGTTCAAGTATATTCACACCAAGGGAGGAACAGAGGCCGTGCCGATGGTGGCCGGAGGACATGCGAAGGTACTCCTGGGGGTCTGGGGAGAATCGCGCAACATGGTGGATCAGGGTAAATTGAGGCCCTTGGCGGTGATGTCCAAGATGAGAGACCCGCGGTTTGCCGAAGTACCAACTTTTAAAGAAAAGGGATGGGATATTGAGTACGGAGCCTGGCGCGGCATCGTTGCTCCCAAAGGCACGCCGCCCGATATCAGAGAAAAACTTTTTCAGGCATTCAAAAAAGCGCTGGAATCATCCCAGGTCAAAGAGAAATTCGCCAAAGCCGACTACACCATTATGATCAAGGGGCCAAATGACTTTGAATCGTTCCTCAAGAACGATTATGAGGGTGTGAAGAAAATTCTGGATCAGCTCAAAGCCGAGAGCTCCAAACAGTAACAGACGCATCATCGCTCCGGAGGCATTCAAGCACCCCGGGCGCAGACGGATCTTTGCTCTGACCCTGGCAAGGAAAGGCTGGCCGAAATGAAAGGGCCGAGTTTTTTCGGTTACCGTATTCCCATAAAACAGCTGGTGGGAGGGCTGTTTCTTTGGTCCATGGTCGCCATCGTGTTTTGGTCCACCCGAAAAATGACGTTTTACGCCGAGGGTGCGCCCGGTCCGCGGTTCATGCCTGTCGTGCTGTCCGTTTGCCTGGGAATCTTAAACCTGTTGTACTGGGTTGAATCCGCAACCAAGGAGAGCGTTGCGAAGCCTCAGTTCGCGGAAAGGAACCTTGTCCGACCGGCGGGCTTCTTGGCAATAATAATTCTGCTTGTGCTTTGCTGGGAACCGCTGGGAGCAATGTCGGCGGTGTCGTTGTGCGCCATCCTTGAGCTCAGATTCTTGGAGCGCTACTCCTGGAGCAGATCCATCCTCGCCAGTTTCGTCATCAGCGGGGCGACCCTGGTCCTCTTCCAATTCGTTCTCGGTGTTCCCCTGCCCGGTGGACTATTCGAAATGCTGTCCTACGTGAGACTATAGAGAGGCGATCACATGGAAACCCTACATCTCTTGGCTCAGGGGTTTTATGTGGCCTTGACTCCGGAGAACCTTTTCCTTTGTGCGGTGGGCGTCGTTGCGGGGACTCTGGTGGGCGCCTTGCCCGGCATAGGACCCGCGGGCGCCACCGCCATTCTTTTGCCGGCCACTTTCAAATTGGGGCCTGTGGGGGCATTGATCATGCTGGCCGGGATCTACTACGGGACCCAGTACGGGGGGACGATCACCTCCGTGCTCATGAAGATCCCCGGCGAATCGGCCTCAGTGGTTACAATGTTCGACGGCAACCCCCTGGCCAAGCAGGGCAAGGCTGGGCTGGCGCTGGGGCTTGCCGGCATAGGCTCCTTCGTGGGGGGGACCCTAAGCATAGTGGGCCTGATGATGTTCGGCCCCCCTTTAGCCAGCTTGGCGTTGATGCTGGGGCCGACCGAGTACTTCTCCCTCATGGTCATGGCGTTGAGCCTGGTCAGCGCCTTCACCGGCCGCTCCTTGATCAGAGCCCTTATCTCGATGGTATTCGGTTTGCTCCTGGCGCTCGTGGGTCAGGACGTGATGACGGGAACCCCGAGACTTACTTTCGGCATGACAGGGCTTCTGGACGGGCTCGACTTCCTGCCGGTGGGGGTGGGCATGTTCGGCCTTTGCGAGATCATCGCAAGCTTCGAAAAGAAGCAAGAATACGAGATAATCAAAACAAATCTTGGGTTTTTCAGCGTCCTTCCGTCCCTGCGCCACATTCGGGAAACCTTCGGGTCCATGCTGCGGGGGTCGGCGATCGGCTTCCTCGTAGGGCTTTTCCCCGGTGCAGGGCCGACAGTCTCGTCGTTCCTGGCTTATGGCGTGGAACAACGGATCTCAAAGAAGCCCGAAGAATTCGGCCATGGCGCTCTGGCGGGTGTGGCCGCCCCGGAGACTGCCAACAACGCGGCGACCGGCGGGCAAATGGTGCCCATGCTCAGCCTGGGTCTTCCTAGCTCGCCGACCACGGCTATCCTTCTGGCCTCCCTGATCATGTTCGGATTGAGGCCGGGCCCCACGCTCTTCAGCGAAGCCCCCGACGTGGTCTGGGGGCTGATGGCCAGCATGTACATCGGCAACATCCTGTTGGTTGTCATCAACCTGGCTTGCATCCCTTTGATTGTCATGCTGATGGACCGTGTGCGCGGGTACCTGGCACTGGTTATCCTGCTTTTGTCTGTTCTGGGCGTTTACGGATACCGCAATAACGTCCTGGACGTGTGGGTCATGCTGACCTTTGCGCTGGTGGGCTACGCTATGCGCGAACTGGAGATTCCGGAAACGCCAGCCATCCTGGGGCTCCTCCTGGGCGGGCAGGCTGAATCCAGCTTGCGGCAGGCCCTCGTCATGTCGGACGGTAGCTTGTCGATACTCGTAAGCCGCCCCATTTCCGCTGCTTTCCTGTTTTTAACGCTGGTATCCCTAGTTCTGCCTACGATCATTTTGCGCAGGAAGCGGATTGAGACATCGGACGAAGTATAGCGGATCGGTCATCGTCGCGTGCTATGCGTTGGACGGCGCGCTGGAGGACAACTCTTTTATCGCTTCCCACAACAGGTCGACGAGATAAAGGTTCGCACTGTCTTGCCGGACCATGAGGCCCATTTCCCTTGTGAGAGGAGGGGTTCCGAAAGCCACACAATGCAGCTTGGCAAACTTCTGCTTGGGAAGGTAGGAATCCGGGACGATTCCGATGCCGACATCGTGCTCCACCATGAGCAGGATGCTGTCGTAGGAGTCGAGTTCCATGATGGCCTCCGCCTTGATGCCGCGCCGTTTCATCTCGCGGTCGATCATGGTCTCCTCCAGGAGACGCGGCTTGTGCCGCAGGTAGGGCCCTCGCAACAGTAATTCCTCGTCCGTCTTGCCCCGCAACCGCTTGGAGGCAATCACGTAAAACCGTTCTTGGCGGTAAGGCCGCCACAGCAGTTCTTCCGGTAGCTGGATGGGTCCGACTCCGAAGCTTGCATCAATTTTACGGTTGACCACCTCCAGCGCCAGGTGCTTGGTCACCCCGCTGGCGGTGACCAGCTTGATCGTCAGCCTGGGGTGCTTGGCTCTGAGAACCATCAAGGCATTGGCCACGATGCCGGTGAGCGCGCTGCGCACATGTCCCAGAACCAGCATGCCCCCGAATTCTGTCTTGCGGTGTCTTTCTTTGTATCCGTTCCATTGCTTCAGCATCTGCCGGGTCACCGCAACTAGGTCCTCACCCTCCTTTGTCAGCGTGACCGGTCGCCGTGAGCGGTCGATTAACGGCAGACCCACCTCTTCTTCCAAATCCTTCAGGTGCTGGCTGACCGCTGCCTGAGTGAGGTGAACTGCGGCGGATGCAGCAGTTACGCTGCCCAGTTCCGCGACAAACATCAGCGATTTCATTTTGTCGATATTCATACGGGCTTTGTCTTAACAGTTCAAGTCCGTACATTATAAGAAAAATTTATAATATCAATAAAATTTTTGAGTTTGCTTTTTGATAGGGCGGGTGGCTAAATAACATTCAACCACCAATTCCTTCAGCCGCGAACGGGCGAAAAGCAGAGCCAAGGAGGGCGACCATGTCGATAATTGCCGAACATGTGACCAAGATAAAGGCGTCTGAAGTGTCATTGGTATCGGCGAAGGCCCTGGAACTCGAGCGCCAGGGCAAATCCATCATCCGGTTGTCGGCCGGGGAGCCGGATTTTCCCACTCCCGACCACATCAAAATGGCCTGTATAAAGGCCCTGTGCGACAACATGACCAAGTATCCACCGGTCATCGGCATACCGGAACTCCGCGAGGCCATATGCCTGAAGCTCAAGCGCGACAACGCGCTCGATTATACCCCCAGCCAAACCATTGTTAGCTCCGGCTGCAAGCAGGTGCTCTACAACGCCATGACCGCCAGCTTGAACCCCGGCGACGAGGTGATGATGGCGGCACCCTACTGGATGAGTTATGCGGGCATCGTGCAACTCAGCCGGGGGATTCCGGTGTTTATCCCTACCCGCCAGGAAGACGGCTTTAAGCCGTCGGCCTCGGCCTTGGAAAAAGCGATCACTTCCAGGACCAAATGGCTGTTCCTGAACAGTCCGGGCAACCCGTCGGGCGCGGTTTACAATGCCGAGGATCTCAAGGCCCTCGCCGACGTCCTGCGGAGGCACCCTCAGGTCTGGATTTTGAGCGACGATATTTACGAGTTCCTGGTCTACGACGGCATCAAGTTTCTCAGCCTCCTAAACGTAGCCCCCGATTTGAAGGATCGTTTCCTCGTGGTAAACGGCCTTTCGAAGGCCTACTGCATGCCGGGCTGGCGCCTGGGCTACGCCGCTGGTCCGGAAGATCTGATCAAGGCCATGTTCAAGATCCAGTCCCAATCCACCAGCGGCGCAACCCACTTCTGTCAGTGGGCCGCGGTGACGGCCTTGACCGGGGACCACTCCTTCATACCCATACACAACGCAGAGTATACGGACCGCCGGGATCTTGTGGTTTCGATGGTCAACCAGATAAACGGGCTGAGCTGTCGCCCGCCTCAGGGGGCCTTTTACTGCTACATCGCATGCGGCACATACATGGGCAAGAAAACGTCGGGTGGCGCTATCATCTCCACGGACGAAGAGCTGGTCAGCTATCTGCTGACCGAAGCCGGTGTTGCCGCAATCCCCGGCACCCCCTTCGGCATGTCGCCCTACTTCAGGGTGTCCTTCGCCACCGCTGGGTCCAAAATCAAAAAAGCCTTCGAATGCATCCAGAAGGCCCTCGGCCGTCTGCAATGAATTCAAGAACGCGGCATCGAGAGGCGGTGCCAATTTTAACTATATTAATTCGGAGCGTGTGAAAAATGACCGTGCATCTCATGGACAGCATCGTTTTCGGCGACTCACTCGGGACTGCAGGAATGCGGCAGGTGTTTTCTGAGACATCCACCTATCAACGCTGGCTTGACGTCGAAGTGGCCTTGGCAAAGGCTCAAGCTTCCCTGGGGATGATCCCCCCGGAAGCGTCTCTGACAATCGCTTCCAAGGCGGATGCGGCTTTGATCGATCTGGAGGCAGTCAAAGCCCATGGAAAACGCACCGGACACAGCCTGCTCGGCGTCTTGGCCGAGTTCAGACGGGTGATGGCTCATGACGACCATTCCCGGTATGTCCACTTCGGCGCTACGACACAGGACATTATCGATACCGGCCTGATGCTGATGATCAAGGATGCCTACACGTCGGTGATGCAGGGGATGGCTGGAATCATGCATCTGATGTCCAACATGTTGGATATCCATGCTCACACTA
Source organism: Deltaproteobacteria bacterium (assembly GCA_016219005.1). GTDB lineage: Bacteria > Desulfobacterota > Desulfobacteria > Desulfobacterales > SpSt-501 > SpSt-501. Next base: position 15,501 of record JACRCN010000085.1, read on the forward strand.
TTATGGTCGGTCGCACGCATGGCGGACACGCCTTGCCCATCACCTTCGGGTTTAAGGCAGCCATATGGCTCTCTGAGCTTTCTAGACAGTTTGAGCGCTGGGACATGGCCCGCCACCGAATCCTGGTGGGTAACATGACCGGCGCAGTGGGCACCTTCGCCTCCTGGGGGGATAGGGGCTTCGAGGTGCAAAAACGAGCGCTCGAGCTGCTGGGGTTAGGCGTACCGGAAACCGTGTGGCATAGCTCACGGGATCGCGTGGCAGAGGTGATGACGCTGTGCGCCCTGCTAGCGGGCACCGGTGCGCGAATCGGACGTGAGATCTATAATCTGAGCAAGACGGAAGTGGGAGAGTTGCTGGAGCCCTCCGCCGGTAAGATAGGCAGCAGCACGATGCCCCATAAGCGTAACCCTATTCACAGCGAATGGATCATGGTCCTGGAGCGGAAAATTAGAGCCAACGCCTCCTTGGCCTTGGAAGTCATGAGCCAGGAAAACGAAAGGGACGCTTCTCGCTGGAAGAACGAATGGATCGCCGTTCCGGAAAGCTTTGTATATTTGTCCGGTCTCCTCAATCACATGACGGTGCTGATGAAGGGCCTAACGGCTGATAAAGCCCGCATGCTCCAGAACCTGAACCTTCTGAAAGGGATGCTGCTCTCGGAGCCGGTCATGTTCCTGCTGGAAAAGGATTTCCCATTACCGACCGCTCACGAAAAGGTATACCTGGCCTCGGTCCGGGCATTTGAAAAAGGCACCCACTTAGCGGACGAACTCATGTCCGATCCAGAGGTGGCGGCCAAATTCGAGCGGGCTGACATTGAAAAGGTTTTGGACCCCGCCGCTTATTTGGGTCAGGCCGTCGCGGTGGCGCGTGCGGTAAAATTACGGGTGGATCGACAACTGGCCGCCTTTGCTGTGAAATAGAGGCGTGATGGAGCATCATATGTCTCAGCGTGAGGCTGCATGACCCTGGCTGAACAATACGCACTCTTTGTGAGTCAGTTGGAGTGGACTCGCCTGCCAACCGAAGTCAAGCAAATCGCCCTTGAGCTTTTTTCAGATTGGTTTGCGAACGCTGTTGCCGGGTTCGACTCGCCATTGGCCCAGGCGCTGCAATCTCTGTCGCCGGTCCATCACGGTCCTGGCCGGGCCATACGTGTGGGTGACCTCGTGCCGGCCGAGCCGCTTTGGGCAGCATTGGTGAACGCCAGCGCCGCCCATGCCCAGGAGTTTGACGACTCTTCCCGAGCGGGTCTCTATCACCCGGGTGCCCCAATCCTGTCGGCTGCTTTCTCTGCGGCTTGCAAGGCGGAAACCTCAGGGCCTGCGCTTTTGGCTGGCATGGTGGCAGGCTACGAAGTTTCTCTGCGCTTGGCTTCGGCAGTGAACCCTTCGCACTACAAGCTCTGGCATACCACCGGAACCGTTGGATCCTTTGGCGCTGCCGCCGCCGCCGGTTTCGCGCTAGGGCTTGGCCGAAGAAGGATCGCAGCTGCTTTTGGAATCGCCGGTACTCAGGCCGCTGGACTGTGGGAGGTCTTGCCGGATGCGCCGCAGGTCAAAAACCTGCATCCGGCCAAGGCGGCCTTCGCAGGCTTGCTGGCCGCTCTGCTGGCGCAAAAGGGGATCGCAGGGCCCCTTACCATACTGGAAGGATCTCGAGGTTTTTTTGCTGCCACGGTCCCCGAACCGGTGAGCGCAAAGAAATGCACGGAAGGACTGGACAAAGAGTGGCTGATTCTCGATACTACTTTCAAGGCTTACCCTGTTTGTGGGCATGCCATGACCCCGATCGAGGCAAGCCTCAAGCTTCACGGGCAGTTTGACATAGAAATGGTGGAGGAAGTGGAGGTGCGAGCCCATCCGGTATCGCTGCAAATCGCCAGCCAGTTTCATCCTGCGGACGAGCACCAGGCGAAATTCTCAATCCCGTACTGCGTGGCTGTGGCTCTTTTTAAAGGACGCGTGGGGCCGGACGAGTTTTCATCGCAGCTGCGGCAAAGCGCGAAATTGCAGGGGCTTCTCAAGAAAATCCGGCTGATTCCGGATGACGAGCTTGCGAAGACGCCAAGTTTGCGGCCGGCTCGAATCTGCGTGCGTTTGGCAGGTGGCAAGACCCTGGTGGCCGTAGCCGAGGTTCGGAAAGGGGATCCCGAACATCCCATGACGGCTAATGAGAAGTACGAAAAATTTCTGAAGTTGACCGGAAACACCTGGGGCGTCCGGGGCGCTGAGAATGTATTTGAATCAATTGCCATGCTGCCTCGGGCGGAAAGCGTGTTGAAGTGGGCGGAAGGGCTCCGATCTTTGGTTAAACAGCAACCGACTACATAAAGTGAGGCGTCTATGCGCAGAGATGCGATTGTAATCAAGCGTCAGGACAACGTGGCCACAGCCATTCGAGATATTCCGGCAGGCAGGATGGCGGAGGTAGGAGTCGGAGAACAAAGCGTCAGCGTCACGGTCGGCATGGATATTTCGTTTGGGCACAAACTATCGTTACGTCATATCAGAAGTGGTGAGGAGATAATCAAGTATGGAACGGTTATCGGCCGGGCGACCCGGGACATTCAGCCGGGTGAGCACGTCCACGTGCACAACGTGGAAAGCACGCGCGGCCGCGGGGACTTGGCTTGAAAATCATTAAATCATACCATTAGGATGGAACCATGAAATTTTTGGGATATCGAAGACCGGATGGCCGCGTGGGTACTCGAAACTATGTCGGGGTGCTATCGACAGTGGTTTGCGCCAATGAGGTGGCACGCGGGATCGCCAGCCAGGTGAAGGGGGCGGTTGCCTTCAACCATCAGCAGGGCTGTTGCCAGACCCCGCCCGACCTGGAGCGGGTGAACCAGGCCCTCATCGGGCTGGGCAGGAATCCGAACCTTTCGGCTGTTTTGCTGGTAAGCCTGGGCTGTGAAGGCACGGATGTGGCGCTTGTGGCCAAATCCATCGAGGATTGCGGTAAGCCGGTGCAGGTCGTGGCCATTCAGGAGGAAGGCGGCGCGGCCAAGACCATCGCCAAGGGTGTGCTGGCGGCACAGCAAATGGCCGTTGCGGCTTCTCGAATCCCGCGCGTGGAATGTCCATCCTCCGAATTGGTCCTTGGGCTAAAATGCGGCAGTTCGGATACCACCAGCGGGCTGGCGGCGAATCCGGCTTTAGGCGTGGCCGTGGAGCGGTTGGTGGAAGAGGGCGGATCGGCCATTCTGGGTGAGGTGACAGAGGTCATCGGCGCTGAGCACCTCCTGGCGCGCCAGTGCAAGGATGAAAACGTCGCTCGGGAATTATTGAGATTGGTGGAGCGCATGGAGCAAAGGGTCAAGGCGATGGGGGTTGATATGCGCGGCGGCCAACCGACTCCCGGCAACATAAAAGGCGGGCTGACGACCATCGAGGAGAAATCCTTAGGCGCGATTGCCAAAATAGGCGGAACCGTGATCCAGGCGGTTTACGAGTACGGCCAACGCCCTGAGGCAAAGGGCTTGGTATTTATGGATTCCCCGGGCCGGGAACCCGAGCTTCTCACCGGAATGGCGGCTGCAGGAGCAAACGTGATTGTTTTCACTACCGGTCGCGGGGCGCCACAGGGATTTCCGTTTGTCCCTGTAATCAAGGTGACCGGCAACGAGGTCACTTGGAAGAAGTTGCAGGATCACATGGACCTATCGGTGCACGGGGTCATGGATGGCGAGGAGTCTCTCGATCAAGCCGGCCGGCGGGTATACGAAAGAATAATAGAAACAGCCTCCGGTGTGGAGACCAAGGCTGAAGTATCCGGCTACGTTCAAGCCATGGATATCTATGTCACGGGCCCGGTGATCTGATGTGCGCTTGTCAGCCCCGGGCAAACGAATCAACCGGCAAAAGGAGGAATTTCAATGCGTAGAGAAAATTCCCGAACCTTCATCATTTTCTTCGCTCTTGCGATCGTTAACGGCTCTTTAACTTCCGGGGCCCTGGCGGCAGAAAAACAATTTCCCAGCCGTTTTATCGAAGCCGTAGTGCCCTTTTCGCCCGGCGGCGCGGTGGACAACAGCATTCGTATCATCGGGGCCGAGGCGGAAAAAACACTTGGACAAAAAATAACCGTTTTGAATAAACCCGCTGGGGGCTCGGTGGAAGGGCAGCGGTACGTGGCCAACGCCAAGCCGGATGGCTACACGCTTCTGGCGATGACCTCCTCCGTCGTGAGCAACATTCTCACCAAGAACGTCGATTTCACCCTGGGGTCCTTCGACCCCCTGATCATGTACTGCTTCGATCCGTTCGTGTTCGTAGTCAACGCCGATCTGCCTTACAAGACCCTGGCGGAGGTGATCGCGGCCAGCAAGACAAAACCCATGGCCGCGTCGACCCCCGGCAAGGCAAATTCCAAACATATCGCCGGTATGATCATCGAAGAAAAGACAGGCGCGAAGTTCAATTACGTTCACACCAAGGGCGCCAGCGAGGGCGTTCCCATGATCGCCGGCGGGCACGTTCAAGTCGGCTGCTGGGCGTGGGCCGAGGTGAGACCTCTCGTGGAGCAGAATAAACTCAGACCCATTGCGGTGATGGCTGAGCAGCGCGATCCCGATTTCCCGAATGTACCGACCTTCAAGGAGGCGGGATTCGCCATCTATTACGGCGCATGGCGTGGAATCGCAGCCCCCAAAGGCCTTTCCCCGGACGTGAAAGACTTCCTGATCAAAGCCTTTACCAAGGCGGTGACATCTGCGGAAGTGAAAGAAAGGTTTGATAAAGCGGGGTTCCCGGTAGTTTACAAGGGTGCCGATGATTTCCGAAAGTACATAGAAGAGGACTACATAAGCCTGAAGAAAACCCTGGAAGAACTTAAGTAGTTGCGCCGGAGTTCACTCGGGCCGGTTTAATCGCGAGGCCGCACTGCCATGAAACGGACGATACCCATTCCCATGGGGCAATTGCTGGTTGGACTGTTCTGGATAGGAGTGGCGATTCTCACGTTTATGGGGATTGCCGCGCTGCCGGCCGCCGACCCCGGCGGCCTTGGGCCGGCGACTTTTCCCAAAATCATCGCTTTCAGCCTGTTAGGGCTAATCGCGCTCTACTGGTTTCAGGCCCGCCGGGACAAACCCGTTTCTTTCTTCAAGAGCGAAGCGCGGGGGAGTGTCCTCAAGGCAGCTTCGTTGGTCGCCCTCGCTTATGCATCTGCCATATTGTGGGAACGGGTGGGGGCATTGCCCGTCCTATCTGCAGTCAGCATAATCGAACTCAAGTGGATCGAGGGTTTCGGGTGGATGAAGTCCCTTGGAGTCGGGATGACGCTTCCAATTGGCATGTGGCTCGTCTTCACCCAGTTGCTGGGGGTTACACTGCCGTTGGGCCTGCTGATCTGGTTTTACTAGCACGAGCCTGCTGCCGGCATTTTCAGGATAGGATGGATTCTGTCTGTGGATACTTTCCAAGCTTTGCTGATGGGTTTCCAAACCGCGCTGACGCCAGCCAACCTCTTCGTCTGCATGGTCGGCATATTGATTGGCACGCTCGTCGGGGCGCTGCCCGGGATCGGTCCCACGGGAGCCGTAGCGATTCTGCTGCCTGCGTCGTACCAGTTGGGGCCGGCGGCTGCGTTGATTCTCCTGGCCGGGATCTATTACGGGACTCAGTACGGCGGCACCGTTACTTCGGTCCTGATGAACGTTCCGGGCGAGTCTTCTTCGGTGGTGACGACTTTTGACGGCCACCAAATGGCCAAACAGGGTCGAGCCGGAATCGCATTAGGCATCGCGGCGATCGGGTCATTTGTGGGCGGCACCCTGAGTGTCATCGGCTTGATGGTGCTCGGCCCGATGCTGGCCGACTATGCTCTCGCCTTCGGGCCGCCTGAATATTTTGCTTTGATGGTCCTGGCGTTGAGCCTTATCACCGCCTTCACCGGGAAATCCTTGACGCGCGGGTTGATTTCCACCGTTTTCGGGCTGCTTATCGGTTGCGTGGGCGACGATGTCATCAGCGGCGACCCTCGTTTGACGTTTGGCATCAGCGGGTTGCTCGACGGCATTCAATTCCTCCCGGTGGCAGTGGGGCTTTTTGGTGTCAGTGAAATGATCGAGAGCCTGCTCGAGAAGGAGGGTCCCAAGATCATCAAGGCCGATGTGGGCTGGCGAAGGGTCCTTCCAGACTGGTCGGACCTACGCCAGTCCACCGGGCCGATTCTTAGGGGCTCCGTACTTGGATTTCTGGTGGGGGTGCTGCCGGGGGCCGGCGCCACGATTGCATCTTTCCTTTCCTACGGTCTGGAACAGAAGGTTTCCAAGCATCCTGAACGATTCGGCCATGGGGCGATCGAGGGAGTGGCGGGCCCGGAGACCGCGAACAACGCTTCCACCGGTGGGGCCTTTGTACCCATGCTGAGCCTGGGGATTCCCGGATCCGGGACCACGGCCGTTCTCCTGGGCGGCTTTCTCATGTTTGGCCTGCATCCCGGGCCGGCTCTTTTCAAGGAGGCCCCGGACGTGGTGTGGGGATTGATCGCAAGCATGTACATCGGTAACGTGGCGCTGGCGGTGATCAACATCGGGTTTATTCCTCTCATGGTCCTGATCATGGACCGAATCAGCCCTTACCTGCGGTTGCTTGTCGTGATTCTTGCGGTCATGGGAGTCTACAGTTTTCGCAACACCGTGCTAGATGTGGTGGTCATGCTGACTTTCGCGGTTATTGGGCTTTTCATGAAAAAGTACGAGTTTCCGCTGGCCCCGGTCGTTTTGGGCCTGATTCTCGGCGACCGGGCGGAGATCAGCCTGAGGCAGAGCATGACGATTTCACAAAACGACATGTCCATTTTTTTGACCCACCCGATCGCTGCGGTGCTGCTTATTGCCGCGGTGGTCTCCTTCTTTCTGCCAGTGATATCAAAGGCGCTGGGCCGCATGCGCTCGGTCGAATGAGTTCAGGGCGCTCACAGTCAGGCCGGTGCTCTCGAGCATACGGTTTCCGGACTTAGGGATTATGAAGCCAGCGGGTTTTGCATTTCCAGACCTCTACCGGGTTGATCAGACATTTGCGGACACTGGTATCAAGGACATCCGCGAAGAGGCCATGCGTTTGTTCGAGCGCTTCGACTATCGGGATAAAGTGAAGGCCGGGCAAAGTGTTGCCGTCTGCGTGGCCTCCCGGGGAACCCATGATCTCAAAGATTTGGTGCTGGCAACGGTAGCGCATCTGAAAAAAATGGGGCTCAAACCCTTCATCACGCCGGCCATGGGCTCGCACGGCGGGTCTACCGGTGAGGGGCAGGCTGCGATCCTCAGGGGATTGGGAATTACCGAGGAAGTGGCCGGGGTCGAATTTAAGGCGACCATGCGGGTGATATCCATCGGTCAGGTCGAGGGCGGGCCGGAAGTATTTACAGCTTTGGACGCCCTCGAGGCCGATCACATCGTCGTCATCAACCGGGTTAAGCCGCACACGGGCTTTCGTTCTGACGTGGAATCAGGGCTATGCAAGATTCTGGCGGTGGGGCTCGGCCGCCGGATAGGTGCGGCCACCATGCACAAACACGATCTTGCCACTTGCATCGTGCCGGCCGCTCGCCTGATTTTGCAAAAGACGTCGGTCCTTTTCGGCCTTGCGGTGACCGAGAACGCCCTCGGCGGCACTCAATCCGTTCGGCTCGCTTTCCCTGAAGACTTCGTCAAGACCGACCAGGAACTGCTCATGGAAGCGCGAGGCCTACTGCCGAGGTTGCCGGTTGATCATCTCGACCTTCTAATAGTTGAGCAGATCGGCAAAAACATAAGCGGCGCCGGAATGGATCCGAATGTGATCGGGTTCTGGCGCCGGGGAGGCGGTGAACGGAAACCCGACTACCGAGTCTTGCTGGCGTTGGACCTCACTCCCGAATCCCACGGCAATGCCTTGGGTATTGGATTGGCTGACGTGACCACCCGGCGCCTGGTGGGCAAAGTCGATTGGGAGGTCACCTATAAGAACGCATTGACTTCGAAGAAGTTTACTGGCGTTCGTATGCCCATGGTGGTGGAGAACGACCGTCGTGCCCTGGAGGTGGCTCTTGATACGGTTCTGGATCCTATGAAGGCCCGTGTCGGGAGGATCGTTAGTACCGCTGATCTGAAGACCTTCTGGGTCAGTAAACCTGTTTTGTTTGATTTCATTCATAAGCCGGGCATGCTCATCCATCAGCAACCCTTGCCGCTAAAGTTCGACGAAGAAGGCCGATTGCAGCCGTTTGAATGATGACGCTAAAATTATTTTTACGGGCGTTTCCAAAAGATGACGAGTCGATGTGCACAGGAAGGGGGGTTCCCGGATGCCTAAAGTAGTGAACATCCGCTCCAACGAGTTGTGCGGGTTCATCCAGGCCGTGCTTGAACGGTTGAGCGTGCCGGCGGCTGACGCGAAGGTCGTGTCCGACTGCCTGGTTTTCGCCCACCTGCGCGGCTTCGACACCCACGGGCTTCCGTGCCTTGCCGGATATGTGGAATGCTTGGAGCAGGGGCGGATCAAGCCCACGCCAACTATTACAGTCGAAAGGCCCATGCCCTGGGCGATTCGACTGGATGCCGACAACGGTCTCGGCCAGATCGCAGCTCACCGTGCCATGACGCTTGCCATCGAAGCCGCCGATCAACTCGGGGTGGGGGCGGCAGTGGTGCGGCGCAGCAACCATTTCGGCGCTGCCTGTTGTTACTCCATGCTGGCTCTCCCCAGGGACTGCATCGGACTTGTGACCTCCAATGCAATGGCGGCAGCCGCGCCCTTCGGTGCCTTGGAATCCTTTCTAGGAACCAATCCTCTCTCGGTTGCAGTACCTGCTCTGACGGCCCCTCCGTTTGTGATCGACATGGCCACGAGCGAGGGCGCACGCAAGAAAGTGCGCCAGGCGCTGTCGCTAGGGACGCCGTTGCCAGCCGGGTGGGCCTTGGACAAGGATGGCAACCCCACCACGGATCCGAAGGCAGCTCTGGAAGGTGTAATGCTTCCTTTCGGCGGCATGAAGGGATCGGCCATTACCCTGCTTTTGGACATTCTTTCCGGAGTGCTTTCCGGAGCTGAGTTCGGCGGACGGGTGCTTAGCGTTCTAACGAATCAGCAGAGGGAATCCGGCAACGGCAACTTCATGCTCGTTTTGAAGGTTGCCTCTTTTATGCCGGCTGAGGAATTCAAAGGCCGCATGGACGAGGAACTCGCACGGTTGCGGGCCTTGCGACCAGCCAGGGGGCTAAAGGAGGTCATCTACCCCGGGTATAAGGAGCATTTCACGGAAATCAGCCGGAAGGAGCAAGGGATTCCGTTGGCTGCGGCAGTGGTGGAGGAGGCTCGCTCGATCGGGAAAAGACATGGTGTTGTCTTTCATGGTTAACGATCTTACCCGTGAACAGGCAGGGGAGGGACATCAGCAAACGTCGCTTCTCTGCAACTGCTATTGATATTCTTAAATGCAGGCCACAAAAATCGGGCGTTGCGATAAACTTATTCTCCTAAGATAATCGCATGCTTTTTCAGTTTACGAAAAGCCGTGGCTTGGCTTATTTTCATGGCCTGCGCCAGTTCCAAAGTCGTGCCACAGTTTTTTGCGGCCTTCATGAGCAATCGCTTTTCCAGCGCGTTGAGCCTGTCTTCAAGGCTAAACGGCATATTTATGGACGGACTTTCCTCGGTACCCGGTTGTTCAGCCTGAGCATTCCGCAGTTTCGCGATAATGAACTGATCAATAGCACGGTTGTCACACATAACTACCGCTTCCCTGAGAATGTTTACCAATTCTCTGACATTTCCGGGAAAAGGATAATTCTGCAAGGCAGTCATTCCTTCCGCCCGGATGACATTTTTCTTTTTATATTTGCGGTTAAAGCTCGCCAAGTAGTTATGGGTTAGTGCAAATATATCCTCCTGCCTTTCCCTAAGAGGCGAAATTTTAATAGTAAAAGTATTCAACCGGTGAAAAAGATCCTGCCGAAATTGCTTATTCTTAACTAATATACCAAGATCTTGATTAGTCGCTGCCACCAATAGACAGTCAATTTTCCTCGATTTGGTTCCTCCAAGGCGCATAATTTCATAGTCATCCAAGTATTTAAGCAGCTTAGCCTGGATCGCAAGAGGTATGTCGCCGATTTCATCCAGGAAAAGCGTTCCCTCATTGGCCAACTCGAACAAGCCGACCTTGCCGTGTTCCTTGGCGCCAGTGAAAGCCCCCTTCTCATAACCGAAGAGTTCGGCTTCCAAAAGACTTTCCGGCAAGGCCGCGCAGTTAATGGTTATAAAGGGACTCTTAGCTCGTGGACTGTTCTGATGGATAAATTGGCTCAGCATGCCTTTTCCCGTCCCCGATTCTCCGAGAATGAGGATGTTCGATGCTTCGGCTTTGGAAAGTCTCGTTGCTATGTTATAGACTTGACGCATGGCCTCGCTTTCGGCCACGATATTTTGATCCTGAAGCCTCTGCAAGCTAAGCTCAGCGAGTTCACTTTTCATCTTTTCCGCTTCCATCTGGACTTCTTCAAGCTTTTTTTGCAACCAATTCAACTGCGTCATGTCCCGCTCATTGACGACTACCAACAGCAGGTTGCCATCTTCGTCGAATGCCGGTGTGCCCGTCACCAACAGGTAGCGACCAGTGCGTTTAATGTACTGCATTATGCTAAGGGATTGCCTGGTTCGGATGACCTCTGGTGTAATATTTTGGTCGACGAGATCATTTTTAAGCATAATCGAAACGTTTTGCCCGAGAACCTCTTCAGATTTGATCCCATTGAGTCTCTCCGAGGCACGATTCAAGGCGATGATTCGACCGGTAGCATCAGTGACCCATATGCCGTCGGAAGATGCTTCGAATATGGTACTCAGATGTTTGGCGATTAATTTATAGGAGCTTATCTTCGCGGCGGTTTTTTTAAGCTCTTTCATCGGTTGAAAGTTCACGACGGTGCCCTTAGGCCTTCCGTGTCGAGCAGTTATTGGAGTGATATTGACGATGAGGTGACCGTTCTCGCTGGATTCGGAATACCCCAGTTCCGCCTGGCTTGTGTCAATGCAGCGCATCACCCGGTCTCCAGCCGAGCGCAGTATGCTGCGAATATGCGTTCCGATAATTGATGCGCTATTCAATCCCACGAGTTGTGCTGCCCTGCTGTTGATTAAGACTACGATCCCATCGCTATCCGTTACGATTGCACCATTGCTGGTGAAATGTACGACGTCTTGTGCCGTGATCTCGCTTTCCATTGTTCCTCCTATTCACGTTTGGCTTTGATGTCCGCAAACGGATGCTATGCTGTCGACCTCGCTTTTGGAGGGTCCCGACCCATATCAATTTTGATCTTATTTTAGCACCACAATTCATTTTTGAAAAACCAATATAATAAAGCAAAATTTGTATATTAAGTTGATATAACACAAAAAAAGATTATTACCATAAAATTATAGAAAAACCAGAGTCGAGGTTTTATTCAAGAATGAATATTAGATCCAGGGCACAAAAATTTTTCATATTTGAATAATACAAAGATAACAGTCACATATCTCACTTGCGCCATCTTAACCGGAATAGGGCATGCTTATTGCTCAAGGTATTAAACTATTAGAGGCCGCGCTATCACTGAAAAACTCAGCATCTATTGGCCCGTTAGAGAGGTGTTGGAGGAAATTGAAGCAGACGGAAGGAAGACGAAAACATTGATTAACCGAAAGGAAAAGAAATGACAGCTATTAAGGAAATACGCAAATTCATGGATGAAATGGGTGTTCCGGGGCGGGATTTGTACGATCTACCAGATTCAACCAAACGGTTTGCCGACGGTGGTCATTGCCGCACAGAGATCGCTGGTGTGGAGCGTCTCACGACACTCAAGGCAATGGTCGATGAAATGAAAAAACATAATTTCTTCGTCCACCGAGCGATTTGCACCGTCGGGGGTGCGACATATCTGCCTTTTAACGAATTGGTTGATATGGCCCATTTGTCTCGCGAAGAGGGTATCGAAGCGGTAATGACCATAGGCCATCGCATGGGTTGGGACCCCGGCGCGAAAGCCGCAGCTACATCGGAGGGTCAGCAGAATGGATGGCGCCTGCGGGGGTCCGACAACGTGTCCTACCACATTGCCGACATCATGCGATGCGTGGAGGCGGGTTTCCGGGGCTTTCTGGTCTACGACGAAGGCATACTCTCGATTCTCAACGAAATGCGCACTAAAGGAGTGCTACCCTCCACTGTATTCTTTAAGTTCTCCGTTTTCGGCGGTTACGCAAGCGCTGCCGGCGCTAAGGTGATTGCCGGCATGGGGATCAACAGCTTCAACCCCGCTCCGGATTTAACCCTCCCGATTTTAGCCGGCATTCGTAAGGTGCTCAATATACCGATGGATGTCTACCTGATTGTTCCGGATTCCTTCGGCGGCATGTTCAGGGCTTACGAGGCAGCGGAAATTGCCCGCGTCGCCGCGCCGGTATACTTCAAATACGAGCCTGGCGAATCCGAGGGAGCCATGTACAAGCCGTGGATCACCGAAGCGTTTCATGAAAATCACATCCGGCAGAAGGTCAAGATGGCTGCCATCGTTCATGAACTCATCAACAAAATGAATCCGGAAATCAAATATTCAGGGGCGCGCCCTGCAGATCTTACCTTAGCTAAAGGGTAAGCCGGACAAGAATACCGATAAATACGCGTTTTGAGATCGGTCTATACCGGCGGACCGATTGATATTATAGGGACTTCCAGAAAAACGAAAGATGGGAGAATGAGTCGCGAACCGAAATTCCATGTTGTTTTAACGGACTATGAATGGCCCGATTTGGGCATCGAACATGGCATCTTTTCTCCATTCGGCATCAACTTCACAGCTGCACGGTGTAAAAATGAAGATGACGTCCTTACAGTGGCTGAGAATGCGGATGCTATTATCACTGAATACGCACCATTGTCCGAGAAGGTTATTCACTCTCTGCGACGATGCAAGATCATCTCCATGAACGCCGCCGGTTTCGATAACGTCAATATAGAGGCTGCTACCGACGAGGGCATACTTCTGGTGAATTGCCCGGACTACTGCTTTGAAGAAGTCGCCGATCACACCATGGCGATGATCCTCTCGTGCGCCAGAGGCATTTTCCAGTACGATCGCAGGATTAGGAGCGAGATTTGGGATTTTAAGTCGACTGGCCCGCGCCAACGCATTAGGAATTCTGTTTTAGGCCTGATGGGTTTTGGCCGCATCGCTCAGGCGGTGGCCGCAAGGGCCAAGAGCTTCGGGATGAGGGTTGTTGCCTCGGATCCGTTCATCTCCGATGAGTTTTTCAAAGCCAGCGGGGTTCAGCCCGCCACCAGGATAGAGACTATCGCTGCGGCGGATTACCTTTCAATCCATGTGCCTCTGACGAAGGATACGCAGAAATCGTTTGGCGCGGAAGAACTATCATGCATGAAAAGATCAGCCTTTTTGATTAACATGAGTCGCGGAGCCGTGATCGATGAGAGGGCGCTTCATGAAGCATTGAAAAGTGGCATTATTCGGGGAGCTGCCCTCGATGTTTTGGAGAAAGAACCCCCAGATTTTAAGAATCCGTTGCTGTCCTTGGATAATGTGTTGGTCACCCCCCATGCTGCTTTCTACTCAGAGGATGCGATGACAGAAGTGCGATCAAGGGCTGCCAAAGAGGTTATCAAGGTATTCAAGGGCGAACTGCCCGATCATATCGTCAACACAAGAGTCATAGAAACCGGCAAGCTGAGGATGATCGCTGCCTTAGCTCAACACTCATAGCTCGAGAGTGCGGCATGCGTTTGGTACCTCTGCCGGGAGTCGTGTTAGAAATGGTTGCATAGCCGCTTTTAGCAAGTTTATTTCCCTGAGGTGAATAATGAAAAAGAAAATGTCGCGGTTCGATCTCGAAAAGATGAAACAATCCAGTCAGATAGTCACATGGGTTACGGCTTATGATTATCCAACAGCCTCGTTTGCCGAGCAGGCCGGCATGGACATGATTCTGGTTGGGGATTCCCTCGGTATGTGTGTTTATGGATACGAGGGGACCGTCCCGGTTACCATGGATCAGTGTGTCGAGCATTGTAAGGCCGTTAGAAAAGGTGCTTCCAATACTTTCGTGGTCGGGGACCTACCGTTTTTATCCTACCAGGTCAGCATCGAAGAAGCCGTCAGGAATGCCGGCCGCTTCTACAAGGAGTCAAATGTAGACGCAGTCAAATTGGAAGGCGGCATTCGGGTATGCCCGCAAATCAAGGCTATTTCCGATGCCGGCATGCTGGTTATCGGCCACATCGGCCTCACTCCGCAAAGCTCAGGCCAATTGGGTGGATTCAAAGCTCAGGGACGCACGGCTGAAACGGCCAAGGAAGTGATAGCAGATGCGCGGGCAGTGCAGGAAGCGGGCGCCTTTGCGCTGCTTGTCGAGGCAGTTCCCCCCGAAGTTACAAAGATCATACGTGATGAACTCAAGATCCCGGTATACAGCATCGGGGCCGGGGTTCATGCCGACGGCCAACTCACTATTTGCAGTGACCTGCTGGGCATGTTTCAGGCTTTCACGCCAAAATTCGTCAAGAAGTACGAAAACCTCGCGGAGAGAGCGACTCAGGCTTTTTCGAAATATGTCGAGGAAGTCAGAAACCGCGAGTTCCCCGAGGAACAGCATACGTACAAAATGGTAGATGGCGAGTTCGAAAAGTTGTTGAAACTTTTAAATTAGGTTACGCACGGTTTATGCCTCGCTTGGACCAGTTTGGGTTTATTCCATGGACCGAGTATGCAAAACGCTCATCATTATTAACATTGATCAGTAATGTTGTAGCGAGAAAAAGTGTACCTATCCAAAAGATGTTTAGACGTTTAGCTTTTCCATAAATAAAACGAGTAAATGGTATCGTGCAGCAGAAATCATCAGGAGGCAGAAGATATGAAAAAGATGAAAGACATCGTGGCACTTATTCCAACCCCTCTCACCGATGAGGGAAAGTTGGATGAAACGGGACTGAGAAAGGTCATTGATTTCGAGTTGGAAAATGGTTGCAACGGAGTGGGTGTTTTGGCTGCAATAGGTGAGGCCTATTTGTTTGATCGGGCAGGATGGTCGACTGTTATCAAAGTAGCAACGAAACACATTAATGGGCATGCGCCCTTGATGGTAGGCTGCCCGGCGATGGGGACGTACCCGGCCATCGATCTATGCAAAGAAGCCGAAAGGTTGGGAGCCGACGCCATTTTGGCCTTCAATCCACTGGGGTTTCGATCTTTTTCGACAGCTGAATTGATTGATCATTATAGAGCGATCGCGGATTCAGTAAAGATTGCCATTGCCCCCTACTGCCGCCTGGAAGATCCCATCCCGTTGGAAGTCTTGACAAAGCTCGTCGATGAAGGGCGTATTCCTTATGTGAAATACGCCTGGAAAAATCATGCGGCATTACAGGAGGCGGCCGCAAATTTGGGTGACCGGCTTTTGATTTTCTGCGGCGCCGACACACTTACACTTAAATATTTACTCCTGGGCTGCAAGGGAGTGCTGACGGCAACGGCTGCGATGCTGCCCAAGGAACATGTGGAGCTCCTTTCGATGGTCCGAAGTGGAGATGTTGAAGGCGCCAGGGCTTTCTACAACGAAAGCATCCTGCCGTGGAATGATATTGGATTCTATGACATGAACGTATGGCACTCACTTCATAAGGCGGCGCTCTACCATATGGGTTTGATTAGCTCGCCCAAGGTACTGGTCCCGCAGGCCTCAGCAGCTCCCTGGCAGTTGGAAGAAGTCAGATGGCTTCTAAAGCATCAGGGAAAACTCAAGAAATAATATAGGTCCAGCTCATGATTTGGTTCTTATAAAGAAGCATCACTTGGAGGCAGGAAAAAATGGGGTTGTAAGCC
This sequence comes from Deltaproteobacteria bacterium, assembly GCA_016219005.1. Lineage (GTDB taxonomy): Bacteria > Desulfobacterota > Desulfobacteria > Desulfobacterales > SpSt-501 > SpSt-501. The sequence continues at coordinate 31,378 of JACRCN010000085.1, forward strand.
GTTGGTCGATGAATTTCCGAGGACCGTGAATTCAACACTAACAATGGAGGGTGACATGAAAAAGCAACAAAAGGTCAATTGCATAACTCTCATTCTACTGGCTTTCGGATTCTTTATTTTCTGCGCCGGAGATGCAAATGCGGCTGAACCAAAGAAACCCGATTTTGTCATCAAGCTTGGGCATTGCGATACCCACATCGGTATTGTCGAGAGCCCTTATTTTACGTACACGGAGGTATTTAAATCGATTGTTGAAGGCCGGACTGACGGGAGGGTCAGCGTACGAATTTTTCCGAATTCCCAACTTGGCGACCTGCGTTCGCAAATGGAGCAAACCTCACGGGGTGAAATGCAGATGCTTGCCGGCATGACTGTCGATCTGCTGGCATCCTACGATCCCAACGTTCAGGTGCTCGGAATCCCTTATAGTTTTCAAAATATAGAAATTGGAAGAAAAGTCCTAAACGGTTCATTCGGACAGGAAATTACCCAGTTGGTTAGAGAAAAAAGCAAGCTGAGGGTGCTTTCCTGGCTTCCAACAGCCTTCCGAAACTTCAGCAACAGCGTGCGAGAAATTAGAACGCCGGACGATATGAAGGGCCTCAAGATGAGAGTCATGCAATCTCCTGTGCATCTATCCATGGTAAAAGCGCTTGGGGCGAACCCCACTCCCATTCCCTGGGAAGAGCTCTACTCCGCATTGCAGACGGGAGTCGCTGATGGACAGGAAAACCCACCTTACTCCGTCGTAATGGCCAAGCTGTACGAAGTTCAAAAATTCTATACCCTTGACAATCACTTGCTTAACATCGCAGTTGTTGTCATGAATGACAATTTCTATAATAAGCTGAAGCCCGAGGATCAGAAAATAATTCAATATGCTGCCCGGCAGGCAGAACTTTCCTTGTTAGGGGTCGTATGCGCAAAGGAGAATCAGGATTTAAAGAAGATTTCAGATGGGGGTGTTAAGATTTACAATCCTACCCCTGCCGAGTTCGCAATGTTCCAGAAGAGAGCTCAAGGGCCCGTGATAGAGGCATTGGAAGGAAAAGTGAGCAAGGTGTGGGTCGATAAACTGTTCAATGCCATCAAGCAGGCAGAAAAGGAAACAGGCCTGTTGGATTAGTTTTTGTTCGTGATATCGGAAGGACAAGTACCGGCGCCGACGGAAATGCGAGGCGCCGGTACTCCTGATTCGATTCACATATATGAGTTAGGCATGCCACGGTCCAAATTGGGAGGAATCACAATGCGATTCTTGGATGCATTGAGCGACTGGATTGCTAAAATTTCCATAAGACTTGGCTGCTTCTTCCTTTTTGTAATGGCAATCGTGCTGTTTTTGCAAGTCATTCTCAGATACCTATTTAACTCCGGGATAACTGCTTCAGATGAAATTGCCAAATATTCCACAATTTGGGCCGTTTGCCTGGCAGGCAACGTTTTAATCAAGGAAAGCGCTCTCATTAAAGTTGATTTTCTGGACCACCTATGGCCTGAGAAGTTTATCAAAATGCGAGATTTCACCTATCAGGTACTCATCATCGTTTTGCTTTTCTTTTTGGTGATTGAAGGCTGGAAGTTGGCTGTTGAAGGGCTCAATTCAAGGATAACAAGCTTGGATCTTGCATGGTTTTGGCCTTATCTGGCAGTTCCCGTTGGGACGTTTTTGATGATCATTCAGTCTGTTTACGTTGTGCTCAAGGCTTTTAGCGTGACCAAGTCATAGAGAATTATCAACGATCAAATAGGGAGTAATAGCATGTCGTCCTTGTTGGTAATCTTAATTGTTTTGGTCTGCTTGCTTTTAGTCGGCGCCCCGGTAATGTTCGCTGTGGGATTCGCCGGATTCATTTATTTTATCATCGCGCCGGACATGTGGAGTTCTGTCGGAATATACGCTCATAAGTTTTTTACCGGCATGGACAGCTTCGTCTTCCTGTGTATTCCTTTGTTTATGCTGGCTGGGGATCTCATGAGCCAGAGCGGAATGATGAACGATATTGTCAGATTCGCCCAATTGCTGGTGGGAAGGTTCCGCGGGGGCCTTGCCTACGTAAATGTGGTTAATAGCATGATTTTTGGCGGTATCTCCGGGTCGGCTATGGCGGATATTTCCGGAATAGGCAGGATAGAAATCGAGATGATGAAAAAGGCGGGTTACACACCGGAATTCAGTGCTGCACTGACTGCCGTGTCCGCAGTCCAAGGCCCCATCATCCCCCCAAGTATTCCGATGGTTATTTTTGCCAGTGTGACCAATGTCTCGGTTGGCGCGTTGTTTTTCGGGGGCGCCCTTCCCGGAGTGCTGATAGGCGCGTCCCAAATGGTTGTTATAGCAATGATGGCCAAAAGGCGCGCTTTTCCGAAAAGTGATGAAAGGTATACTTTTAAGGAAGCAATCCAGATTTTTCTGTCAGCCTTTTGGTCTTTGCTTATGCCGATCATAGTCCTTGGCGGAATCCTGCTTGGGGCCTTTACAGCTACCGAAGCTGCCGCGATGGCTGCCGGGTATGCATTAATCATTTCCTATCTTGTTTACAAAAAAATGTCGTTGGCGAGTTTTTACCAGTGCTTGATGAATTCACTTAAAACAACTGCATCCATATATTTGATAGTGGCTTTTTCCGTTGTTCTTGGCTGGATATTTGCTGTAGAAGGGGTGCCTCAATTGCTCGGAGACTGGGTGAAAGATTGGAACCTCTCTCCCAACATGGTCCTGTTAATGATCAATATTTTCCTTCTCATAAACGGCTGCTTCATGTCCGATTCCGTCACGCTTATTCTTTTCGCTCCGATACTTACTCCATTGGTGACGCAATTGGGCATACACCCAATTCATTTTGGTGTGGTCATGGTCGTAAATGTCATGCTCGGCCTGATAACCCCCCCTTACGGATTTGCTTTTTACTTGGCCGCCAGCATAAGCAATACAAAACTTCGAAGCCTGGTTATAGAGGCAGTGCCGTTTATTATTGCAGCAATTGCAGTTCTGTTTCTTATTACATATGTTCCTCAGTTCGTGCTATTTGTACCGACAATGCTGGGGTTAGTGAAATAGGGTACATTGATACCAATTTAATTTTTGCTGAAATTGCACCATCGGCTGATCGCGCGCACATAATCAGCAGGAGAGGGTACTTAAATCAGTAAGCCTAATATTATGAAGGGGGGCAAACTAATGTCAAAAGAAATGGAGACCCAGCAACTTTCCGATAATTCAGTTGTGAATCTTAAACAATTCAAAGTGCTGAGCTTCGATGTAGTGGGAACGTTGATCGATTTCGAGCGCGGGATGCTAAATTACTTGCGAGGAAGCGTGCCCGGTGCTTCGGTTACGGACGAGGCTTTTCTTGAGGCGTACAGACAATCGCGCACCAGCGATGCTGCCGGCCCGTACCCCGACGATTTGGTGCGTGCATGGGGCGATGTGGCCAAAGCGACCGGCCTGCCAGACACACAGGAATTGGCTGAAGGCTTTCGAAAATCGGTCTCGGAATGGCCGGCGTTCGCAGACTCGGTGGAGTCCTTGATGCGTCTGCGAAGGCGCTACAAACTGGTGGGAATGACAAATACAAGGCGCTGGGCGGTAAAGTACTTCGAGCGTACGCTGGGTCAACCCTTTGATGACATGGTCACAGCAGACGAAGCGCTTTGCGAAAAACCAGATCCGCAGTTCTTTGCCTACACGCGGGGACGTCTGAGCACGCGCGGCTTCACGCTAAACGATACGCTCCACGTGGCACAGAGCCAGTTCCATGATATCGGAGTGGCACGCCGTCTGGGCTATAAAGTATGCTGGATCGAGCGGAGGCAGGGTCAAGCAGGTTTTGGCGCTACTAAAGCAGTTTCACAGTTGACCAAGCCAGACTATCATTTCCGCACACTTGAGAGCCTATCTGATGCAGTGGATGCTGCTTTCGCAGGCTGAGTCCACCGTCTCACCCATTCGCACTGTTGAAAAAAATCGGTGGGAGATACCACGCGCAAGAAGGGCAGAGCTACCCCACTATCCAGGCATTGAAATCGACTGTAATTGATGGTCCTGATATGAACTCCCCTCCTCCTTGAACCTTTGGGAAGAGGGGTTTTAGCATAGGCAATTAGCTATTGGTGGCTGAAATGATAAATGACAAATATGACAAGCTTTTCCGGCGGCTAAAGCATACCATGGGAGAATCTTGCATAGTAACCGACAAAGCTCGCCTTTTTGCCTATGGTACCAGCGCTGGTTTTTATAGTGCAGCTCCACGTTTGGTAGTTCAGGTGAATTCTGAAAATGATATCAGGGAAGTCATGGCTGCCTGTAAGCAGTACGATATTTCCCTCACCTTCAGAGGAAGTGGCACCAGCGTATCCGGTCAGAGCCTTTCGGATTCAGTTCTCGTTCTAATTCAAGATGGTTGGAAAAAATGTGAGGTTACGAACGATGGAGAGAGCATTTCCCTTGGAGTGCAAACAACCGGAGGAGAAGCAAACGATGCGCTTCGTCCCTTCGGAAGAAAGATCGGACCGGATCCAGCCTCTATTAAAATAGCCACTATCGCAGGTATTGTTTCCAACAATTCATCCGGGCCAACATGCGGAACCGCTCTCAATGCCTGGACCACCATTGAGGGAATACGAATACTGCTTGCCGATGGAACTGTTTTGGACACAAGGGATGAAACGAGCAGGCAGAGGTTTCTTAATACCCATGCGATTTTTGTTGAAAAACTCCTCGAGCTTGCCTGCAAGGCAAAAGAAAACTCAGAGGTCAGACAAAGAATTTTGAAAAAATACAGTATCAAAAATACCATCGGATATAGTGTCAATTCACTGGTTTCCTACGATGATCCATTCGACATCATTATGCATCTTATGGTCGGGTCTGAGGGGACCTTGGCATTCATATCAGAAGTTACCCTGAAAACCGTTGAAGATCTTCCGGAAAAAGCAACTTCACTTATGGCCTTTGAGAATGCAGAGATAGCCTGTGAAGCCCTTCTAATTCTGAAGCAACATCGGGTGGCTGCTGCGGAATTCATGGACCGGCGCACTATTGCCGCCATAGAAGACCTCTCGGGAATACCACCTTTTCTTAGGGAGTTAGGCCCCAATGCGGTGACGCTTCTGGTTGAAACGCGCGCACAAACCCGAGAACAATTGCAGCTACAAACGCAGGCTATAATTCAAGCTTTGGATCAGCTTCCGAAGCCGGTTCCAATTTCCTTCTGTTTTGAGGTGGCGGAGTGCAACCGGCTTTGGGAAATTCGTGGAGGATTTGATGCCATAATCAAAGCCAAGGGTGCCCCAGGCACAGTAATGGTTGGGGAGGATGTTGCTATTCCCATCGAAATGTTGGGATCTGCACTTAAGGATTTCCGACAATTATTCGAGCGATGGGGCTACGACGAAGCCATAATTATGGGGCATGCATTGTCTGGGAACTGCCATTTTACTCTTCTACAGGATTTCAATTCTCCAGAAAACGTGGAGCGCTTCAAAGGATTTGTAGAGGATTTGGTCAATATTGTGGTTGAAAAATACGATGGTTCGCTCAAAGCCGAGCATGGCACCGGGCGATGCATGGCCCCTTTTGTTGAAAAGGAATGGGGAAAGGCGATTTTTTCAATAATGAAGGAAATTAAATCACTCTTCGACCCTGCTGGAATACTTAATCGAGGAGTGATTTTTACTGAAAATCTAAATGCACATATAAGCTATCTTAAACGGTATGCATTTGTTGACCCAATCGTAGACGCATGCGTCGAGTGCGGGTATTGCGAAAGAGAGTGCGTATCTCATGGACTTACATTATCCGCTCGACAGCGTGTCGCTCTCATCAGATACGTTGCATGGCTGAGGAAGAGCGGTGAAGATCAGAATCTTCTAACAAACCTTGAGAAAAATCTTTCATACCTTTTGGTTGACACCTGTGCCGCATGCGGGCGGTGTGCAGCTATGTGTCCTAGCGGGATCAGTATAGGCAATTATGTCAAAAAACTCCGTGCAGGTAAACTGCGACCTGCTTCCAAATATATCGGAAACCAGTTGGCGGACCGGATAGGCGCAATAACATCTATTGCCCGAAGTAGCCTGGCAATTGTCGCGAAATTCAAAGTGCTGAATAATTACATGCGAACCCGGATTAAATATCTGCGAAATTTCCATGGGACAAAATCGTTCAGGCTGTTCTCCAAGCTGCCATTACCGGGAAAATGTTTGTCATTTGACAATGACCCGTTATCGAGCATTGATAAGGGCGAGGTGGTTTATTTCCCCTCTTGTATCAACCGAATTATGGGGGCCAGCACCAAAACTCCTAACCAGGAGGACATAATCCAAATAGTCCATAGATTGTGCAATAGGGCCGGCTATAAGGTTCGGTATTGTGATAGTACCGAAAGCCTCTGTTGTGGCCTCGCCTTCGCATCCAAGGGGCATAAGGATGCAGCACAAAAATGTGAAGAGAGACTGGCCGACGCGCTGCTGAAGATTTCCGGCGGCGGGAAAATTCCTATTCTTTGCGAAATGAGCTCCTGCCTTCTCCACATGAAGGAAACACTGCCTAAGCTTTTAAGGCTTTATGAACCTGTTGAATTTGCGATGAGTTATCTGGTTCCTCATCTTAATTTCAAAAAATCGTCCGAAACAATTGTTGTTCATCCGGTTTGCAGCACAAAGAACATGGGATTGCAAAACATGCTTGTGGAACTAGCTGCAATGTGCGCGGAGAAGGTGGTGTGTACCAAAACCAGCTGCTGTGGCTTCGCGGGAGACAAAGGGTTCACCCACCCGGAACTTAACCGCCATGGGTTAAGACATCTTGCTGAACAATTGCCAATTGATGCGAAGCGTGGGTTTTCCACAAACAGAACTTGTGAAATCGGACTTTCTGAGGAGAGTGGTATTCCATTTACGTCGATCCTCTACCTTGTGGAGGAGCGCACCCGGAGTGAGTGCTCAATCTTCAGGGCCGGGTGAACGACCGCGGCTTTATTTTATTGTATTCAAATGGCGCGCACCTGCGAAATCGGCAGATAGCGGCAGTCTATTTTCTATCCCCGCCTGGGGACATCTGCCATACGAAAGAATAGGGAGAAACTCATGTTTAAGGGTGCGCTGGCGGCAATTGTAACACCATTTAAAGAAGGCCGGGTAGATGAAGAGACATTTCGAGAATTAATAGAATTTCAGATTGCCAACGGTAGCGATGGGGTTGTTCCCTGTGGAACGACCGGCGAATCCGCAACGTTAAGCTATTCAGAGCACGAACGTATAATCGAAATCGCTGTGGAGCAAGTCAATAACCGCGTTTCCGTTATTGCAGGAACAGGCTCCAACAACACGGAAGAAGCCATTCGCCTGACAAAACACGCCAAAACTGCTGGTGCAGACGGTGCTCTCCTGATCAGCCCTTACTATAATAAACCAACTCAAGAGGGTCTCTATCAGCACTACGAAAAAGTGGCAAAGTCAGTGGATCTCCCCTTGGTGATCTACAATGTCCCGGGCCGGACCGCTGTCAATATCGACCCCGATACGCTTGCCAGACTTGCGGAAATCGAAACTATCGTGGCCGTAAAGGAAGCATCCGGCAGCATGAAACAGATTACGGACATTATCGCGCGCTGCGGGGAAGACCTGGCTGTGCTGTCGGGTGAAGATTTTCTTACGCTTCCGGTGCTGTGCGTCGGGGGTAAGGGAGTTATTTCCGTAGTCTCCAATATCGCGCCGCGAGATATGTCCAATCTGTGTAAGTTCTTCTTTGAAGGGAGATTCGAGGAAGCACGGAAGCTCTATTATCGGCTGCTGCCCATTTGCCATGCGGTCTTTTTCGAAACAAATCCGACGCCGGTAAAGACCGCCCTGGCAATGATGAAAAAGATCGATAGCGACGAGGTGCGTCTGCCGTTGTCACCTATGCTGGGGGCGAACCGCGAAAAGCTAAGGCAAGAGCTGCAAGCATATGGCCTACTGTAGAGTTCGGTTGATGATGTTCCGGTTTGCCAGCCAGAATTCAACGTTCGTGCCTGCAATTGTCAAGGTGAATGAAATCGAAGCTATTTTGTAGTTGCAACCGGCTTAGCGCGCCATATATCGGCGATATATGAACTCGGAAAATGTCTCGCCAGGTTGGTATCGGCTGACCCGGTTTATTTGCCGGCATGCAGGGGATTCGGCTTTCGAAAGCACGCGGTTTGCAGGGCGGGAAATCTATGCTCGCCGAACGATTACAGATCGAAACATGTGGTTTTTACCTGGAGCTTTGAGCCATCGATTCTGGGCGGTTATAGCCTGGAAATGCTTTGGGCGAGGGATGGGTCCCGTAGCAGCTTTTTGGCGAAGTTCAGATACTTGGACGTGATGGCGCGCACGGCGAGTTGCAGCGCGTAAGGCTTGACGGGCTTTTCCAGAAGGTAGGCCACGTTCGACGCCAGGCACATGTTCACCACGTCTTCGCTGGCCTTGCCGCTGATCATGATGGCATCCTCATGCACCGATGGAAATTTTTTTTCGATCGAGTCGAGGAAGAAAAACCCGCTCATGCCCTTCAGGAAAACGTCAACCACGAAGATGGCCACCCCGGTGTCGCGTTTCAGGCAGTCGTCGATGGCTTTTTCCGCTTTCGAGAAGCAGACCACATCGCCCCAGCTGTAAAAGGTTTCGATCAGCTCCTTGAGCACCTGGCTGATGCCCGGGTCATCGTCGAGAACAATCACATCCAGGCCGTCCGACATTGTCTTGCCTCCCCGCTTACCGCGTGTCAATTCAGATCGTATTTTTTATCGATGAGATTGTACTTCTCCAGCTTCCGGTAGATCGTTGATGGGTTGATGCCGAGAATCTTGGCCGCTTTGGGGCGGTTGCCTCGCGTCACCTCCAGGACCCGCTCGATGTGGTGCCGCTCGAGTTCTTCCAGCGTAAGCAGCTCCACGTTCCGGCGGCGTTCGGGTCCCTCGTAAGGCAGCAGCATGCGCGCCGCCGCGAGGGAGAGTTGCTTTCCTTTTTCGAGCAGCGCTGCGGACGCGATCATGTTTTCGAGCTCGCGCACGTTGCCCGGGAACTCGTAGCCGAGTAGGCGCTCTGCCAAATCCGGGGCGATGTCGATGATTTTTTTGCGGTTGGACTTCGAATGTATCCTCAGAAAATGCCGGGCCAGCGGCAGGATGTCCCGTTTGCGGTCCCGCAAGGGCGGGATTTTGATGTTGTACATGTTGATGCGGTAGAACAAGTCGGCGCGAAAGCGTCCGTTGAGGATCTCTTCGCCGATGTCGCGGTTGGTGGCGGCGATGATGCGCACGTCCACGCTGCGTATTTCGGTGCTTCCCAGCCGGTAGAACTCGCGTTCCTCGATGACGCGCAGCAGCTTGGCCTGCAGCGCGGGGTCCAACTCCGTGATTTCGTCCAGGAACAGCGTCCCGCCGCTGGCGGCTTCGAAGAAACCGCGGCGGTCGGTGCCCGCATCGGTGTAAGCCCCCTTGGCGTGCCCGAAGAACTCGTCTTCGAAGATGGTTTTGCTGAAGGATGCCATGTTGACGGCGCAAAACGGCGCTACGGACCGGTGGCTGAGCCGATGGATCACCCGGGCCAGCATTTCCTTGCCGGTGCCGGACTCCCCGTTGATGACGACACTGTAGTCGGTGCCGGCGACCGCCTCCACCTGATGAAAGATAAGGGCCATGGCCTCGTCGGCGGCGATGATGGAAGCAAACGCCTCCGGGTGCTTCAAATTCGCGAACAGCTTGGTGTGTCCCAGGCGGGCCAGCTCGTCGCGGAAGCGGTGCTTTTCGAGGTTGCCCTGCACCAGGGCCACGAGCCTGTCGCTGTTGAGCGGCTTGACCAGATAGTCGCTGGCGCCGGAACTCATGGCTTTCACCGCCGTGGAAACGTCGTCGATGGCGCTGACGATGAAACAGTCGACATCGGGAAATTCGTCCTGGATCTGCTGCAAGACCTCCATCCCGCCCAGATGCGGCATTATGAGGTCCAGAAGGACGATCTGAAATCGGGCGGTGCGGAGCAGATCGAGCACCCGCCGGCTGTCGGAGAGCAGGGCCGGATCAGGCAGACCCGCACTGATCAGGGTGGCCCGGATGCTGAGCAGGAGCCCCTCATCGTCGTCCACGACCAGTATGGGTGTATTTTGGGCTGGGATGGATTCCATAGGAGCGAAGACGAAAAATCACCTCGTCGGGAACGTCGGCCGGACCGCATGGCCTTCGGACCGAATTGGGTGCCGGTCCGGAGAATCGACGCACCTTAAAGTGAACCCGGCGCTTTTCTGCTATCTTAAATCTAAACCGGAAAACAGTCAAGCATCGGCGCCGGTAAGACCATTGAATAGTAATCTGTTATCATGATAGTGCAAAAAATTTTATCTGCGGTGGATCAGGCGGGCGCCGTCTTTTCGGAAGCGGTGTCAGGCGAGCAAACGGTCGATGGTTTGCTCGACGCTCTCCTGCCATGGCTTGAGGTTGATGCCGAAGCCGGCCTGGATGCGGCTGCAATCCAGCGCTGAAAATACCGGCCGGCAGGCGGCGGTGGGATATTCCCGGGTGGCAATCGGCACCACGCGGTAGGTCTCAATGTGTCGCCGTGCCGTCAGCGTCTGGAGGATGTGGCGGGCGAACCCGAACCAGGACGTGATGCCCCGGCCGCAGTAATGGTAGGTCCCCCAGGGGATCTCGTCGCCGGAGCGCAGCCGGCCCGCGATCGACAGGAGGGCTTCGGCGAAGTCTGCCGCGCAGGTGGGGGAGCCGACCTGGTCGTCGACGATGCGCAGCTCTCTTCCCTCCGCGGCCAGCCGCAGGATTGTCCGGACGAAATTGCTGCCATACGGGCTGTAGAGCCATGCGGTGCGGACGATGAGGTGCTCTCGCAGCGTGCCGCGTACCGCCGCTTCGCCCTCGGCCTTGCTGCGGCCGTAAACGCCCAGCGGAGCAACGGGGTCATCCTCGACATAGGGGGTTTGCTTGCGCCCGTCGAACACGTAGTCGGTCGACACCTGGACGAGCGGGATGCCCGCCCGGTGGCAGAGACGGGCGAGGTGCGCCGGAGCCGCGGCGTTCACGGCGAACGCCAGATCGCTTTCGGTCTCGGCCCGGTCCACCAGGGTGTAGGCGGCGGCGTTGATGACCGCCGCCGGCCGAACCGCGGCGAAGACCTCCTCGACCCGGGCGTGATTCGTCAGGTCCATCTCCGCCAGAAGCGGGGCGGTGACGACAACGCCGCATGCGGGCGCCTGCCGGACCAGTTCGGTTCCCAGTTGGCCCTCGGCACCGGTGACCAGGATGTTCATGATCGGATCTCGCTTTCTTTATACGGGAGGTGAAGCCGGACGGAAATAACCTCTCCGCCTCAAGCTGCCGGTCCCACGCTTTCAGTCGTGGCGCTTTTGCGTTCAGCGGTCCATGTCGAGCGCATCAGCTCTCTTCGTTCAGTTGCTTGTCCTGGTATTCGTCGTGGATGGTCTTGAGCATGTCCACCAGTTCGGCGCGAGTCAGGATCCCCTTGGCCACAAGCAGCCGGGCGAGGGCCTCCAGGTGTACCGTGGTGGAAAGCAGCAACTTCTCCAGCGCCGCGGTGCGCTCTGCCGGGGAAAGCGCATCCTCCCGCGCCGGCAGGTCTTTGTCGCGCCGGTCCCGGCCTCTGCGGCGTTCCACCCCCTCGTAGGGGGCTTTGATCCAGCGTCGGTTCAGGCCGGAGCGTCTCTCGGTCACGGACGATTCGGATGTGAAAATGCGTTTGAAGGTCATCTTTCTGAGGCCATTTTTCGGGAGGCGTGACGATCCGTTCATAACAGTTTATTACAAATCGTTCGGGAGGTCAAAAAAAAATGCCGGAACGCAGGCTTCCGGTGCCGGCGTGCGCGTCCCGGGCGAGGAGGACCAGCCTGTCGCACCTAGTTTAAAAACCCCTTGAACCCGGTGGGAAACGCGGCTATTAGGGATGCAAAGCGGACAAAGCTCCGAGCGGAGAGACGGCGACATGTACCTGTCCCATTATCATTTGGAAAAAGAGCCTTTTAAAAACGGTCCGGACCCGGCTTTCCTCTGGCGGGGCGGCAAGCACGGCGAGGCCATCGCTACCCTCAGAGAAGGCATTCTGGAGCGGGACGGATGCGTGCTGCTCATCGGCGATATCGGCACCGGCAAGACGATCCTGATGCGGCATTTTGTCGCGCAGGAGAACGTTGCCGCCATTCCGCTCGCCCTGCCCGATGCCGATCTGAATGTTCTCGACTTCTACCGCTGGCTGGCCGATGAATTCGAAATGGGCCGGGGCGCGGACAATCGCGCGGGGTTTATCACGCGGTTGAAGCGGTTGCCGCAGGATTCGTTTGCGGCCTGTCGGAAGGTGCTCATCCTCATCGAAGATGCGCAACAGCTCAACCCTGCAGTTCTCGCGGAAGCGGCGGCGCTTTGCGATTTCGAGTCGGCCGGCCGAAAGCGGCTGAAGACGGTTTTCGTGGCCCCGCTGGAGTTCGACGAGATGCTGCGGCAGGGGGCAAACCGCGCCGTGCTCGCGGCGATCACAACCCGCTGCCGCCTGGAGCCTTTGGCGGAGGAAGAGACCGCGCACTATATCGCCCATCGTCTGAAGGCGGCCGGCGCTGGAGCCCAGATATTCGGGGTCGACGCAGTGCACGAGGTCTTCGTCCTGTCCAAGGGGGTCCCCCGGCTGATCAACCTCGTGTGCGACCACGCTTTGCTCTATGGCTATAGCGGCGATCTGAGGGTGATCGATGCCGGCGTCGTCAGGGACTGCCGCCGCGACCTCGCTGTGGCCCTGGGCTTGGAAGAAGGCTCGCCCGCCTGAATGCGGCGGCCCATCCACGACTCCGGCGCCGGCTGCCGGTGGCCGGCGGCCGGGACGCCGCTCCAGCGCATTGCGGATGTGGATCACCTCGGCCGTGGCGCTCGGGGCGGTGGGCTTGACGCTGGTCTTGAGCCTGCGATAGAAGCGGAACGGGGAGGGGCTAGTAGAGTTCGAACCGGGCCAGGCGACCGTCGAGACCGCCGTTTTTTAGAGGTCGTTTCCAGGACGGCTTCAGGCCGATGTGCTTGAGCATCTCGCGGTTGCCGAAATAGACGTACGCCGTCGAGCCCTGGCAGCGTTGTTTCAGAAAATCCCCGAACTCACGGTAGAAATCCCCCAGGTCCGCGTCGCCCGAGAGGCGGATGCCGTAGGGCGGGTTGCACACGATCACCCGGTGGCCGAGTTCCTCCAGGCGTCGGAAATCGAGCCGGTCCACGCGAATCCGCTCGCCGTGGGGCAGGCGACGGTTGTTGGCCTGGCACACGGCCACCGCTTCGGCCGAGATGTCGCTGCCGGCGATCAACCCCTTCGGAAGCGGCCGGATCCGACGGTCTTCGGATTCCCGCACCGAACGCCACAGACGCGGCTCGTAATCCGGCAGCCGTTGGAAACCGAACTTTTGGCGCAGGCGGCCGGCCGGTATGCGGCAATAGTGCATCAGGGCTTCGGACAGCAGGGTCCCGGAGCCGCACATGGGGTCGTAGAGCGGCTGGGTCCCGTCCCACCCCGTCCAGCGCATGACGGCGGCCGCCACGGTTTCCTGCATGGGGGCTTCCACGCCTTCCTGGCGATAGCCGCGTCGGTGCAGCGAGCCGCCGGAAGTGTCGATGCTTATGACGGCGCGGTTGTTCTCGATGAACAGGTTGATCCACACGTCCGGATCGATGCGCTCGACATTCGGCCGACGGCCGCAGTCCTCCCGGAAGTAATCCACGATGGCGTCCTTCAGGCACAGGGCGGCGTACTGCGAGTGGCGAAGCTTGCTGTTGGACAGATTGGCGAAGACGGCCAATGTGTGGTCGACGCCGAAGAAATCCTTCCAGGCGATGTCCCTGGCCTTGCGGTAGAGATAGTCCGTGGCGTGGCAGGGAAAGGCGGTGATGGGGGCCAGCACGCGGGTGATCAGCCGGGACTGGTAGTTGATGCGGTAGAGCACGGCCTGGTCCGCCTCGAAATACAGCCCCCGGTAGGACGGGCGGACGTCAGCGGCCCCCAGCGTTTTGAGCTCCTCCGCACCCAGTTCCTCCAGGCCTTCGGCGATCTGCGCAAAATAGCGCCGGTGTTGCTGATAGGCGTACATGTGGAAACCTTTTGCGGCTAAATTAAATCCCTAGGGGTTGTATTTCCCGCTGCTTGCGGCGTAAATTAGAGGTGTGAGCGAATATATACACTAATGTAACGGTATTGAAATACCATTTCTGGTTCAGTCTGTGCCGACATATATCATGAGCAAGATTGTGAGGATGTTAAAGAGGCTCACAGCGCGAGAAGTGTTCAGGTGCAGTCCCCAAGTCAGAAGAAAGCTGTGGGGCGGCGAGTTTTGGGCAGAGGGCTATTTTGCAGGTACCGTTGGCAAGCATGGAAATGAAAACACCATCGCCCGCACAGGCGCGTCAGGTTTTTCTGTGATAGATACCAGTTGGGAATCTGAAATTTTTGGAGGCAGAGAAAGTTTCACCTTTGGCAGGAAATTGAAAAGGGCCAGACCAGATCGGCCCGGCCCTCCCTATTTGCTTCGAATCCGGATTACTTGAACTTCTTCCTGCCAAATGCAGCGAGTGCAAACAAACCCATCCCTAAAAGAACCATTGTGGCAGGTTCAGGAACAGACGTTGGTCCAAAATAGGACACGTGGCTTAGCCCAGTGGTGGGAAGGCCCCAAATATTATTTGATGGAAAGTCAATAAGATTGTTATCATTTGAATCATAAATCGCCCAGTGGTCAGGATTATCAAAAGAGGGTTTACCAACTCCATATTTTAGAACTGCATAAGTCCAGCTTGAAGGAATATTGTCCAACGGATTGGAATCTTCATCCTTGCTAATAAAATCTACATGGAAACCAAGAAGTCCGTCGAGCCAAGCTCCCTCAGTGGTGGGATCGGAAGGGGTAACCCATTGTGGATTCGTGTAAAGGGAATTCACAGGTTCGACCAAAAGGTCTGCTGATACAGAGGTTGCCAATAAAAAAAAACACATCAAAAATGCAATGCCGCATAATGGTTTTTTCATATACCTTCTCCTTAATTATTTTAGCAAACCAACTCCTGTTTTAATCTGAACTTTCCTCTTTCCTCGCTCATTCACCCCCTAAGCGGCAACCGGCCATTTCATTCTGAAACCCTTGGCTTTCCGTCCTCACCTCACGATGAGTTTGGTTTTCCCATAAATTTGAGGCGTTCTGCCAAAGATCGGAAAACCATTGAACATTTCATATGCAAATTTTGTACAAATAAGCCCTAAAAAATATTATTATTTAAATCTAAACAGTTAAACAAAATTATCGGATATGACTTGATTGGATTTTGTAGACGATTACTCAAATTTGGGTAAGCCATAGGGTTTAATTGTGGGAAATTTTTCCCATTTAAGCCTTGGATGCGAATGCCAGAAAAATCGAAAACTTTGTTCTATGAGCTTGGATTTCGATGGATCATTTTAACGGGGGAGAGGATGGTGGTTTGTAATGGAATCTCACCGATCAATGGCTGGAGCAACGCCATAGCGACAGGCTTAGATCACGGATTTAGTGCTTCGGCGGTACGTCGGTCGGATGGTATCAAAGGCTGGAAGAATTCTGCCTTATCGCTCAGCCCGTTGCAAGAAAAAGGGCGTCTCACTGCACGCCCTCAAATTTGTGACATTTTGTGACGGTCACCATTTCAGATTGGCTATTTTTACATGGGCTTTTCTATTTTCCGTCTATTGGTTATAGTGCCATTTTCTTCTTTAACGTAAATATCTTAAACCGTTTCAACTGGTTGCCGCGTTTACTGCCATGACGATTAGCGTACATGATGAATCCTTCCGCGGTGTCAGTGCGCCCGGAGATTACAGGAGGGTACGGCCCGGGGCAAGGGGCGAATTCGACAATTTCGCTGGGGGCCGGCCCGGTTGCGCTGCCGCCGCAACTGGCCGGCGTTGACATCGCGTGCGGCATGGGGCATCCTGAACCACAGAAAACGACCCGTGCTCACGCTCATGCGGGCGGTAGCACGGGGCTTCCAAGGAAAGTATCATGATTTTCCAGTTCTTCGGCTTCAGGGACAACCCCTTCAAGCTCGCCCCGGACTTAACCTACCTCTTTCTCGGCCGGCACCACGAGGAAGCGCTCGCGCACCTGCGTTACGCCGTCGCCGAAGGCGAGGGGTTCAGCGCCATCACGGGCGAGCGGGGCATCGGCAAGACGACCATCTGCCAGGCCTTTCTGGACACCCTGGGGGACGGGACGGCGGCCGCGGTCATCTCAAGCCCGGTGTCGAGCCCGGGGGACCTGCTGCGGCGGATCAATACCGCGCTCGGGATCCCGGGCAAGGCCGACACGTTGAAGGGCTTGATCGATCCGCTGAACGACTTTCTCATGCGCCAGAAACTGGCCGGGAAGAAAGTGGCCGTGTTCATCGACGACGCCCAGGGCCTGGGTTTGGAGGTGCTGGAGCAGATCCGGCTGATCTCGAACCTCGAGACGACGCGCGAGAAACTGATCCAGATCGTGCTCGTCGGCGAGCCCGGGCTGATGACCAAGCTTAATTCCCACGAGCTGCGGCAGATGGGACAGCGCGTATCGGTTCGCTATGAGATCGGGCCCCTGTCCCCGGTCGAGACGGCCGCCTACATCCAGCACCGCGTGAGCCTCGCTTCCACGGGATCGCCGGTCCGGTTCGAACCCGCCGCGCTGCGCCACATCTTTAACTATTCTCGGGGAAACCCGCGTCTGATCCACGCAGCCTGCCAGGCCGCCCTCACCGCGGCGTTTGGCGCCAGGGAGAAAACGATCACCGGCGCGGTCGCGCAGGCTGCCGTCATGGGTCTCGCCGCTGCGGGCGGAAAGGACTCCAGCCGCCGCCGGTACCGCCAGGCCCTGGGGTGGGCGGCGGCAGGGTGCGGCGCGATCGTGCTTGCCGCCGCAGCGTTTTTCGCATTGCGGGGCCCTGAAGGGCGGCCGACTCCCGAGTTGGCTGTCCCGGAGCAAGCGGGCCCCGCTGCGCCCGCAGAGACGCCTGTCCGTCCGCCGGTGCCTGCACCGGCGGAAGCGGTAGCCGCTTCCGCCGGTTCGGATCCGGCGACGGGGCCGGATTCGGCCGGGCCGCCGCCCACGCCAAGAGAAGAAAGCGTTTCAGCCGCCAATGGCTCCGCACCCCGGATGACCCATTCCGTGCAGGTCGGCGCTTACCTGGTGCCCGAGAACGCCCGCAAACAGGTGGAACTGCTCGGCGCCAAGGGTTACCCGGCGCGGATTTTCGAAGTGAAGGACTCCCGGGGCCGCAGCTGGTACTCGGTGCGGATCGGCGATTACCCCAGCAGCGAGGCGGCGCGGCGGAAGGCGGATGAATTCACCCGGCGCGAGCAGGCCCCGAGCGTGGTTCGGCCGGTTGGCGGATTTTAGCTGCAAGGCGGTCTTATGCTTCGACGGAGGCCGCCATGCGGCGTTGGGCGACGGGATGACGAAGGGATGTTCCGAACATGCCGCCGTGCACCCATGGTTCAGTCCTCGGCGTGGGGCGGTTCCAGGCGGTGCAGGATTTCCCCGGCCGGGTCCACGAAGAGAATTCCCCGGTTTTCCCGGTTCATATAGTCCGCCAGATGGATGCGGCGGGGGTCCATGTAGCCGACGTTGATCTGGCGGCAGACCGCTTCGGGGATGGCAGTCGCCAGCACCAAGTCGACGTCCGGATGCTCCACGCCGCCCTTGTAGGAGCCGGTGCCGCGGACATGCGTCAGGTGAGCCAGCACCCCTCGCGGTACATGCTTGAGCTGATCCATGTGGGCCAGCAGGTAGTCGCGGATGTGATATCCGACCGACTCGATGTAACGTCCCCACGTCCGTGACACTTCGCGGATGTGCGGGGCGTATAGGATGAGCCGGCCCTGGGGGGCCACGACCTGTTCGAGCTTGTACATCACCTTGCCCGCCGTCCAGATTTCATCGTACATCGTCGGCGCCGCACCCAGGACTACCTGAAACGCTGTCGGCTTGGTCACGATGTGGATGCGGGCGGACAGGTCTGCCGCCTGCGACCAGGCGTCGCGCACATGCCCCGCGTACAACCCGCACAGGCCCGTTCCGTGGTTGACGACCATGGCCAGCACGTGGACGGGCACCGCCACCATCTGCATGGCCCGGTCGATCACGCGGCGGACCGGCGTGTCCTTGATCCCGATGATTTTCTTGCACGTAATGACCGCCGCCAGCCAGTGGAAGAAATGCAGGAACTCACCGCCCGAAATGCCCGGGAAGAGATACTTGGCTCCGCCCGAGAAGCCGACGACCTCGTGGGGAAAGACCGGGCCGACGATGAGGACCTGGTCGTATTCGAAGATTTTCCGGTTGATCTCGATCGGGACCTCTTCGCTCAAGATCCCGGCCGAGATGGTTTCGACGTCTCGGACGCTGAGGGTGCCGATGCGCTGCAGGATGCCCGGCTGCTCCCACGCGTGATTGAAGAAGCTGGAGCGGGCGAAATCCCGCTCCCGGTCGGTGATGCCGTAGAGGGCCAGGATGGCCTCCGGGGACATGGGCGTGTGCGTTCCCAGGGCGACCATGAAGTCGAGCCGCGCGCAGCGTTCGCCGATCGTCCGGCGGATGGCCCGGATCATCATCGGCAGCGGGCAGGTGCGGGTGGTGTCCGGCGTCAGCACGAGCACCCGCTTGTTTTCGAACTGGCGGACGGGTGTGCCCTGCTCGATGATCGCAGCCACGTCCTCTTCGTGCAGCACGGTCTCCGGGCTGCCTCTGCCCATGGTCATGAAGGTGTCCTTTCGATTAGATTCAGTCCAGGGTTCAAGGTTCGGAAAAAGTGTTGTGCACCGTGCGCCATATGTATTTTCCCCGAACTCCTACTCCACCATCCACTGCGTGTGCAAGAATTCACCCCGCGGGCGGTCGACGCGCTCATACGTGTGGGCACCGAAGTAATCGCGCTGGGCCTGGATGAGGTTGGCAGGCAGGCGGGCGCTGCGGTATCCGTCGTAGAAGGCGAGGGCGGCTGAGATGGCGGGCAGCGGGATGCCCAGCCGCACCGCCTCGATCACCACCCGGCGCCAGGAGCCCTGGCACTTCTGGATGATGCGGTTGAAATAATCGTCCAGCAGTAGATTCGGCAGGCCGGGGCTCCGGGTGAAAGCATCCGTGATTCGTTCCAGGAAGGAGCTGCGGATGATGCATCCCGCGCGCCACAGGAGGGCGATCTTGCCGAAGTCCAGGTTCCAGCGGTATTCCCGGGCGGCTTCCCGCATCAGCATGAAGCCCTGGGCATATGAGACGAGCTTGGCGGCCAGCAGCGCGTTGCGCAGGTCGGTCACGAGCGTTTTCGCGTTTCCTTTATACTTCGTCCGGGGGCCGGACAGAGCCGGGGATGCCGCAAGGCGCTCGTCCCTGAGGGCCGACAGGCAGCGGGCGTAGACCGCCTCGCTGATGAGGGTCACGGGTATGCCCAGGTCCAGGGAATTGATTCCGGTCCATTTGCCCGTGCCTTTCTGGCCCGCGCTGTCGAGGATCTTCTCCAGCAGCGGCTGGCCGTCTGTGTCCGGGAAGGCCATGATGTCCCGCGTGATCTCGATTAGATAGCTCTGGAGGTCGCCTGCGTTCCAGCGGCCGAAAATCCGGTGCATCTCGGCATGCGTCAGCGCGAGGCCCTCCCGCATCACGTGGTAGGCCTCGGCGATGATCTGCATGTCGCCGTATTCGATGCCGTTGTGGATCATCTTCACGTAGTGGCCGGCGCCGTCCGCGCCCACCCACTCGCAGCACGGCGAGCCGTCGGGCGTTTTGGCAGCGATGGCCTGGAACAGGCCCTTCACCAGGGGCCAGGCCTTTGGATTGCCGCCCGGCATGATGGACGGGCCCCGGCGGGCCCCCTCCTCGCCACCGGAGATTCCGGTGCCGATGTAGAGGAGGCCTTTGTCCTCCATCCATTTCGTGCGGCGGATCGTGTCGGTGAACTGGGAGTTGCCGCCGTCGATGATCACATCACCGGGCACGAGGTGCGACAGGAGCAGGGCGATGAAATCGTCTACGGGCTTGCCGGCTTTCACCATCAGCATCACCCTGCGCGGCCGCTTTAACCGCGCGACCATCGCTTCCAGCGAGTGGGCGCCGATCACACGGCTGCCCCGGGCGGGCCCGGCCATGAACTGGTCGACCCTGGACACCGTCCGGTTGTAGGCTGCTACGGTGTAGCCGTGGTCGTTCATGTTCAGGATCAGGTTTTGACCCATCACGGCCAACCCGATCACGGCGATGTCCGCCTGTGTTTCGCGTTCCATGGTCATTGTCAGTTTACCTTTCCTAAGAATCCTCGCATACCGCCGGCGAACTCGGGCACTTCAGCACGCTTGGCAGTTTATCAGATTTGGTTGAAAGTGCAATTCGGGCTTGACAAGGTATAAGGACATTTGTATAGACCTATAGACAATTATACAGCTTTCTCAACGAAACGATCGATAGCGAGAACAAAACCCTTTCAACTATTGGGGCTTAACCGTATGGACCCGTCTATCGCCTCCGTGCCTCTCCGTAAAAAGCTTGCGGATTTCATTCACGATACAGCTTTCGAAAAACTCCCCAAGAACGTAATTCATCAAGCCAAGCTCTGCCTCCTCGATCTGATTGGCGTCAGCATCGCAGGGGGCCGCCAGAACGTCGCATCCATTGCCCAAAGACTTATCCCGGCAATGGGCGGATGCGAGGAGGTCACTCACTGGGGCTGCGAGCGCAAGCTGCCGCTGCTGACGGCCACCCTGATGAATGCGGTGCAGGCGCATGCGATCGATATGGACGACGGTCATCGATATGCCAATGGCCACCCGGGGGTCGTCACCATCCCGGCTGCGGTGGCTCTCGCCGAAAAAGAAAATCTGACGGGCCGCGAACTGATCGAGGCGATCGTCATCGGTTATGAATTTTTCATCCGATTGGGATCCGCGATCAATCCCGACCTGCTTCTGCGTGGGTTTCACACGACTTCCACCATCGGCTGTTTCTCTTCCGGAGCGGTTGCGGCCAGGTTGCTCAAATTGAGCAGGCCTCAGACGGAAAATGCGCTGTCCTTGTCCGGGCTCCAGAGTGCGGGTCTTCTGGAAGTTTTGCACAGTGGTGAAAGCGGCAAATCCTTTCAGGTGGGAAAAGCCGCTCAAAGCGGTGTCCTGGCAGGCTTGCTGGCCCAACAAGGTGCCGACGGGCCTGAGAGCGTCTTTGAAGGTGAGAAGGGTTTTTTCAAGGCGTTCGCCGGAAGGCCGTGCGACAGTCAAGCCATCTGCAGGAATCTTGGGAAAGACTTCCATCTGCCCGGCGTTTATTTCAAAAAGCACGCGGCCTGCCGGCATATTCATTCTGCGTTGGATGCAATAGCGGAAATCGTTGACAGGCACGCCCCATCCCCTGAAAAAATCGGGTCGATCGACATCGAAACCTACTCGATCGCCAAAAGCCTGACCGGCCACATTGCGACCGAGGATTCCGAGCTCGGCGCCAAATTCAGCACTCCGATCGCCATCGGCTTGCTGCTGGTGTTCGGGCAGTCGGATTCCTCGATCTACAAAAGGCAATACATATCAGACCCTCTGGTCCAATCCATTGCGAAAAAGGTCACAGTGCGCGTGAACCCTGAACGCGACAAGGCGTATCCCGGGCAAAGAGGAGCATGCGTCACCGTCAAAAGCGGAGACCAATCCTGCACGCATGAGGTGACATACCCCAGGGGAGAGCCTGAAAACCCGCTCAGCGACGACGAGATGGCCTCTAAGTTCGAGAAAAACGCTTCCACGCTGTATGCAACGGAGCGAGTGAACAAGATTCGTGGCATCATTCTGGATATCGAAAACAGAGACGTCCGTGAAATGACATCGATACTGACAGCACCAGGCGCGTCATAGATTGCTTCACACTGAACATGAGGGTTGCAACCACCACGGATACGGAAATGGCGACAGGAGACGGCTATGGATCAGGAAACTTCGAACGAGATTGATGTGTTGGTCGTCGGCGGCGGGGCGGCTGCCTTGAGCGCAGCCATCACCGCGCGGGAACAGGGCGCAAGCGTGCTGTTGCTGGAATGCGCGCCGAAGCACTTCCGGGGCGGGAACAGTCGGCACACGCGCAACATGCGCTTGGCGCACGAGACTCAATTTGCCCCTTACACGGGCTCCTACCCGGAAAAAGAGATGTGGGAAAACTACCTGAAGGCGACGGGTGGCGAGGCCAACCTCGAGTTGGCCAAAATGGCCGTCAGCGGCTCGGGCTCCATCCTCGACTGGATGCGGGCCCACGGGGTCAAGTTTCAGCCGGCTTTGGCGGGAACCCTCCACCTGGGCCGCACCAATGCGTGGTTTTTGGGCGGCGGCAAGGCGATGGTGAACGCACTTTACCGAAGTGCCGAGCGCCTGGGCGTGAACGTTCGCTATGAGGCCGAAGTGGTCGGCCTGGACGTACGCGACGGCCACTTTCACGGCGCGTCGGTAGTAATGAGCGGAAAGACGGTGGCCATCTCCGCCAAGGCAGTGGTGGTGGCGGCCGGCGGTTTTCAATCGAATCTGGCCTGGCTGAGACAGGCCTGGGGTCCGGCCGCCGATAACTTCCTGATCCGCGGCGCCCCCTTCGACACGGGTACCCTGCTAAAAATCCTTTTGGATCACGGTGCCGAATCGGTCGGCGAGCCTACCCAGGCGCACATGGTCCCCATCGACGCGCGCTCACCGAGATTCGACGGCGGCATCGTCACCCGGCTTGATTGCGTCACTCTCGGAATCGTCGTGAACAAGAACGGGGAACGCTATTACGACGAGGGCGAGGACTTCTGGCCCATGCGCTACGCCATCTGGGGTCGCCTGGTGGCGCAGCAGCCCGACCAGATCTCATACGTGCTCATCGATTCCAAGACCCTCGACCGCTTTATGCCCTCGGTGTTCCCGCCGGTCAAGGGAAACACCATCGCCGAAGTGGCGGAGCAGTTCAATCTTTCGGTGGACAAGGTGCGGGCCACCGTGGACGAATACAACCGTGCGGTGCAGCCCGGAAAATTCGACCACACCATCCAGGACGATTGCAGGACTGCCGGCCTGACGCCGCCCAAGACGCACTGGGCGCTGCGCATCGATCAGCCGCCTTTCTACGGCTACCCGCTGCGGCCCGGCCTGACCTTCACCTACTTCAGCGTAAAGATCGACAAGCAGGCGGCGGTGATCATGAAAGGCGGAAGGCCGGCCTCCAACATTTTTGCAGCCGGTGAAATCATGTCGGGGAACATCCTGCCCAAGGGCTACATCGGGGGTTTTGGGCTGGTCATCGGCAATGTTTTCGGGAGAACCGCCGGCAGCAAAGCGGCGGCCCTTGCGCGCACCATGCGGAAAGCTGCTTAGGAGGCACGATCATCATGCAAACAGAACTGTTGGCACAAGGCGAACAATTGATGCGGATCTGCAATTCATGCCGCTATTGTGAAGGCTTCTGCGCGGTCTGGCGCGCGATGGAATACCGCCGCGAGTTTCCGGCCGGGGACCTCAACTATCTCGCCAATTTATGTCATGACTGCAGTGAGTGCTATTACGCCTGCCAGTACGCACCGCCGCACGAGTGGAACATCAACCCGCCGCTGACATTCGCCAGGATACGCGCCCGGTCGTATGAGCAGTACGCCTGGCCGAAAGCGTTGGCGTCCGCTTTTCGCGTCAACGGTCTGGTGGTTGCGTTGACCTCGGTTCTGGCCATCATGGCGCTCATGTTCGGGGTGGTTCAGATGCAGGGGGGGAGCGCGCTGTCCAAAGCGGTTCCCGGCGGAGATTTCTACCAGATTACCTCCCATGGGTTTCTGGTGACCGTCTTCGGCATCGTTGCGCTTTTCAGCGCCCTGGCCCTGGTCATCGGATTGCTCCGGTTTTGCCGCGACATCGGCGAAAAGGTGTCGGATTTGTTCACCCCCGCGACCCTGGCGTTGGCCGTCAAAGAGACGTTGCAGCTCGAATACTTGGACGGCGGCGGCTGGGGCTGTGCCTACCCGGGCGAAGAGAGCTCGCCGGTGCGGCGCTGGTTCCACCATTTTACGTTTTACGGATTCCTGCTCAGCTTTGCGTCGACCAGTGTGGCGGCAATTTACGATTATGTGTTTCACTGGCCGGCCCCATACAGTTACACCAGCCTGCCCGTCTTACTGGGGATGCTGGGCGGTCTCGGCTTGCTGATAGGGCCGGTCGGGCTGCTGGTGCTCAAGCAAGGACGCAACTGGGACATCACCGATGAGGAGCAGGGCGGGATGGATGTCGCTTTTCTGGTGCTCCTGATCCTTACCAGCGCATCGGGCCTGCTCCTGCTTGCTTTGCGGGAGACGGCTGCCATGGGCGCGCTGCTGGTCGTTCACCTGGGCATCGTCATGGGGTTGTTCCTCACAATACCTTACGGCAAATTCGTGCACGGGATTTACCGTTTTGTAGCGATAGCGAAATTTGCCCTGGAGCGGAAACGAAAACGAGTGCTGGGGGCCTGAAGGGTCCCGGCTGCGATCCTGTGCGAACATAGACGGAGGTATTCATGGTTAAGCTTGGTTTCATCGGCTTCGGCGAGGCGGCCTTCAACATCGCAAAAGGTCTGAAGGGCGAAGGTCTGGACGGGATCATGGCCTATGACAAGTTCTGGCAGGGCGCCCCCGGTTCGGAACTGGTTTGCAGGCGCGCTGCCGAGGCACATGTCAAACTGCTTCCAGGCTTGCAGGAACTGGTGCGGGGCAGCGAGATGGTCGTGTCGGCCGTGAGTGCCGACATGGCCGTTTCGCTGGCTCTGGACGCCAGCCCCTTTTTGAAACCTGGCAAGATCTACGTCGACATCAACGCCACATCCCCCATGACCAAGGAGGAAATCGATAAAATTATCTCCCCGATCGCCCTGTTCGTGGATTGTGCGGTCATGGGGCCGGTCCCGACTTACAAGCACAAGGTTCCGGTCTCGGTTTCGGGGAAGGGCGCCAAGGCATTTTCCGAGGCCATGGCGCCTTTTGGGATGAACATCACTTACATGGATGCCCCGGCGGGGAGCGCGTCGGCCTCGAAGATGTTCCGAAGCATTTTCATGAAGGGCTTTGTCACCCTGCTGCTGGAAATGATCGTGGCGGCTCATAAATACAAAGTGGAAGACGACGTCCTGCTGTCGGTGAAGGAAACGCTGACCGCGGGCCCGCTGCTGGAAGTGGTCAACGGCCTGGTCGGCCGCGGCGTCATCCATTCCGAGCGGCGCGAGCACGAGATGGATGAGGTCATTGCCACCCTGGAGACGTTGAAGGTGGACGGCACGATGTCCAAAGCCACCAAGGCCAAGCTGCGATGGTGCACCCAGCTTGGTCTCAAGGGGCACTTCAAGGGCGTTCCTCCGAAGGATTTTCACGAGATATTTGCAGCCATCGACAAAATCAAATAGACCCTATCAAGGCGGCTTGCCATGAGTCAAAATTTGACGGAAAAACTGATCGCCTCCCACCTGGTTTCCGGTGAAATGGTCAAGGGAAACGAGATCAGCATCAAAATCGATCAGACCCTGACGCAAGATGCGCTCGGGACCATGGCCTATCTCGAGTTCGAGGCCATGGGTGTCGAACGAGTCAAAACGAAGCTTTCCGTTTCATACGTCGACCACCTCATGCTGCAGGAAGGCTTCGAGAACTCCGACGACCATAAATACTTGAGTACGGTCGCGGCGAAATACGGGGTCCTCTTTTCGAAGCCGGGAAACGGCATATGCCACCAAGTGCACCTGGAGCGATTGACCCGCCCGGGCTGGACTTTGCTCGGCACCGACAGCCACACGCCCACGGCAGGTGCCGTGGGGATGCTGGCGATAGGCGCCGGGGGCTTGGATGTCGCGGTGGCCATGGCCGGCGGGGCTTTTTTTCTGACCTACCCAAAGATCGTTCGGGTGAACCTGCAAAGCAAACTGCACCCGTGGGTGACGGCCAAGGATGTCATCCTCGAACTGCTGAAAAAGCTGACCGCCAAGGGCAATGTCGGGTCGGTTCTCGAATACGGAGGCCCGGGGATTCTCACCCTCTCGGTCCCTGAAAGGGCCACCATCACGAACATGGGGGCCGAACTGGGTGTAACCACTTCCTTGTTCCCAAGCGATCAGATCACGCGCGCGTTCTTCCGCGCCCAGGGGCGTGATGCGGATTGGGCGGCATTCCAGCCCGACCCGGACGCCCGGTATGACCACACGATCGAGATGGATCTGGATGGCATCGAGCCGAACATCGCCCTGCCGCATTCACCGGATAAAGTTAAAAGAATAAGAGAGGTCGAAGGCACACCGGTCGATCAGGTGCTGATCGGAAGCTGCACGAACTCCTCCTTCCGAGACCTGATGACGGCGGCTGCCATGCTGAAAGGGAAAAAAGCCCACCCCGCCGTGAGCTTCGGAGTCGCTCCCGGGACCCGGCAGGTCCTGAGGATGATCAGCGCGAACGGCGCCCTGACCGACATCGTGGACTCCGGCGCGCGTATACTCGAACCGGCCTGCGGCTTTTGTGTCGGAAATGGGCAGTCACCGCACAGCGGAGCTGTTTCGGTCCGCACCAACAATAGGAATTTCGAGGGGAGGTCCGGGACACAGAACGCCAGGGTCTACCTGGTGAGCCCCGAAAGTGCCGTCGCGGCGGCGCTCACAGGCAAAATCACCGATCCGCGCGACCTGGGGATGGACTACCCGTCCATTCAACAGCCCCAACACTTTTTTTCGGACAGTAGCATGTTTGTGCCTCCGACCTATACCGACGGAGTCTTTCGCGGTCCGAACATGGGGACGCCCCCCTGTAACACTCCCATGCCGCAACGCCTGAACGCCGTTGTGACCATCAAGTTGGGCGATCAGATCACCACCGACCATATCATCCCCGCCGGCTCGGTAGGCCGTTACCGATCCAACATCCAAAAATCGAGTGAGTTCGTCTTCAAAAACATTGCTCCCGATTTTGCGGAATCC
This sequence comes from Deltaproteobacteria bacterium, assembly GCA_016219005.1. Lineage (GTDB taxonomy): Bacteria > Desulfobacterota > Desulfobacteria > Desulfobacterales > SpSt-501 > SpSt-501. The sequence goes on from JACRCN010000085.1 coordinate 58,355, forward strand.
TGTGAAACCGCGAAGGCGCGGGGACTCTCATCCGTTATTGTCGCGGGGGTGAGTTACGGGCAAGGCTCATCGCGCGAACATGCAGCCCTATGCCCCATGTATCTCGGCGTTCGCGCCGTGATCGCCAAGAGCATTGAACGCATCCATATGGCCAACCTGATCAACTTCGGAATCATGCCCCTGATCTTCAAGAACGCAGAGGATTACGAACGCATTCAATCCGGGGATGAACTGCAGATCTCGGAGACCCATGGCCAATTGCGAAAGCCCGAGATGGTCGTAGAGAACAGGACCGGGCAACTGACGTTTGCCGTCTGCCACAGCCTGACACCGCGACAGGTGGAAATAGTGCTGAGCGGGGGGCTGCTGAACCATGTCGGTCAGAGTTAGGACTTGGAGCGTGGTCGCATTTTCGCTCCAGGCTATTGTTCGTCGATGAGGATTTGAAAATGGAACCTGTCCTTCCCGTTTACCATCAAATTCGCCGAACCATAAAATACTGGATACTCGATCAACGCTATGGCGCCAATGACAAGATCCCTCCCGAGCATGAATTGGCCAATCAGTTCAATGTAAATCGCATGACCGTACGTCAGGCACTGTCTTCACTGGTAGATGAGGGGTTGCTGATTCGTAAGCGGGGGGAGGGTACATTTGTCACCCATAACGAGGACCTGATCCAGGGGATGAGCCTCAAGCACATTAATATGACGAATGTGCTTTTTTTGCCGTTGATGAAATCCAAGACGCTGACCGTTTTCAAAACGGAAATAGAGCCGACCCCTTTGATCAGGAAAAAGCTGGAGTTGAATGAAGACGAGCATCTCGTGGTCATGATCAAAAGAGACCGGCTGGTGCCGGAAGGGTTTCGCGCGTTCACCATCAATTACCTCCCGCTTGAGCTCGGCAGACGACTGCATGAAGAGGAGCTTTTAAAGAGGCCTCTGCTGAAAATAATGGAAGACGATCTTAAAATTGATTTTATCGAAGCATACGAGACCATAGAAGCTTCTTTTGCCGATGAAGAAACGGCAGCGCATTTAGGGATCGCCCCTGGAGTCCCAACACTGCTAACGGAGAGAATCATGTACGCTGAAAAGGGCAAACCGGTTGAACTCGTCAATACGATTTATGATGCCAACCTCTACAAATGTTGTTTGCATTTGAAAAAGGTCAAACGTGGGCGTTCTTTCGACTGGATCTGCCAAATTACAAAATAAGAAAAATCAAAAGGAAATTTTGACCGCAACCCGTGAAACGATCTTGGTTCCGCTGCAGCTAATAGACTAAACCTTTCAAAAGGATTTTACGCATGCGCACACAGGAAATTGGGAAACCCGGGTTTCGTTACCGAGTGGACTTTGACCGGCCGGCCACGCATTTGATCGAGCCCTATCGAAATTTGATGAATAAAGCGGGGTGTCTCACCGGGAACGTAGGCGATTGTATCGGAAGAGCGGCGGCCATGGATGCCCGGATCAAGAATTTGGCCGAAGGCATGAAAGTGGTGGGGCCGGCCCTCACGGTCCGTGTCCCACCCACGGACAATCTCATGATCCACAAGGCGCTGACCCTAATCAAGCCGGGCGACGTCTTGGTGATCGAAGGCGGAGGCAATCATTCCTGGGCACTGCTGGGGTTCCTAATGGTGAGCACGGCTCAGAAGCTCGGGGTTGCCGGGATCGTGGCCGACGGCTGTGTCCGAGATGCGCAAGAAATTCGCAAATCGGGCTTTCCCGTTTTCTCCGCCGGTTTGTCGCCCAACGGCCCCTTCAAGGAAGGCCCCGGCGAAATCAATTACCCCATCAGCTGCGGCGGTCAGGTCGTTCGACCGGGCGATATCATCATCGGCGACGATGACGGTGTCGTGGTCCTGAAACAGGAGTTGGCGAAGACTGCGATCGAAGAGGTGGACAAGATCATTCAACGGGAAGACAAACGACTGAAGGAGATAGAGGCCGGGATGGTCATAAGACCCGGGATTGATGAAATTCTGGCACAAAAAGGGATTAAATAGTCAGTGCCCGTTGTTCACCGAGAAGGCGCAGCCGGAAATATGAATTGCCGCGGCCGGGGACGGTAAACCATGGATACACTCCAGAGTCTCATGTTGGGTTTTTCAGTCGTTACCACTCCGATGAATCTTTTTTATTGCTTTATCGGGGTGCTCACCGGCACACTCGTCGGTGTTCTGCCGGGAATTGGAACCGCCGGCAGCGTTGCCGTCCTCCTGCCGTTCACCTTCGGCCTGCCGCCGGCGACGGCCATCATCCTGTTGGCCGGCATTTGGTATGGCGCGATGTACGGCGGGTCTACCACTTCCATCCTGGTGAACATTCCCGGCGAGTCCTCTTCGGTGGTCACCTGCCTTGATGGCTATCAAATGGCCCGGCAGGGCCGGGCGGGTAGGGCTTTGGGGATCTCAGCCATAGGGTCCTTCATCGCAGGCACTTTGAGCGTCTGCCTCTTGATGCTGCTGGCGCCCGTCGTGGCCCGATATGCCGTGAAGATCGGTCCGCCGGAGCTGTTTGCCCTCATTCTTTTCGGTTTGACATTGTCCGCTTACCTGTCATCCGGCCCCGTGATCAAATCCTTCATCATGGTCGCGCTGGGGATGATTCTTGGCACCCAGGGCATTGACACCGTCTCCGGGGTTCAGCGTTTCACTTTCAGCATAAATGAATTCTACGAAGGGGTCGGCATCCTTCCGGTCATCATGGGAATTTACGGTGTGGGGGAAATCCTTATCAACCTGGAGGAGACCATCAAACGAGACGTGTTCAAGGTCTCGATCAAGGGCCTGCTCCCGGATTGGAATGACGGGAAGGCCTCGTTCGGCCCGATCATGCGCGGCACGTTCCTGGGTTTTTTCCTCGGGATACTCCCGGCCTCCGGCACATTGATTTCGACCTTTGTTTCGTACATCGTTGAAAAGCGGCTCTCCAAGCACCCCGAGCGGTTCGGTAAGGGCGCGATCGAAGGGGTGGCCGGCCCGGAGGCCGCAAACAACGCGGCTTCATCGGGTACCTTCGTGCCGCTTCTAACGTTTGGAATTCCCACCACCGCAACCATGGCCCTCATTCTGGGGGCGCTTCTGATTCATGGAATCACTCCGGGTCCCCTGCTCATACGGAATCACCCCGACGTTTTCTGGGGGGTCATTGTAAGCATGTACATCGGCAATAGCATGCTGCTGGTTCTGAACCTGCCCTTGATCGGAATCTGGGTGCGTCTGCTGAAAGTCCCCTACAGCATTCTCTTTCCCTTGATTCTGGTCTTCTGCGTGATCGGGGTTTATTCCAACCAAAACAGTTTGCTGGATATCACCTCGATGATCTTTTTCGGTGTGATCGGTTACCTCGCACGGAAGACGGGTTTTGAATGCGCGCCCCTGATCTTCGCCTACATCCTGTCGCCGATCTTGGAAGAAGCGTTCCGGCAGTCGCTCCTCATGTCGCAGGGGGATTTGACCATCTTCATCACCCGGCCCTTTCCGGCCGTTTTCATGTTTCTGACAGTGCTCTTTGTGGCTTCTTCCGTTATTTTTTCGAAGAAGCGGAGCAAGCTGCTGGATCAGATCGGGAGCGCTGATTCCTAAAGGCAATGGCGGTGCAACGCCCTGCCTTAACTCACAGCCCAGGAAAAGGAGTAAAAGCCATGCGAAAAACATCTTCGTTCCTAATGGCAGGCTTGATCATGTTTGGCGTGCTGTCCGTCAACTCGGCCGTCGCTCAGGAGAAATACCCCAAGGACCCCATTTCGATTGTCGTCCCCTATGCCGCCGGGGGCAGTCATGACCTGGTGGCCCGGGCCCTTCAACCGCAGCTCGAAAAGGCGCTGGGAGTTTCCGTTCTGGTTGAGAATAAGCCGGGGGGTGGTTCCACTATCGCGTGTAACCTTGTAAAAGCGGCTCCTCCGAATGGGTATATGCTGGTAACGGTTTCCCCGACACTGAGCATCATTAAATACACCCTGCCTGAATCGAACGTGACATTTGACCAATTCGAGCCGGTTGCCTACGTGGGTTACACCCCTCAGGGTGTCTTCACGCGCATGGATGCCCCTTGGAATAACCTGAAAGAGCTCCTGGATTATGCCAGAGCCAACCCGGGAAAGGTCAAGTGTGGCAATGCGGGACACGGTGGGAATTTCCACATGGGCGCGGTCGGCATTGAGCAAGCTACGGGAGTCAAGTTCACTCACATTCCGTTCAAAGGGGCCGCCCCGGCGGTTCCGGCGGTCATGGGCGGACATGTGGATATCATCGTCTCCACGATTGCCGACACCCTCCATATGGTCAAAGGGGGCAGCCTCAAGGTCTTGGGGCTGGCAGCGCCCGAAAGGAATAAATTCGCCCCCGACGTCCAGACGTTCAAGGAGTTGGGGTATGACATCGAGTTTTCGACCTACTGGTCCTACCTCGGTCCCAAAGGAATGCCCAAAGATCGAGTGAAGATTCTCTACGACGCGTTCAGGAAAAGCACGGAAACAAAAGAGGTAAAGGAGTTTTTTGACATGCAGGGGGTCACCCCTTCATTGAAGAGCCCGGAGGAGTTGGGGGAGTACTATAAAAAGGAAGACGTCAAATGGGGGCGATTGATCAAAGAGGGCGGGCTGATGCCCTGACAGGCTTCAACTTTCACTTGAGCTTCTCACTGACAGCGGGGCGAAGAACGACGGATAGAAGATAGCTCGGGGAAATCTCAAAATGCCCATACTCTCTACGCTGCAACGGTATGAGACCAAATTCGCCAAATCGAAAGCCCTTTTCGAAAGGGCCCGGAAGGTCATGCCGCGGGGTGTGTCCCATGACCAGTGGTTTGCGGACCCGTTTCCGATTTACATGAGCCGTGCCAAAGGGTCGCATCTCTGGGACGTCGATGGAAACGAATATGTCGATTATTACGGGGGCCATGGAGGCAAGATGCTGGGCCATGCCCCTGGCGCTGTCGTTGCGGCCGTGCAGGATCAGATCGAAAAGGGAACTCAATACGGGGCGGTATGCGACCTGGCGGTCGAATGGGCCGAACTCATCCAGCAACTTGTCCCCTCTGCGGAATTGATCGAGTTCATGAACTCCGGCACCGAGGCGATCATGTATGGGATCCGCCTGGCCCGGGCGTATACAAGAAGGGACAAGGTGGTCCGGTTCCAATTTCACTTCGCGGGGGCGTACGATGCCGTCAGCGTGGGGAATAAAAAACCGTTTGACGTCCCCGTCAGCGCGGGCATTCTGCCGTCCACGGTCAAGGACACGGTGGTCATCCCCATGAACAGCGAAGAGGCCCTGGAGAACGCCCTGAAAAACAGAGATGTCGGCGTGGTGATCGCAGAAGCGGCCGGGAGCAGTTCCGGGGTGGTCGGGATCAAACCTTCTTTTTATGAGAGCATGCGGAAGCTGACCACCCAGTATGGAACCCTGCTTTTTTTCGATGAAGTCGTGACCGGTTTCCGTTACTCTCCCGGGGGAGTGCAGGCAGCGGTGGGGGTGACTCCGGATCTGACGGCCCTGGGAAAAGGGGTCAGCGGGGTCATGCCGGGCGCCGGGGCCATTGCGGGCCGGAAAGATATCATGGATCTGCTCCTGCTAAAAGATGAGGAGTGGAATCGATTCAAACGGGTTTCCCATTCCGGGACCTTTAACGCCAACCCCATTTGCGCCGCGGCAGGCATCGCCTACCTGAAGATCATCGCTACGGGAGAGCCCACCCGGGTCGCCAATCAGAAGGCTCGGCAGCTGCGTGATGCCTTGCAGCGGCAGATGGACGAGCGCAGGATTGCGGGATGCGCCTATGACAGCGGCTTCTCAGTCGTTCACGTGTATTTTGGACACTGCAACCGGATGGGGCCGTGTGACCGCGCGGTCTGCCTGAATGCCGATAAAACAAGAGATCCCGCCGCCGGCCAGGCTCTTTTCATGAATCTCGCATTGAACGGGGTGAAGACGCCGACCCGGGGATACGACGCTTTCCTCTCTGCCGTGCATACCGAGGATGACGTGAAGAAGACGGTCGCGGCTTTTGGCCGCTCCCTGGATGCGCTTCTGGAGGAGAAGAAGCTGCCGCAGGGCAATTGAGATTCATCGCTTTCCACCGGCTGGGAAACTCGTTTGTATTCATGGAAAACGGGGCAGGAGAAGTCAGACAGTTATTTGGGTGGAGTTCTGAGCCATGAAATCGGATCGCATCAGCGGGATCATTATTTTTGCTATTGGGTTGGCCGTGTGTGTGGCGTCACTGTCATACCCCATCGGGACGTTGCAGAAGCCAGGGGGAGGGTTTTTCCCCTTGCTCGCCTCCATTCTGCTCCTGGGGCTGTCCGCAGTGTTCATTCTGCAAAGCTTCACGGTCAAGAGAGGTGAAAACGCCAGCGTGGTTTCTTTTTTCCCCGGCAACGAAGCGTCCAAAAGGATTCTTTGCGGGTTCGCCGCCTTGCTGGGTTATCGGTACCTCATTCCAGTCATCGGTTTTGCTCCCGCGACGGCAGTGTTCATCCTTTTCCTGGGAAAATTCATGGAACGCTACAGTTGGAAAAAGAGCATTTTCTTTTCTGTGGCAACCGCCATTTCAGCCTACTATCTCTTTCAGGTCGTACTGAAGATTGCAATGCCGATCCCGATGTTAAAATTGTAGAGCCCTTCAAGGATGTGCTCAAACAAAACCTGCGCAGACGGAAGGGGCTTCGAGAAGGAGTAAGAGGGTGCTTGAAAAATCCGATCGCGTGAAGCGTTTGTCCGGGTCTGAACGTTCCCAAAGGCCGACCGTCGTCCCCAAGGGCGCTATCCGCCTGGATATGGGAGAGCCTGATTTTCCCACACCTGCCCATGTTCAGGAAGCCGCCACCATGGCCATGCGGGACAATTTGACCCATTACGGCAGTGCCTTTGGAGAATCGGCGTTGAGGCAGGCCGTCTGCCTGAGCCTGAAGCGGGACTTCGGCGTCGAACGCAAACCTGAGAATGTCATGATCACTTCGGGCGGGATTGAGGCTATCCACGTTGTCTGCGCCACCTATCTCAATCCCGGGGACGAGGCGCTGATCCCGGACCCGGAATATTCCGCCTATGCCGACTCCGTCTCCCTCTTCGGCGGGACGCCGGTTTTCGTCCCCCTCAAAGAGGACTTTCATATCGATTTCGAAGCCATCGAGAAACGCATCTCCCAAAAGACCAAAATTGTTTTTATCTCCAGCCCCGGCAACCCGACCGGCCGGGTCCTGCGGGAAGATGAAATCCGGCGCCTGGCGCGGCTGGCCGTGAAGAGGGATCTGCTCCTGGTCCTGGACGAAGCCTACCACAAGCTTATCTACAGTGGGGTCCGGTTTCTTTCGATCTGCCAGGTCGAAGAGGCGCAAAACCGCTCGATTCTGTTGAACAGCTTTTCCAAAACCTACGCCATGACCGGCTGGCGGGTGGGGTACCTGGTGGCGGATGCTGCGCTCATCAAAGACATGGTCACCTTTCACAAGGCGATGACGATCTGCCCCAATGTGCCGGCCCAGATGGCGTGCGCAGCCGCTGCCGCCGGGACCCAGGATTGCGTCACGGTCATGCGCAAGGAATACGAGAAAAGAAAGGATCTTGTCGAACAAAAATTAAAGAAGATCGCGAGGCTCCATACGCCGCCTTGCGAAGGGGCTTTCTATTTTTTTCCACGCTTTGAACACGCCTTGACCAGTCCGCAGATGACGGAATATCTTTTCAGCAAGGGGATCTTGGTTCGCAGCGGCACGGAGTTCGGCGCTTGCGGTCAAAAGCATCTCCGCATCTGCTTTGCCGCATCCATGGAGATCTTGGAAATGGGGATGGACCGCCTGAAGCGTGCGCTGGATGAACTGAAATGAAATTGGAGCTGCAGAATAACAGGGATTTTTGGGCAGGCATGATGTTCCTCGGGACTGGCGTAGGGGCGATGATCGTCGCCCGGCATTACCCGTTCGGGACCACATTGAGCATGGGACCCGGATACTTCCCGATGGTGCTGGGCGGAATGCTCGTCGTCTTCGGTGCCTTCATCCTGCTCAGGGGGCTGCGAAAGAAAGAGAAAATCCAAGGTTCCTGGTCGCTCCGGGCCTTGATCATTCTGCCCCTCTCGGTTTTGGGTTTCGGGACCCTGATGAACTTGGCGGGGTTCATCCCGGCCCTGGCGGCCGTGGTCGTCTTGTCGGCGGCTTCGAGCCGGGAGTTCAAGTTCAAGGAGGTCCTGCTGCTGACCCTCTTTCTGGGTGTGCTTTCGGCGGCCATGTTTATCTGGGGCCTCGGGCTGCCATATCCTTTGATCAAAAAATTCTGACGAGGAAGCCCGTCATGGAGATATTCCAAAACCTGATTTTTGGATTCAGCGTCGCCTTGTCGCTGCAGAACCTGTTCTACTGCTTTCTGGGCTGTCTGTTGGGCACCCTGATCGGCGTTCTACCCGGCATCGGACCGCTCGCCACCATCGCGATGCTGACGCCGATCACCTTCAGCATTTCTCCGGTTGCCGCTCTGATCATGCTGGCCGGAATCTACTACGGCGCCCAATACGGCGGCTCGACGACCGCCATCCTGGTCAACCTCCCGGGCGAAACCTCGGCGGTCGTCACGTGCCTGGACGGCTACCAGATGGCGCGCCAGGGGCGTGCCGGTCCCGCGCTCGCGATCGCGGCCATCGGCTCGTTCTTTGCAGGCACCGTTTGCACGCTGATCATTGCGATGTTCGGCCCGGCGATCGCCGAGCTCGCGCTGGAGTTCGGCCCGGCGGAATACTTTTCACTGATGCTGATGGGTCTGGTTGCCGCCGCGATGCTCGCCCATGGCGACATGGTCAAGTCGCTTGCGATGGTGGTGATGGGCCTGCTGCTCGGTACCGTGGGGACGGATGTCAATTCCGGTTGGAGGCGCTTCAGCTTCGATATCGCCGAGCTGGCCGACGGCATCGGCTTCGTGGTCGTCGCTGTGGGGGTGTTCGCGCTGGGTGAAATCGTAGCCAATCTCGGTGATTCGAAAAAGAGCGCGGTGTTCGTCGCGAAGGTGGGGGGTCTCTTCCCAACCTCAGACGACCTCAAGCGATCCAGCGGACCGATTATCAGGGGAGCCCTGCTCGGGGCGTTCTTCGGTGTGCTCCCCGGCACCGGGCCGGCGATCGCCTCGTTCTCGTCCTACATGATCGAAAAGAAAATCTCCAAGGACCCGTCCCGTTTCGGCCACGGTGCGATCGAGGGCGTGGCGGGACCCGAGTCCGCCAACAACGCAGACGCGCAGTGCAAGTTCATCCCGATGCTCACGCTGGGTATACCCGCCAGCGGGACGATGGCGTTGATGCTCGGCGCGCTCATGATCCACGGCATCGCGCCCGGCCCGACGGTGATGACCCAGAGACCCGACCTCTTCTGGGGGTTGATCGTGAGCATGTGGATCGGCAACCTGATGCTCCTGGTTCTCAATCTGCCGCTGATCGGCATCTGGACGAGCCTGCTCAAGGTGCCCTATCGCATGCTCTTCCCCGCCATCATCGTCTTCTCCTGCATCGGCATCTACAGCCTGAACAACAACCCGTTCGAGCTTTACCTCACGGCTCTTTTCGGAATCATCGGTTTCATGTGGATGAAGTTCGCCTGTCCCCCTGCACCCATGCTCCTCGGTTTCGTGCTGGGGCCGATGATGGAAGAAAATCTGCGGCGGGCGCTGCTGATGTCGCGCGGCGATCCCATGGTGTTCCTGACGCAGCCGATCAGCCTCGGGTTTGTCATCGCCACGGTCCTGATCGTGGTCGTGATGATGGCGCCGGCGTTGCGCAAGCGGCGGGGTGATATTACCGGCTGATGATTCCTTCTGGGCCGGACGCGGGTTGAATGGCCGCCATCGTTCGATGGCATTATGCTTTTCATCCAAGATCAGCTTTGGGAGAGGAGGCAACATGAATCGGTGTTTAAAGCAATCCGCAATACTGGAAGTGGTTTCAAAACCTCGGATCACGCCCGAGGGCACGGCGCAGGCCGATTCGAAAGCGCAGCTACCACGGAAGGTTGTGAGCATTTCGAGAGGCCGGCAACGCCGCCATCGGGTGTCAGACGGGGTTATGAAATTGCTTCTGTTCACACTTGTCGGCGTCTTCTTTCTGACGGGACCTGCGATGGCGTCCGATCTTTACCCCGCTCAGCCGGTCACCGTCATCGTGGCGTTTACACCAGGCGGCACCACCGATATGCTCACGCGCATGGTCAGCACGCGGTTGAGTGAACAATTCGGTAAAGCCTTCATCGTTGAAAACAAACCTGGGGCCGGCGGGAACATCGGCACGGAGTTTGTGGTGCGAGCGCGACCCGACGGATATACCCTCATGGTGAATTCCGTCGGTCCGATTGCCGTCAACCCCACGCTGTACAAGAACCTGCCCTTCAACCCTATCACCGATCTAGAGCCGGTCGTACAAATTGCCGAAGTGCCGAACGTTCTCGTCGTTCCGGCAGCCGCAAACACTCCCGACCTAAAGGAACTCATTGCCAGGGGAAAAACCAAGAAAGGCGGTCTATCTTATAGCTCTACCGGCATCGGCACCTCTTCACATCTTTCCAGCTTCATGCTCGCGCAGAGTGCCAAGCTGACTGCTGTCCACATTCCCTACAAGGGTGCGGATGCGCTCAATGATCTATTGGCCGGGCGCATCGACTTCATGTTCGCCACCATCCCCTCGGTGATGACGCACATCCAATCCGGCAAACTTCTTGCGATTGCCGTCAGCAGTGCCAAGCGTTCAAGATCCCTTCCGAACGTGCCCACCATGATTGAAAGCGGATACCCCGGTTTTGAAGCGGGTTCATGGTTTGGCTTCTTCGCACCACGGGGCACGCCTCAAACCGTCATCGCCAAGTTGAACCAGGCGGTAAATGAAATTATCAAAGACCCCGCGATTGATGAGAAAATGGTTTTTGCCGGGGCCGATCCCGTCGGCGGATCCCCCGAGCAGTTCAAAAACTTTATCAGTAGCGAGTTTAAGAAGTGGCAGATAGTGGTCAAAGACTCGGGAGCCACTGCGCAATAGGCCGCATGACGTCGTGGCCTCCGGCAACAAAAAACCCAGGCTTCTTGGCCTGGGTTTTTTGTTGCATCCATGTCTAATTTCGAGAAAGCGACCAGTCAACTTGAAGCGTCAGATTTTCTTGACAATAATATCTTGAAAACAGTAAGTTGCCGCTCAACTGTAATTCATTCCACCAACTGCTGCCTCAGGCTTCACCCAAAAGAGGACACACGCCAATGTCCCTCACCAAGGACGATATTGTTAAAGCTCTCGCCAAGGAAAACGGATACCCTGTCAATCAATCCGCCGAGCTTATCGAAACTCTCATTGAACGCATCAAATCCAGTCTCGCATCCGGTGATGACGTTTTGATCAGCGGGTTCGGTAAATTCTGCGTCAAGGAGAAGAATCAGAGAAGGGGCAGAAATCCTGCAACCGGAGAGGATATGATGCTCGAGGGCAGAAGGGTCGTGACTTTCAGGTGTTCAAGGCAATTGCGGGTTAAGATTAATCAACAAGGGGATATCTGATGGATCCGGCTGGCTTTGAGACTCCGGTGGAAGATCGTTATTTCGAGGATTATGTGCCAGGAGCGGTTCATGAGTTTGGCGTGATCACAATCGAGGAGGAAGGCATTATTACTTTTGGGAAGCAGTTTGACCCTCAAATTTTTCACACCGACCCTGAAGCTGCCGAATCAACGATATACGGCGGCCTGATTGCCTCGGGATGGCATACGGCAAGTCTGATGATGCGTGAGTGCGTGCGGCACTATCTGCCAAGAGCGGCAAGCCTCGGTTCTCCTGGTGTCGATGAACTGCGTTGGAACCTGCCCGTGCGACCTGGCGATACGTTGACCATCAGAGCGACCGTTTTACGAGCCAACCGGTCGCGCTCAAAGCCGGACCGTGGCATCATCCAATCTCTTTTTGAAGTGTTGAATCAAAAGAAGGATGTTGTCATGAGCGTGAAGGGAGCGAATTTTATTCTGTGCAGGTCGCCCCAACCAGGCGAAGAAGTTTCCTGACGTTTGTGTGGATCTTGGATACCCCGATGGTTGCGACCGTGAAAGATCCGGAAGGGATATGCTGGAAAAAAAGAGGTGGCCTGGAAAAGGAGGTTAACCAAGCCACCCCGGATCAGAAGACGCATATCCGAATTCCAAGGGAAGGATGATGGAGGCCCCTTGAAACATCAGAAGCGCCATCATCTCTGTCGTAAATATGGGGTCGGGTGAGGGTGGTTGTCAACCGGTTCAGTTTCAATCTTCCATCTGCATCCACGCCCACGCCAACTGCAACAATCGTTAATCCAGCGCCGCCCCGCTGTTCCACACAGCAAAATTTTACGGTACGGCTCGTCCGAAGGAGATTCCCAATTTCCGCAGGCGGTGCCTTAATGTGTTGGGGTGTACTCCCAGCAAGGCCGCTGCGCCTGTCCGTCCCTGTATCTTGCCATTCGTCATTTGAAGAACCTGGGTGATGTGAGCGCGCAGGATGCTGTTCAGGTCCAGAGGGGCGTTCGATGGCGTTGGTGACCGCGAGGATAGCGGCGTTTGCCGCTTTGATTGCAATCCTTCGATTTCATCGAATCGGAGAGGCTCGTTTGTTTTTCTTGCCTGGCTCCGGATTAGTTCCCTCTCCACTACATTTTCAAGCTCGCGGACATTCCCCGGCCAATCATACTGCTGTAAACGTTCAAGAGTGCCGGGCGCCAGTACCGGCTGAGAGCGCAGATTTATTTCCCGAACTTTTCGTTCGATGAAGTGATAGACGAAAGCAGGGATATCCGCTTTCCTCTCTCTCAGAGGAGGAATGCGGATTGGAAAAACATTCAACCGGTACCACAGGTCTTCACGGAACTCCCCCCCTTGGACGATCGATTCCAGATCACGGTGAGTGGCGGCAATGACGCGGACATTCACGGGTACCTGCTCGGTCCCGCCGACACGCTCAATGTGCCTTTCCTGGAGAACCCTCAGCAGGCGAACCTGAACCGCTTGTGGCAACTCGCCCACCTCATCCAGAAAAATGGTCCCGCCATCGGCGCGCTCGAAACGCCCGCGCCGCATCATTGTGGCCCCCGTAAACGCCCCCTTCTCGTGCCCGAACAGCTCACTGTCGACCAGCCCTTCGGGAATAGCGCCGCAGTTGACCCTGATCAAGGGGCCATTGCGACGATGTGATGAATAGTGAATGGCATTAGCGACCACTTCTTTTCCGACACCGGTTTCTCCCAAAACCAGAACGGGGCTGTCAACCGGGGCCACCTGGCGGACAAGTTCCATCACATCGCTCAAGCCGAACTTCTCTCCAACGATTTCATCTCCGGACAGCCGATGAAGCTCTTTGTGTAGATATTGGTTATCGTCGGCCAGCAGTTCTTTAAGACGGAGCACTTCTCTATAGCGGAGATGGTTAGACATAGCGATCGCAAAAGGGTCGTGGAGCAACTCTAACAGCCGGGCGTGTTCAGCAGTGAACTGCATTGCCGATTTTGACATCACTCCGATGAACCCCAGCTGCTCACCCTTGATGCGCAATGGCATTCCAATCCCAGTCAGATTCCGGAACCCAATTGCCGCCGATATCTCCCTGGTTGGCGGTGGGTAGTCACCCGAATCGACGATAATGACCTTACCAGTGTGAGATTTGATGTAGGATTGAGATTCCTCGGAGAGCAGAATCGGAGTATCCAGAGGGTGCTTAATTTTGAAATCACCTGCCTGGGCAATAATCCTGATCCCGCCGACATCGGACTCGAAGAGACTGAAGTCGATGCGGTTCAGAGGCATGAACTGCTTGAGGAAAACAAGGCAGTTTTCTAGCACCTCGTCAATGTCTAGACTGCCGCATATCCGCAGGGTGCCTTCACGGAAGAAAGTCATTTCATCCATCTCTAACTCCCCTCTATAAGTATCGTATTTGGATTTAATACCATATTTGGTAGTTTTTTCTACCATATTTATCATCTAAAATTCAATTAAAATTATAACATACTGAAATATTGAACTAAAAAACATTGGCACGAATTTGGCTAAAAATAAATCGAAACTAAGAACCACAGAGGGCGGAAATGTATCGCATCGAGGTCGTTCAGGTAAGGCTTTTTGATGTAAGAGATGGAGAATTAGTCATTGATGCATTCAATCGGATTCCCCGAAAGCCACCACCATTTCGAGCTGCTATTTACCAAAGCGCCAAGGTGACGAATGACTGGTCTATTTGTTTCTGGAAATCAAACGCCGATGACATCGAATTGAAATCCCCCGAAGCTATCTGCCTGGGTGAATCCCTGCGCTCAATCGGCTTTGTGGATCATTCATTATGGCTGCCGGTGCCAACGGATCAAGATGGAGGCCAGGATCAGTTCGGATTTGAGAATGCGGCACGCAGGCGGAAACGCCCGTCATCCGGAAAGACTTGCTCCTGAGCTGAGCCGGCAATGGATCAGCATCCAATGGTTTTGCAAGAGGAAGAAGTTATGAATCCCCGGCTCATAGCCATATTGTTAATTATTCTGATAACACTTTTTATGATGATTGTTTTTAAACAGTAACGCTGTTGACTACTACAATGATAATCTAGATACGGCCCGCCTGAAATGCGCTTCAAAAAGTCGGTCGCCGCTTGATTGTCCGCAGGGCTTCGCAAGCTAAATCTCGCTCATCATTATCTGTATTTGGAGGAACCTGATGCAACGTACCGAAGCTGTATATGAATTACTGAAATGGAGTGTAATGTTGGCGGCCCTTTTGGGCGGCTTTTTGCTGGGCGGCTGTGACGGGCGGGCGCAGGCTCCGCCGCCTCCTGCTGCTCCGGAAGTGGCTACAGTGGCGGTGTCAACGCAGCGGGTCGTGCTGACCACTGAATTGCCGGGCCGGACATCCGCCTACCGTGTTGCGGAAATCCGCCCCCAGATCAATGGACTCATCCTGAAACGGCTGTTTACGGAAGGTGCCGATGTCAAGGCAGGTGAAGTACTGTATCAGATCGACCCCGCTCCGTTTCAGGCGGCGCTCGACAATGCAAGGGCCGCCCTCGGCAGGGCCGAGGCGAATCTGCCCGCGATCCGCTTGAGAGCCGATCGCTATCAGGAGCTGCTTGCCGACAAAGCGGTCAGCCAGCAGGACTATGACGACACGGCCGCCTCTCTAAAGCAAGCCGAGGCAGATATTCAGTATTACCGGGCGATGGTTGAGACAGCCCGTATCAACCTCGGCTACACTCGGATCATTGCCCCCATTTCCGGCCGCATCGGCAGATCCAATGTGACGGATGGCGCCCTGTTGACGGCGTATCAACCCTTGGCCCTTTCAACCATTCAGCAACTGGACCCCATTTACGTGGATGTGCCCCAATCCACCACCGAGCTGCAGCGTTTGCAAAGCCGGCTGGCCGACGGCCGTCTGGATCAAAACGGGAAGAACCAAAAGAAGGTCAAGCTCATCCTGGAGGACGGCAGGCCGTATGCGTTGGAAGGGACCTTTCAGTTCCGCGAGGTCACGGTGGACCCCACGACCGGCACGGTTATCCTGCGAGTGATTGTTCCTAATCCGGAGGGCGCCCTCCTGCCGGGCATGTTTGTCCGGGCGGTACTGAGAGAAGGCACCAACGAGCAGGCCATTCTGATTCCTCAGCAATCTGTGTCACGCGACCCCAAAGGCAACCCCATCGCGCTTATCGTTGACGCCGAAAACAGGGTTGCGCAGCGAACGGTCGCACTTGACCGTGCCATCGGAGATCAATGGCTCGTCTCCTCGGGTCTTCAAGTCGGCGATCATGTGATTGTCGAGGGGACTCAAAGGGTGCGGCCCGGCGCTGCCGTGAAGGTGGTCCCTTTCGAGGCCAATTCGCATAAGGATGGTGTGAAGCCTCTGAACGACGCCCAACCGGGCGCAAAGTGAATGAACGGAGGCAAATGATGTTATCAAAATTCTTCCTGGATCGTCCGGTCTTCGCCTGGGTCATCGCCATCATCATGATGCTGGCGGGCGGCCTTGCCATCTATAATCTGCCTATTTCGCAGTATCCTCCCATCGCACCGCCGTCTATCTACATTCAGGCCTTCTATCCCGGGGCCTCGGCGGAGACCGTGGAGGACAGCGTAACCCAGGTCATCGAACAGAAGATGACCGGCCTTGATAAGATGCTCTACATGTCGGCCACCAGTGATTCGGCCGGAGCCGCCCGCATCGAATTGACCTTTGCCCCGGGGACCGATCCGGACCTCGCCTGGTCCAAGGTGCAAAACAAGCTCCAACTCGCCATGGCGAGTCTGCCGGAGGTGGTGCAGCGCCAGGGGATCACGGTCGGAAAGGCCACCAAGAACTATCTGATGATCGTGGGCTTGGTCTCGGAAGACGGCAGCATGGACGGCAACGATCTGCGGGATTATGCCCAATCCAACCTGGAGAAGGTGCTGGCACGGGTGCCGGGAGTGGGCGAGGTCGAAAACTTCGGGTCCCAATATGCCATGCGTACCTGGCTTAATCCAGATCGCTTGGTCGATTACCATCTTACGGTAGAGGATGTCATCACGGCGCTCAAGTCTTACAACGTCGAAGTCTCTGCCGGCCAGTTCGGGGGGACGCCGATGGAAAACGGCCAACGCCTGAATGCATCTGTCATCGTCCAAAACCTGCTTAAGACCCCACAGGAGTTTGCCGCCATCCCCCTGCGCGTCAATCAGGACGGCTCCATCGTTCGCATCAGGGATGTGGGACGTACGGAGCTGGGAACTGAAACCTATGATATCGAGGCTTTCTTCAACGGCAAACCCTCCGCCGCCATGGCCATCCGGCAGATGGCGGGTGCCAACGCCCTGGATACAGCCGATTCAGTAAGGGCAAAATTGGCAGAGATGAGCCGGTTTTTCCCCCCTGGCATGAAGGTAGTCTATCCCTATGACACCACCCCCTTTGTCCGGGTGGCCATCGACGAGGTCGTTAAAACCCTCTTTGAGGCCATCCTGCTGGTTTTCCTGATCATGTGGCTTTTCATGGGGAACATCCGGGCCACCCTGATCCCAACCATCGCGGTACCGGTGGTGCTCCTGGGGACGTTTGCGGTGTTGGGGTTTTTCGGGTTCTCCATCAATATGCTGACCATGTTCGCCATGGTGCTGTCCATCGGTCTTCTGGTGGACGATGCTATCGTGGTGGTTGAAAACGTGGAACGGATCATGAGCGAGGAAGGGCTTTCGCCCCGGGAGGCCACCGCCAAATCCATGAACCAGATCACAGGCGCGCTAATCGGCATCGGGCTGGTGCTTTCGGCCGTGTTTGGCCCCATGGCGTTTTTCGGCGGTTCAACCGGCGTCATCTATCGCCAGTTTTCGGTGACCATCATAGCCTCCATGCTTCTCTCGGTGGTTGTGGCTTTGATTCTGACGCCGGTCCTCTGCGCCTCCCTCCTCAAGCCGGTGGCAGCGGGACATGAACCCGCGGAGAATGCGGTTCGTTTTTTACGTCCTTTCTTTGCGTGGTTTGACCGCGTCTTTTTCCGGCTCAGGGACCGGTATGTAAAAGCGGTCGAACGCTCATTTTCAAGGAAACTGCGCTACTTTGTTATTTATATTGTAATCGTAGCGGCGGTGGGAATTCTCTTTCTTCGTACGCCCACGGCCTATGTCCCCGATGAAGACCAGGGGACTCTGCTTGCTCAGATCGTTTTGCCGACCGGCTCTACCCTGGAGCAGACCCGGGAGGTTGCGGACAGACTACGGGACTATTTTTTGGAGAACGAAAAAGAGGCAGTGGAATCCTGTATGACGGTTTCCGGAATAAGCTTTTCCGGAAGGGCACAAACCAACGGCATGGTGTTTGTCAAGCTTAAGGACTGGAAGCTCCGAGACCGGCCGGACCTGAGGGTGAAGGCCATTGCGGAACGGGCCATGCAATCCTTTTCCCAAATCCGCAATGCCTTGGCGTTCGCCTTCCCGCCGCCTTCGGTGATCGAACTGGGTATCGGCACCGGATTTGACTTCCAGTTGCTAAATCGGGGCGGAGTCGGTCACGAAAAACTAATGGAGGCTCGCAACCAGCTTCTCGGCCTGGCTTCAAAAGACTCAAGACTGACCAAACTCCGACCTAACGGCATGGAAGATGTGCCCGAATACCGGATCGACGTGGACTGGGAAAAGGCCGGCGCCCTTGGGGTTCCCATTACCTCCATCCAGGACACCATCTCAGCCGCCTTTGGCAGCACCTATGTAAACGACTTCATTCAGGGTGGTCGCATCAAGCGCGTGTACGCTCAGGCGGACGCCCCCTACCGAAGGCTGCCCAAGGACCTGGAAAAGCTCTACGTGCGGAATACCACGGGAAAGATGGTTCCCTTCTCTTCTTTTGCCAGCGGGCATTGGACGTATGGATCTCCCAGACTGGAACGCTACAATGGTTTTCCTTCTGTTAACATCTGGGGCGAACCAGCGGCGGGGAGAAGCTCCGGTGAAGCGATGGCGGCCATGGAAGAAATTGTTGAAAAACTGCCCCAGGGAATCGGCTTTGAATGGACCGGGCTTTCCTATCAGGAGCGGATAGCCAGTTCCCAGGCATCTCTCCTGTACGCCTTTTCCATCATCGTGATCTTTCTGTGTGTGGCCGCCTTGTATGAGAGCTGGCCGATTCCTCTCGCTAATTTGCTAATGCTGCCCTTGGGAGTTTTCGGTGCAACCCTGGCCACTTGGTCGCGGGGTCTGCACAATGATGTCTACTTCCAGATCGGGTTTCTCACCACGCTCGGTCTGACGACAAAAAATGCCATTCTTATTATCCAGTTTGCAAGGGAACGGATGGCACATGGAGAAGGACTGATCGAAGCAACCCTTGGGGCGGCGCGGGTGCGGCTCCGACCGGTCATCATGACCTCACTGGCTTTTTTCTTCGGTGTCCTGCCGCTGGCCATTGCAACAGGCGCGGGTGCCGGCGCAATGAAGGCCATCGGAACCGCCGTTACCGGCGGGATGCTCTCCGCCACATTCATCGACCTCTTTTACATCCCGCTGCTCTTTGTCCTCGTATCCCGCATGTTCAAGGGGAAGCGAAACCAGCAAATCACTGAACACGATCCGGATCCAACGGATTCCCAGGGAGTGCGTTGATATGAGAAAAAAAATGGTATTGATCCTGGGGGTATTTGTTTTCCTTGGCGGCTGCACGCTGATGCCGCAATACACGCGGCCCGAGGCGCCGATTCCCGCCTCCTGGCCGAGTGGTCCGGCATACAAAGAGACCCCATCCACGCAGGAGGCTCCGCTGGGCGCCGACCTGCAATTTCAGGAATTCTTCGCCGATGAGCGGCTTCAGGAGATTATTGAGACGGCCCTGAACAATAACCGGGACCTGCGGATAGCCGTCTTGAATGTGGAAAGGGCGCGCGCGCTGTATGGCATCCAGCGGGCAGAGCTTTTTCCAACGCTCAATGCGGCCGGCAGTGGGGGTAAAGAGCGTGTACCGGCCGATCTTTCAAGCACCGGGCGTTCGATGACCGCGGAGCAGTACGGCGCCAACCTGGGTATCAGTTCCTGGGAGATCGACTTCTTCGGCCGCATCCGAAGTCTTGAAAAGCAGGCCATGGAGGAATACCTCGCCACGGAACAGGCCCGCCGCAGCGCACAGATTCTCCTGGTGTCGGAGGTTGCCACTGCATACTTGACCCTTGCAGCGGATCGGGAAAACTTCAAGCTGGCGCAGACAACCTTTGAATCGCAGAAGGCCGCCTACGATTTGATTAAACGGCGTCATGAAGTGGGACTCTCCTCGGAATTGGACCTTAAGCGGGCACAAACGCCGGTGGATACCGCCCGAGGAGACATTGCCCGTTTCACGCAACTGGTTGCGCAGGATGAAAACGCATTGAACCTTCTGGTTGGCTCCCCATCCCCGAGGACAAGCGAGCTCTTGCCGGCGGACCTGTCCGGCGTCAAGCCAGCCAAGGAAATTTCTGCAGGCATCTCCTCCGAGGTGCTCCTGCGCAGGCCGGATGTTTTAGAGGCGGAGAATCTTCTCAAGGCCGCCAACGCCAATATCGGCGCGGCCAGGGCGGCGCTCTTTCCCCGGATTTCGCTGACAACATCTGTCGGAACCGCGAGCAGCGAGCTGTCCGGCCTCTTCAAATCCGGCTCGGGAACCTGGAGTTTCGCGCCGCAGATCGTTATGCCGATTTTTGATGCCCGGCTGTGGTCGGCCTTGGATGCCAGCAAAGCAGAAAGGGAAATCGCCTTGGTCCAATACGAGAAGGCGATTCAGACCGCCTTCAGGGAAGTGGCCGATGCCCTTGCCGTGCAAGGTACGGTAGACCGGCAGGTATCCGCCCAACAATCCCTGGTGGCCGCTTCTGCACAAACCTACCGCCTCGCCACTTCACGTTATGCAAAAGGGATTGACAACTACCTGGGTGTCCTGGATGCGGAGCGCTCTCTCTATGCAGCACAGCAGGGGCTCGTCGCACTCCATCTGACAAAACTTTCCAGCCAGGCACGGCTTTACGCGGTATTGGGCGGAGGTGGCGATTGAACCGTGAAAGCCTGCCCCATCGTTTGCGGCCCTTTCGTCCGGCGGTACCTCCATAGACGCATCGGATGAAAATCGACGACGCGCAGATATGTCTCGGCCAGATCGATCAGCTATGTCTCAGTGTCTCGGATTGAGGAGGGTTATAAATTCTTCCATATTTTTAATATGGTCCAAGCCGGCCACGGCCGAATCTTCGGGCTTGAGGTCATGCTCCTTGACCAAGGCCAACATGGCGTCCATGGATGGGTGAGTCAAAACGCCGCACGGGTAAGGCTTAATGCTAACACCGGGGTCAATTATGGTATGAGGTTCGCCGAAACAGCCAACAATCTTTTCCCGGTCGAACCCACCTCCCGTCACCTGGAAAAATCCCCATTGTCCGTCGAGCCCAAAGCGGTAGCTTCGGGCTCTATCCCTTTGCGGAATCAATGAGTAGTATATTAAAGCTTTTTGATTTGACTTCGAGGCAGCCTTCTTACGGGTTGGTTAAAGATTGACGAAGCGGTACAAATCAGCTATTTGCAGACAGTCTAAGGAAGGCCGTAGAGGAGGAAGCCTTCCCGTGGCCACGTCGAATACGGCGAAAGCCTGAAAATCGCGGCGTGAAGGGAAGCCAAGCAAGAGACATCCATGAACATAGAGCTTTCTGAACGGTCCCACACCTACTCAGGCTCTGAAAGGGACCCGAGGCCGCACAGAATAAGCATTGTATTGACGAATAACAGAAGAAATACCTGCAAGAGCCGACCGACCAAGAAGATCACGCGCGGATACGTTAGTTAAACACAGAGGGCAAAAATGAAAAACCAAGAACTGAAAGACGAAATATCAAAGCTCAAGAAAGAAATGAACGCGGTTATACTGGTGCATAATTATCAGAGGCCGGAGATATACGACATCGCGGACTACATAGGCGACTCTTACGACCTAAGCGTCCAAGCGTCAAAGACGAATGCGGATATCATAGTATTTTGCGGAGTGCGCTTCATGGCAGAAACTGCGTATATACTTAATTCTGAAAAGAAAGTACTCTTGCCAGCCAAAGAGTCAGGATGCCCGATGGCAGACACGGTGACAGCGCAGGACTTGATAGATTTAAGGAAGCAGTATCCCGACGCGGCAATAGTCAGCTACATGAACACAACGGCTGAAGTGAAGGCGGAGTCGGACGTGATATGCACATCCAGCAACGCGATAAAGATAGTTAATTCCTTGCCGCACAAGAGGGTTGTCTTCGTGCCGGACAGGAACCTTGCTATATATGTAGCGGAGCACACTGCCAAGGAGGTAATACCCTGGAACGGATTCTGTTACGTCCACGACAAGCTTTCTCATGAAGAGCTGGCAAAGGTGAAACAAGTGATGGGCAACGCGAAAGTAATCGCCCACCCGGAATGCAGGAAAGAATTCAGGGACCTGGCAGATCACGTGTGCAGCACCAGCGGTATGGTTACCTACGCGAAGAGATCAGAATCTCAAGAGTTCATCATAGGCACAGAATCAGGAATGCTCGAGATGCTCAAGAGAGAATTGCCGGACAAGAAGTTCTACCCAGTCCCTTCGGGAGGCACCTGCGCCGGCATGAAAAGGAACACGATAGAGAAAGTTCTCCAGGCGTTGACGTCAGAAGCGCCTGTAGTTACAGTCCCTGGGGACATAAGGGTAAAGGCAAAGAAAGCTCTCGACAGGATGATCCAGGTGACAAAATGAACAGGAAACGAAGGATAATGAGGGCGTACGACTGCTCGCAAAGACTATCGATGCAGAACAAAGGATACCGGGACCGGCTCGCGGATTTTTTTGGCAGAGAAGTGTTCGAGGACATGACAGGTACGGGTCCGAGGACGGAAAGAAAAGACCTCGCTGGCTCTCTTTTATTTAAGAATTCTGAAAAATCAGAAGCTTGCATGATAGCGAAACAGGAAGGAATCCTTGCAGGAGTTGAGGAGGTTGCCTGGTTCTACAAAATCAACCGCCTCGAGGTTGAGGTGTACAAGAACGACGGTGAAAAGGTAAAGCCAGGAGACAAGGTGATGAGAGTAAATGGCCCAACATGCCACATACTCAACCTTGAGAGGACAGGACTTAACCTCGTGCAGAGGATGTCAGGCATAGCGACCGCCGTCAGGAACCTAAAGGCGAAGTTAAACGGCCACAAAACCGTGATTGTGGCTACCCGGAAGACGATGGACAGGTACCTGGACAAGAAGGCGGTAACATTAGGCGGAGGCTTAGCACACCGGCTAGGGCTTTACGACGGGATTATCGTCAAGGACAACTACTTAACCGCGCTTGAGAATTCTGGTAAAGACCCGATAAAGGAAGCCATCGAGCTCGCTTCAATGATGATACTCGACAAGAAGCTGAAATTCATCGAAATTGAGGTTTCGAGCAAGAAAGACGCGATTACAGCCGCCAGAGGTTTTAGGAAAGCTATGGCAGATATTAACGAAGCTAAAATGGCTGGGAAGGCATCCTGCAAGGAGGTCAACCCCGACGATTTCGTCCCTTGCCTAATAATGCTGGACAACATGACGCCGAAGGAAGCCAGGGAAGTCGTCAAAAGCCTTAAGGAAGAGAAGCTTCACGATTATGTCATCTTAGAGGCTTCCGGCGGGATAACCGATAAGAACGCAAGGCGGTACGCAGAGGCAGGCATTGACGCGATATCCATAGGCGCAGTGACTCATTCTGTCAAGGCGCTTGACTTGAGTCAGAAAATATTAAAGGAATAGAAATGAAAACCGACTTTATCGTCATCGGGTCCGGGATAGCTGGGCTGAATTTCGCTCTTGAAGCATCAAAGTACGGCAAAGTCACTCTGGTCACGAAAAAAGGCGTAATGGAATCCAACACGAACTACGCACAGGGAGGCATAGCGGCTGTCCTGGACACGCACGACACTCTCGAGTCACATTTTGAGGACACTATGAAGGCAGGATGTTACCACAACTGCGAAGACGGTGTCAGGTATCTTGTCAGAGAAGGCCCTAAGATGGTGAAGAAGCTCCTGGATTTGGGAACTCCTTTCGAGCAGAAGAGCGGTGTACTTAAGCTCACGCGGGAAGGAGGCCACAGCTGCAGGAGGGTAGCTTATTCCGGAGACGCTACCGGCCGTGCAATAGATGACACGCTCGTTAAAGCGGTCAAGAAGAACGAGAACATAAGCGTGTTTGAAGAGGCGGTCGCCACAGAGCTACTAGTTCAGGATAACAAGTGCCATGGCATGCAGTACCTTAGAGCCAACAAGGTGGAAACCATTTATGGCAAAGCAGTCATACTGGCGACAGGCGGCGCAGGGCAGCTTTTCAAGAAATCGACAAATCCAGAGATAGCTACAGCAGACGGCGTAGCATTGGCGCATAGGGCAGGAGCGAAACTTGAAGATCTCGAGTTCATACAGTTCCACCCTACCGCGTTGAACAAGAAAGGCGCTCCAACATTCCTGGTATCAGAAGCTGTGAGGGGGGAAGGCGGCAAGCTCAAGAACAGCGAAGGTAAAAGATTCATGCACAACTATCACGAGATGCAGGAACTCGCACCAAGGGATATCGTCGCCAGGGCCATCGCGAAAGAGGCCAGGAAAGGCGAAGTCTACCTGGACATAAGCCATGAGGACCCTGAGCTCTTGAAGACCAGGTTCCCGACGATATACAAGACTTTGATGGGGTATGGCATAGACATGACCCAGCAGCCGATACCGGTGCTTCCTGCTGCCCATTATATGTGCGGAGGCGTAAAGGTCAACCTGAAAGGCGAGACCAGCGTAAAGAACCTGTACGCTTTCGGCGAAGTGGCCAGGACGGGCGTTCACGGAGCTAACAGGCTCGCTAGCAACTCATTGCTCGAGGCGATAGTCTTCAGCAACAACATCCTGGAAGTAGTCAAGACATTGGAGGAAGAAGTTGAAGAGATCGCTGTGAAAACTCAGTACTACAAAGAGTTCGAAGCTGAGCCCGTGAAGAGAGAAATACAGGAAATCATGTGGGACCATGTGGGCTTGATAAGGAAAGAGCAGGGCTTGAGGCAGGCGATGCAGAAACTTGGAGAGATAGAGAGCAAACTTCCTGAGGGAGTGAACAGGGGTCTTTCGGAAGCTAAGAACATGGCATTAACGGGCAGGCTGATAGCAGAAGCCGCTCTAAAGAGAAAGGATAGCCTTGGATGCCATTTCCGTGATTGACCTTCCCCTTGGTCTGTCCGTATAGTACTGTCTGTTCTAAGCCCCCGCCTGTGTATCGACCCCGGAAGACAGCCATGCTTTGCCATCCGACAGGACGCTGATGCTGTTTCCATTGAACATCAGAGAAATCTCACGAGACCGCTGATGTGAATTGAACAGGCAGGAGTACTTGGCCACGACGCTCTCGGAGTTGCTGCTCGCCAAGTATTCTCTCTGGAACCTCAGGGATTCGGCCATGGCTGCAGTATGGCTGCTGATCGCTGCCGTGGTTCTGATCTCCTGCTACACTTTCTCGTTGGCGTTAACGGCTTGCAGGATCTGTTCCCTGTCCGCCCTGTCGCCCTTTATCAGGATCTCCTCTGAAGCGTCCACACTGAACTCTATGGGAGAGTTTGCGCTTATGCCCAGCCCCGTGAGAAGATTGCCGAGGTCCTTCGAGAGCGTCGTCGATAGTCTGCGTGCGTTCTCTTCAGTCGGAAGTATCAGACTGTTCAGGTGGATGGGAAGATCTTTCCTCTCTCATGACCCATTGGCACTTCCGGCTTGAGGTTCGTAAGAGGCGTACTTGAAAGTACAGGTGCGTTGCGTTGATGATCAAGGCTTCTCGCTTGAATCCTGAGTGCTCATTTTTGGCCAATATCCCCACATTGAGACCGCCGGAGCGACTCAACCTTGCAGGAAATGACCTGCAAAGTGAGGTTTCGCCTCAAGGGAAGACCGAATAGGTAATTTTTTGAGCCCCTATACAGTATTCCGTGTAGTAGCTAAAGCGACTTTCA
>JACRCN010000086.1 GCA_016219005.1 Deltaproteobacteria bacterium
CGCCTTCTCCTCCGGCGCCTTGTCGATCTGGTCAAACGGCACGTAGCTCGCCATCCCCTTAAAACTCAACTGCTTCGTGATCGCCGCCGTCAACGTCGTCTTCCCATGATCGATGTGCCCGATCGTCCCTACATTCACGTGCGGCTTCGTCCGCTCAAACTTCTGCTTGGCCATATTGTCATCCTCCGTAATTAAAAAATAAGGGACTATCCTCCAGCGTCACACCCACCGCGAACGACGGTTGAGAATCAAGGTGGAGCCCACGACCGGAATCGAACCGGTGGACCTCTTCCTTACCAAGGAAGCGCTCTACCGACTGAGCTACGTGGGCTCAAGCAACCACAACGGCCAACCGACACCGGGAACCCCGGACCGCTTCAAAGCTGTGGAGCGGGCGACGAGATTTGAACTCGCGACATCCAGCTTGGAAGGCTGGAGCTCTACCAGCTGAGCTACACCCGCCCGGAAACGGCGCAACGTACATCATCTCCAACCCGAATGACTATCCACACACGCGCGATCCCGAGGAGACACAACGACTCATGCAGGAAGTCCTGTAGTGACTATCGATCTCGAACGGCGACGCCGAAATCTCCTACACAAGACTCATATCAGGTTGGTGGTGGGGGGAGGATTCGAACCTCCGTAGGCATCAGCCGACAGATTTACAGTCTGTTCCCTTTGGCCGCTCGGGAACCCCACCGGGGCAACAATCATTACGCGGCCGGTTCATCCGAAATACTGAAAGAGCGGACCCGCAAACCGCGCTCCCAAATTCCGTGACCTGGAGCCAGCGGAGGGACTCGAACCCCCGACCCACTGATTACAAATCAGTAGCTCTACCAGCTGAGCTACGCTGGCATTGCCAAAAAGACCTCAAGACATGCTGTAACAAAAGACAAAAAATATCCTTATGGCTTTTAAAATCAGCCTTAATAGAAGGTTTGATCCTGCGTGTCAAGCTAAATTTAGGGGTATTATAGGGCGCAACCTAAAAAAATCAACACTTTTTTCTGTATCGGACCTTCATGCGGGGTGGGTCCACTCCGCTGTTGCCCGCCGGCGGGCCGATCGATCCTTGACAATCTTATTCGTCTCTGTTTTATGGACGTGGCAATCGGTAGTCGCACCCACATTGTGGGATATCCTGGGAGCCTGTATCTAACGATGAAAACTCCAGTACGTTATCATTTATATTTCTGCATGACGCTTCGATGGGTAGGCTTATGGGCCGTATCCGGCGCAATGCTTCTGTCGCTCGGGTGCTCGCACTTTTTCGCCGGCCCGCCGTCATCGACGGCGCCGTCTAAAGCAGCCACCCCGGCGGCGACCGATACCGGCGGGACCGCCTCGCCCGCCGGCGACAGCGCGGCTAAAACGGGCGCCGTCCCGGCCGACCGGAAAGAGGCCCGTCTCACGCCGCCGGATGTGCTGGCGGGAAAATCGCCGACCCATATGACCAAGCCTTCCGCCTCCGCCGCTGCGTTGATAGACGGCACGGACGAGGAATGCATCCTCGAAGAGGAAGACGAGGAGTTCCAGGCCGGCAAATTGAAGGGCAAGCAGCCGGCCCTCAACCGGGCCCTCTACCTATGCCGCCTTTCGCAATCCTATTGGCAGCGCGGCGATCTCGACAAGGCGATCGACACCCTGGACCAGGCCTATGCCCTCATCCTGGATGTGGACCCCGGCAACGACCTCCAACTGCTGCAGGAGAAAGAGGACCTGCGCCACACCATTTCCAAACGCATCCTTGAGATCTATTCCTCCCGACACGTGGTGGTCAACGGCAAGCGCAATTCCATCCCCCGCATCATCAACAAGCACGTTCAGGATGAAATCGATTCCTTCACCACGGGCCGCGAACGCGACTTTTTTCTCGAAGCCTACCGGCGCTCCGGGAAATACCGCTCCAGAATGGAGGCCGCCATGACGGAGGCCGGCCTGCCGGCCGAGCTCTCCTGGCTGCCGCTGATCGAGAGCGGCTACAAGGCGACCGCCCTCTCACCCGCCCGGGCGCTGGGGCTTTGGCAGTTCATCCCTTCCACCGGCTACCGCTACAACCTCAACCGCGACAAGTACATCGACGAGCGTCTGGACCCCGAAAAGGCCACCCGCGGCGCCATCGAATACCTGAAGGAACTGCACGAGATGTTCGGGGACTGGGCCACGGTGCTGGCCGGCTACAACTGCGGCGAGAATCGTGTCCTGCGCACCATCCAGGGCCAGAACATCAACTATCTCGATAATTTCTGGGATCTTTACGAGCAGTTGCCGCGCGAGACCGCGCGCTATGTGCCCCGCTTCCTGGCGACCCTGCACATCGTCAGCGCGCCCGGGAAGTATGGCCTGGATGGCGTCGCGGTCGAGCCGCCCCTGCTGTTCGAAACCGTCAACGTCCAGAAGCAGGCCCAGTTGAAAAGCATCGCCCAGGCCACCGGGATCGACGACGACATCCTGCGCGAGCTCAACGCCGAGCTGCGGCAGGGCATCCTGCCTGAAGACGGCTACGAGCTGCGCGTCCCCCCCGGGATGGCCGACCGGGTGCTGGCGAACATCGAGGACATCCCCGTATACCGTCCCGGAAAAGTGGTGGTGGTCCAGCACAAAGTACGCAAGGGCGACACCCTGGACACGCTGGCCAAGAAGTACCGATCCGACGTAAAAAACATTATGCTGGCGAACAACATGCGTCGGCCGCAACCGCTCACCGTCGGCCACATGTTGCGGGTCCCCCTGATCGAGTGCCCACCCGACAAACGCCCCGCCCCGGCCCAGACCCCGACCCAGTCCGCCAAGGCCCCGGCTCACGAGCAGCAGACGATCGAGCACGTGGTCCGGCCGGGCGACTCGCTCTGGAACATTGCCAAGCGCTACGGCACGACAACCCAGGAAATCGAGCGGCTCAACCGGGTCGCCGCCTCTAACCTCACGCTCGGCCAGATGTTGAAAATCGTCCCGGCCCCACCGGCCCCGCAGGCCAAGCTCGAACCTCCGAAGCCGCGGCCCGGCACGACGTATGCCGTCCGCAAAGGCGACACCCTGCACTCCATCGCCAGGAGCCACAACACCACGGTGGAGCGGCTGCTGGACCTCAACAAAATGCAGCCCCAATCAAAGCTTCAGCCGGGGCAGAAGATTCGCCTCGATTAGAAGCCACCTCAAAAACAGCAGATCACAGCCGAGGGATAGGCGCACGCCGATGAAAAGCCTAGCCGTGTCAGATGCGGTTGAGTCCATTGAGTTCCGGTGCTTTCGATCACCGAACACACGGACTATCTCCTGGCGGGCGCTTGACCGGGGCTGCGGTTGTTCCCGGTCGCAATGGAATCCAGAAGGTTCCTGACCTCGTGATCGTCCAGATGCCGCCAGGCACCCTCCGGCAGAGTTCCGAGCCGGATGCCGGCGAAACGGATGCGCGCCAAGCGTGCGACCTCGTTTCCGACCCGGCCGACCATGCGCCGGATCTGCCGGTTGCGGCCCTCCTTGAGCACGATGCGGAAGCGTTTCTCGGAAACCCGGGTGACCTCGGCCGGGCGGGTGCGGGTGTTCAGGATCGGCAGGCCCCGGGCCATGCGCTGCAGCGCCCCGTCCGAAATGGGCCGCTCCACGGTGACATCGTATTCCTTCTCGTGGTCGAAGGAGGGGTGGGACAGGCGGTGGTGCAGCCGGCCGTCGTTGGTGAGCAGCAGCAGCCCGGTGGAATCCTTGTCGAGCCTTCCCACCGGAAACACCCGCGCGGGAACGTCGACCAACTCGAGGACGATCCGCTTGCCGGGGTGGTGGCAGCTGGTCACATAGCCCTTGGGCTTGTGCAAGGCGATGTAAACCATCTCCTGTTCCGGCGCGACCGGGATGCCGTCCACCGCGACCCGATCCTGCTCCGGGTCGACCTTGGCGCCGAGCGCGTCGACCACCCGGCCGTTTACCTGCACGCGTCCGGCGCGAATAAGCTTTTCCCCACTGCGACGCGAGCACACGCCGGCCGCGGATATAAATTTTTGAAGACGCACCAGTGGCATGACATTAGCCGGGAATGAGCGCAGCCGACGCATGGTTTCAATTGAGAAGCGATTGGGCGACAGCTTCTAACTGCGGTAGTCGGCATTGATCTTGACGTAATCGATGGAAAAATCGCAGGTGAAGACCGACGCCCGGCCCGGGCCCAGGTGCAGATCCAGCGCGATGCAGAACTCGTCGCTCTGGAGCACCCGCGTGGCCTCCGCCTCCACCGCTTTGCCGCACCCCATCCCGCGGGACACCATCTGGGCCGCACCGATGAACACGTCCACCGTGTCCGGGTTGAGCGGGACCCCCGCCCGCCCCGCGGCCGCGAGGATCCGGCCCCAGTTGGCATCTTCGCCGAAAAGGGCGGTCTTGACCAGGGGCGAGTGCGCGATCGTGTCGGCGATGCGCAGGGCCTCCGGGTCGCTGAGAGCGCCGCGCACGCTGATTTCCACCAGCTTGTTCGACCCCTCGGCATCCTTCACCACCCATTTGGCCAGGGCGAGCATGACCTCGTCCAGAAGGGCCTGGAAAGCAGCCCGGGCGTCGTCCGAGTCCACCGCGGCTCCCGACAGACCGTTGGCCAGCAGCAGGATGGTGTCGTTGGTGCTGGTGTCACCATCCACCGTGATGCGGTTGAAGGAACGGTCGGCCGCCGCCACGAGCATTCCTCGGAGGTCAGCCGGCGCCGCTGCAATGTCCGTCATGAGAAAGCAGAGCATGGTGGCCACATCCGGCCGGATCATTCCGGCCCCCTTCACGACCCCCGTCAGGGTGAAGGTCCGGCCGCCCATCCGTCCTTGCCGCGAGACAACCTTCGGCACCCGGTCGGTGGTCATGATGGCTTCGGCAAAATCCATCACCCCTTCGGCCTTAAGGCCGCGCAGGAGCCCCGGCAGCGCCGACTCGATGCGCTCTACGGGCAGCGGTTCGCCGATCACGCCCGTGGATGCGACGAGCACCTGCGCCTCCGGAACATTCAGCGCGCAGGCCGCCGCCCGGCCCATGCGGACTGCGTTGCGGTAGCCCTCCGCGCCGGTGCAGCAGTTGGCGTTGCCGCTGTTCACGAGCACGGCCCGGCAGATCCCGCCCGGTACCCGCTCGCGGTCGAGCCGCACCGGTGCCGCCTGGATCTGGTTGCGGGTGAAGACGCCGGCAACGCTCGCCGGCACATCGGACACGATCAGACCGAGGTCGCTGCGTCCGTTCTTCTTGATGCCGGCGGCAGCCCCGGCGGCCTTGAACCCTGGACATGGAATGATCTTCATCGGGACGTCTCCAGTTTGGATGCGCTCTCGTCCGAAACGCCCTCGGGCGGACAGACCGGGCGCGTGGGTGCTTTGACAGAATCCGCAGGCGTTGTCAATCGGTCCACCTCCGGCCCCGCGGCTTCGGCACTGCGGCAGCGAACCGACCGCAGCCTTTCCCGCTGGTTTTTGCGCTTATCGCTTTGACGTGGGGGCTCAAAGGTTCAAGCGGCTGTTTGACACCCGCCCCGGCTTTCAGTAATGTCGCCCTGCCATATGCACCCCCGACCATCATTACAGGACATGTCATGAAGACCACTCGAAACCTGGAATGGAATTGCCGGCGCTGCGGCGAACGCTTGGATCTCCGCCGCACCTGAACCTCCGTGCATCTGCGCTGCAGGGCTTGCAGCGCGCAGTTCTCCCTGGCGGAATACCAGAGCCAGATGGATGAACACCTCGATGAGGAACTGGCCCACATCCGCTGCGACCGCTTGTGATGACGATCGTTCTCGAAAACCTTTTCCCCATCTTCGCCCTCATGGCCGCCGGGAAATTAATGCGGCACTGGAATTTTACCACGGAAGCATTTCTCAGGGTCTCGGACCGGCTGGTCTACTTCATTTTTTTCCCGGCCATGCTCTTCTGGAAAATCGGCGGCGCACCCCCGGACCTTTCCGGTGAAAGCGCCTTTTACGCGGCGGTGACCCTGGCGGTGGCCGCGGTTTACCTGCTCAGCACGACCTTCATCATCGTCGGCAGAGTGGGCACCTACCAGGCCGGCTCCTTCTCCCAGAGCTGCTATCGCATCAATACCTTCATCGGTGTAGCCGTGATGATGAGCACCTTCGGGGAAGAGGGCGTCCGGCGATTCGGCATCTTGATCGGAATCTTCGTGCCCTTGATCCACGTCCTCTCGATATCCACCCTGATCTGGTTCGGCGGCAAACGGGTTGCCCTGCGGGCCCAGATTTCGCAGACGGCAAGGGCGCTGGCGACCAACCCGTTGGTCCTGGCCTGCGTGGGCGGAATGATCTACGGCCAACTGGTCAACCGCTTTCCCGGCTTTATCGACAACACGCTGAGGCTCGCCTCCTATGTCACACTGCCGCTGGCCCTGTTGTCCGTCGGCAGCATGCTCACCCTGGAGAGCCTGCGGACCCATTTGCGGCTCGCCCTGGCGGCTTCGCTGTTCAAGCTGCTGGTTCTGCCGGCCATCGGATTCATGTGCCTGCGGGCGCTGGGGACCGATGGCCCGTCTTTCCGGATCGGCATGATCTTCTTTTCCTTGCCGACATCGTCCGCCGCTTACATCCTGTCCTCTCAACTGAACAGCGACCCGGAGCTTGCGTCCGCGGCCATCGCGCTCTCGACGCTGTTGTCTTTCTTTTCCCTCTCCGCCGCGCTGCTCATGTGAGCAGCCGGACCGGGCGTCGCCATGAAGAATTTCAAGCTCATCATTGAATACGACGGTACGAATTACAAAGGCTGGCAGCGGCAGGCCGCAGAACCCACCGTGCAGGCTGAAATCGAGAAGGCTCTGTCCGCCATGACCCGCTCCGACATCACCCTCATCGGCGCCGGCCGCACCGATGCCGGCGTGCACGCCCTGGGTCAGGCCGCTCACTTCCGCTGCGAGACGCGCCTGGATCCCGAGGCCATCCTCAAAGGCCTCAACAGCCTCCTGCCGCCCGACATAGCGATCTGCGACTGCCGCCTGGTTCCGGAGGACTTTCACGCCCGCTTCGCCGCGCAAAGCAAGATTTACCGCTACCGGATTCTGAACCGCGCGGCGCGGGCCGCCGTCGGCCGGAATTACAGCTGGTTCATCCACCGGCCGCTCGATGTGCGAGCGATGCAGCAGGCGGCGCATTTCATCGTCGGCCGACACGATTTCAAGGCGTTTGAAAGCTCCGGAAGCCCCCGGGCGCACACCGTCCGACACGTGATGGCGGCAGAGTGGGTCGAGGAGCGGGAGCAGGGGCTGCTCGCCTTTCAAATCGAGGCCGACGGTTTTCTGCGCTGCATGGTGCGCAACATCGTGGGCACGCTGGTGGCGGCAGGCCTGGGGAGGATCCAACCCGCAGACGTCGCGGCGATCCTGGCGTCCCGGGACCGGCGCCGGGCCGGCGCCACCGCCCCGGCCAGGGGCCTGTTCATGGTCGAAGTCAACTACTGATCGGCACCCGTTGCCTTTGGAGTTGAAGCCCGGCAAAACCGATGGTATAGAAAACCGCGATTGAAGCCGCAAAGCGGCTGATCCGCCACCCGCGTGCGATGAAGGAGAAACTGCCATGCCAAAGATCGACAGCATGCCGTCTACGGAACGCAACACCGCCCAGAATGAACTGGGGCAGCGTTACCGTGAATATCAATCTCGCAACATCTCCCTGGACATGACCCGCGGCAAACCCTGCCCGGCACAGCTCGATCTCTCCCTGGGCATGCTGGACGGAGCCTGCAGCCGGCTCTACCGGGCGCAGGACGGAACGGACTGCCGCAACTACGGCGGGCTCGACGGGATCCCGGAAGCCAAGGCGCTTTTCGCCGACTATATGGAGGTCGCACCCGAGGAGCTGATCATCGGCGGCAACTCCAGCCTCACCCTGATGCACGACGCGATGGCCTGGGCGGTTCTCTTTGGAGTGGCCGCGGGATCGTCACCCTGGGGCCGCCAGGGCCATGTGAAGTTCCTGTGCCCCAGCCCCGGCTATGACCGGCATTTTGCCATCTGCGAGCACCTGGGAATCGAGATGATCCCGGTGGCGATGAAGGCGGACGGGCCGGACATGCAGGTCGTGGAGCAACTCGCCGCCGGCGACGCGGCCGTCAAGGGCATCTGGTGCGTCCCGAAATACAGCAACCCGACGGGCGCGGTGTATTCGGACGACGTGGTCGAGCGGCTGGCCGCGATGCCGGTCAAAGCGCCGGATTTCCGGATCTTTTGGGACAATGCCTACACGGTCCACCATCTGGGCGGAGCGCCGGCGCGACTGGCGAGCATCCTCACGGCCTGCCGGAAAAGCGGCCACCCCGACCGGGTGCTCCTCTTCGGTTCCACCTCGAAGGTTTCATTTTCCGGCAGCGGCCTGGCGTTCATGGCCGGCAGCCCGGCCAATATGGCCTGGGCTAAAAACCATCTAGGCTTCCAGACCATCGGGCCGGACAAACTGAGCCAGCTGCGGCATGTCGCGTTCTTCAAGGACATGGCCGGGGTCCTTCAGCACATGCAGAAGCATGCCGCGATTCTAAAGCCCAAGTTCGATGCGGTTCTGGAGGTTCTGGAGCGCGAGCTGGGAGGCAAGGGTGTCGCCGAATGGACGCGGCCCACCGGCGGTTACTTCATCAGTATCGATACACCGCCGGGTTGCGCCCGCCGGGTGGTGCAAATGGCGACGGAAGCCGGGGTCAGGCTCACCCCCGCCGGCGCCCCCTATCCTTACCAGAAGGACCCGCTGGACCGCAACATCCGAATTGCCCCGTCGTTCCCGTCGGTCGCCGACATCCGCATGGCCACCGAGGTGCTGGGGATCTGCATCCAGTTGGCGCGCCTGGAGAAACTGGAAGGAAAATGAAAACCCCGCCCTGGAGTGGAGCGGGGTTTAACCGTTTGACCGGGACCGTATTATTTTCCGGCGGCGCGCTTCGAAGCTTTGAGCGGATTAACCTTCTGCTTGGTCTCCGTCGCGACATTGGCCGACGCGTGGGTCGCCAGGTTGCAGATGCCGTTGCGCCACTTGAGGGGCGGTTCCGGACAGGCGTTGCAATACCAACCGGACGAGTGCTCGCCCTGTCGGCCGCAGCCGGTGCATTGCTCGATGACTTGGTGACACAGTCCTCCCTTGTACCCACATCCTTTGGCTGTCATGAAGGCACACTCGACTCCTGGCTTGATGCTGGTGCAGCGCATTGGAACCATCCCCTTTCAATTGCAGTGCAAATTAGGAAGCCGGCGGAAACCGGGCTTCTGGATTAAGAAGCATTTTTGAATATGGAAATATACCCCAACACATTTTGCTTGTCAACATGAAAGTGTTTCGGGTATGATGGGTGGGTAGTGGACACGCGCGGGTTCAACTCGCATACGGCCCTAATCTGTTCAGAGGCAACCCGGGAAACAGCCATGCCGACGGAAACGCTCAACACGAACATCACGACCCTGGGGGATGCCCGGATACCTTCGCCCGTGCACAAGCGCGTTCACGGCACCAACGGTTTCGCCTTCGTATCCGAGGCGGACCGGGTTCTGATCGATGTCACCGTGAATCGGGCCTGTAAACCGCTTGCGGACGGCACCCTGCCGCCGTCCTACGAGCTGGCCGGGCCGCGCGAGCGCATCTATTTCGATCCCAGCAAGCTCAAATGCGCCCTGGTGACCTGCGGGGGGCTCTGCCCGGGGCTGAACGACATCATCCGCTCCATCGTGCTCGAGTTGCACTACGGCTATGGTGTGCGTAACATCTCCGGCGTGCGCTATGGCCTGCGCGGGTTCATTCCCCGCTACGGCTATGACATGATGGACCTCACCCCGAGCGAGGTGGTCAACATCCACGAACGCGGCGGCGTCGTGATCGGATCGAGCCGCGGCCCCCAGGATGTCGAGGAAATCGTGGATACCCTGGAGCGCATGAACATCGGCATCCTCTTCATGATCGGCGGCGGCGGCACCCTGCAGGCGGCCACCCACCTCGCCGACGCCATCCTGCAACGGGGCCTCCGAACCAGCATCGTCGGGGTGCCGAAGACGATCGACAACGATATTTACATGGTGTCGCGCTCCTTCGGGTTCGACACCGCCGTCGAGGTGTCGACCCGCGCGATCGTCAGCGCCAGCAATGAAGCCGAAGGCTACCCCAACGGCATCGGTCTCATCAAACTCATGGGACGGCACTCCGGGTTCATCGCGGCCACAGCCACCCTGGCACAGCAGGATGTGAATTTTGTGTTGATCCCGGAGGTGGATTTCGACCTCGACGGCCCCCAAGGCCTGCTGCACACTCTGGAGGTGCGCCTGGCCGACCGGGGTCATGCCGTCATCGTGGTGGCGGAGGGGGCCGGTCAGAAGTTCTTCGCCGGCCAGGCCAAGGAACTGGATTTGTCCGGCAACGTCAAGCTGAAGGACATCGGGCTGTTCCTCAAGCAAGAAATTATCGCCTACTTCACAGAACGCAACATCCAGATTTCGATCAAGTACATCGACCCCAGCTACATGATCCGCAGTCTGCCGGCCAATGCCAACGACCGCGTATTCTGCAACTTCCTGGGCCGCAATGCCGTGCACGCCGGCATGGCGGGCAAAACAGACCTGCTGATCGGCAACTGCAACAACCACTTCGTACATGTGCCCATGAAACTGCTGGCCGGCAAGCGCAAGCACGTGGACCCGAAGGGGATGCTGTGGCGCAGCGCGCTCGAAGCCACGGGGCAGCCTTCCCTCAAAAACGACTGACACGGAACCACCGCAGCGCTTGGGCCCCGCGGTGGTTGCTCTTTATTCAAGCTCGATGAACTTCTTGCCGCGCACTTGCAGGATGTGCAGGGTTTTTTCCACATCGCCGGCCGGATCGAAGCGACTGAAGCCCGTTACGCCCGGAAATCCGTCGGATGCCTTCAGGAAGGCCGCGATGTCTCCGCGGAAGCGCACCCCCGGGCGACGCATCGTCTCAAGCAGAATCATCGCCGTGTCGTACGCCATGGCCTCCATGAACCCCGGCTTTTCCTGGTAAGCTTCTTCGAAACCGCTGACGAACCGCACGACCGAAGGCTCGGTGCTGCCGCCGAAAAACGCATCGGGCATGATCGCACCCTGCACGTAGGGGTCGGCGTATTTGATCAAGGCCTCCGAGTGCCAGAGGTTGGTGCCGAGAAGCTGAATGTCTTTGACATCGTAGAAGGACAGCTGGGGCACGAGCATCCCGGCCTTCTTGGGTTCATCCGGTATGAAAATGGCCTGGAAATCGAACACCAGGTCCGTGTCCTTCTCGTCCGTCTTGCGCCGCCGCGAATCGCCCGGTTTTACCGGAGCCCGGTCCGGCCGGGGCTCCTTCGGTACCTCCTGGGCAAATCGGAGCAGCCGCTTGACGGTGGCGGCAAAGTCCACGGCCTCGGGGTTGTAGGCCAGGGCTGTTAAAATCTCCCCGCCCCTGGCCTGGAACTCGTCGCGGAAAAGCCCCATGAAGGTCCGGCCGTAAGTCTCGTCCGGGTAGAGGATGACAGCCCGCGTGATGTCGAGCTTGCGAACGACATAGGCGGCGAGGGAGCGCATCTGCGCCCGGGGGGTGATGAAATTCCGGAAAACATAGTCTCCGATGCCGACCACGTTGTCTTTCTGAACGATGGCGATCATCGGCAGCCCCAGCCGCTGCGCCTCGGGGGCAGCCGCCTCGGCGTGCACGATCGGCCCGATGACGGCCGAGACCTTCTCATGGTCCAACTCGAGCAGTGCCCGGACGGTCTGTTCCGGGTCGGAGGCGGTATCCTTCACAACGAGATGCACGGCCGGCCCCGTCCCCTGGGAATTGTACTGACTGAGGGCGAGCTCCAGCCCGCGCACGGCACGCTGGCCGATGGCTTGGTAGGAGCCGGTCAGCGGCAGCAGCGCTCCCAGCGCGAGGCGCTCGCGCGGACCGGCCTTCTCGATTTCGGCCACCGTCTGAGCCGCACGCTCCGCGCTCTCGTGGGAGGGATAGCGGCGCTGGAACGCCTTGAGCAGGGTGAGCGCTTCGCTGTGGCGCCCCTCGCGGGCAAGGAGCATGCCCGCCTGGTACAGAAGATAGTCCATGGGCAGGCCTTCGTCCTCGCGGGTTGCCAGATCCTTGGCGTCCTCGGGGCCCAGGCGCAGAATCGACGCTTTGAGCTTAGCCGCGATAGCCTCCTGCTCCGACACGGTGGCCATTTGCATGGCACGGGTGTAGGCATCGACCGCGTTCAGGGGGGAATCCAGAGCCATGTATGCATCGCCGATCACCGCCAGGGTCCGGAAGCGCTGGGCCGGCGAGCTCATCGCCCGCAGGGCGTCCGGGCCGCGGCTGATCACCTCGCTGTATTCCTTGTCCCAATAGAGGGAATAAAGGATCTCCACCATGGCCTCGGGCCGGAACGAGCTCGACGGGTACTCCGAGATCAGCTGCGCATAGGCCAGGCGGCCGCGGGCAGGGCTTCCCAGCAGGCTGTGGATGCTCCCGATTTTCATGAGTGCGGCCGGAGCCAGGGGCTCGTCCGGGTAGCGTGCCAGATAGTCGTTGTAAAGCGTAAGCGCCTCGATATAGGACTTGGCCGCGTACAGCTTTTCGGCTTTCTGGAACATCTCATCGGCGGCGGCCCGTTGTTTGGGAAATGCGGCGATCCCCGGCCGGGGCCGGTGGGTGCAGGCCGCTCCAATGCAGGCAATCAATGCGCCGATGAGAAGCAGGCGTGGGATATAAAACTTCATACGGACCTCGCCCCACCCGGAAGGACGTGCGTGCACTGCCGCCCGGGAAAATTGTTAATTGGCACATTAGTGTACACTAGAATGTTGGGTTGTCAAAAAAAATTTCCCGAGCTGGCATCGTGAGAGACCCCTAAAGTTTTTCCCCAAAAGGCGGATAGTGTATTGTAACCAATGTCGACCTAACGCAAAGGAGAAGGGCCATGAAAGGTTTCACCGGCGCAATCCTGATTACGGTCATGGTTTTTGCCGGGCCGGCGTTCGCAGAATTCTACAAGTACCTGGACAAACAGGGCAACGTGCGTTTCACCGACGACATCAATCAGGTTCCCAAAGGACAGCGGGCCACGGCCCAAAGCTACTCCGAGTCGCAGGCCAGCGGCAAATCCGCCGCGGAAGAGGCCTCAGCCGTCAAGGAGGGAAAAAAGGCCGAGCCTGAGCCGCCGGCGGATTCGGCCGCGGCCGGCGGTGAGGGCAAAGAGTCGATCGAGGCCACCCGCGGCCGGTTGGACGTACTGGAAAAAGACGTCGAAGCCGAATACCAGGTGCTGGTGAAGGAGAAAGACCGCCTCGACAAGGAAAAAGGGGCGCAAAAGACCCGCGAAGAAATCAACGCCTACAACAAGCAGGTGGAGACCTTCAACCAGCGGAATGAAAGTTTTGAAAAAAAGCGCGACGACTTGCGCAAGCTTGTCGAGGGATACAATGCCCTCGTAAATGAGGCAAACTCCAAGACCGCGGCCGCCCCCAAAAAATGATGACAGAGAACTACCCCCACCCCGGACCGGATATGGACGACGGGCGGGATGAGCCGCTGGGGGACCGACCCACCTGAAAAGTCTATTATCCTACCGCATGCCCGAAAAAAGCTTGCAGGGTCTGTCAAATATCATTATGATACGTCCCTGAATTCCCCGGCGCAGGGTGATGATGGCCTGCACCGCACGGGGATATCGTGATCATGACGATTGCTGCAGAATACAGCCTGATACCCTACGAGCCGAGCGGGAACCTGTCGGCCTTCCGCCGCCCGGGGGCCGCCGCTTATGCAACGGGTGCGCGGAATCCGGCATCCAGGCGTCATGAACCCCAGCCCGCTCCCCTGCTGATCGAAACACCCCGCCGATCAGCGACCACCTATTCGTTCCACCGCACCATCGCGGATTCCCGCGCAGCCGCCACGGGCTTGCGGGTTGATATTTTTGTTTAGCTCCCGTTAAAGTACCCTTCCGGAGGATCGGAACGTTTTACCATGCTGGACAATTGATAAAGGAGGCCGCCCATGCCCGCATCCAAATCCCGCATTCCCAATGGCTTCAAGAAAGCTCTCGCTGTCGGCCGGCCGCCGAACGTCGCCAAGCTCTTTCCGAATTCCAGCGCCCTGCTGGTCAGCGGTAAATACATCGACCGCGCCATGCTCGCGCGGGGCAAGGCCATCGCCATCGCCGCCAACGGCCGCAATGCGTTCGTCATCCGCGGCGTGCTGAAAGCCGCCCAGCGGGCCAACGCCGCCATTATCATCGAAATTGCCAAATCCGAGGGCGGCGCGGGGGCCTACTGCGCGGTCAACTTCTGGAACCTGGCCCGCATCGTGGATGCCTGCTGCAACGAGATGGGTATCACGGTGCCGGTGGCCATCCACGCCGATCACTACGGCATCAAGGGCCCCCAAGACATCGAGACCGCCCGAACCGAGATCCCCTCCATGTTCGACGCGGGCATTACGTCGATCGCCATCGACGCCTCCCACCTCCCGGACGATCGGAATCTGCTGGCCAGCATCGAGCTCATCCCCCTCGTCCCCAAGTGGGCCGGCCTCGAGACCGAAGTCGGCGAGATCAAGGGCAAGGAGGGCCTCTCCACGCCGGAGGAGGCTCTTTTCCTGATACAGGGATTGAACGCCCACGGAATCTACCCGGACTGGATCGCATTGAACAACGGCACCACCCACGGCATCGAAGCCAGCGACTCCGGCATCCAGGTGGACCTCACCCGGCGCATCCACGAGAC
Organism: Deltaproteobacteria bacterium; assembly: GCA_016219005.1. Taxonomy (GTDB): domain Bacteria; phylum Desulfobacterota; class Desulfobacteria; order Desulfobacterales; family SpSt-501; genus SpSt-501. Next base: position 14,692 of record JACRCN010000086.1, read on the forward strand.
AATCGCCCCATACCGCGTGTCGGGCGCCCAGCACGGCACCTCCGGCAACAGCTCCGAACGGCTGCGGGAGATCGCCGCCGGGACCCGCACCACCAAGGCCAATGTCGCCACCGCTTTGCAGATGATCTCCTGGGGTCTGGAGGTGAACGATTTCGGCAACGCCATCCTCGATGCCGGCGGCAGCTTCATCAAGGTCAAGGACCAGGGCGTCAGCGAGGCGATGTGGGCGGAGATGGTGGCCTATGCCCAGGGGCGCAGCCTGAAGGCCGGCGATTACAAGAAACTCAACCTGCCCTTCGAGAACAAGCTCCTGGGCCTGCCCCGGCCGGTCCGGGCACGCATGGCAAAACGGGTGGAGGAGTTCGTCTACACCATGATCGTAAATGTCTTCAACGCCCGGAACACGGCACCCCTTGTCATCGAGACGATTCTGAAGGCGGGATCCTACTCCCCGGGCCCGAAGGCCAAGCGGATCGAAAAGCCCGCGGACTGGACGCCCGAGAAAATCAAGGAGCGCGCGGCGGCTCTCCACGCGGACAAGGGCTCCCACGGAAACTTCGAAGACTGAAAACGGCGGCAGGGAATCCCGCGCCGCTTGCGCCGGTTCAAATCCGCACCAGCGATACTCCCCGCAGACCCCCTTGCGGGGGGTGACCTTGCAGTGTTTTAGGGCATCTCATGTGGTTTTGAGGATACAGGAAAGCACCCCCACGGGGATAAAAACAGGCCAAAACCCATGATCGTGTTCGGTCCCGCAACACCGAGTGAATCCTGACCGATTCTGGCGCTGCTCCCCCTCAATACTTCGACACCCGTGCCCCCATTGGAAGTGACCTTGCTATTCACCAGAACGAGAGATGAAGTATCTGTGGCAATTACTGCTGAGGTAGGAGGTTAACTCTCGCGGGCAGAAAGTCACAATCCTTGGCCATATGCTTGTCACAAACGCAGCTTTTTGGGGAGTCGAGTTTACTTCGATATAACGCATTCGTTTCGTTTGAGTGGGTGTGAAAAGGTGGCAGTCTTTTCACACCCGGCTTCAATCATTTGTTCGGTGGTTCTATGTTTTTATTCAAGCATTCAATAGTTCTCAACTTCGAAGGCATGGGTGTACTCTTGACAATAATGGCGAGTGCAAGAAATTCGAGCATAAAAAGTCCGCCCAAGATCGAAAAGCCCGTCTGCAAATTTGCATAATGGGTAAGCTTGCCTAAAATCAAAGGCCCGAAAAAATACCCCGCGCCCCAGGAAAAATAAAATGCACCCGATACTGCTCCTTTCAATGCGTTTGGAACTCTTTCGTTTAGAAAGGCCATTGATGATACACAAAAGACACCGAGCCCAAGACTTGCTATGGTGAGCAGCCCATTGAGCCAAGGTTGATTTAGCATAAAAAAAGTTGCAATAGCGAGGGCTGCCACCATCGTTCCATAGACCATTGCTGGTTTACGTCCTTTACGGTCCGAAAAAGGGCCGGCGACGAGCTGGGATAAACTAAGCGCAATGTAAAATAGTGAAAAAAATACTCCGACTGTTGTCTGGTCGCTATTTCTTTCACTGATTAAAAAAGCAGGGATTATGGTAATGAAGATACCATATCCAGCGCCATACAATACTATCCCCGCAAGAACAGTTCGGTTAATAAGATTATCCGCGAGGGATATGAAGGCTCTGAAATTGATATTTGCCTTTGTTTCATTCGGTTCCCGAAATGGATTTTCGACAAATAGTGCAATTAAGAGTCCACCTAAAAAACTCACTCCGGCGAACAGCAAAAAAGCTTCGTTGCCTTGCCATGTCCTATAGATCAAAATCCCCATAAGGCTTCCAACAGTAAGACCACAATGAAGGGAAGCGTTATATATCCCCATGAATTTTCCCTTCTCGGCAGGATATTGAATTGACAATAGTGCAGGAGCAAGCGCCCAAATAGGGGCTTCTCCTACGCCCTGCAACATCCGACCCCAAAAGATAAGATTGGGCGTTTCTGCAAAGAAATACAGTAGTCCTGTCAAAGAACAGAAGAAATAGCCCCCGGCTATGAAAGATTTGAATCCAAATCTGTCTGAGAAGTAGCCTATGGGGAATTGAAGCAGCATGTTAGACACGGCATAGGCAGATGCCAGATATCCAACACTTGCAACTGAACCCGACAAATTTATGATTCGTTTGGGGAGCAACGCGACTATCATGCCAACCCCAAGCATAAGTAAGAAAGCCGAAAAATTTATCGTAATGACCGATTTATAGCGCACCATAAGATCTCTCCGCTATTTCAAAGAGAAGTTCATCTTTGCGTATGAGTTATTGGCTTTAAACGATGGGAAGAGCCAAGTTCTTGTATTTGGCGCACTTCTCCATCTCACCTTAACATCCTATCCTGTTAAGGCTTAGGGCCGCTCATACATTCCTCATTCCCATGAAAAATTATCGGGTTAAATGAGGGCGGGCGGAGATAATGATCCTATGGTGTTTAGGTGCATGGAAATTGAAACCCCTTTCTTTTGGGCTGCTTGGTTACGTTTTATTGGGTTTCAGCATGAAACACAATGCAAAACCTATCACCACCCCAGTTCGTTGGTGGTACGTCAGATGATATCTGCATTTCAGGCATACTGAAGATTTTAGGCTGATTTGCCTTTATTCGACGGGTGATTTTGTTTTGGGACAGCCGCTTGACCATTGGCTGATATTAACACCTTGGGCGCGACAACGTTCCCCCTTCTGCCTGCTTTCAACATAAATTAAGTACGTTATTTCATTTTGTTACAAACACCTCTCCCATCCGCCTGCATTTTCCCCTAAAGTCCTCCGCGAAAGCTGCCGATAGGAACGTCAGGGGGAATCCGAAGATGCAGGTCACCAGCTACCAGATGCGCAACGTCCTCGACTGCTTCTGCAAGAAATTGAGCCAAACTCGGAAGCAGGAAAGGCCAGAAGGTTCGCTGACTTCGGAGATGACGGGCAAGATGGCCCTGACGCTGGAGAGCAGCCGGAAGGCCACCATGGACAAGATCTCCGAGCAGGTCTTGCACAAAATCAATGAAGCCGGAGGGCTGACCCAGCCGCCCGCGCAGGCATCGGAGGCGCTGTTCGGGGGCAACGACGACGCCGGCGACGCGGGCGAGCACGCGGACGTCAGTTTCACGTTCAACGTGATCGATGCCATCGACCAGAAACGCACCGCCACACTGGCCGTGGGGAACACAACCGCCATCATCAAGCGGCTGGACCAGTTGGCGCAGGAACAACGATCAACCAAGACGGAGTCATGGGTTTAGAGGATGCAGCACCCGGCGTTCGCCCCAGGCGGATGCGGTAATGGCGAAAGTAACGGGTGTACGCCGTTCGGCGCTTGTCCGCAGGTACCGGACGGCTTGAGACAGCGCCTGTCGGTTGTCAGAAAGCCAACCCAGGCAAAGGAGGAATCAATGTTTGGTGCCATTGGAGAATCCGCTGTTCACCAGATACCCAGAGGGGGCGGTTTTAGCAGCGGTACGGAACAGGAGGTCGTGGTCCAGAAGGCCGGGCAGATCATACAAGCGCGGCCGGTGGAGAATTCGGGCGATTCCGGGAAATCGAAGGCGGACCGCCAGGACGAGCATAACCTGCAGAGCCACACCAAGCTGGAAGAAGGCGGCAAGGTCGTTGTCGAAAAATACGACGAGGCCGGTAAACTGGTCAAGGTCACCCCGCCGGGGTATCTGCCTTTCGGCAAGATCGCCTGACGCGGCCGGCTACCAGGTTTTTCTGACGCGGATGCCGCAACCGTGCAGGTAGGCTTTGATCTCAGAAATCGCAAAATTGCCGTAATGAACCATCGAGGCGACGAGAGCGGCGTCCGCTCTCCCCTCGGTGAGCACGTCGCGGAGGTGCTCCGGTTTGCCGGCGCCGCCCGAGGCGATCACCGGGATGGTCACGTGTCCCGATACCAGGGCGGTGAGGTTTAGCTCGTAGCCTTCCCGTGTCCCGTCCGCATCAATCGAGTTAAGGCAGATCTCGCCCGCCCCGAGTTCCTGCGCCCGCAGCGCCCACTCCAGGGCGTCGATTCCCATGGCGGTCCGGCCGCCGTCGATCACCACTTCGTAGCCCGAGGGGATTCCCGGACGCACGCCCACGTGTTTCACATCCATCCCCAGTACGATGCACTGGCGGCCAAAGGCCTCAGCACCGCGGGCGATGATCTCGGGCTGGCGCACAGCCGCGGAGTTGACACTGATTTTTTCGGCCCCGGCCAGCAGCACGGCCCGCATGTCTTCCACGCTGCGGATCCCGCCGCCCACCGAAAACGGGATGAAGATGGTCTCGGCCACCCGCCGCACGACGTCGATCATGATGTTGCGCCGTTCGTGGGAGGCGGTGATGTCGTAGAAGACAATCTCATCGGCCCCCTGCTCGTAGTAAAACCGGGCCATGTCGACCGGGTCGCCGATGTCGACATTTTCCTGGAAGCGGATGCCCTTGGTGGTTTTGCCGTCACGAACGTCCAGACAGGGAATGATGCGTTTGCTCAACATGGCGGGTTCCTAAGCGGCGGGGGTCCAGGCGCAGAAGTTGGCGAGCATGCGCAGGCCCGGCCGCCCGCTCTTCTCCAGGTGAAACTGCGTGGCCGCGAGGTTGCGCCACCCGAGCACCGATGCGAAGCGGATGCCGTAATCCGTGGTGGCCATGACGCGGTCTGCCTCGTCCGGCACGGGGTAATAGCTGTGCACAAAGTAAAACTCGTCCTGCGGGGAGATTCCCGCCGTCAGCGGGTGGGGGACGCGAACTCGGATGCGGTTCCAGCCCATGTGGGGGATCTTGAGCGGCCGGCCGTCATCGCCGGACAGCCGCCCCGAAAAGGCGCTGACCCGGCCGGCGACGATGCCGAGGCAGCGCGTGTCGTTTTCCTCGCTGAACCCCATGATCACCTGAGTGCCGAGGCAGATGCCGAGCATCGGCTTGCCGGCGGCGAACTGCTCGACGAGCACGGCGTCGAGGCCGGTGCGCTTCAGGCTGTCCATGGCAGCGCCCGCCGCGCCGACGCCGGGAAAAATGATGCGCTCCGCCGCCCGGATGGTGCCGGCGTCGGCGGTGACGGTGCAGGCAAACCCGAGGTGCGCCACCGCCCGCGCGACACTGGCGAGGTTGCCGGCGTTATAGTCGATGATGGCAATCATGGGGATACGCTCACGCGCTGGCTTTGATCGATTCCCAAATGCGATCCTTCTCGCTCTGCGGGACGGTTTCCAACTCCCGGCCGCTGTCGCCGATAACTTTCTCCATCTGCCGGAACCGTTTTTCGAACTTCCGGGCGGCACCCGCCAGGGCCGTCTCGGGATGAACCCCGGCGAAGCGGCCAACGTTCACCAGGGTAAACAGCACATCGCCGAATTCCTCGCAGACCTCTTCCGGCAGGCCGCGCCGCAGCGCCTCACGGAGCTCGGCCACCTCTTCTCCCAGCTTGGCCAGCACGCCGTCCACGTCCTGCCAGTCGAACCGGGCGCGAGCCGCCCGCTCGGAGATCGAGAAAGCCCGCATCAGAGAGGGCAGGCTCGCCGGCAGGCTGTCGAGGACCGATTGGCGCTGATGATTGTTTTTCTCGCCCTGCTTGATGCGCCGCCAGTTCTGCACGACCTCGTCGCTGTCTGCGACCGTCGTCGACCCGAACACGTGGGGGTGACGCCGGATCATTTTGTCCGAAATCGCCCGGCAGACGTCCGCCAGGGTGAAGGCGCCCGACTCGGCGTGCATCTGGGCGATAAAGAGCACATGGAACAGGACGTCGCCCAGCTCCTCGCAGACGTTTTCAGCCTCTGCGGATGCAACGGCATCGGCGAGTTCATAGGCCTCTTCGAGCAGGTACCGCACCATGGTATGGGCCGTCTGCTCCCGGTCCCAGGGGCATCCGTCCGGCCCCCTCAATCGTTCGATGATGCGGAGCAAACCGGCCATCGCGAGAGGCGCAGAGCTCAATTCAGGATCTTCCACTCTTTTTTCAGCTCCCCTAATTTTACCGCGAACTCGCGCTTGATGTCGCTGGAGACCACGATCGCCAGCTGTTCCGAAACCATGGACACGTAAGGGGCGCAAGCGGATTCCTTGATGAGAGAGGCGCCCTTGGGCAGGAAAGCGGTCAGGATCAGAAACAGCACCGCGACGATAAGAGCACCCTTGGCCAGGCCGAAGACGACGCCGCCCAGCCGGTCCAGCCATCCCAGGAAAACGATATTCAGCAGATATTTGAGAATCATCGCAATCACGTTCACGACCACTAGCACGCCGCAGAAAATGATCAGAAAGGCCAAAATGTTGCGGTATGCCGGGTTCGAGACAACGCCGGCCAGATAATGGGCCACGACGCCATAATAGGAGTAGGCGGCGAAGAAACCGCCAAGGACCCCGATGATCGAGGACACCTCCTTGACCAGGCCCCGGAAGAGACCCCGGATCAGGCTGTACCCCAAAATGACTGCAACGATGATGTCGAACGCGTTCATGCTTGCCCCCACACCGGCCGCGCCCCCGAAGCGGGGCTGCAGGGCTTTCGCCGGCACCGGTATCGCTGAACTAACAAAGCCGGCCCGTTGGAGTCAAGGTAAAAAATAAAACAGCACCCAACCGCGCCGGTCCTGCCGGGGCCATCGGCGACATCGACATTCGCTGCCATCCCGGCCAAGGTGCCCTGCCGCGGATCAGTTGGCGATTGCATTCGCTACTGCAGATGTGATAATGATATTCGGTCAAGCACCCGGCGCCGGGTATGTTCGGCACGCGATCAACCTTATGAGCGACCACCACACTCTCACTCTCCCGTTTGCGGAAAATGACCTGGCCCGACACCTGTTCGGCGAGCACAACTGCCACCTGCAGCGGCTCGCGAACATCCTGGACCTGCGCGTGAACGCCCGGGGCAGCACGGTGTTTGTCGAAGGCGAGCGCTACGCCGCCGAACTGGCCCAGAATCTGCTGAACCAGCTCTACGCGCTATTGAAAGAAGGCTACCCCATCCATGCGAACGACATCGACTATGCCGCGCGGATGCTGAGCCGGGATCACCGCATCCAGTTGAAGGACATCTTCCTGGACACGGTGTACGTCACGACCAAAAAGGGCGCTGTCACCCCCAAGAGCCCGGCGCAAAAGGAATACATCGAAGCGATCCGCCACCACGACATCGTTTTCGGCATCGGGCCGGCCGGCACCGGAAAAACCTACCTCGCCATGGCCATGGCGGTCGCGGCCTTCAGCAAAGGCCAGGTGAGCCGGATCATCCTGACCCGGCCGGCGGTGGAGGCGGGCGAAACACTGGGGTTTCTGCCCGGGGATCTCGCCGAAAAAGTGGACCCCTACCTGCGCCCCCTCTACGACGCGCTGCACGACATGATGCGCTTCGAGAAGGTGTCCGCGCTGATGGAGAAGGGCGTCATCGAAGTGGCCCCCATCGCCTTCATGCGCGGCCGGACCCTGAACGATTCGTTCATCATCCTGGACGAGGCCCAGAACACGACCTCCGAGCAGATGAAGATGTTCCTGACGCGCATCGGCTTCAACTCCAAGGCGGTCATCACCGGGGACATCACCCAGATCGACCTCCCACCGGAGCGGATGTCGGGACTGATCGAAACCAAGAATATCCTGCAGGGGATCGAGGGGATCCGCTTCGTGTTTTTCAGCAAACAGGATGTGGTGCGGCACAAACTGGTGCAAGAAATCATCCGCGCCTACGAGGAACTCGACGAGCGGAAACGGGGAAACCAGGCCGCCTCGCGCCCCGCCTGACCCCGCACCGGAGGAGGTCTACGGCCATGCCCCATCGCACCATTGCCCGGCGGCATCACGCCGCACACCGCGGCCGGACCCGTGGAGCGCCATGAACATTGCCCGACACAAGCCCGGTCCTGCGCTTCTGCGGGACCCCCTGTTCCGCTTCCGGCTGATCGTGCTGATCGCCGTGACGGCCCTCTTCACGCTGATTCTCTACCCGAACCTCATGGTCACGAAGCTCGCCTACACCGCCGGCGACGTCGCCGAGAAAGACATCAAGGCCCCGAAGGACTTTCTGGTCGAGGACCAGACGGCGACCGAAATCAAGCGCCAGCAGGCCGTTCAAGATGTCCTTACGGTCTACGACAACGACACCGAGCTCGTCAACCGCCTGGTGCAGATGGTGCACGGAACGTTCGCCGACATGCGCGCCTTGCGGCAAGCGACGACCGAAAGCCGCGGTTCCGCCCCCAGCGCGGCGGCAACCCCGTCGGCGGAGGACAAGCGCACGGGACTTGCGGCTTCGGCCGAGGAGGTCCGCAAGGTGTTCGAGGATAAGCTCGGCATCCGCGTCGGCAAAGGCGCGTTCCTGGCGCTGGAGGCCGAGGGGTTTTCTAAACGCATTGCGGACGCCATCGGGGAGATCCTGCAGAAAACGCTGGAGAGCGGCATCGTCGCCAGCAAAGATGTCATGCTGAAGGACTTCGAAAAGGGGATTGTCCTGCGGGAGGTTCGGACCAAGGACGAACGGGTCGTCCGCGACGCCCGGCAGTTTTACAGTCTGGACCAGGCCAAGGCCCTCGTGCGCAGCATCGGTCAGCCGGCGCTGCGGGACCTGGACTACGCCATGGCCAACCTCGTGGTGGATCTGTCCCAGCGGCTGATTCAGCCGAACATCACCCTCAACCGCAACGAAACCGAGGATCGCAAACACCGAGCCGTATCGGAGATCAAGCCGGTGCTATACCGGGTCAAGGCAGGCGAGATGCTGCTGCGCGAAGGCGAGCGGGTCGCGGATCTGCACATGCTCAAACTGCAGGCTCTGGAATCCCAGACCAAACCCGAGCAGTTTTTGCTCGGCACGCTGGGCGCGGCCGCGGTGATATTCAGCCTCATCGCCGTCATCGATCTGCTCTTCCTTGAGCGCGGGCTGCACCAGTCCCAGACCCCGGTCAAAGACATTCTCCTGATGGCCTGCATGTTCCTCTTTTTTCAACTCCTCGCCCAGGCGATGGGTTCCTTCCTGGAGCTGATCCTCCGGAACTCGCATTACGCCATTCCGGTGTGGACCGCGGTTTTCGCCGTCCCGCTCGTGGCCTCGCCGATGACCATCTGCGTGTTTCTGGGGCTGCCGGCGGCACTCCCGTTTGCCGTCGTGACGGCCTTTGGTGCGGCCCTCGCCCTCGGCAACAGCCTGCCGATGAGCGCCTATTACCTTGTCACCGGCAGCATGGGGGCCTACTGGATCCGCAACTGCCGCGAACGCAAGGTCTTCGTCACGGCGGGCGTGAAGACCGGCCTGTTGAGCGTCATCCTGGCCGCTGCCGCGGGATGTTTCCTGCAGGAATTTTCATGGACCGGATTGCTCTGGAGCTCGGTGTTCGCCTTTCTGGGCGGCATCGGATCCGGCGTGGTCACGGGCGGCATCGTTCCGCTCACGGAGATTGCCTTCGGCTATACGACCGACATCACCCTGCTCGAGCTCGCCAACCTGGACCGCCCGATCCTGCGGCAGCTCATGATGGAGGCCCCGGGCACCTATCACCACTCGGTGATCGTGGGTTCCATGGCGGAGGCCGCCGCAGCCGAGATCGACGCCAACCCCCTCCTCGGCAGAGTTGCCGGCTATTACCACGACATCGGGAAAATCCGCAAGCCGCTCTATTTCATCGAGAACCAGCGCAACGGCAAGAACCGGCACGACAAGCTGGCACCTTCGATGTCTAGCCTGATCCTGATGGCCCACATCAAGGACGGGATGGAGATCGCCCGGGAGCACAAGCTGGGGCCCGTGATCATCGACGGGATCCGGCAGCACCACGGCACGAGCCTGATCCGGTATTTCTTCGAAAAGGCCCGGCAGCTCAAGGGCGAAGACCAGGTGAAGGAGAATGATTTCCGCTACCCGGGGCCCAAGCCTCAGACCCGCGAAGCCGCCCTGGTGATGCTCGCGGACGTGGTCGAAGCCGCCTCCCGGACCCTGGAGAACCCGACCCCCGGCCGGATCCGAGGGCAGGTCCAAGACCTGATCAACCGGATCCTCGCCGACGGTCAGCTCGACGAGTGCGACATTACCCTCAAGGACATCCACCGGATCGCCGCCAGCTTCAACACCATCCTGAACGGCATCCATCACCACCGCATCGAGTATGTCGAGCACCGGACCGCGACCGGTGAGAACGGCAAAGGCAGACCCCGTCATGGACATTCAGATCGCCAACCGCCAAAGGCGTCACAGGATCTCCCTGAAAATGATCCGGCAGGCAGCCCGAATCCTGTTAGACGCCTTAAAGCGTCCTGACGCGGAGCTTTCCATCCTGCTCGTGGACGACCGCGAAATCGCCGGGATGAACCTCGCCTTTCTGAAACGGCACGGGCCCACCAACGTGATCGCCTTTCCCATGCGTGAAGGCGCCTACGGGGACCTCACGCCGAGCCTGCTGGGCGACGTGGTGATCTCCATGGACACGGCCCACCGCGAAAGCCGGCTCGCCGGACGGACGCTCGAGGAGCGGTTGACTGAGCTGCTGGTGCACGGAGTCTTGCACCTGTGCGGCTACGACCACGAAAACGGCGGCCGCCCAGCCCGTCGCATGGCCGCCAGGAGCCGGCGGCTGGTGAAAAAAATAGAAGCAAGCTGGAAGCTCGAAGCTCGAAGCTCGAAGCCGAAACAGGGAAAAGCGTCACCGGCCATCCAGGAGTTGCGCAAAAGCCGATCCACACGATCGTGAAGCGGAGGCCATCGCCGAGTTTTTTCTTTCGAGCTTCGAGCCTGATACCCACGCCAATTTCCGAAGGGGATTCGCATGGACTTAGTGACCGCAGCTGAGATGCAGACGCTGGACCGCCTGACGATCGAGACGTTCGGCCTGCCGGGGCGGGTGCTGATGGAAAACGCCGGGCGCGAGGCCGTCCGGGTGTTTCTGACGCATTTCGCGAAGGCCGCCCGCAACGGTGTGGGCGTTGCCGCCGGCCGCGGCAACAACGGCGGTGACGGCTTTGTGATGGCGCGCGGCCTGGCACAGGCTGGCTACCCCGTGCGCGTCTACCTGCTCGGCACCGCCGACCGCGTATCGGGCGACGCCGCCGCCAACCTGAAGCTTCTGGCGCCGCTTTCCGTGCCCGTGATCGAGGTGCCGGATGAGGCCGCATTTTCGCGGCACCAGCGCACGATGCGCGACGTCGCCGTCTGGGTGGATGCGATTCTCGGCACCGGCCTCACCACCGCGGTCACAGGGCTCTTCCGAAACGTCATCGAGTTCATCAACCAGTTGCAACGGCCCGTGTTCTCGGTCGACATCCCCTCCGGCCTCAGCGCGGACACCGGCCAATTTGACGGCGCCTGCATCCGCGCCGCGGTCACCGTCACGTTCGGGTACGCCAAGATCGGCCACGCCGTCTTCCCGGGTGCGGAGTTCACCGGACGGCTGGAAGTGGTGGACATCGGCATCCCGCCGCATATCGCCGAACGCGTCCGGCCGCGCCATTTCCTGCTCAAGGCTCACGATGTCGGCGGGACTTTCTCTCCTCGCCGGGCGGATACGCACAAGGGTCGCACGGGGCACCTGCTGGTCGTGGCCGGCTCGCCCGGACAGACCGGCGCCGCGGCCATGACCGCCGCGGCGGCCCTGCGCGTCGGGGCCGGGCGGGTGACCCTGGGGGTGGCGCAAGGCCTGCATCCGATCCTGCAAACCCTGGTGCTCGAAGCAATGACCGCACCCCTGCCTGAAACCGGCAGCGGCAGCCTGGGTCGAGCCGCCCGGGACGCGATCCTGGAGCTTACCCCGGGCAAGAGTTGCCTCGCCATCGGACCCGGTTTGGGCCAGGACCCCGAGACCGGCGAGTTGGTCGCCGAACTGGTCCGCCGCAGCCCGCTGCCCCTCGTCATCGACGCCGACGGCCTCAACCACCTGGCCGGCCGCCTGGAGATCTTCAAAAGCCTCGCCGTGCAAACCGTGCTCACGCCGCACCCCGGGGAGATGGCGCGGCTAACCGGCACGAGCCTTTCCGCGGTCCAGCAGGACCGCATCGCCTGTGCCCGGGACCTCGCGGTCACGCTCAACGTCCACGTCGTGCTAAAGGGCGCGCGCACCGTCATCGCCCATCCGGACGGCAGCGTCTATATCAACCCCACCGGCAACCCCGGCATGGCCTCCGCCGGCATGGGGGATGTGCTGACGGGGATGATTGCCGGTCTCATCGCCCAGGGCATGCACTCCGACACGGCCGCTCGGGCGGCCGTGTATCTTCACGGTGCGGCCGCCGACACGCTCGGCCGCACACTGGGACCTTACGGCTATCTGGCGAGCGAGGTCGCGCAGACCCTGCCCGGGGAAATCGCCCGGCTGCTGCGGGAGGCATGATTGGTGCCGCACCGCGACAACCCCGCGGGCGAGATCACCCTCGTCACCGCCTCGGCGGCGGAGACCCGCCGGCTGGGGGAACGGTGCGGCCGCCGGCTGCGGACTCCGTTGGTGATTTGCCTGATCGGCGATCTCGGCAGCGGAAAAACGGTGTTTGTCCAGGGTCTGGCCCGGGGGCTCGATGTCTCGGCCGATTATGCCGTCACCAGCCCGAGCTTCACCCTCATCAACGAGTACCCCGGCCGCTTGCGGCTGTTTCACATCGATTTATACCGACTGGACGCGCAAGCGGACCTGGACGACCTGGGTCTGGCGGAGATTCTGCACGGCGAGGGGGTCGCAGCCGTGGAGTGGGCCGAAAAGCTCACCGATGGGGCGCTTGCCGAGCGTTTGGAGATTCGCTTTGAATTCGGGGACGATGACCGACGCCGGCTGCACATGGTTGCGTATGGACAAGCATCCCTGATTCTGCTAAAAGCGCTGCGTTCATGAACGGCCGAATGCGAAACGTCGACGCTTGAGGTTCAGCAGCAACGGAGGGTTGCGATGGGACTGATCGTTCAAAAATACGGCGGCACGTCTGTGGCGAACCTGGAGCGCATCCGCAACGTCGCCCACCGCGTGATCCGCACCCACAACCAGGGCCACGACGTCGTGGCCATCGTCTCGGCCATGTCAGGTGTCACGGACAGCCTGATTGCGCTTGCCCGGGAGATCAACGAGAGCCCGGATAAGCGCGAGCTGGACGCTCTCCTCGCCACCGGCGAGCAGACGACCGCAACCCTTTTGGCCATGATGCTCACCTCCATGGGCTCTCCGGCGCAATCCCTCATGGGCTTCCAGGTGCAGGTGCGCACCGACCAGTGCTTCGGCAACGCCCGCATCCAGGACATCCGCGTCGACCGCGTGCGCAGCCTGCTCAGCGACCATTCCATTGTGGTGGTGGCCGGATTTCAGGGCTGCGACGCCGAAGGGAATATCACTACACTCGGCCGCGGGGGATCCGACACCTCGGCCGTGGCCATCGCCGCCGCGCTCACGGCGGACGCGTGCGATATCTACACCGACGTCACCGGTGTGTTCACGGCCGACCCGAACGTGGTCTCCAAGGCCCGCAAGATCGACCGGATATCCTACGAGGAAATGCTGGAGATGTCCAGCATCGGGGCCAAGGTGCTGCAGATCCGCTCGGTGGAATTCGCCATGAAATACAACGTCCCGGTGCACGTGCGATCGTCTTTTTCGGAGGAGGAGGGAACCATGGTCGTCAATGAGGATAACGGCATGGAACGCGTGGTGGTCTCCGCGGTGACCATGAACAAGAGCGATGCGCGCATCACGTTAAGAAAGGTGCCGGACAGCCCTGGCATCGCCGCTAAAATCTTCACGCCCATCGCCGCGGCCGGGATCTCCGTCGACATGATCATCCAGAACACGCGCGCCAGCGGCAAGACCGACTTGACCTTCACGGTGCCCAAGGCCGACTACAAGGTCGCGCTGGCGATCGAGAAGCAGGTGGCCAAGGAGATCGAGGCCGAGGACGTGTTCGGGGACGAGAACATCGCCAAGATCTCGGTCACCGGGGTGGGCATGCGCAGCCACCCGGGGGTGGCGGCGCGCATGTTTGCCTGCCTGGCGCGGGAGGGGATCAACATCATGATGATCAGCACCTCCGAGATCCGGATCTCCTGCCTGATCGAGCAGAAGTACGCCGAGCTCGGGGTTCAGGCGCTGCACACGGAATTCGGACTGGATGCCGCGTGACGACGCTTTAGAGATGCCGCACTTTACGCCCCAGCAGCTCGTGTTTGTGCTCGTGCTGGCGGTGCTCGTGCTGGGGCTTGCGGTCTACCGCACCTTCTGGCTGTTCTGAATTCGTGAGCAGTAAATACTCAAGTAGATAGACTGAAGGCTGAGGGCTGAAAGCTTTCATAGAGACAAATCATTCGTGACCACAGAGGCGCTGTTTTTCAACTGCCCGCTAGATTTCCTCAGCCCCCTCAACCGAATCCTCGTCGGGTGACAGGTCTTCCAGAAAAGCGCCTACTTTGGCGAGTTCAACCGCAATTTCCCTGCCCATGAGACGGGCAAAGGCAACCGAGCCGGACATCCCGTAGTCGATCTGTACGGATGTCATGGTGGCGGTTCGATACTCGACCAGGATTTCTGCTTTTTCCCCCCGGCTGTAGCCGTACCGGAATGAGGTTCGCTCGGCTTCGACTTTCTTTTCCAGTAGTTCAAGCGACAGCACCTGGCCCGCACGGATGGTGGCGTCGACAACGTCCGCGTATCGAGCCACCCAGTAGCTCTCCACTTTGCCTTTTTCGGATAGACTCAAGGCGACGGGCGAAGCACCGCCGATGGCCCCGACGGTCTGGAAGGCGACCGGAGCCATGCAACCACTGCCGATGAAAAGAAAAGCGCCCAATGCGCTCAACGCAAACCTGTGCGTGGAAGAAAGACCCATTTCCTGTTTTCCCCTTCTCGCCCGGTTTTCATGACCGGACATCCTCTCCGATCCCCGCCGCCCATCTGATCCCGGCCGACGCAAGCTCTGCCATCACTCCAACCGGCAGCACGATCAGGGTGTTCGAAAACAAGCATCAGGCCGTCAGCCAAGGCAACATCCGCTCAAGGCTCCAAGCTCATGCGAAAAAACCCCATCCGCCCAACTTTCAGCTTTCAGCTTCCAGCTTCCAGATGTGAGCATTTGCAAAAGCCGCACACCCCCCGGATCACGGTGTGGGGGCGCAGTGTTTCAACACCCTGTTAGAGCGCGGATTCAATCTCTGCGGCGATGCGCTGTGCCGCGGCACGCGGGTTCTGGGCATCCCGGATCGGCCGGCCGATCACGAGATAGTCCGAGCCGCCTCTCACCGCCTCAGCCGGCGTACTCACACGCTGCTGGTCGTCCGTCCCGCTGGCCGCCCACAGCGGCCGGATCCCCGGCGTCACCGTGACGAACTCGGCCCCGAACTCTGCCTTGATCGCCCGTGCCTCAAGCCCGGAGCAAACGACCCCCGCACAGCCGGCCTGCTGCGCCATCCGCGCCCGCCGCAGAACGAGCCGCGGCAGGTTGCCCGCCAGTTCCTCGCTGAAGCCGGCAGCGGCGATGTCCTGAGCCGACACGCTCGTCAGCACCGTGACCCCCAGCACCCCGACCTTCCCGCCGCTGCCGGCGACGGCGGCCGCGAGCATCCGCTGGCTCTCGCCGCAATGCACGGTGGCCAGCCTCACGCCCAGCGCGGCGACCCCGGCCATGGCCCGTGAAACGGTCGCCGGAATGTCGTGCAGCTTGAGATCCAGGAACACGCCGGCCGGACCGGCGGTGTGGATGAAGGCGATGATCTCCGGTCCGGACCGGATGAACAGCTCAAGGCCCACCTTGAACATGCCCACCACGCCGGCGAGCATGGTCACGTAGCGCTTAGCCTCCTCACCCGACGCGACATCCAGCGGGAAGATAAGATAGTCCTTCGGAGACTTCATTCGCGTCGATCCTCGATCCCATGGCCCCCTCGGCCTCCCGGGCTCTCATCCATTGCCGTAGTGCTGCTGCACCCAGCGCTGATATTCACCGGTCCTCACGCGCTGCACCCAGGCACGGTGGCCCAGGTACCACTGGATGGTCTGGCGCAGGCCGGTCTCGAACGTCACCTGCGGCGTCCAGCCGAGGTCCCGTTCGATTTTGCGGCTGTCGATGGCATAGCGCAAGTCGTGGCCTGGCCGGTCCTTTACGAAAGTGATCAGGCCCCGGCGCGGCCCCAGGGCGGCATCCGGCAGGATCTCGTCCAGCAGGTCGCAGATGAGGGCGACCGCGTCGATGTTCGCCAGCTCGCAGCGGCCGCCGATGTTGTAAGTTTCCCCCCGTTTCCCCCCCTGCATGATCGCCCACACCGCGCGGCAGTGGTCCATCACGTGGAGCCAGTCCCGCACATTGCGGCCCTGTCCGTAAACGGGCAGCGGTTTGCCCTCGGCCGCATTCAGGATCATCAGCGGGATCAGCTTCTCCGGAAACTGAAAGGGACCGTAATTGTTGGTGCAGTTGGAGATCGTCACCGGCAGGCCGTAGGTGTGATGATAAGCCCGCACCAGGTGATCCGAGGCGGCCTTGGAGGCTGAATACGGGCTGTTCGGCCGGTAAGCCGTTTCCTCGCTGAAATATCCTTCGGGCCCCAGTGAGCCATAGACCTCGTCGGTGCTCACATGGTGAAAAAGCATGAGGCGGTCGGCGCGCTCCCGTGCGACCTCCAGCAGCGTGAATGTGCCATCCACGTTGGTCTTGATGAAACCCTCCGGCGCCACGATCGAGCGATCGACGTGGGACTCGGCGGCGAAGTGGCAGACGGCGTCGATCGCGAAACGAGCGAAGACATCCGTCATGGCGCTCCGATCACAGATGTCGGCGCGAACGAAAACATACCGGTCCGGAAATTGTTCCGCGATATCTGTGAGATTCTCCGGGTTGCCGGCATAAGTCAGCTTGTCGACGTTGACCACACGCCCGCTAAACCCGCTTTCCGTCAGCAGACACCGGATGAAGTTCGAACCGATGAATCCGCAGCCGCCGGTGACGAGGATGGAGTGCATGCGATTCAATTCCCCTTTCTCGATAGCCCCGCGCCGGCAAGGGCTTCAATGCCGGTTGAGCCCCCGCTGCCGGATGTGAACATCAACGCGTCGTCTTTCCCGTGTTCGCTCATCGCACATCCCGTATTCAATACCCGATTTTACACCATACCCCAATTTGACGCGGTCATAAACGTTTTTTTTGAGCACGCCCCCAAAAAATGGGTTGAATCCGGAAACGTGCCATGCTATAAAATTTCATAATGTTTACAGGCAAATAATTTAACCACACAGGGCCATGGGACACCACCACGTCAGTGCGGGTAGCAATTTCGTCGGCGGCCGGCAGCCGCTGGTGCTGGAAGCGTACCTGGCGACCTGCATCGGTCTCGCGCTGGTGGACGATACGGCGGGGGTCGGCGGGCTCGCCCATTTTCTTCTCCCCGAACCGACCTCGCTCGCCGGCTCGTTCCAGCCGGAGAAGTATGCCTCGAGCGGCCTGCCTCTTTTTCTGAAGGCCCTTTGCGACGCCGGAGCCCGGCGCGAACACCTGAAGGCTACCATTGCGGGCGGGGCTCTGATCGGCCCGCTCGCTGAAATCGACCTCAGCCTCAACATCGGCGGCCGGACCGCGGAAACCGCCGAGACCATTCTGCGACGGGAAGGCATCCCGATCACCCACGCCGAGACCGGCGGCCTTTTCTCCTGCTGCATCCGCCTGGACATGCAGACCTGGGCGTGCCGCATCGAGCCGTCCGACTTCAGCAAAACGGAATCGCACCGACCCGCGACGATTCCCAGCCTCAAGGACATCGACCAGGCCATGGAGCGCCTTCAGCCGGTTCCCCAGGTCGCCCTGAAGATCATGCGGCTCATTGAAGAGGAAGAGCAATATGACATTCGCGTGCTGACCGCGGAGATCCGCAAGGACCAGGTCATCAGCGCGCGGACCCTGCAGCTTGCCAACTCCGTGATGTTCGCTCACCGCTGCCGCATCGAATCACTGGACCAGGCCCTGATGTATATGGGTGTCAACCTGCTCATGAAGTTCGTGATCGCCGCGGCCATCGACGGGTTCTTCGCCCAGTCGGCTTCGGGCTATTCCCTGTGCAAGGGTGGGATCTACCACCATGCCGTCGGCACGGCCGTGATCGCCGAGCGGCTGGCGCAACTGACGTCGGCGGCCGCACCCAGCCTGGCCTACACCGCGGGCCTCCTGCACGACATCGGCAAGGTGGCCCTCGACCAGTATATGTCCGTTGCCTACCCGCTGTTTTACCGCCGTTTGTTCGAAAATCCGGAGCTGGATTTCACCCAGGCGGAACGGGAAGTCTTCGGGGTCGATCACACCGAGGTCGGCCATCGCCTGGCGGTCAAGTGGATTCTGCCCGATTCGTTGGCCGAGGCCATCCGCCACCACCACGTGCCCGAGCGCGTAGAGCAGCATGGAAATCTTGCCCATATCGTGTTCCTGGCGAATTTTCTGATGTCCTGCTTCCGGGCCGGGCTCGAAGTCGAAAAGCTGGATGCGGGCCTGCTGGCCTCGCGCCTGGCCGCTATCGGACTTGCCGTCGACCAGTTCCCGCAGCTCGTGGACATGATCCCGGTGAACGTGTTCGAAGCCGCCCCCGCGGCGGCGATAGCGGGATGATGCCCTGCACATTTTGAGCAGACGCGCCCTGGTGTGCGAGACTCCTCTATGGATTTGACTGAACGACAGCGACACCTCCTGCGGCTGCTCCCGGCCGTCGACCGCGTCATCGATCTCGCGAAGACCGCGAGCGGCTTCGAACGGATCCCCAAATCGGTGGTCGTCAGCTCGATCCGCACCGTGATCGAGGCGCAGCGTCGACGCGTCTGCGAGGGCAACGGCACCCTCACCGATGCGGAGCTGTCCGACGGGGCCATCATGGACCGGGTGAAGGAGACGGTGCAGCTTGCCATGCGCCCGAATCTCCGACGCGTGGTCAACGCCACCGGTATCGTGGTGCACACCAATCTGGGCCGCTCGCTGCTGGCGCAGGAGGCAATCGAAAACATGGCGGCTGTCGCCGCCGGCTACTCGAACCTCGAATACGACCTGGCGCAGGGCAAGCGCGGCTCGCGCTATGCCGCCGTCCAGGACCTCCTGTGCGAGATCACCGGCGCGGAGGCCGCCATGGTGGTCAACAACAACGCCGGCGCGGTGCTCGTCTGCCTCGAATCCCTGGCGCGGAACCGCCAGGTCATCGTCTCCCGCGGCGAGCTCGTCGAGATCGGCGGCTCCTTCCGCATTCCTGACGTCATGGCCAAGAGCAACGCCGTGCTGAGGGAGGTCGGGACCACCAACCGCACCCACCTCCGGGATTACGAAAGCGCCATCGCTCCCGAAACCGGGCTCCTGCTGAAGGTTCATTGCAGCAACTACAGTATCGTCGGCTTCACGCGGCAGGTGTCGCTGAAAGAACTCGTCGGCCTGGGAGCTATCCACAACCTGCCCGTAATGGAGGACCTCGGCAGCGGCACCTTCATCGATTTCTCGCGCTACGGCCTGCTGAAAGAACCCACCGTGCAGGCGTCGGTCGCCAGCGGCGCCGATGTGGTCACCTTCAGCGGCGACAAGCTCCTGGGAGGTCCCCAGGCGGGGATCATCGTGGGCAAGCAGACCTTCATCGAGCGTATCCGCCAGAACTCCATCACCCGGGCGCTGCGCATCGACAAGCTCACCCTGGCGGCCCTCGAGAGCACGCTGCGGCTTTACCGTGACGAGGAACGGGCCGTGGCGGAGATACCGACCCTGCGCATGCTGACCGACACCGAAGCCGCGATCGCGGCGCGCGCCGCGGTGCTCGCCCGGACACTGGCCGGCTTGCCCGACTCCCGGCTGGCGGTCGATCTCGTGCGCCTGCCGTCCAAGGCCGGCGGCGGCGCCCTGCCGCTGCTGGAGCTGCCGAGCCGCGGCCTGCGCATCCGCGTCAACGGGCTCTCCGCCAACGCGCTCGAGCTGCGCCTGCGGAGCGCAGATCCGCCCGTCATCGGCCGCATCGAGGACAATGCCTTCGTAATGGATGTGCGCACCCTTCAGAACGACGAATTCCCCCTCATCGAATCGGCCCTGGCGTCGATTCTGAAAAGCGACTGAGACATGGCGAACCGCAAGAGAAAAATCGCACGCAAGGAAGGCTCCCGGCGCCACTTCCTGCTGTCCCAGGCCGACACCCGGCGGCTCGAAGAGGCGCCGGAATACGGCGCCGACCGTGTCCGCGACCTGTTGGCAGCGACGTTTCCGGACCTCCTGTGGGGAACGGGGTTGCGTGGCGCATGCGCTAAGCGGCTCAAGACGGTCAGCCGCTTTGCGGCCATGGCCGTGCGCCAGGATGAGGCCCCCGGAAGGCAGCTGCCCCTTTTGGCCGGTCCCGATCCCGGGCCGCTCCTGGAGGTTGCCAACGGCCTGGACCGGGTCTGCCGAGACATCGGCGGTTTCTGGGGAATCGAGGACCACGGGCTGCCGGCGGGATTCCTGCCCGGCTGCGGGGCGGCGGAGGGGCTGGCCGCGGCCAAGGCATTCCAGCAGGAGCTGCGCGAACGGACCGGCTGCACACTGACCGTGGGTGTTGCCGTCCACCCCACCCTCGACTATGCCGTGCATGAGACCGTCGTGAATGCCCGCAAGGCAGCCGACCACGCAACCTTTTTCGGCCCCGGCAGCTGCGCTGCCTTCGATGCGGTCAGCCTCAACATCAGCGGCGACAAGTGCTTTGAACACGGCGACACCGAGGCGGCGATCCGGGAGTTTCAGCGGGCCCTCGCCCTGGACCCCGCCAATGTGAACGTGCGCAACAGCCTCGGCGTGTGTTACGCCGTGCTCGGCGACTACGAAGAGGCCCTGCAGCAGTTCGCGGCGGCCGTCAGCCTGGACCGCCGCGAATACATGGCGATCTACAACATCGGCCTCGTCCACTGGCTGCTCGGCCGCAAGGAGGCCGCCCTCGATCATCTGCTGCAGGCCAACGCCCTGCGGGGCGAGGTGTTCGAGATCCTGTTCCAGATCGGAAAGCTCCAGCTGGACATGCATCAGCCGCACGCCTCCCGCGAGAACCTCGAGCACGCCAGCCGCCTGCGCACCAAGTCCGGCGGCATCTACCGCTACCTCGGCGACTGCTACGCAGCCCTCGACCTCTCGGAAAAAGCGATAGCGGCCTACAAGAAAGCCATCAAGTTCAACTCGAGCGACCCGGCCGCACTGTCCGCCTTAGGCTGCCTGTTCGACGGCAAGGCCGAGAACCCGGACATATCGTTGATGTTCTGCCGGGAGAGCGTCAAGCTCGCCCCGGAGAACCCTTTGTTCCGCCACCGGCTGGGCGCCCTCTGTTTGAAGCAGAACCGTCTGGCGGATGCGCTGGAACACCTGGAAGCGGCCGCGCGCCTCGGCCGCGACACCGCCGGCGACATCCGCCGGGTGCGGGAGCGGATGGAGGGGCGGCACTGATACGCATGCCCCATTGATCTTGATCGGATTCAAACGCACGCAAGGCCCATGACCGACTACGCTCAGATCATCTCCGGCATCCTGGAAGAGAGCATCCGGGTCAAGCGTGAGGCTATTTTGCACAACCTGGGGCGCATCCAGAAGGGCGCCGAAACACTGGCGGCCTGCGTGTCCTCGGGCCACAAGATCCTCATCTTCGGAAACGGCGGCAGTGCCGCGGATTCCCAGCACATCGCCGCGGAGTTCGTGAACCGGCTCCGGATCGAGCGGCCGCCTCTGGCCGCCTTGGCGCTGACCACGGACAGCTCCATCCTCACCAGCATCGGCAACGACTACCGCTTCGAGGACATTTTCGCCAAGCAGGTGGCCGCTCTCGGCCGGCCGGGTGATGTCGCCTGGGGCATCAGCACCAGCGGCAACTCCCCCAACGTGGTCGCGGCCATCGCAGACGCCCGCCGCCGGGGCCTGGCGACGGTCGCGATGATCGGCCGGGGCGGCAAACTCGCCGCCGGCGCCGAACTCGTCTTCACCGTGGACTCGGCTGTCACCGCGCGCATCCAGGAGACCCACATCACCATCGGCCACATCCTTTGCGAGCTCGTCGACCGCATCCTCTTCCCGCAGGGGTTCACGCATGAAGCCTGATGTCGAACCGCTTGACCTCGCCGGGGTGAAAACCACCTCCATTGCAGGCCGCGTGCGCCGGGTGCATACAGCCGATTTCGCCGCGCCGTGGACCGCGGGCGGCTCGTTGGCCGCCTTCCTGGAGCGGCTGCCCGGGATCCTGGCCGCCGCGGATCTCAAAACCGTCATGGCCGCCATGGCCGGCGCCGCCCGGCGCCAAAAGCCGGTCATCTTCGCCATGGGCGCCCACGTGCTCAAAGTCGGCCTCGGCCCGATCGTGATCGACCTGATGCAGCGCGGGGTCATCACCGGGGTCGCCATGAACGGGGCCGGCATCCTCCACGACCTCGAACTGGCTATGACCGGCCGCACTTCGGAAGACGTCGGGCCGGCCCTGGAAGACGGCTCCTTCGGGATGGCCGCGGAGCCAGCGGCCTTCCTCGGCCGCGCGGTCGATCGGGCGCATGCGCGCGGCGAGGGGCTGGGCCGCGCCGTGGGCGCAAGCATCCGGGCCGCGGGCCTTCCCTTCGAGTCGCGCAGCATCCTGGCCGCCGGGGCGCGCCTCGGCCTACCCGTGACCGTGCATGTGGCCATCGGCACCGACATCATCCACATGCACCCCGGGTTCGACGCCGCCAAGACCGGCGCGGCATCCCACCTCGATTTCCGCCTGCTGGCCGGCCAGGTGAGCGGTCTCGAGGGCGGGGTCTTCATCAACGCCGGCTCCGCGGTCATCCTGCCGGAGGTGTTCCTGAAGGCCGTCAACGTGGCGCGCAACCTGGGGTTCCGGCTCACGACCTTCACCACCGTCAACCTGGACTTCATCCGGCACTACCGGCCGATGGTGAACGTGGTCGCCAGACCCACGGCGGGCGGCGGCACTGGCATCAATCTGGTCGGACACCACGAGATCATGCTGCCGCTGATCGCCGCCGGCGTGATCGAAGCACTGAAAGAAGCTTGATGCTGGAAACTGGAAGCTCAAAGCAACCGATCAAACCCTCTATTTTCCCTTCACCGCCTTTGAGATCGCTCTGCGAGCCGGATCGGTATTGACAAATCGTTGTTTTTTGCATTTAAGCCTTTATCTTGACCTTGTGGTCAGCGACATTTGGCGCCATCATTCATTTTTTTGCTTCTGTCAGCCCTTTTTGATTCCAGCTTCGAGCTTCAAGCTTGCAGCCGTTAAGGAGATCCTTGAATATGCCCATCTACGAGTACCATTGTGAGAATTGCGACCAGACCTTCGAGTGTCTGGTCATCGGCTCTGCCAAGCCGGAGTGCACGGCCTGCAACAGCAAGAAGGTGCGCAAGCTCATGTCCGCCTGCGGGTTCGTCAGCAAGGGCGGCGGTCAGACCGTCAGGCAGGCGGCCGGATCGTCCTGCGGCAGCTGCCACGCATCCAGCTGCGGCGGATGCAAGCACTGATGGCCCGACCGGTCACCATCGGAACCCGCGGCAGCAAGCTTGCACTGTGGCAGGCCGAGTGGGCCCGCTCTGCGCTGCTGGCGCGCTTCCCCGGGATGTCCGTCGAGCTCGCGGTCATCAAGACCCAGGGCGACAAGATCCTCGACGTGCCGCTTGCCCAGGTGGGCGGCAAGGGTCTTTTCGTGAAGGAGATCGAAGAGGCCCTGCGGGACGGGCGCGTGGACATAGCGGTCCACAGCATGAAGGACATGCCCGCGGACATCCTCGAGGGGCTTGCCGTCGGAGCCGTCCCCGAGCGCGAAATCTCCGCGGATGTGCTGATCTCCCGTGGCGGAGAGCGCCTGGCGGAACTTGCAACCGGCAGCGTCATCGGCACCAGCAGCCTGCGGCGGGGGGCACAGCTGCGCCATGCGCGACCGGACCTGCGGATCGAGCCGCTGCGCGGAAACCTGGACACCCGGCTGCGCAAGCTGGAGACCGGGGGCTTATCGGCCGTGGTCCTGGCCGCCGCCGGCGTCCGGCGGCTCGGCCTGGAAGACCGCATCACCGAGATCCTGGGCCCCGACCTGATGCTGCCTGCCGTGGGCCAAGGGGCGCTGTGCATCGAGATCCGCGCAAACGACCCGCGCATCGGTCCTCTGGTGGCCGGTCTCAACCATCCGGACACCCATGCGGCGGTCGCGGGCGAGCGCTCCTTTCTTCGCCGCCTGGGGGGAAGCTGCCAGGTGCCGATCGCCGGTTACGGCCGCGTGGAAGGGCGCCGGTTCGACCTGACCGGCCTAGTCGCCGCGGTCGACGGCAGCGCCCTCATCCGGCACCACCTGAGCGGACCGGTGCAAGACGCCGCCGCACTGGGGGTCGAACTGGCCGAAGTGCTCCTGGCCCGGGGAGCCGACATCATCCTGCAAAAACTCACATCGACGGCACGGTGATATGAAAACGCCCATCGTCTATCTTGTGGGGGCCGGCCCCGGGGACCCCGGGTTGATCACCGTCAAGGGCCGGGAATGCATCGCCCGCGCCGATGTCGTCATCTACGATTACCTGGCCGCGCCGGCGCTCCTCCGGCACGCGTCACCGGGGGCCGAGCTCGTCTATGTCGGCAAGCAGGGCGGCGACCACACCCTGCCCCAGGACGGGATCAACGCCCTGATCGTGGCCAAGGCCCGGGAGAACAAGACGGTCACCCGGCTGAAAGGGGGGGATCCGTTCGTATTCGGCCGCGGCGGCGAAGAGGCCGAAGTGCTGGTGGAGGCCGGCATCCCCTTCGAAATCGTGCCCGGCGTCACTTCGGCCGTTGCGGCGCCGGCCTACGCGGGCATCCCCCTCAGCCACCGCAAGATGACCTCCACCATTGCCTTCGTCACCGGCCACGAAGACCCGACCAAGGATCAGACCGGTATCGACTGGCCTGCCCTCGCGCGGGGCATCGGGACACTCGTCTTCTTCATGGGGGTGAAGAACCTCGCGAACATCGTGGCCGAGCTCGTCGCCAACGGACGCTCCCCGCAAACACCGGTCGCCCTGGTGCGCCGGGGCACGACCCCGGAGCAGGTCACGGTGAGTGGCCGACTCGACGATATCGTCGCAAAGGTCAAACACGCCCGCCTCAAATCGCCGGCCGTCATCGTAGTGGGCGAAGTAGTGGGCTTGCGCGAAAAACTGAAATGGTTCGAGAACCGGCCCCTGCTGGGCCAGCGGGTCGTCGTCACCCGCTCCCGGGCGCAGGCGAGCGACCTGGTCCAGGCGTTGGAGGAATTGGGCGCCGAATGCCTGGAGTGCCCCACCATCCAGGTTGTGCCGCCCGACGACTCCGCACCCCTCGACCGGGCCATCGCGGATCTATCCGCCTTCGACTGGATCGTCTTCACCAGCGTCAACGGGGTGAACGGCTTCTTCGAGCACCTGTTCGGCGCCAGCAAGGATGTGCGCGCCCTCGGCCGCCTGCGCACCGCGGCCATCGGGCCGGCCACGGCCGAGCGGCTGAAGTCCTTCGGCCTGTTAAGCGACATCGTCCCGGAAAGCTACCGGGCCGAATCGATCGTCGCCGCTTTCCGCAAGGAAGAAATCCGCGGCCGGCAGATCCTGCTGCCGCGCGCCCAGGAGGCGCGGCAGATCCTGCCCGTAGAGCTGACGGCCATGGGGGCCGTCGTCCGGGAGGTGCCGGCCTACAAGACCCGCCCGGCCGCGGCGGCTGACCTTGATGCCCTGGTGCGGCGCCTGGAGGCAAAGTCCATCGATCTCGTGACCTTCACCAGCTCATCGACGGCGAAAAACTTCAAAGCCCTGCTGCCGCCGGGCCGATTCCAGGAGCTCGCGGCCGGCGTCCCCACCGCCTGCATCGGGCCGGTCACCGCCGACACCGCCCGGCAGCTCGGGTTCGACGTGCGCATCGTCGCCGAGGAATACACGATTCCGGGGCTGTGCACCGCCATTCTCGACCATTACCGCGGCCGCCGCGGCACACCCCCATGACGCGGCAGCACCTCTTGAATTCAAGCAGAAACTATAGTAGAGACGACGGGTAAGCGAGGTCATCACATTCCAGCGCGAGGCATACCATGAAACTCGATCATGAAGAAAAGAACGGGGTCGTTTGCGTGAGGATCGCGGGGCGCCTGGACGCGGATTCTGCGGCGCAAGCCGAAACAACGATCAAGGGGCTTCTCAAAGAAGGCAAATCCCGGATGGTTTTTGACCTCGGCCAGATGGATTATATCAGCAGCGCCGGCCTCCGGGTCATCCTGATGACCGTCAAGGAGCTGCAGAGCAGAAAGGGAAAAGTGGTTCTGAGCGCGCTGACTCCCTATGTGCGTGAAATATTCGACGTGAGCAATTTCTCATCCATCATCCCGATCACCGACACCGTCGAGGCAGGGTTTCAGAAGGTTTAGCCGATCCCGCCCCCCTGCACACAACCGATTTGGACTGAAGCCACCCCGGTTCGCCGGCGAGGCGTTCACGGGCGTTTCCGACGCCTGCCAGTCCCCTCCCCGCCCGGCCGGCCAAGCCGTACCGGCATGCGGGCGCTGGTGGAAAACCCATGGCTGAATCTGCGCCGACCCGACTGATTGACCCCTGCAACCGCCACCTGAACTATCTGCGTGTCTCCATCACGGACCGCTGCAACCTGAGGTGCATGTACTGCCTGCCCCAGGAGTCGCTTCCGCGCCTTTCCCACGACGACATCCTGCGCTACGAGGAAGTCCTGCGCATCGTCCGCGTGGCGGTCGGGCTGGGGATCACCAAGGTCCGGGTCACGGGCGGCGAGCCCCTGGTCCGCAACGGGGTCTACGAGTTCCTCCTGCAGTTGTCCGTCGTGCCCGGGTTGATCGACATCTCCCTCACCACCAACGGCGTCCTGCTGAAGGACAACCTCCACCGCCTCCAGGCGGCCGGCATCGCGCGCCTCAACATCAGCATCGACACGCTCCAGCCCGAGCGCTATCGGGCCATCACGGGCACCGACGTCTTCGATCGGGTCTGGGATGGGATACGCGCCGCGGAAGCCTTGGGTTTCCACCCGATCAAATTGAACGCCGTGGCGCTCAAGGGGGTCAACGACGACGAGCTGGTGGACCTGGCGCGCCTGTCCTTCGAACACCCCTACCATGTGCGGTTCATCGAATTCATGCCGATCGGCAAGTCCCGGTGGGCCGGACGCCCCCCGCTGCTGGTACCCGAGATCCAGGAGCGGCTGCGTGTTCTCGGCGAACTGACGCCCGTGCCGCGTTCGGAGCACGACGGTCCGGCCCAGCGCTTCCGCTTCAAGGGCGCCCGGGGCGAGATCGGTTTCATCCCGGCCATCAGCCGCCATTTCTGCGACCGCTGCAACCGCCTGCGCCTGACGGCCAGCGGCCAGCTCCGACCCTGCCTGCTGTCCGACCTCCAGGAGGACCTCCGGGGGCCATTGCGCCGCGGGTGCGAGGATGCGGAGCTGGCGGAAATTTTTTTGAGAACCACCCGACACAAGCCCTCGGAGCATAGCCTGGCCGGCGGCGAGCCGGCGCACACCTGCTGCCAGATGCGTTCGATCGGAGGCTGATAGGCGCGTCATGAGGCCAATCTCTGCGTTACGCTTCACCCGCTCTCGCGGCTACGTACGATGGGTACGTCTCGTAAGGCGGAGCTTGCGCGCCTTGATCTTGGCCTCGTTGCGCGCCTATCCGGCATCCGGCCAAATGACGCTTATAGCCAAATGAATTTTACTTGAACCCTTGAACCCTTAACTTGTAGGAGAAAAGATGGACTTAAAGATCGTAAAAATCGAAAACCCGCACCAGTTGAACCTGATCCTGGGCCAGTCCCACTTCATCAAGACCGTCGAGGACATGCACGAAGCCATCGTTGCCACGGTCC
The DNA here is from genome assembly GCA_016219005.1 of Deltaproteobacteria bacterium. Taxonomy (GTDB): domain Bacteria; phylum Desulfobacterota; class Desulfobacteria; order Desulfobacterales; family SpSt-501; genus SpSt-501. Next base: position 42,469 of record JACRCN010000086.1, read on the forward strand.
CCGGCGCCAAGTTCGGGCTAGCCTTCTGCGAGGCCTCCGACGTCTGTCTGGTGCGTCACAGCGGAACCGACCCGGAGCTGCTTGAACTGGCGAAAAAAAACGCCTTTGCCCTCGCCGCCGGCCACAGTTTTATCGTGTTCATGCGGGACATGTACCCGATCAACGTGTTGAATACCATCAAGAACCTTCCGGAGGTGTGCCGCATTTTCTGTGCCACCGCAAACCCGGTGGAGGTTATTATCGGCGAAACCGGGCAGGGCCGGGGGATACTCGGCGTCATTGACGGCTTCAAATCGAAAGGCATCGAAACCGATGCCGACATCCAGAAGCGCAAGGAGCTGCTGCGCATGATCGGCTACAAACATTGACGGCAGCACCCTGAAGCCCATTTCCGCGATGCGCGGGCGCGCCGTCGGAGGGCCGCGGGACTTAAGCCTGAAGCGCGGGCGCGGCAAGCCTTATGCCCGGGGCTTAACGTTCTGCAGAAGGACAAACTACTCGTCTGCCTTGACGCTCAATCTCTTGGGAAAAATATGGACCTCGCCGGCCATCGGGCTGAAAATCTTCAGACTGGTAGTCTCGTTTGCCTCGTAGTTAACGCTCCACACCTGGCCGGTATGGGTATCCATAACAACAATCTGTTCATCGTCATAGCTGACAGGCGCGTATCTGTCGTGTTTGCCCATCACGTCAAAAATCACAAAGGACATCGTAAACAACCCTGCTGCAATCAGAAATAGAGCCACCGTCTTGAGATGCTCCCCCATTTCAGACCCCTCCTTGTGAATAAACCAACATCTTGTTTAATTAGCAAATACGCGATAAAATCCTTCCAAAAATATCAACCAGGAAGGATCATGCTGCATGAGTCGTTATACACCCGGACCCTGGATCGCTAAAGAAGAGAATGGAACCTACGGCGTCTTTTCTGATGACGATTCTCTTTTGGCCATCACCCTATCCGAGGACATACAAGACAAGGATGCCGCGAAAGCGAATGCCCACCTGATGGCGGCCGCCCCTCGGCTCCTGGATGTCATCAAACAAATTAAGGAACACCTGGATAACAACATGATCGTCACTGCGGATGGCTTTAAGATCAATGACAGCCATCTGCGCGAATCCATTATCGACGCCATTTTAAAAGCGGAAGGGTATCGGGCATGAACACTGCACCGTGTCACTCCTGATTGCTGTCTTCATCTCTCAGTTTCAATATATCGTTCAGAATATCCCCTCGCTGTTTGCCGTCGAAAGGGCCATCGTACTCCGGGAATTTTTCACACAGCCCTTTCAGCCGCATTGATGCTACAGCCTCCGAGAGATCCTTGACACATTCGGAAAAACCCTTGGACAACCCGCGATGATAATCGTCCCTGCTGATCTGATCCTGAAACTCACGCTCTTCGTTCCATCCTGCAATCAAATTTTCAAGTCGATCGCATACCCAGCACATCCGGCTGCCTCCAGCCTATCTTGTTGTGATTGTATGTCCCGCTCCACACAGAATTTTCCACTTCATCCGGCACCCCCTTGATTCTGGGATGGAAAAAGCCGGCCATGGCCGGTATGCTCAGACGATAGCACAAAAGGGGGGCTCATGGGACTGGGAATGAGTATATTCATTGTTAAAGATGACGGTTCGTTGGAACGCCTGCCGGCGGGAAGTTATAACCGGCTCCTGCAGCGTGACTCAAACGAGCGGTTGCGGCGATATGCCGGCAAGCGGGTCCGGTGTGCTGTAGTGATCGTGGAATCTATTGAACGTAAACCTGCCGCAATTGTCAAGAGTCAATACGCCTGCCTTTCATTTGATTCTGAGGGCCGGCTGCTGATGGAAAGGGATGAAATTGAGGCCCGGTTGGCAATGGAGACGGTTATTCCCGGCAACGATAAGCATGTGGTCGATGCAATAAAATAAGGCTTGGTCAAATCGAACATCTTAATGCAATCGACATCTTGAAATATTTATTGCTATTGTCAAATGAATTCCGATTTGTGACATCTGACATATCACCGGGCGATTTTTTCTGAGATAAATTCAATCTATCCCAAAGCTCTATTGACCAAAAAAGTCTGTCGACCTATACCAAATCCCCAAGTTCCCAAATCGGCACTACCGCGGCGGTATTTCCGTTTATTTTCAATGCAGGAGAGTGCAATGCGTGACTACGATCGCATCGCGAATAAGATCACAGCGGTACTCTTTTTTTCACAAAGCCTCAGTTCGGCCGGCTTCATCGCTGCCTTCACGGTCAATGCCCTGGTTGCCGTTGACTTGACCGGCTGGACAGCCATGGCAGGTGTGCCTGGTGCTATCTACGTCCTTGGGCAGGCCGGCGGGGCCCTGGTTTGGGGCTTCAGCTTCGAGAAGATCGGCCGCAGATGGGGCCTCGCCCTCGGGCAGATAATCGGGGTTATCGGATCAGCAATTGCCATAACCGCTGTAGTCGGCTGTTCCTTTCTCTTCTTTCTGACCGGTCTCGTTATGGTCGGGATGGCCAGATCAGCAGTGGACCTTGGTCGCTTTATTGCCGCTGAGGTCCATCATCCTGAAATGCGCGGACGGGCTATCTCCAAAGTCGTATTGGGAAGCACGGTCGGCGCCATCGTGGGGCCTCTCCTGGTCGGTCCTACGGGCGAGCTGGCAACGATGGCGGGATTGCCCGAGCTGTCCGGTCCTTATGGCGTCGGATTTGTCGTGCTTGTGCTCGCTGCCATATTGATACTGTCGGGGTTGAGACCTGAACCACGCGAAATCGGAAGAGAACTTAGCCGCGTGCATACCGAATCGGGCCCAGCCCAGGAGACCCGCAGCCTCTCCGCAATAGTGCGGCAGCCCGGCGTTTTAGCGGCAATGGTCACCATGGTCTTCGCCCAGATGGTCATGGTAGTGCCCATGTCGATTACCTCTGTTCACATGAAGACCCATCAGCATCCTCTGAGCATGGTATCCCTTGTGATATCCGCCCACACCCTGGGCATGTTTGCCTTTTCTCTCATTACCGGAAAGATGACGGACCGCTGGGGCCGGCTGCCGGTCATTATTTTGGGGGCATCGGTTATGATCATCTCCTGCCTCATCGCTGGGCCTTCAGTCAATCTGCTGCCGCTGGTGATTGCCCTCTTCCTTCTCGGGCTGGGTTGGAATTTTGCCTATGTGGCGGGATCGACGCTGCTTGCCGACCAGCTTTCAGCCAAAGAGAGGGCCAAGACACAGGGGTTCAACGACCTGCTCCTGAATCTCGCCTCGGCAGGCAGCCAGGTGGGGAGCGGCGTCATTTATGCTTTCGGCGGGTTTATGCTTATGAGTCTCACATCAGCGATAATGGCCGTAGTACCACTGGCCGCCGTCGTGTGGTTGCGGGTCGCCCAGGCCAACAAACAATCCGGGACGAACATATAGCTCTCATGGTATTGGGACTTTCGCGAAATAGCCGGGTGATAATCGTGGGACACAACGCATAATTCTCAGTATCCATGGACGAAGATAGTTTAACCGGACAGAATCAAGGCGGGCGTTAAGGAGGACACATAACGCATAAACACATGCCTGTTCCCCAACCTAACCCTATTCATTGTGAAAGCTGACGGTTCGTTGGAACGCCCGCCGGCGGGAAGGTATAACCGGCTCCTTCGGCGAAACTCAAACGAGCAGTCGCGGCAATATGCCGGCAGGCGAGTCCGGTGTGGTGTAACGGTGAAACGATCTCAAGAGATCAGATAAAGATTCGGGTCAGGCCTATGTCTTATCCTGAACCCCTTAATTCAATTGACAAAGAAAAACTGATATGCAATACGCTCGCATTCGATCTGTAAAAGCTAGTTATTACCCATCTGAGTCGGCTTTCAAAGCCAAACGGCTGGTGAAAATCGACCAGTGGGCGGGAACTTATTTTTGAGGCTGCGCGCTCTTTCTTCAATCTATTACTTCACGCTCGAATGATGATTTGAGGCAAGCGATGGATTTCGATTCCCACCCCCTTTTGAGCTGGCTCAGCCAGGTACGCCGTGATTTCCACCAAAACCCCGAGCTTTCCTTCCAGGAATTCCGCACGACGGCCAAGATTAAGGAAATCCTCTCCGGGCTGGGCATTCCTCTCCAGGAACTTCCCGGCCTGCCCACCGGCGCGGCCGGCTATCTGCAAGGCAGTGGCGGCCGGGGCAAGGTCATCGGCATGCGGGGCGACATAGACGCCCTGCCCATGACCGAACTCAACGACGTTCCCTACAAGTCGGTCAACCCGGGAGTCATGCATTCCTGCGGCCACGACTGCCACGGGACCATGGTCCTGGGCGTGGCCAAGAAACTTGTCGAGTCGGGACTGGCTCGAAAGCTGAAGGGCGGGGTCAAGTTCATCCTCCAGCCCGCCGAAGAAGTGGCGGGCGGGGCCAAATCCATGATCGAAAACGGCGTGTTGCGAACCCCCCCTCTGGACCGCGTCCTGGCAGGCCACATGTTCGTAGACCTGCCGGCCGGCCAGGTCGGTTTTTTCAAAGAGAACAGCCACGCAGCTGCCGACACGTTCAAACTTACCCTCTTGGGCAAGGGCGCCCACGGGGCTCACCCCCATTACGGCTTGGACCCGGTAGTGGCCGGTGCACATCTGGTGACCGCATTGCAGTCCATTGTGGGCCGGAACGTGGACCCCACCGAGTCGGCCGTCATCACCGTGGGCCAGCTTATAGCAGGCACCGCGCCCAACATCATCCCAGACCGGCTTTTTTTAAGCGGTACCGTGCGAACCTTCAAGCCCCACATCAGGGATTTGGTCAAGGCCAGGCTGCTGGAGGTAGTGGAGGCCACGGCAAAGGCCTTTCGCATGGAGGTGGATTACCAGTTCATCGACGGCGTACCCGCCTGCATGGTGGACCCGAAGGTGACCGAGGAAGTTTTCCAGGCCGCGGTTAAAGTCCTTGGGGAAGCCAACGTGCATTGGCTCAAGCCCAAAATGGGCGGCGAGGATTTTGCCTATTTCACCCAGGCCGTGCCGGGAACCTTCATGCGGGTTGGCTGCGGCAATCCGGCCAAAGGCATCGCAGGCCGGGCCCATTCACCCCATTTCGACGTGGATGAAACCGCCCTGGCCGTGGGCGTTGAGGTCTTTATCGAGGCAATCAAGACCTATTTGGGCTAAAAGCGTCCATGCCTCGGGCGCGGCTCAAACTCAAGGAGGAATGCATGAAATCGGCAATGAAAACCTTGCTCCTGATCCTGGCCTGGACGATGATAGCGTCGCCGGCTCTGGCCCAGACCATGATCCATGGCGCCGCCAGCGAGCCCAGAGCCTTAGACCCCTATTTCTACGCCGAGACCCCGACCAACTCCATCAACTACAATATCTACGACGCGCTGGTCTGGTATGACCACGACGCCAAGCTTATCCCGGGCCTGGCCGAAAAATGGGAGAATCCCGACGCCCTCACCTGGCTATTTTATCTGCGCAAGGGGGTCAAGTTTCACGACGGTTCGGACTTCACCGCCGAGGACGTGGTCTTTTCTATCGAACGCTGCGGCAGCTGGGCCCGCTCCGGCTTCAAGGACTCGGTGCGCGACATCGCTAAGGTCGAGATTATCGATCCCTACAAGGTAAAGATCACCACTAAGGCGCCCTTTGCCATCCTTCCGGACATGATGGTCCGAGTGATGATCATGTCAAAGGCTCACGTCCAAAAGACCGGAGACGACGCCCAGGCCACCAACCCCGTGGGCACCGGGGCATACAAGCTCAAGGAGTGGATAAAGGGCGACCACCTCACCTTGACGGCCAATGCGGCCTACTGGCGCGGGGCCCCCAGAATCGAGACGGTCAACTTAAGGCCCCTCACGAACGACGCCACCCGGACCGCCGCACTAATTTCCAGCGAGGTCCATCTCATTGACGACGTTCCGGCACGGGATCTGGACCGGCTCAATAAGGACGACCGCCTGGAAGTGACCTCCAAGCCGGGCAACCGGACCATGATGCTCTATCTCGACCAAGCCAGGCAAAACAGCCCCAAGGTCGACAGCCCTACCGGCAAAAATCCTCTCCAAGACGTGCGGGTTCGCCGGGCCATCCACTTGGGCATCAACGTTGAGGCCATCATCAAGCATATCATGAACGGGGTGGGCGAACCGGCCACCCAGACCTACCCCAGATTCATCTACGGCTACGACTCGAGCATCACCCGACCTGGTCACAACCTCCAGAAGGCCAAGGAACTCCTCAAGGAAGCCGGCTATCCCAACGGCTTTGGCATCACCCTGGATGCGACCAACGACCGCTACCCCAACGACGAACAGGTGGCCCAGGCCATCGCCGCCGACCTGAGCAAGATCGGCATCAAGGTCAAGGTCAACGCAATTCCCAAGAACAACTTCTTCCCCATGGCCGACAAGGCGGATGTCAGCATGGCTTTCGCCGGCTGGGCCTGCAATCCGCCCGACGCCATACGCTTCCTTTTACCCTTAGCCCACACGTATGACCAGAAGCTGGGAGCGGGCCGCTACAATTACGGCCGCTATTCCAACCCGAAGGTTGACGCCCTGGCACAGGAAGCCTCGACCAACATGGATCCCAAGAAACGCCTGGAGATCATGTCCACGGCCAGCCGGCTGCTGATGGAAGACATGGCCTTCGTGCCTCTGTTCAACCTGGTAAATGTGTTCGCCAAGTCCAAGAAACTGGACTGGGTCCAAAGAATCGACCAGTACACCTGGTACTTTGACATGGCCCTCAAATAGCCCGGCCGGCCCGTGTTCGCCTTCATCCTCAGACGCATCTATCAGAGCGTGCTGGTTCTCTTTTGCGTCAGTCTGGTGGTTTTCGCCATTCTCTACCTTTCCGGCGATCCCATTCAGATGCTCCTGCCCGCGGACGCAAGCCAAGAGCAGATAGACGAAATGCGTCGCCATCTGGGCCTGGACGAACCTTTTTGGGCCCAGTACCTGAGTTTTTTACGCAACGCCCTTCAAGGCGACATGGGCCGCTCCTTTACCTTCAACCAGCCGGCGGTCAAGCTCATCTTGGAGCGGGCCCCGGCCACCCTTGAGCTGGCGGTTTCGGCCATGATCCTGGCCATCCTCTTGGGAATCCCGGCCGGGCTCTTCGCCGCAGTCAAGCCGAAGAGCTGGCTGACCCAGATCATCATGTCCGGCTCGCTCTTCGGCATCAGCCTCCCTGTCTTCTGGATGGGGATCATGCTCATCATGGTTTTTTCCGTGTTCTTGGGTTGGCTGCCCTCCTCGGGCCGGGGCCAGACCGCCTCTTTCGGGGGGATTCAGCTTGGCTTTCTCACCTGGGATGGCTGCAAACATCTGCTCATGCCGGCCTTCACTCTGGCTATCCATCAGGTGGCCATGATCGTGCGCCTGGTCCGGGCCGGCATGATGGAGGTCATGCTCCAGGACTACATCAAGTTTCTCCGGGCCAAAGGGCTTTCGGAAAGGCGGGTGGTCCTGGTCCACGCCCTCAAGAACATCATGATCCCTGTAGTCACCATCATCGGCCTGCAAACCGGCTACACCATTGCCTTCGCCATCGTTACCGAGAGTATCTTCGCCTGGCCGGGCATGGGCAAGCTGGTCATAGACGCCATCCATTCCCTGGACCGGCCGGTCATCTTGGCCTATCTCCTGGTGGTGGCATTGATGTTCGTGTTCATCAATTTCATGGTGGATTTGACCTATTCCTTCCTCGATCCCCGTATAAGGCTCAAGTAAGATGAACTGGCACGCGCTCAGGGAGTCTTGGTCCGAGTTCCGGGAAAGCCCGGCCGGTCTTTGCGGGTTGTTCCTGACCACGCTGCTTTTTCTGGCGGCGCTCCTAGCCCCTCTGCTCAGCCCTCTGAACCCCTACGACCTTGAGCAGCTATTCCTTGAAAATAGCCTTAAGGTGCCATCTTTGCTCGATAATTGGGCCTACGAGAGCTTCATGCTGGGCTCTGACGGCCAAGGGCGCTGTATGTACAGCGCCATACTCTATGGACTGCGTATTTCTCTCTACGTGGGGGTGGCCAGCACCCTGCTTTCGGCCCTCATCGGCACCCTGGCCGGGCTTTGGGCTGGCTACCAGGGGGGCCGGACCGACACCCTGATCATGCGCTTAGCCGACATTCAGCTCTCCTTCCCGGCCATCCTCATCGCCCTGGTGATCATGTCCCTCTGGGGCCAGGGGGTCGGAAAGATCATCATCGCCATCAGCGCAGTGAACTGGGTCTTCTACGCACGCACCGCCCGGGCCTCAACCCTTTCAGAAAAAGAAAAAGATTATGTTGACGCAGCCATCTCTATCGGGGTTTCCGCCCCGGCTATCATGTTGAGCGAAGTCTTGCCCAACATCATGGCCCCCATCATCGTGATCGGGACCGTACGCATCGCCAACGCCATCCTCTTGGAGGCCACCTTGAGTTTCCTGGGGCTGGGGGTGCCCGTCACCGAGCCTTCCCTGGGGGCCTTGGTTAACGAGGGTTATCGGGTGCTTTTCAGCGGCCAGTGGTGGGTATCGGTTTTTCCGGGTCTGGCTTTGATGCTCGTCGTGCTGGGCATCAACCAACTGGGAGACCGGCTCAGAGACATCCTCAACCCGAGACTTAAACGATGAGCGGCGCCGATGTGATCCTTGAAATAAAGGGCCTCAAGACCCATTTCTTCACTCGACGGGGGGTTGTCAAGGCCGTAGACGGGGTGGATTTTTCCCTGCGCCGGGGGGAGGTCATGGGACTGGTGGGGGAATCCGGAGCGGGCAAGTCCATCACCGGCTTTTCCATACTCCGCCTCATAGACGAACCGGGCCGGATCGTGGACGGAGAGGTGATCTTCGAGGGCCGCGATCTGCTGACGGTACCCGAAGCGGAGATGCGCCGGCTTCGGGGTGACCGGCTGGCCATGGTATTTCAAGACCCTCAGACCTCTCTGGACCCGGTCTTCACGGTCGGCTCCCAGATCGTTGAATCCCTGGTCTTTCACCAGAGCCTGAGCCCTTCCCAGGCTGGCTCCCGGGCGGCGGAGCTTTTGCGGGCGGTGGGTATCCCGGACGCGGAAAAGCGTCTGGCGGCTTATCCGCACCAGTTCTCCGGAGGCATGCGTCAGCGGGTGGTGGTCGCCATCGCCATGGCCCAAAACCCAGCGCTTCTGGTGGCCGACGAGCCCACGACGGCTCTCGACGTCACCATCCAGGCTCAGGTGCTCACCCTCATGCGCCGCTTGGTCCGGAATCATGGCACGGCCATGATCCTGATCACCCACAATATGGCCCTGGTGGGACAGTTCTGCGACAGCATTGCCGTCATGTACGCAGGCCAGCTCATCGAGCACGGAACCAAGGAGAAGGTCATTCGCGACCCCCAGCACCCCTACACCCAGGGCCTCATCCGCTCGATCCCCGGCCGGCAGGAGCGCTGCCGCCGCCTGGACCAGATTCCAGGAATGATGCCCAACCTCATCGACCTTCCACCAGGCTGCCCTTTCCGCCCTCGATGTCCATCGGCCGGCGGGGACTGTGTCCAGCGGCCCCTTTTGCGGCCGGTGGGCTTGGACCACCAGGCAGCTTGCTGGCGAAGGAACAGGCCATGACCGTGAACCAACCTCTTTTACGCGTCGAGGGCCTGACCAAGCATTTTCCGGTCCAGAAGGGGCTGCTCGACCGAATCAGCTTCCAGGGCGGCAGGCTGGCCTTGCGCTCCCAGGTTGTGCACGCCGTCAACGGAGTGAACTTGGTTCTGGCTCGAGGCGAGACCCTGGCTCTGGTGGGGGAATCGGGGTGCGGAAAATCCACCCTGGCCAAGACCATCATAGGGCTCCATACGCCCACGGCTGGCCAGGTATATTTCGAAGGTCAGGAGATCAGCCGCCTCCAGGGTCGTGCCCGCAAGCCCTTCCGGAAGAAGATTCAGATGATTTTCCAAGACCCCTTTTCCTCGCTCAATCCCCGTAAGAAGGTCATGGACATCATCGCGGCACCCATGAAGGTCCACGGCCTGGTCGGAAAAACAGATAGGCAGACCAAAGTCTATGAATTGATGGAGAAAGTCGGTTTGCATCCGGCCTATGCCAACCGCTACCCCCACCAATTTTCGGGTGGTCAGCGGCAACGCATCGGCATCGCCCGCTCCTTGGCCAGCCTACCGGAGCTCATCATCGCCGATGAGCCCATCTCAGCCCTGGATGTCTCAATCCAGGCCCAGGTCCTTAATCTGCTCATGGCGATGCAGGAGGAGTTCCATCTGACCTATCTTTTTGTGTCTCATGACTTGAGTGTGGTCAAGCACTTGAGCAACCGGGTGGCGGTGATGTACCTGGGCTTTTTGGTGGAAGTGGCCGAGACGGAGGCCATTTTCCTTAAGCCCGCCCATCCTTACACCAGGTTGCTTTTCGCGGCCATCCCCACCCTGGATGTGCTAGAATTCCGGGAAGGCGACCAGCAGGAGGGAGAGGTGCCGACACCCATCGATCTAACCCGTGGCTGCCCTTTTCATCCCCGCTGCGGCCGGACCCAGGCCCTTTGTAGAGAGATGCGTCCTGAGTTGACGTCCCTCGCCTCGGTTTCGGGAGGAGAGCACCTTCTGGCCTGTCATTATCCGGTCCGGGACTGATTGAGCAAGAAAGCCCGTAGGTTCAACCAAACCTGAAAATTCCTGAAGCTGCACCTTGCATCTAATCGCAAATCGCATTGACACCGTTCAGAAAACGATTACGAGAAAAAATATAAATGGCCATGGACCCCGCTTCTTTGCTGAATCAGCGAAAAGCCACTGTTTTTATTGTATCATTTAAAATGGATAATTTTTTTCTCCTTTTTTTCAACTTCCCCTTCAGTTGATCGTCCCCCTTGCCGATAATGGGATCAGGTATGTAAAATTTCTCTTTATTCTAGGGTTGCCACGAATACCCCGCTCATACATCATCTGATGAATTTAAGGAGGTTACCTTGAACAAATCGATCTTTTCTGGAGCCGTGTCAGTAGCAGCAGTATTTTTCATCCTGAGCTTGGTGTCACCCTGCTTTGCCGAAGAGGTAAAGATCGGGGCCGGAGCAGCGCCCACGGAAAACGTCTTCAAGAAAATCATGGTGCCCATGGAGAAAGCCATCGGAGTGAAGGTCATTCTGGTCTCAAACGGCCCTTCCGAGGCGTTGAAAGATCTGGATAAAAACGCCGTGGATGCGGCATCGGGCGGTGTAACCTTTCCGGACTGGATGGCCATGATGGACAAGGAAGGCTACCAGATCCCGGACAAAAGCGCCTACAAGCATCGCGTGATCGGCAAGGACCTTGTCAAGGTTCTGACGAATAAGGACGTGACGGTGAAGCAGCTTTCGAAGGATCAGCTCAAGGGGGTTTTCACCGGCTCGGTGAAGAACTGGAAAGAAGTGGGCGGACCCGACAAGCCGGTTGTCGTCTTACTGGGCACCAAAATTCCCGGCACCCAGAGCGTGTTCCAGAAACAGGTGATGGACGGCGGCGAATACACCAAGGTCGCCAAAGAAGGGACCACGGCCGAAGACTTAAAGGCCAAAGCCGCAGCAACCTCCGGTGCGGTGTGCCTGGGGCCGGCCTCCATCGTAGACAGCTCCGTCAACGCACCGGAGATTCCTGAAATCGGCCGCCCCATTACCCTGATCACGAAAGGCGAGCCCTCCCCCAGCATCGTCAAGATGCTGGAGTATATCCGGGGCGAAGGAAAAAAATACATCGACAACTGAATTGGACGAATTGGGCGTTCTGAACGCCAGGAGCTATCGATGAGATGGTTTAAACTGAATACACTGCGAATCAAACTTCTTGTTCCGGCCGTTCTGACAACGACGATTTTGCTGCTGAGCCTGGGGGCATTCATGGGCCTGCGGACGAAAGCGAACATGTCCGCCATCTTGACGTCCAAGGCAGAATCCATGGCCGCTTTTCTGGAAAAAGTGGGTATCCCCTACATTCTCAATTTCGACTATCCTTCATTGGACGGGATAGTGGCCCAGGCTGTCAAAGATCCTGAGGTGGAATTCGTTGTCTATTACGATGCGAAAGGCAAGATCCTCACCCAGAACAGTAAGGAGAAGCCGGCGGCTGAGGACACGCTGTTCTGGGAGCGGGAACTCATAGATCCGGATAGCAAGGCTGTTGTCGGCCGAATGAAATTTGCCTTCAGCCTGCGCGGGCTGGCGCATCAGTATCGCCAGGATGCAATCGCCATAGCAGCGGCCGTCGGCGGGGGCGGTTTCCTGGTTGTTCTGTCCCTGTTTTTCGTTATTCGGCGGAGCACCAAACCCCTGGACGCCGCCATTGGCAAAATTGCGGAGAGTTCGAAACAGGTCGCTGGCGCCTCCGACCGGGTGTCTTCGACCAGTCAACAGCTGGCAGACGGCACCTCGCAGCAGGCGGCATCCATCGAGGAGACGTCCTCTTCTTTAGAGGAGATGTCCTCCATGACCACGCAGAACGCGGACAACGCCCAGCAGGCCAACACCCTGATGGGCGAGGCCAGGCAGGTGGTGGGTACGGCCAACGAGTCCATGGGACAACTGACCGCGTCCATGGCCGAGATCACCAAGGCGAGTGAAGAGACCTCCAAGATCATCAAGACCATCGACGAGATCGCCTTCCAGACCAACCTGCTGGCCCTCAATGCAGCGGTGGAAGCAGCCCGTGCGGGCGAAGCCGGCGCCGGGTTTGCGGTGGTTGCCGATGAGGTACGCAACCTCGCCATGCGTTCGGCTGATGCCGCACGGAACACGGCCGCGCTGATCGAAGGCACGGTCAGTAAAGTCAAGGACGGTTCAGGGATTGTGGCCAAAACCAACTCGGCATTCTCACAGGTGGCGGACAGCGTGCAAAAAGCAACCGGTGTGATCGGTGAAATCGCTGCCGCCTCGCGCGACCAAGCTCAAAGCATAGCACAGATCAGCACGGCAGTGGCGTCCATGGACAAGATGGTTCAAGAAGCGGCGGCCAACGCGGAGGAATCCGCCGCGCTCAGCGTCGAGATGAGCACTCAGGCAGACACGCTTATGTCTGTGGTGGACAAACTGGCAGGGTTGGTCGGCGGGGATAAAGCAAGAACGATCGGAAGACCTAAAAAAGTTCTCCGCGCACAAAAGGCCGCTTCTCCAGTCCCAGCCGGCCAAGCTTCAGTGCCAAACAAATTTAAAGGCAAAAAATCAGCTTCATCTTCCTCTCGATCACCTCGTCCCGAGGAGGTTATCCCCTTGGATGAGGCGGACTTCAAGGATTTTTAGCGGGCTGATCGAGACTTCTCCGGTCACCGGCCGCAAGCACCCGGAATTTAAATCGCTATCAACGGCAGGATCGAACGATTCTGCCGCAACGATTTTCTCAGGCGGATGGAGAATATTTTGGTTGAAACCCAAACCTCCTGTTACGCATGGGCTTTGATGCCCAACCACTTTCACCCGCTGCTGAGAACCGGAAATACCCCCATCGCACGGATGATGAGTCAGATGCTGAGCGGCAGCGCGGGCAGGTTCAATCGCTTGCAGCGTCGCGCCGGACATCTGTTTCAAAATCGCTGCAAATCCATTTTCTGCCAAGAAAAGCCGTACCTGTTGGAATTGGTGCGCCGCACCCATTTGAATCCATGCCAGCCAAGCAGGTGGCCGCTTTCAAGCAACTGGATCGATACCGGTACAACGGTGAAAATTACATGAGTGCCCCCTGCAGGATTTTCATCACCGCATCGCCGCCGCTCGATTTAACATAGGAAAGGATCTCCGGCACGAATTTGCCGACCATGTCGGGATTCATCCCCAACTTGGAAAATGGCTCCGCCAGGCTCGACAGACCGCCAAGAGAACCGGCGCCGCCGGGAAGCTTGGATAAACTCGAGGCCGCCCCCCCGGCTGCAGGAGCGGCGCTCAGCAGGGAATCCATATCGGGCACCGTTGCGGCGACCTTACTGAAGTCATTGGCGCCGAGCTTGCCCTTGGCGTAATCGAAAATGGCACCGGCGCCTCCCTTGGCCTGTTGCTGGGTTACACCCAAATTCTGGGTCAACATCGATACCAGGTCCGCCGCCAAAACCGAAGACCCTCCCGGAAGCATGCAAGCAACGGCAACCAGAAAATGACACAACGCCAAACGTCCGAGTTTCATTTTGACCTCCTTTCTGCTGAAAACGCATGACGAAGGATATCTCCGTCTCAGAGTTATGACCGAAAATAAGAAATTCTTTTTTAGTGTCAAACATAGAAAAGAATCTGCTCGGAAATTTGAGCCCATGGTGCGGATAGGCCTATTCCACGGGTGTCTTTGGTGATATAAGCCTGCGGTGCGCCCGACATCCTTCAATCCGGTTCAAGCGTCATCATCCTTGCTGCGGCATGAGCCTTTCGCGCTGTTTTTGTGCGCGCGCATATCGACCGCGCTCGCTTACCAGGTACTGGGTGTCGCCGTGGGATGGCAGATGTATGAGATCACCGGCAGCGCCTGGTATCTGGGCCTGGTCGGGCTCGCGCAGTTCCTGCCGTTGTTTCTTTTGACGCTTGTGGTGGGTCAGGTTGCAGACCGTTATGATCGCCGCATGATTGCGAGCCTCTGCCAGGTCGTGCAGGGGCTTGCGGCATGTGCCCTGGCCGTTGCCAGTTTCGGCGACTGGCAGAGCAAGGAGAGCATTCTCGCCATCGTGTTGGCCGCCGGAGCGGCGCGTGCGTTCGAGATGCCCACGATGCAGGCGCTCCTGCCCGGGCTGGTGCCCGCCCCTTTCATCCCGCGGGCTGTCACCGCGTCGGCTTCGGCGCTTCAGACCGCATCCATCGTGGGGCCTGCATTGGGAGGGCTGCTGCACGCGATGGGAACGGGCACGGTGTATCTGACGGCGGGTGTTCTGTTTTGCGCGGCGAGCGTATTCATTTATCTGATCCGCATCCCGCGGGCCGCATCCCGGCGCGAACCGGTCAGTCTCCGGTCGGTTTTCGCCGGCATCGACTTCATCCGCAGCCGACCGGAGATTCTCGGCGCCATCTCGCTCGATCTCTTTGCCGTGCTCCTCGGCGGGGCAACCGCCCTGCTCCCGATCTATGCAAGGGACATCCTGTTAACGGGACCCTGGGGATTGGGTCTTCTGCGCTCGGCCCCGGCCGTCGGTGCGCTGGCGATGTCGGCGATCCTGACCTGCTTGCCCCTTCAACGCCGCGCGGGAAAAATCATGCTCGGCGCTGTGGCCGTCTTCAGTATGGCTACGATCGTCTTTGCACTGTCGACCTCGTTTTCCCTATCCCTCTGCGCGCTGGTGATTCTGGGTGCAGCGGATATGATCAGCGTCGTTATCCGACAATCTCTGGTACAGATCAGGACGCCGGATGAGATGCGCGGGCGCGTCAGCGCCGTAAACGCGATGTTCATCGGAACCTCAAACCAGCTGGGGGAGTTCGAGTCGGGCGCAACCGCCGCCTGGTTCGGCGTCGTTCCGGCTGTTCTGATCGGCGGCATCGGCACGATCCTCGTCGTTCTGGTATGGATGAAGTTGTTTCCGCAGCTGGCGCAAGTCGATTCCCTGGAAGGCTGAGGCGACCGGCGCCAAGGCCGGAGCATAATGCCAAATGGCGGGTAAGGGGGCATGCCTGTTTTCATGTGTTTCAATTAAAGAGACGGATTGCAGTTGATCAAGCCTGCCTCGTGGAGCGCGCATCGCTGCTCCGGGAGCTCTGCTCCATGTAATTTGCCGGTGCAATAACAACCCTATTGCCTTGCACCTTGAAGCTGATTACTTTGCCTGCAAATCGCATCGGCTCCCCAATTACCAATTCCCATCGGAGGCACTTTGAAAGCATTCCTTTTTCTTGCCGTTTTTCTCATGGCATCATGTGCGTCGGTTCCTATGCAGGAAAGCTATCTTCTTTCCGTTGAAAAAAGAATGCAGGCGAGCGAGCACTGGAAGGTTCTGGGAAAAGAGATTGCCGCAGAGGTGCAGGGATCTATCGAAAAACAATCGAATGAACAAAAGCAAAATCATCACGCAAGTGCGGTATACATATCCGACGTGGACCAGTCTTCCTTTGGCCGTGCAATGTATACCGTTCTCACGACTGAGTTTGTCAAACATAACGTAGCCATATCACAGGACGCAAACGCCCGCTTCAGGCTGGACTGGTCGGTACAACCGGTTGTTCACAAGGCCGAACGAAAAGACAGTCCGAGCCTGGTGTACATTATTTTTGTTGGAATTCCGCAGGCAGTTTTTCTAGGAGAAGCCGACTTCGGTTTTCGAAGCAAACCGCATACTGAAGTAATAGTAACTTTTCGACTAAAAAATAATGACATCGATAGTTACCGCCAGACGCATATTTATGCAATCAATGATGCCGACATCGATCATTATTGGGAAATTTCAGAGCAAGGCATGGTTTCGACTTCTTCAAAAACAGCTCCCCATATTCCTCTCAATGAGTAATTAATGCTTTTAAGTAATACCAGGCCGGGCTGAGAGGGATTAGTATTCATACCTTTACCGTCACATTCTGCTTCTCAGACAACTTTTTCCCTGGCAAAAATTTCCTTGGATGGGGTTGGCTGCGCTCCCTGAAGGCCATTTGGCATAGTCATCGGTCGCCAACGGGATAATCCGCGTAAATTGCGGTTGACCGTGTGTAAAGTTTTGTAACGAACCGGCCGCCACATCTTTACAAATTA
>JACRCN010000087.1 GCA_016219005.1 Deltaproteobacteria bacterium
GTCTCCGGGAGGCGGACTGCAGCCATATGAGATCGACAAGGTCATCGGACGCACCACGCGTACCGTTCTCAAGGCCGACGACGCTATTCTTTTCGAAGCCCTCAACGGAGCTGAAAACTGGAAAAAGGCGGGCTGATGCAACTTTTCAACCTGGAGGGCGACATCGGCGTCGTCACCGGGGCGCTGGGAAAACTCGGACCGATCTGGGTGGAGACGCTGCTGGAGGCCGGCGCACGGGTCCTGGCGCTGGATCGGCCCGGCACACCGGAGGCCCCGGCGTTTCTGGACCTGCAGGCCCGCTTCGGGCCTGAACGGCTGGCGCTCGCCTTTGCCGATGTCTGCCGGCGGCCCGAGCTCGAAGCCGCGCTCGATCGATGCGGGCGGATCTTCGGCGACCCGCCGACCATCCTCGTCAACAACGCCGGAATCGACGCCCCGCCGGCGGCCGGCGGCAAGAGACACCGGCTGGAAGAAATTCCGCTGGCCGTGAACCTGCGGATTCTCGAAGTGAACACGGCCGGACTTTTTCTCGCCACCCAGGTGTTCGGCGGCGCCATGGCCAAGGCGCACCGGGGCTCGGTCATCAACATCGGCTCGCTGTACGCCAGCGTTTCACCCGATGCCCGGTTCTACGACCACATCCCGGGCGATCCCCCCTTCATCAAGCCCCCGGCCTACGGCGCTTCCAAGGCGGCTGTCCTCAACCTGACGAAATACCTCGCCGCCCACATGGCGCCTTACGGCGTGCGCGTCAATGCGCTCTCGCCGGGCGGCGTCCTGGGCGGTCAGGATGAGGACTTCAAGCGCAAGTTCTGCGCCCGCGTCCCCCTCGGGCGCATGGCGACCGCCGAAGATCTGCGCGGACCCTTGCTGTTTCTTGCTTCACCGGCATCCGCATACGTAACCGGGGTCAACCTGAAAGTGGACGGCGGCTTCACGGTCTGGTAATAAGGTATGGCATCCTGGGCAACTGCCGGGATGCCATACCTTATTTTCATGGGTCGCTCATCAAAACAATCAGTCCGTGTGTGCGATGAATCAGCCTGATTTTCCGGAAGTCATACCGAACTGGATCGACGGTTGCGAGGTGAAATCCTCGGCGGGCGAAACATTCGACAAGCTTTCTCCCGCCACCGGCAAAGAATTATGCCGGGTGGCGCGCTCACGGTCAGCGGATGTCGCGCAGGCGATCGAAGCCGCCATGAAGGCCTTTCCGGCCTGGTCGCTCCAGACCCCTGTCGTCCGCGGCGAGATCTTGATGGCCGTCACCCGCGCCATAGGCCAGCACCAGAATGATATCGCAGCCATTGCCGCTGCTGAAACCGGCATGTCTTTCAACGCGGCCAGCGCCGAGACCGACGCGGCCATTGCCCAGGGAAAGTTCATGGCGGGCGAAGGCCGCAGGCTCTATGGCCGCACCACCACGAGTGCCGTGCCGAACAAGTGGGCCATGACCGTGCGCGAACCGCTGGGGGTCGCCGGTCTCATCATCGCCGCCAACACCCCCATCGCCAACATCGCCTGGAAGGTCTTCCCGGCGCTGGTCTGCGGCAACACCGCCGTGCTCAAGGCCGCCGAAGGCGCACCCGCCACGGCGTGGTTCTTTGGGAAACTCGCCCGCGCGGCCGGGCTTCCGCCCGGGGTGCTGAACATCGTCCAGGGATTCGGTCCGGAGGCGGGAGCACCGCTCGTGGCGGACCCCCGCGTGGCAGTGCTGAGCTTCACGGGCTCGACCACGGTCGGCCGCGAGATCGCCCGGACGGCGGGATCGCGCCTGGCGCGGGTGTCCCTCGAACTGGGCGGCAAGAACCCGCTGGTCGTCTGCGACGACGCGGATCTCGACCCGGCTGCCACCTGGGTGCTGCGCTCGGCCTTCAGCAACGCCGGCCAGCGCTGCGCGGCCGGCAGTCGGATCATCGTCTTCGATGCGGTCTATGACCGTTTCCGGGACCTGCTGATAGAGCGCACCCGGCGCCTGAAGGTCGGCCCCGGGAATGACGACGACTTCGGGCCGGTCATCAACGCCGGACAACTCGACGCGGTGCTGGCGGCAGTGGAACGCGCGCGGCAGGCCGGCGCCTCCGTCCTCACCGGCGGACACCGCCTGGACGACCCCGCCCACGCAAGCGGCTTCTACATGGCGCCAACGATCATCGAACACGCATCCCCGGACGCCGAGATATCCGTCTCCGAACTGTTCGGTCCCGTCACGTGCCTGTACCGGGTGCCGGATTTCTCCGAGGCCCTGCGGCGGGCCAACCAGTCCCCCTATGGGCTCACGGCCTGCATTCACACCCGCAGCGTGCACCGCGCGCTGGAATTCACCCGCCGGGTCCAGGCCGGAGTGGCCGTGGTCAACGCCGGCACCTTCGGCAGCGAACCCCACTGGCCCTTCGGCGGGGTAAAGTTTTCCGGCAACGGCACGCGCGAGCCCGGCACCGAGGCGCTGGATGTGTATTCCAATCTGAAAAATATCATCCTGACGTTCGACCCGAATCACGTGTGAGCATCCGGCGTTTCGTAACCCAATACACTCGATGAACCCTATGAACTCAATAGACCCTAAGCGATCCTGCGTAGCCTTGATCCCTGCGCGCTCGGGCTCCAAGCGCGTTGCGGACAAGAACATCAAACTGCTGGCCGGTCACCCGCTGATCGCTTACAGCATTTCAGCCGCGCTGCAGAGCGGCGTCTTCGCGGCGGTCGTCATTTCAACCGACTCGGAGCGGTACGCAGAGGTCGCCCGCAGCTACGGCGCCGAAGTGCCGTTCATGCGCCCGGCCGAATATTCCGGCGACACCTCCCCGGACATCGAGTGGGTGGAATACACGCTTAAGCGGCTCGCAGATGAAGGCCGCCGCTACGACTGCTTCAGCATCCTGCGCCCCACGAGCCCCTTTCGCCTTCCGGAAACGATCCAACGGGCCTGGGCCGAGTTCGGCGCGGAAGCCGGGGTGGATTCGCTGCGGGCCGTTGAAAAGTGCAGCCAGCACCCGGCGAAGATGTGGGTGGTGCGCGGCCGGCGCATGCTGCCGCTGCTGCCGATCGGGCCTGCCGAACAGCCCTGGCACAGCAGCCAATACCCCTCACTGCCAGAGGTGTATGTGCAGAACGCCAGCCTGGAGATCGCCTGGTCGCGAGTGGTCTTCGAGGGTCGTACCATTGCCGGTACCGTGCTGATGCCTTTCCTGACCCGGGATGCGGAGGGTTTCGACGTGAACAAGCCCTATGACTGGAGCTTGGCCGAGCACATGGTGAACGCGGGAACCGCTCGGCTTCCCTTGGTAGCCCAGAAACCTTTCCCAGGGTAAGCTCGAGTTGGAGACCGGGGGGATGCACGCGAGCCGCTGATGACGTTCTTCGCTCCCTTAACAGGGCGTTGATAAAGCGCGCCTAATGCCTGGAACCGGCGTTGTGCGGCTTTTGGAAATGCTCACATATCAATGAATATGCCGCGCTTTCCAAAACGCCGCAGGCCTTGGCTTACGGCCTGATGCTTGTTTGTCAACACCCTGGCAAAGCCTTCCGGTCCAGCGATCCAGGAACCGGCCTGAACGGTCCGGTCGACCTTTCAAACCGGGACCTCGAACTCGTAGCAGTCATAGGCAATGGCGCGCCCGCCGAAATTCTCTTTGTAGAGCGCCAGCCCCGAATTCAAGCGGTAGCCTGCCTGCTCGGTCGAGATGCCAAAATCGAAATACGCCTTATCCGAGTACACTTCCCGGACGAGATGGTCCAGCACCAAGTCGCTCGCTCCGACTTCCCGACCTTCATCGGTTGCAGCGATGTACTGAGCATGAGCGACTTGAGCGCTTTCGTAAACGACCACGCCGGCCATCATCTCGGTTTCCCGATATGCTGCGAAAAGTTTGATATTTTCGGGGAAACGCTGGGCGAGGAGTCGAATCTCAGCAGCGGAATGGACAGGTTTCGTGCCATGATAGTTGCGCAGCACATATTCTTCGATGGTCATGAACGACTCGAAGTCCGCGCTGAGTCGTACGATGAGCCCGGCCTTTTTGGCCTTATTGATGCTCCATTTCCGCCCCTTCGCATAAGGCAATCTGTTTCCCAAAGCAATAGTCGTGGACAGATCCCGTCGCACCAATCGCGCATTCTTGATAAACAGCAGGTAAAGATCCTCTTCGGAAGGCACCCTATGGTAAATATGCGGAACAGGCTTATAAATCAGCCTCCTGCACCCTTCATTTGCCAAATACAGTGCCAGCTGCTCGAAAAGGCGAAGCATTAAAGCGATGCTCATCCGCTCCTCGGTTACAATTCCTCCAAACGTAAGACCGCCATGTGAAACAAGGTCCCCCTGTTCACGGTTCGCCGGAAGCAGTGCAATCAATTTATCGTTTTCAAAAAAAAGCAGGGATTGGTCTGCAAACCGGTTGGAGTGATAATCCATGTAGTCTCTGAAAAACAGAAAAACCCCGTTGGTGGACTTTTGAACAAAATCATTCCACAACTTCTTATATTCATTGCTATAGAGAATAATTCTCAGCATAATTGCCGTTACCGCCCGGTATGAATCAATCCCCGTAAATCAAAAAAGATCTGTCGGGCAAAAATTGAGATTTGACAATCCTGCAATTCGCCAATCCGAAAGTTTCTTTTAATGCAATGGTTTCACCCGGAAAATCTCTGTTGTTCAATTCATCCAAGGCAATGATGGACCCTTTTACCAAGTGCGATCTGATTGCCTGCAAACAGTTTTTGGTTGGCTCATACAACTGCAAGTCGAAATACGCTAAAGAAATAATTGTTTCCGGGTTATTTTTTAAATACTTCTGGATCATAGCGCCGGCATCACCTTTAACCAACTCGGTCTTTTTGATCTGTGAGAGCGAATTCTCCGCCTCGTGATAGTCTAACAACTTTTGCAGATACTTTTCATACCCCGTGCTCACCGAATAAGAGCCTTTGGCTACATAACTGGATGTACCGTCCTCTTTGTTGGGAGCCGAGTATCCTTGAAACGTATCGAAGCCAATAACTTTTCTAGTGTAATTGTACGGTTCGTAAACTGCTCTTAGGCATTCGAAAAAAGTAAGGTTGGCTCCCCACCATACCCCGAACTCCATTATGACACCCGGCAGATTGATGACTTTTTGATACAATTCGTTCAAATATAATATTTTCGCCACAACCGAACTTCTCATATAAAGATGAAGATTCACCAGCAACTGATCTGTTGGAATGGGGCACTTTTCAAATAGGTTCAATAAAGTTTTTCTTGCATCGTGTTGTGCCTTTGACCCTTTGCTATAAATTTTTGCCATTCTTCACTCCTGTTCTTTATTAGCCAGTATGGCGTATCCAAAGCCATCATAACCAAAGTTGTTGCCGTTATAAAACATATATGCCTTGCTGTTATACTCGATAACACTGGGATAGCATAACATCTCGGAATCCCAGCCCGTTTTCGATTTCTGAATGCCGATCTTCTCATCCATTCTTGACCAGGTTAGGCCGTCTTCAGATTCTGCATACCCGGCCAAATAATCTTTCGTTATCGTTCCTTTTGTGAAGAACATTCTGTATGCATTGTCCTTTTTATACACTCTCGGTCTGCCTATACGGTATTCATTGAGCCGATAATCCAAGCACGTTATTCCCTTTTCAGGAAAATTGATCCCATCTGCAGACTCATAATATTTTACATTGTATTTTGGAAAACTGCCGCCGTCGATAGTCTCCCATTCGCTGCCCGCTCCGCACCAAGCCTTCCAAATTCCATTTTCAAAAATCACCGAATGAATCGCTCTAAAATATAGCCCCTCGTCGCTTCTGTCTAAAATTGGAGCGCGGCTTACGCGTTCGAATGTGTCGCCGTTATCACGGCTAATGGCCAGGCCCGAAAATGCCAAAAATTTAACTTTTTGCACAAGCTGGAACCCCACATAATACATCCGGATCACATCGTTGACCTTGATGACATCACCGAGTATTACTCCATTATCATCGAACGTCCCTGGAATGCCTATATCGAGTACCGGCCTTTTCGATATTTTTTTGATTACAGAGGGGTTGGCAGCCTCAACATCGACATATCCGATTCTGCTAACCCCTTGATCGTCTCTAAAGCCGGCAAATACTCTTATCGTCTTTGAATCCTTCAACATCGGCGTCGGAGTCAAAGCGGAGTGCTTCGCCCACGTCATCGATCGATCCGGACCGTAAATCAAACCCTTCTTAATCCATTTCATCGTCTCACGCATTCACTCCAAAGGTTTCAAAACTGGATCGACTCAGCGGTTTGGCCGGGTTGCCCACATACACCTTTCCAGCTTCCGTGTTTTTGACGACCACCGCCCCGGAGCCGATGATACAGTCTTCTCCGACCTTCACTTTATCGTTGAAAGCCGCATTGACCCCGACGAAGCAATTGGCGCCGATTTCACAGAATCCGGATATCACCGCATGCGAGGCGATGTAGGTGTTCCGGTGGATTACGGTTTGGTGCCCGACGTGGTTTCCGCTCCACAGATAGACATTGTCCGAGATTTTGACGCCGTGTTGAATGACGTTATTTTCGAGAATGAAACAATTTTCACCGATTTGCACATTATGCCAAACGAAAGCCTTTGAGCTGATATAACGGGCCATACGGTACCCTTTGCTCTTGGCCTCTCCGTACAAACGGGTCCGGACGCGATTGAGTTGCGTGTAGGAGATGGCCACAAAGGCAGAATGCTCCTCCGGCCTGAAAACCTTTTCGACGGTTTCCAGCGCCTGCACCGGCAACCCATAAAGGAACTCATTTCGAATGAACCGCTGTTCCACAGCGAAGCCGACCACTTCCATATCCGAATCGTGAGTGAAGTATTCGTATGCGATCTGGGCGGTTTCGCCATCTCCGAAAATGATAAGCTTTTTCCTCATACCAGCATGCCTTCGTTGCGAAGATTGGAATTTCACCGCGCGGCCACGACGATTTCCAGACCTATCCGCCGCCGGCGAAAACGTCGATCAGCGCCCTTGCTGAATTGTGGTGGGTAAGCGGAAACTGATGTTCGGCGTATACCGCGGCTCCAAAATCCGGGTCAGCTGCGGACTTTTCTAAACCGCTTACCCGTTAGAGGGTTTTTACCCATTTTTCGTTTGAAATAATATCGCAGTTTGATCCAAGGCTTCCTTAAGAGCGACAGAATCACCAAAGAAAGGAATCCAATGTGGTAGCTGTAATATTCTGCAATCCTCATGTCGCATATGTGATCTACATAATCAAGGGCCTGCTTGAAAGCCATGCGCTTCACCTCCGGAGCGTGTTCCCCCTTCAGGTCAGCGCGGTGAAGGTTGTAAAAAACGACGAACTTGACCTTTTTCTTCGTTTGGACCCATGCGGGGTCAGACCGCGAGTAGGACTCCTTTGGAGTTCCGATTTCGCAAGCGCATTTCCCGGTTACCGCAACGGAACCGACGCTGCTCAGGATGAACACGTAAGCGCAAACATTGTCTTCCCCCGAGTTCAGTCGGCGAGCAAGGGACCGATTCACTACAAAGGGTTCGTCAAACGCATTGAGCGAAAGCGCCATCTCGTGATCCAACACGATGGCCTGAGTCCAATCCAGACCGCCGCGGCGGTACAAGCGGATGAACTCACCTCCTCCCAGTATCGCCCAGCCGTTTTGAGTACCCAGGGATTCGGGGATTTCGAGCATTTCCCGGTCGCTGTTTTCATACACGGAGTTGGCGATGCACAAATGGCAAGCAGGTGTAGTATGCATCAAATGGGCCGCCTCGGCGAGAAAGGCGCGGTCGATGAACCGGTTGTCGTGAGCGAACGGCACCAGGTATTTTCCCGTGGCTTGTTCGACGGCAAACCTGAAATTATCCATGATGCCGAGATTACGGGATTGGCGGAAAAATTTGACTGTCAGCTCGTCGATCCTGGGCGATAGGAATTCCTCCACGACCGGCTCTAAAAAAATCGGCGAGCAGTCGTCCGAAACGATCACCTCGAGGGGCCGATGCACCTGATCGACAGCCGACTGCAACGCCCTCCGCAGGTAATCCGGTTGGTTATATGCCGGTATGACTACACTGACTTTGTGCTCGACAAGTGTCATGTTGTTTCTCTCATCTTGCGCCACCGCATGGCGCCGGTGCATGGGAGCCTCAAGCAAAGCGGCGGACGGCTCCGGTCACCCGGTCCTGCGCATCCGGTTGGAGATGCGGCCCCATGGGCAGGCTGAGAACGGTACTGGCGAGCTGCTCCGTCAAGGGATAAGCGCCGGGCTTGGCCCCGGAATCCGTGTACGCCCGGGAGAGATGGGGCGGAATCGGATAATGGATGATGGTTTCAATACCGGCCTGGGTCAGGTGACGCTTCAATTCGTCACGCCGGGGGTGCCGAACGACGAATAGATGCCAGACCGGCTCCGCTTGCGTCGGCACTTCTGGCAGGATCAGGTGGGGGATTTGCGCGAACGCCTGGAGGTAGCGGTCGGCGGCGGTCTGGCGTCGCCGGTTCCACTCATCCAATCGGGTCAGCTTTACTCGCAGGAAAGCCGCCTGCAGCGCATCCAGCCTGGCATTGCAGCCTTTGACCTCGTTGTAATACTTGACCTGCGAACCGTAGTTGCGCAGCAGCCTGACCTGGGCGGCCAGCTCGTCGTCATTCGTCACTACCGCCCCGCCGTCCCCGAGGGCCCCGAGGTTTTTGCCCGGGTAAAAACTGAAGCCCGCGGCGTCCCCCAAGCCCCCGGCCCGTTGCCCCCGGTAGCGCGCCCCGTGCGCCTGAGCGGCATCTTCGATGACTTTCAAGCCGTGCCGCTGGGCCAGTTGGCGGATCGGTTCCATGTCGGCCGGCTGGCCGTAGAGATGCACCGGCATGACGGCGCGTGTCCTCGACGAAATCGCCTTCTCGACCTGGTCCGCCTGGATGGTGTGCGTCAGCTCGCTGGGCTCGACCGGAACCGGAACGGCGCCGGCCCGCGACACGGCCAGCCACGTGGCAATGAAGGTGTTGGCGGGCACGATCACCTCGTCGCCCGCTCCGATTCCATACCCTCTCAGGATCAGTTCCAGCGCGTCAAGTCCGTTGCTGACCCCGATGCAGTGCCGTACGCCGCAATACGCGGCGAACTCGGTTTCGAAGACCTCGACCTCCTGCCCCAGGATGTACCAGCCCGAGGACATGACTCGCCGACCGGCGGCGTCCAATTCCTCTTGCAGCTCACGGTAGGCGGCTTGAAGATCCAGAAATGGGACTTTCACTTCTGGGTCTCCCGGACGGACCGGATGAAGTCGGGGTAATTCCGGTAGTAATCGGACTCGTCGTAAAATTCGGACACCATCGCGACGCACACTGAACCGGACGAAAAATTGTCGATCTCCCGCCAGATCATGGGCGGGATGTAGAGCCCATAATACGACCGGTTGAGGTGGAATTTCATTTTGTGAAAACCGTCGTCCACCGTGACGTCGAAGCTGCCGGACATGGCGATCAGGAACTGGTGCAGCGCCTTGTGAGAGTGACCGGCGCGCAAGGCGCCGCCGGGGACATCGTAGAGAAAGTAAACACGCTTGATGTCAAAGGGGATATGGCGCGAATTCTCGATAAATGTAAGGTTGCCCCGCGGGTCGTTGATTTTGGGCAGATCGATCAATTTGCACGTTTCAAGCTTGCACGTTTCAGGAGACATGACAGCCATTCCTCCGTCTCATCGGTTTGACTTCGGCGCAGTCGGGCTGAACCGGAAGGGTCACACGAGTCTCCGGAAAATCGCATTGCAGCCCTCGTTTTGATTTTCACCGGTTTGTTCCATGCGGCGCATGGCGGACCGCGTGAAGTGTTTTTCGATCAAGGTGTATTGGCGCGCCTGCAGGAACGCCAGGATCTCCTCCGTGTGGGGCTCGTTCAACTCGACCTGAATGGTCAAGGGCGCCGCGGAAGAGCCGAGCAGCCGGTCCATGCCCCGGAGAATGCGATACTCATTGCCATCCACATCGATTTTGATGTGGTGGGGGGATGCGATGCGGCCGGACTCCATGAGGCGGTCTATCGTTGTGGCATATTTCAACTCGGCGATTTCCCAGCCTTGGGTATGCAGGGTTGCTCCTGCACCCGCGGAGAACTGACTGTTGGAGGTGCCGGCGTTGGCAGAGTCATAGTTGAAATGCGAGAACCCCGCTTCGTCATCCAGCGCAACGCTGCATGGAATCACCACATCCTGAAGGTTGTTGCGGATCACATTGTCGATCAACCGTGTAAAATTGGCGGCGTGAGGCTCAAAGGCGTAAACTTTCCCATGGGGCCCTGCCTGCCGGGCGGCCAGGATGGTGTAGACCCCGATGTTCGCGCCGATGTCATAAACCACCTGGCCGTGTTTCACTTCGGTCGTGATCCACGCGAAGGTCCTGGGTTCCTTGGAAAACAGCTTGAGGCAGCGGTTGAATTCCCGCACGGTTTCGCATCGGAAGCGATACGCGGAAGAACCGTCGGTGATCTCGATATCACGGACCAAGGGCTGTCTCAGCGTCAGCAGCCACCGGTGAAACTTGCGCAGGTAACGGTGCGGCGGCCAGGACTTGGCATCGGAACGAATCATGGAGTGCACCTTCCGGATCGGTTAAAATGCGAGGTTTTTCTTCACCGCATTTGCAATGCGTCCTCAGCCCAATCGGGCGGTCATTGCTATCGTGAATGCGCACGAAAGTCAAGGCTGAAGCCTTTCCTGTTTTCAAGTTGAGCCAATACTTTCGGCTGGTTATGGGCAGGGACACTCTTGCAGGAGATCAGTTGGGCAGGGCAGTCTAGCGCCCGTTCGGAGCTTGTCGCCGTAGCGGAGTCCTCAGCGGCATGGAAGGTGCGCTTGACAGCAGAACCCAAAATAAGCTATATAACCGTTTTTTTGAGAAATTACTCCGTTCGCGGCGGGCGTGGTTCAGACCGGACGCGGCGGGGCGATCGATCCTTCGGAGGCGTTCCGGTACATGTCGGTTGCAAAGCCATTGTTGTTGATCCCGGTGGAAAATCAAGTGCGCGAGCTCGACCCGAAGCTGCTGCTCGCGTGCATTGCCGCGCGCAGGGGGTATTCCTCGATCATCGGCTCCCGGCGCGAGATGGAAATGCTCATCGACCAGTTCCCGCGCAGCATCTATCTGTCCAAAAGCATGACGATCAGGAGCCTGCTGTTTTTCTGGGCCGCCTCCAAGTACGGCCACGACATCATCACCTGGGACGAGGAGGCGCTGGTGCACCTGCCGCCGGAGACCTACTTCTCGCGGCGGCTTCATCCCGCAGCCATTCGCCATGTCAGCCACCTGTTCGCCTGGGGCGAAGAGAACGCCGAGCTCTGGCGCCAGTATCCCGCACTGCCCAGGCAGACCCCGATCCACGTCACCGGCAACCCCCGGGGAGACCTGCTGCGGCGCGAACTGCATGCGTATTATGCCGCCGAGATGGACGCTATCCGGAGGGAATACGGGGACTTCATCCTCGTCAACACCAATTTCAACCACGTCAACGCATTCGGCCCGGACATGAACCTGTTCCAACCGGTGAAGAAGGCCGGTCGGAAGCCCCGCTTCGGGCGGGCCGCCCGGGGCATGCGCCGGGACTATGCCGAGGGGCTGAGGGACCACAAGCTGGCCGTGTTTGCGGATTTCCAGCGCATGCTCCCTGAGCTGGAGCGGAGCTTCCCGGGCCACACCATCGTCGTCCGCCCCCACCCCACCGAGAGCCATGACGTCTACCGCGAGATCGCCGCGCGCTGCCAAAGGGTGCGGGTCACCAACGAAGGCAACGTGGTGCCTTGGCTGCTGTGTGCCAAGGCGCTCGTACACAACGGCTGCACCACGGGGGTGGAGGCCTTCGTGATGCGGATTCCCGCGGTGAGCTTTCGGGCCACCGTAAACGAGGTTTACGACAGCGGCTTCTACCGCCTGCCCAACGCGCTCAGCCATCAGTGCTTCACGTTCGAAGCGCTGCGCGAAACACTGCGGCAGATCCTGGAGGGAACCCTCGGCGCCCCGGACAGTGATGGCCTGCGTCGGATCCTGCAGCAGCACCTGGCGGGCCAGGACGGGCCCCTGGCCTGCGAGCGCGTGGTGGACGTGCTGGATGAAATTGCGACCGACCAGTCCAATTCAGCCGCGCCCGGCCTGCCACGCCGCTTCGAGTGCTGGGCAATCACCAAAGGGCTGGGCCTGCTCAGGCGCATCAAGTCCAGGCTGCCGGGCTCTCACAACCGGCCCGAGTTCCAGCGCCATCGATACCCCGGCATCCCGATCGAGGAGTTTCAAAGCCGGCTGACCCGCTTTCAGCACCTGCTGGGCGATCGCACGCGACTGGAGGTGGAGCCGGTCACGGCCACCCTCTATCGCCTGCGTGTTGCATAAACCGTCAGGAACACCGCGATGACCCATAGAGCACCGCTCATCATCCCCGTTGAAAATCAGGTGCGCGAGCTGGACCCCAAGCTGCTGCTGGCGTGCATCGCTGCCCGGAGGGGATTTACCTCCATCATCGGATCCCACCGCGAGATCGATTTCCAGATCGCCTCCTTTGCCCGCGGGCTGTACCTGAACAAGAGCATGACCGAGCGCAACCTCAAGATGTTTCAGATCATGCGCCGCTTCGGGCATGAGATTCTCACCTGGGACGAGGAAGCCCTGGTGCACCTGCCGTCTGAGATCTACTACTCGCGGCGACTTTCGCCGGTAGCGATCCGGTTCA
The DNA here is from genome assembly GCA_016219005.1 of Deltaproteobacteria bacterium. Taxonomy (GTDB): domain Bacteria; phylum Desulfobacterota; class Desulfobacteria; order Desulfobacterales; family SpSt-501; genus SpSt-501. The sequence goes on from JACRCN010000087.1 coordinate 12,692, forward strand.
TCGCGCACCTGTTTGCCTGGGGCGAGGACAATGCCGACCTCTGGCGCCACTATCCGCATATCCCCCCGGAGCTTCCGATTCACGTCACCGGCAATCCACGCAACGACATGCTGCGGCCCGAGTTGCACGGTTTCTACGCGGAGGAAGTCCGCTCCATCCGGGAAACATACGGCGACTTTGTCCTGATCAACACGAACTTCAACCACATCAATGCCTTTTTCCCGGCCCAGAACCTGTTCAAGCCGGTGAAGCACCCCGGAGAGCCGCCCCAGTTCGGCAAGGCCGGAGTCGGCATGACGCTCCCATATGCCGAGGGCCTGAGAGACCACAAGCAAGCCATTTTCCACGCCTTTCAAAGCCTGATTCCGGAACTGGCCCGCGCGTTCCCGCAGCTTTCCATCGTGGTCCGGCCGCACCCGACCGAGGGCCAGGATGTTTACCACCGCATCGCCGCCGGCCAGGCCCGCATCCATGTGACCAACGCAGGCAACGTGGTTCCCTGGCTGCTTGCCGCCCGGGCGCTGATCCACAACGGCTGCACCACCGGCGTTGAAGCGTATGTGATGCGGATTCCTGCCATCACCTACCGGGCAGTGGTCAACGAAGCCTATGACAGCGGATTTTACATCCTGCCGAACCGGCTCAGCCATCAGGCGTTTGATCGCGACCAGCTGTTTGGGTTGCTGGAGGCCGTGTTAAACGGCACGCTCGGCCCCGCCGCCGGCGCCGACCTCAACGCGGTCGTCATGCGGTATCTCGCCGCCATGGATGGCCCGCTGGCGTGCGAGCGGATGGTGGGGGTGCTCGAGGACATTGTGATCCGCCGGCCGGAGATCCCCAAGCCGCCGCTATCCGATCGGCTGATTGGGATGACGTTCTCGGGCAGCCGGCGGATGCTGAAACATATAAAATCCTTCCTGCCCGGATCGCATGCGCCGCCGGAATTCCACCGGCACCGGTATCCGGGCGTCTCGCTGGAGCAACTGCGATCGAAGATCCAGCGGTTCCAGGATATCCTCGGTGACGACACACCGATTCGCGCCGAACAGCTGTCCCAAAAAATCTTCCGCATCCGCGCGGCGTGAGCCCCGGACGCCAGCGTGGACCCTGCCGCCGGCCAGCGCGCCTGCGAGTGCCGGAAGGCATGTTTGATTTGGTTTTCAACGGGTTGCGGGATGTGATTCCGCTTGACACCGATTAGCGTATACCCTATTATCCCCCGCTGGCTTTGGGCACACACATAGAGCCACGACCGGCCGGCATCGCAAAAAAAAAACGCGTGGCCATACGCCGCCGTCATTCAACGACTTATAGAACACAAGAAGGTCAGCATGAAAATCTGTATTTTCGGCCTCGGCAAATCGGGAACCACCGCGCTGCTCTTCAAGGTCGCCGGAGGGCTGCCGAACTGCGCGGCGTTTTCCGGGGGCAAACCCGGCAAATATGTCGGTGAATACAAGAACGCGGTCTACAAGCACACCTACAACGAACGCAAGGGCAAGAACTTCGAGCTGTTCAAGGAGCACTTTGCCCGGGAGCAGTATGACCGATACGTCTGGATGGCGCGCGACCCGCGGGATGCGGCCATCAGCCGGATGCTCTACCGCTGGCACCGCGGCATCTTGGGCAGCAAGAAGCAATACCAAGCGCATGTGGATCTGGTGCTGAAAAAAGAAAAGCATCCGTCCTCCGTGCCCTTTGTTGAAATCTGCCGTTACGCCGGGCACAACGACTGGCCCATGACCGCCGGGCAGGTCATCGAGAAGGAAAGCAAGCGCTATGGCCGGATGGCGGACTTTGTCCGCGGCTTGGGCAGCGACTGGTTCCTTTTCAAGTACGAAAACATGATCGACGGCGAATTCGAAGCCCTGAACCAATACCTGGGCTTTACGGTCCAGCACGAAGAGGAAGTGCCCAAGGCTTACGGCAAAGTGGTCCGGAAGAAGAAATACGGGGACTGGCGCCAGTGGTTCACGGAGGAGGATGTCAGGCTCTTCAAGCCGGCGTTCGCACCCTACATGGAAGTCATGGGGTACAACACAGACGACTGGAAACTCGACCCGAACCCGGTGATCGAACCCCAGTATTCCTCCGAATACATGCAAAGCCTTCCCGGCCGGGTCACGCGGGGTACGATCCTGCGGTACATCGACCGCCTGGTCCAGATGCTCTTCAAACGCGGCTGATCCGGTCGTGGGCTCCAAAAGCAGCCGGCTTGCGTCCGGCAAGCATGAACGCAGCGGGTGGGGGTACGGCACGGCAGCCGCCGTTTGTTTTTAAGCCTTCCTCTCTCGATTTCCGGCAGCGGAAAAACCTTGCCGGCATTTTCATTTCAGATGGATTTCTTTCAGCCGAAGATCCATCCGTCCGATGAGGGGCAGCTCGCAGCTCGCCATCAGCGGCAGCCGCCCGTCCGGGCTGACATGCAGGAGCATGCCGTCCTCGAAAAAATCTTCGACGTCCCCGCGGTAGGTGCCCAGCGGCTTCGATTCGATCCGGATTCTCCGTGCCGGCATCGCGCCTGAGCATCTCTTTTCACCGGCGGGTGCCTTCTCCAGGAAATCAACGCTGACCGTCTCGGCGGCCCCCGGATTAAAACTCACGCGGTGAAGATGCCGTTTGTGAAATACGCACATGGACGGCGCGCCCTCCTTTTCCGTGACCGGGGTCGCCGACAGAAAGTAAATCAGGATCGAAGCCTCCAAGATCCGAGGGCAGCTCGGTGCTGCCGGCCCATAGGGGTAGAAATGCTCTCCGAGCTTGGTCCAGGATTCCGGCGACCGTGCGGCCTCGGCGGGTGATGCCGGTTCGCGCTGGCGCCGGAAAACTCCCTCCCGGGTGAACCAGAACAACTGGTGATAGTCGTTCCCTCCTGAACGCGTGCGGACGCGGAAAAGCGGTGTGCCGTCCCGGGGGTCGAACCAAACGTGGCTTTCAATCCGCACCGGCGGCCGGCCCAGGATCCCCATCACGGTGGTGACGGAAAGCTTCAACAGCTCCGGCCCCGAAGGGCTGAACGGAACCCCCTTGGGGCCCGGCAGGAACCGCGCCCGCTCCGCCGCGGCGGGAAGGGTGGCGATCCGCACCTCCGTGGTGATGCGGTTTCCCAACCGTTCCGCCTGCAGAGCAAAGAACGTCCACGGCACCCGCCCGGGATCGGCGGCCGGCTGCGCCTGCACCGCCGGGGCGAGCACCGTCAACAGAACCGCAACGAGCAGCCCCGGTCTGAAGCGCCGCCCGGATGCGGATGAAGTCTTCCATGCCATCGGATCGTCATCCTTCTGCGGGCGCAAACTGGTAGTTTCCTTTCAGGAACTGCTCCACATACCAATCGACCTGATGGTCTTCGGAGAGGTGCATGTCGAGCAGGCGCACCGATCCCAGCAGCCTCCCCAACAGGTCCAGTCGCTCCCGGAGGTGATCCTCCTGGTATTTCTTCATTTCGCCCCGGACCATATCGCTCTTCTGTTCCACCTTGAAGTCCAGCTTTTTCAAAATTTGCGCGATCATCAGGGCGCGCCGCGACCGTCGCCCGATGTCAGCCGCGCCTCCCTTGAAATAAAAGGTGATGTAGTTGTCGTTCACCGCCGGCCCGCAATAGCTGTCGATGGTGGTGAAGTGGTAGCCGAGGCGCGAGTTGAAATTGAGGTAGTGGCCGGCGATCACGGCGTAGCTCGGTGCCCCCATGCGGCCTTCCTTCGTGGGGTCGCGGATGGCGGTTTGGGCGACAATCGAAGCAAACCCGCCCCAGCTGATGCCGACGTCCCGGGACCAGTCCACGTTTTCGTGTTTCATGCCCTTCAGGAGGGCCTGAAGCGGAATCGAGGTCACATCGTCCAACTCGGCGTGGGAGCCTTTGAAACCTTTGCGCAGGCCGTTTCCCAGGTCCACTAGAATAATTTTCATCGGCAGGAAGGCCCGCAATGGAACCGCACCGCACTCATCCGGGGCGACATCGTCGCTGATCCGGAACATCTCCTGCATGGACATTTCGTGCGCAAAGCGAATGATGTCGTGCAGCGTCCGGCAGCCGGCCGGGTGGAAGTTGTCCTGCTGGGGATCGGTGAGGCTCAGCGGGGCGATGCGCCTGAGGACGGATTTCATCAGGTTGTAGGTCGGGCTGTCCTTCATCGGGTTCACGGCCATTTTCTGCGTCAGCAGGTGCTCCGCCCGTCCGCGGTAGACCATGCGCCGTGTGGCGTCCACCGTGATCTCCTCCCCGTGCGCGATCAGCGTGGTGCCGTTGCCGGTTCCCACGAGTGTAGGGATCCGAAACTCACGGGCCACGGAGGCCATGTGCCCCGTGACGCTGCCGACGTCGGTGATGAAGGCCCGAATCCGGCCCATGAGAGGCACATAGCGCGGCGAGGTCTGGCGGGCGACCACCACGACACCTTCGGGGATGTGATGCAGGACGTGATCGGACTGAATGACGTAGGCATAGCCTGAAGCCGCACCGTCGCAAGCCGTCTGCCCGCCGTGGAGAATCAGCGGCGGCGGAACGGCCGCAGCCTCGGGGGGCGCGTCGGTAACGCCCACCGTCTCCGCACCGAAGCGCTGGGACCGCTTCAGCGGGCGCGCTTGAAGGATGTAGAGCTTGCCCTGCGAGTCGATGGCCCACTCGATATCCAGGGCATACCCGTAATGGTTCTCCAGCCGCACGGCATAGTCGGCCAGCAGCCGGATCTCCTCTCCCGTGAGGCAGGCCGCGCGTTTCAGGTCTTCGGGCAGATCTTCCTCCAGGACTCCGTCCGCCGCGTCCGGCCTGAGCCGGCGCTCCTTCAGCGCGATTTCGGAGGCTTCAAGGGCCCGTGTTTTTTTGTGAACCTGGTAGAAATCGGTGGCGGCCGCGCCCTCCACGGCGTCGGCCGCCAGCCCCCAGACGGCGCTGATCATGATGACCGCATGCCGGCTGTCGTTGGGGTCGACGGTGTACATGACGCCGCTCACCCTGGCATGAATCATAACGATGCAGGCGACACTCATGTTGACGTCCTGATCGCGATAGCCGCGGCGACGCCGGTAGTAGATCGCCCGCGGGCTGAAGGTGCTCGCGACCACGTCCTTGTAGGCTTCGATGAGGTTGGCTTCGCTGACGTTGAGCACGGTGGCATGCTGGCCGGCGAAACTGGCCTCGCTGTCTTCGCTGGTGGCGCTGCTGCGGACGGAAAGCTTGAAGTCGTGCGGCAGGTGCGCCTTCAAGGCCTGCGCCGCCTGCAGAATAGAGGTCTCGAGATCGGCCGGAAGATCGGCATCGACGATCCGGTTCTGAATCTCCTGGCTGACCGCCATGAGGGCATCGGTGTCGTTGATGTCCAGGTCCTCGAGTTTTTTTTGAATCAGCTCGGCCAGCTCGTTATAATCGAGAAACAGCTGATAGCCATAGGCTGTAATGGCGAAGCCCAGCGGCACCGGCAGGTGTGCCCGGTTGTAGACTTCACCGAGGTTGGCCGCCTTTCCGCCCACCTCCGAGGCGTTTTCGAGGCTGAGCCTCTCCATCGGCAGCACGAAGCTCGTGTCCTCGAAGTGCCTTTTGTGGAGCAGTTCAGCGAAGATTTTTTCCGAGATGCGCTGGGCGGCGGGCTGCAGCTCGGGATATTTGTGCCCGGAGAGTTCATTCAGCTCCTGCACGATGGAATTGACTTCCACGACGAGAGATTGCGTTTGCGATACGGCATACATGTATGTGAAAGGCTGGTCTTGGTAGATTGTGTTTTCGAGACCGGCGATGATCTCGAGCGCCCGGTTGTTGGAAAGCAGCAGTCGTTTGAAGCCCGCGTACTTGCGGTGGAAAACGGAGTCGTTCGCCCCGCTGCACTCGGCAGACCGGCTTTTGCGGAAAAAGTCCAAAAACTTGAACATGGCCATCTTGCCTTCCTTCTGAATTCCAGCCCCATGCTCTTTTCGGCGGTGGCCTGCCTTTATAATACCCTATTTTGCGATCCGTACAAGAGGCCGCCTTCGGCCCATCTCCTCCGTCTTGCCAAACTGCCGACGAGCGTATAAGATCCGCTCGATATCACTTCAGGAGGACCAAGACATGACGCCCGGATATATGGGAAAACTTGCGTTCGTGGATTTAAGCAGCGGCACCATCCGGATCGAAACGCTGGCCGACGATTTGGCCCGCACCTTCATCGGCGGATACGGGCTCGGCGCCCGGATCCTCTTCGATCATCAGAAGAAAGCAGTTGACCCGCTGGGTCCGGAGAACACTCTGGGTTTCGCGGCCGGGCCGCTAACCGGCACCAAGGCCCCGACCGGCGCGCGCTATATGGCTTTCTGCAAGTCGCCGCTTACCGGCGGCTGGGGCGATGCCAACTCCGGCGGCTATTTCGGCTCCGAGTTGAAGGCGGCCGGCTTCGACGCCGTCTTCGTCTCCGGCATGGCTCCCGCCCCCAGATTCCTGTGGATCACCGACGGCCGCGTCGAAATCCGGGACGCCGCGCACCTCTGGGGCAAGGACACCATCGATACCGAAGACAGCCTTCAAACGGAATTCGGCGACTCAAAAGTCCGTGTTGCCTGCATCGGCCCTGCTTCGGAGCGCTTGTCCCTGATCTCGGGCATCGTCAACGACCGGGGCCGGATCGCCGCCCGCTCGGGCGTAGGAGCGGTCATGGGCTCAAAACGGCTGAAGGCCCTGGCGGTGCGCGGCCACGCGAAAGTACCCGTCGCGAATCCCGCTGAACTGAGCCGGCTCGTCAAGGCCTTCTCCAAGGAATTACGCGACCTGCCGGGCATGGCCCAGGCGCTGATGAAACACGGAACCTGCGGCTTCACCTCCGCCCTCGTCGCCAGCGGGGCAACCCCCATCAAGAACTGGCGGCTGGCCGGCGACCAGGCATTCCCGGGGGTGAAGCAGGTCGCCGACGGAGATGCCGTCATCCGCTTTCAGATGCGGAAATACGGCTGTGCGAACTGCCCGATCGCCTGCGGGGGCATCTGTAACGTCTCCTCCGGGAAATATCCCGTGGGGGAGGTTCACAAGCCCGAATACGAAACCATCGGCGCCTTCGGGCCGCTGTGCCTGTGCGACGACCTCGAGACGATCATCAAGCTGCACGACATGTGCAACCGCAGCGGACTGGACACCATCTCCTCCGGCCACGTGCTCGCCTTCGCCATGGAATGCTTCGAGCAGGGCATTCTCACCGCGGCGGACACGGACGGCATCCGCATCGCCTGGGGCAACGGAGCCGCCATGGTAGCCCTGTTGGACAAGGTCATCCGGCGGGAGGGCATCGGCGACCTGCTCGCGGACGGAGTGAAGGCGGCCGCGAGCCGGATCGGCCAAAACGCCGCGGCGTGTGCCATGCATGTCGGCGGGCAGGAGCCCGGGCTGCACAACGCACTCTTTCTTCCCAGCCGCGGGACCGGCTTTGTGTGCGACCCCACCCCCGGCCGGCACACGGCCGCTCCAATGGCGCGTCTCGATGGCGGCCCCGGAGCCTACGGCCCCTATCCCGAGCTGCGCATCGACAAATTCGAGCGCTACGCCTACACGGGCAAAGGCCCCATGAGCGCGACCGCTTCGGGCTATCTCCAGATCGGCAACTGTGCCGGAGTCTGTGTGATGCCCTTCATGTTCTTCGGCAACTACCCCCTGATCGAACTGATGAATGCCGTCACCGGCTGGGGTCTCGATGTGACGGAAGCCCTCGCCACCGGTGCGCGCATCCAGACCCTGCGCCAGAGCTTCAACATCCGCGAGGGAATCAAGGCGGCAGACGTGCGGCTGCCCGACCGCATGGCCGGGCGTCCGCCGCTCGCCGCAGGGCCCCTGGCCGGGGTCACCATCGACGTGGACAGCTTGGCGGGCGAATATCGCACCGCCATGGGCTGGAATGCGCAAACGGGTGTGCCGGAGGAAGCCACGCTGAAACGGCTCGGGCTGGCGGAGCTGGTTAAGACCTGCGGATAAAAAAGGCGGAACTGAAAAACCATCAAGAAAAAGACAAGAAAGGCGCAAAATTATTATCGAGTCGGGTGCGATATGAAAAAAAATGTTCTCCGGATGGTTATCGTTTTTTGCTCCCTCGTCTTACTTTCATCCGATGCTTTCGCGAAGGGAGGAACTAAAATAAATTTGAGAGATTTTCAAAGCGAAAAGCCAAACCATCGCCCCATTCTGCAGAAATGGATGGGGGACTATCCGGTGGCCCAACTCGATCGTCTCCCGGTAGGGCAGAGTCAGGCCCGGCTCGGATACATCGGCGACGCGGAGACGTTTGCATCGGTCTGGCAGGTTCTCAAACCGGGCACCGCCTTGCCCCAGGTCGATTTCAACAAGACTCTCGTGGTCTTTGTACGCAACGTCAAAATATACCATCCTGCGCTCATTGAGAAGGTGACCCTCAAAGACGGCGTCGCCGAGATCGTTGCCGCTGAGCCTCTGACGCCCGCAGAACCGATTGAGGATAGAGTCGCGCTGGGACTGGCAGTGATTTCCCGGGAGGGACTTAAATTCATTCACACGGACAATGATCTGATACCCGTTCGTTAATTCTGGCGCACCGTGGCAGCCGCACGTAACTTTTTTAGAGTTTCAAACCAAGCGGTAGCTGCAAGCATATGATTCATGGAGGACGTCAGGTGGGATATGGGCTGATTTTTGAGACCCTGATTCATCCATGGTCAACGCCGCGAGAGCACCTCAACCCCGCGGTTCATAAAGATGCGGATAGTGCTCCTTCCATCTGCGCATCAGCCAGAACCACTGCTCGGGATGTTTCCGCACCACCCGCTCCACCACGTCCGTGATTCGCTGGGTGTTCTCGACCAGGTCCGCCTTCAAATCCTTGGTCCTGCGCATCTCGACCGCCGGCCCGGCGTGAATCCCGAGGCGGCCGTCGGGTTCCCGGACGCAGAAGACGGGCAGCACCGGGGTGCGGCACCTCAGCGCCAGCATGGCCACCGCCGGGGTCGCGGTGGCCTTCTTCCCGAAAAACCGGACGTCGACGCCGTCCTTGCGGCGGGCCATGTCCACCAGGATGGCGAGCACCCCGCCCTGCCGGAGGATTTTCGTCATGTCCGCGAGCGAGTCTTTCTTGTAGAGAATGGAGTTCCCGAACCGCGTGCGCACGGAGTGAATCCAGTTCTCGACGAAATTTGATTTGAACTTTTTCGCCACGGCCGTGAGATTCATGCCGAATACGCACGGTAGGGCCTGCATCCCGAACTCCCAACTGCCCATGTGGGCGGAAACCGCGATCACACCACGCTTCTGCAGGAACGCCTGCCGGAAGTGCTCGAGCCCGTAAAGCCTGACGCGACGGGCGATGTCCTCCGGCCGCATCCAGCCCAGCTGGAACAAATCGACAAGGTTGATCCCATAATTTTGAAATACCCTGCGCGCCAAGCGCCGGCGCTGAGAATCTGAAAGCTCCGGATAGGCGAACGCCAGGTTGCGCCGCACGACCCGGTGATGGGGGATGTCGAGGAAGTAGAGTGCGCGGCCCAGTACGTTCCCGATAGGAAGAGAGGGTAAATGAACAATCAGTTGCTTGAGCATGATCTCGGCATTCCGCTCGGCCGATCCGCCGGGGCCTCGTAGGGACCCATGGCACCCGGCCGGCGAATCGATGGGGGTTCAAAATGTGAAAAGGCGTGTTTTAGTAACAAACCCCGCGGCCGATGTCAATTTCGATCGTTTAACTTCATTTGGCGATCCAGGTAAGGATCAAGAGGCCGGGCGAGCGGCTCCCCGCACCCGAAACGTCACCGTGTCGAGAGTGCGACCATCCGGAGCGCTGAGCGAAAGGCGATGTTTTCCCGGGACGAGGATCCAGGGCACACGACTGCGGCCAGCATTCAGCAGCCGGCCGTTCAAGACCCAGCGCGTTCTTTCCTCGCCGCCCGCCGCCGCAAAAAAAATTTTCTGCCGGCCTCCCGGGATGTCCGGGTCGACGGCAAACACGGCGCCGTCCGCAGGATAAACGATCCGCGAGGCAGCCTCGGGGCGCAATGAAGCAGCGCCGTCGGGCTCGGTGCCGCGGATGAACCACTCCTCCCGCATTCCGGAAGGCGCCCAGGCCGGGCCGCGCACGAGCCCCGGCGGCACTGCCGCCGCCAGGCGCGAACCGTCCCGGTGCAGCAGGTTCATCACCTCCAGCCAGACCGGCGCGGCGCCGGTAACACCGCTCACATCCCACATGGGCTCGCCCGTGAAATTGCCCACCCACACGCCGACCGTGAAACGCGGCGAGTAGCCGATGCACCAATTGTCGCGCATGTCCTTGCTGGTGCCGGTCTTAACGGCTGCCCCGAAGCGCGTGGCCAAGGCGTTCTCCAGACCGAAGGTCAGGCTGCGGGCCTCGCGATCGGCGAGGATATCGGAGACGAGAAACGCGGCCGCGGGAGAAAACACGGGCTCAAGCTCCGGGGCTTGCGCCGGCCGCGTCAAGAACAACTCGCCCGTTCGTCCGCCGTTTGCCAGGGCGCGATACGCATTCACCAGCTCCCAGAGGGTCACGTCCGCGGCGCCGAGCGCAAGCGCCGGCCCGTAGAAGTCGCCGGCCTCGCGCAGCCCGTGGAACCCCAGCTCCCGCAGCGCTCGCAGGAAGGCTTCGCCCCCCATCATCTCCAGGGCGCGCACCGCCGGGATGTTCAGAGACGAAGCCAGCGCGCTGCGCGCGCTCACGCTGCCTCTGAACCCGCCGTCGTAGTTTCCGGGCTGGTAGATCCCGCTGTCCACGGTCACGTCCAGGGGGCTGTCGTCCAGGAGGGAGGCCGGCGTCAGGATCAGGCGATCGAAGGCAAGCGCGTAGAGAAACGGCTTCAACGTGGACCCCGCCTGCCGCCGGGCGGTGACCCCGTCCACAAAGCGGAACCGGGCAGGATCCGCGGTGGTGCTCCCATAGGCCAGCACATCGCCGGTGGCATTTTCCACCACGAGCACGGCCCCCTCCCCCACGTTCTGCGCCTTCAGGGGCAGAAGGTGATGGGCGAGTCGCTCCAGCGCAAACCGCTGGACATCGGCGTTGAGGCTGCAGGTAACCGCCTCCCCGGCCTTGCCCCGCAGCAGCCGCCGGGCCGCGTGCGGCGCAAGATCGACTCGGGGGCGAATCGGCCGGGGATGTGAAATCGCCTGGCCCGCGAGGATGCGAATCTCTTCGCTTTCCGCCGCCCAGCCCAGCGCCTGCCGCAGCCGCAGGGCCCGTTCGGCAACCTCCGCAGCGGAAGCGTTGGGTGCGCGGATCAGTGCCGCCAGAAGCAGCGACTCGGCGACGTCGAGCCCATGCGGCTCTTTTCCGAACAGCCCGCGCGAAGCCGCCGCTACACCCTGGAATTCGCCCCGCAAGGAGACGAGGTTGAGGTAGGCTTCGAGGATGCGGGCCTTGCTCCAGCGCTCCTCAATGTGCCAGGCGGCTTGGATCTGCCGCCACTTCTCGGAGATCGAGCGGCGTCCGCCGGGCCCCTGCAGGCTCTTGTCCAGCATGGACGCAAGCTGCATGGTGATGGTGCTGGCCCCCCGGGGTCTGCCGGAGAAAATGCCCTGGACCGCAGCCGCGCCCAGTGCTCGAAAATCCGCGCCGCCATGCGCCCAGAAGCGCTTGTCCTCTGCCCGAACCACCGCCGCCTGCAGCGCCGGCGAAATTGTGTCCAACTCGACCCATCCGAGCCGCCGCAGACCCGGGTCGGTCCTGAGCTCGTGCAGCACCGCGCCGTTGCGGTCGAGCAGCAAAGTATCCGAAACGCGAAAACCTGCCCGCACCTCCTGGTAGGTCGGCTGAGCCAGGGCCGCGCCGGCCGCAGTCAGGAGGGCCAACAACGCGGCGACGCCGTACCGGCAACTTTTCCATGAAAACCTGCTGGCCATGAGATTAAATCCGAACTCACGGAGAAACTTCTATTATACTGTTCGGTATCTCTCCCATCATCTCCGGCGCATACAGCGCCTCCACCCGCGTGGGCGGCAGCTGGAACGAACCGCTCTGGTTGAGGCGCAGGGTGTACTCCACGGTCCACGCGCCTTTGGGCACGACCTCGTAGTAGGCCCGAAAGGCCCCGAACGAGCGTTCCTCGTAGGCCGGCCAGACCCGGCCCTTGCGCTCCTCGCCTTGGGTCAGAATCCGCGAATCCCGGCCGAGGCCGGTGCCCAGGATCGTGACGCCGGCCGGCACCGGGTCGCTCACCGCCACCCACGTCATGTCCGCCTGGGCCTCGATCTCGAGCCGCACGCGCACGATATCGCCCCGGCTCCAGCGGCCCGGCGTCTTGCGGTCCACAGCGGAAACCGTTTTCCGGATCGAATACCCGCTTGAAAGCGCCTCCTTCAGCGGGATCGCCGCCAGGCTCTGGAGGGTCAACCACGGTTTGCCCATCCCCTGGTGCAGCGCGTCAAGCTCGGCCTTTTCAGCCGGCCACGACAGGAGCGCGGAATCGCCCTTGGGGGAAGCGGTCCAGTCTATGGCCCGGCTTTGGCCGGCAAGGTCCACGCGGGTCGTGCCGGTGACCGGCTCGGTTTCGAACTTCCGCGAGAACCGCTCCATGGCCAAAACGCCCCAGGCATTGGCGGTCGTGAGATCCCAGCACCCGGCCCGCTGCCGCGCCAGGGCGCCGCGCGCCAGCCTGGGCATGTCCGCCTGCCAGGCGTCCAGCCGCAGTGCCGTCAGCACCAGGCGCACGGCATTGACATCGTTTGAGACCATCAGCCACCACAGGCGGTCCGAGGCCTCGGTGGAGAAAGCCATCACCGTGCCCTGGTAAGTTAGCCGCGCTCGGAGCACCTGCTCGGCCTGGGCCAGCCGTTCCGTGCGGTCGGGCAGAGCCGGCATGTTGAGCAAGATTCCCACCCAGTCGATCACGGCCGAGGTTGGCCACAGGTTCGGGTCGACGGCGATTGAACCGAGCAGCTTGGGCTCGGCCTCGCCGTAGCGCGAGAGGGCTTCCAGCGCGGCGAGCTTGCGGATAGCGAGGTCGGCCGTGGGCAGCGGCGAATACCGAACGAGGCTGCCGTCCACGAACCGCCTGAGGCCCAGGGCCGCCTGCCGGAGCAGATCCTGAGGGAGGCTCCAGCCGGCCTCCTGGCTGATGGCGAGGATGTAGGCGGTCAGCACCGGGTCCCCGTGCGTGGTGGACGGGAAATACTTCACCAGACCGTCGCCGTCCATGTAGGCCGGAATCTGGGCCACCCAGCGTTCCCACAGGGCACGATCCCGCAGCGCCACTGCCACGGAAATCTTCTGTTCCATGCACCCGTAAGGGTAGCGCCGCATGACGTCGGCAACGGCGCTCAACCCGTCGTCGAGGCTCCCCCGGACGTTCACGCGCACGCCGCCGCCGGCCAGCGCATCGGCCGGTCGCGCGATGCCAAGCGCAAACCGCCCCTCCAGCTGGTTCAGGCTCGCCTGGAACACCCGCAGCGGCACGGCCGGCGCGATGTTCTGCACGACCCGCAACCGGTCCCGGGCGGCCGTCTCTTTGGCCGCCGCGTCGATCTCCCAGGCCACCTCCTCCACGCCGGAAGGTACTGTCACGTCCCAGAAAAGCTCGCGCGCCTCCCCCGCTGCCAGGGAAACCGTCTGGGACGCCGGCACCGGGGATATGCCGGCGGCGTGGGCGGAAACTTCTACCGCCACTTGCTGCCGCGAGGTGTTGCGCACGGTGACGCCGGCGCAGAAACGGTCGCCCTCCCGCACCAGCGGCGGCAGGCCGGAGAACACCATCAAATCCTGGGTGGACTGGATCGACACAGCGCCCATCCCGAAGAAGCCTGTCCCGCCGGTCGCCGCCGCAACGATGCGGAAGGAGGTGATGGCGTCGTTGAGCGGTACTTCGATCTCGGCTTCGCCGAACTCGTTCAGGGGCAGCCGGGCTTTCCACAGGAGGAGAGTATCCAGCAGCTCGCGCGTGGCCTGACGCCCGCCGCCGCCTCCCTGGGGCAGCGCCTTGATCCCGTAATGCCGCTTGCCCACCACCTGCATCTGGGCCGTGGCGGTCTGCACTTCGTAACCGCGCCGCCCCATCAGGACGGGCAGCAGGTCCCAGCTCTTGTTGGCCATGAGTTCGAGCAGCCCCTCGTCCACGGCGGCCAGGGCCACCTCGCTTCCGGCCGGCGGCCGCTGGCCGGAAGCCGTCGCCGCCCGAACCGTGACCCTGGCTTTCTCCCGGACTTTGTAAACGCTCCGGTCCGTGGTCAGCGACACCTTCAGCTCATGCGCGCGCCACCCCACGTTGATCTCGGCCATACCAAGCTTGAAGGCGGGCTTGCCCAGGTCTGCCATGGCCGTGGGTTGCACCGCGCCGGTGCGGCCGCGCACCGCGAGCACCGATACGAAGACGTTGGGCGCGTAGTTGTCCTTGATGGGAATGTGCACCACGGGTTCGCGGCCGGAGATCTTCCGCACCCAGGTGTCCAGCACGCCTTCGCGTTCGACGGAAATCAGCGCGGTGGCCTCGCGGAACGGCATGCGCACCTGGAACACAGCGGACTCTCCGGGCTCGTAACGCTTGCGTTCGGACAGCAGATCCATGCGGTCGTGGTCCGCGGCCTCGAACCACCATTCGCTTTTTCCGGCCACCCACACCGACCGGTTGGCAAACGTGCGGTTGCCGCTTGCATCCCGGCTTTCGGCCGCCAGGATCACTTCGCCCGACAGCGGCGATGCGGTTTCGCAGAGCAGCAGCCCCTTCGCATCGGTCCTGCCTTCGATCAGGGTCGCGATCCGCTTGATCTCCACGGTATGATCGTAGGCGTAAAACCCGCCCACCAGGCGCTTGCGATGGGAGATCACCTTGCGTTCGAACAGGTCGACTTTCACGGGCGCCCCGGCGACCGGCTGACCGGACAGGTCCACCACCGCCGTCTGGAACCTGAGGGCTTCCTTCGAAACCGCCCAACTGTCAGGCTTGATGCCAATGAGGCGTCCGGCATTCCACAGGGGAATCCGACTGGCGACGGTCTGAATTTCGCCGTTGGGGTCCCGGAACTCCATTTCCGCCGTCATGTCCTGCGGCGCGTCGGCCGTCGGCAGGCCCGGCACGACGGTGCGCGCCGTGCCGGCTGAGTCCAGCAATAGATCCACGGTCATGAGCTTCGGTTTGGGCGTGCCGCTGAGTCCCTCGCCCGTATCCTCCAGCTCGCCGCGGCGCACCAATCCTTCCTTGACCGGCCCGTTGCCGAACACAAAATTCTCAAAGCCTGCAAACGCCGGAAGGCGCTTGGCCGCCACATCCGCGCGCAGCCTCACAGGCAGCAGCCCGGCCCCGCCGCCGGCTAAGTACTGGACACTGAGGTCGAGCGCGGCCTCCTTCGCGTTGACCAACGGCTGCGAGGGCGGCAGGATGGTCCCCGTGAGCAGCGGCAGACGGAATTCCTCGACCCGGAAGCGGCCGGAGGTCAGGCTCCGGAAGACCGCGAACTCGGAAGACTCCTCCCCGGCATCCTCGCCCGTCTCCTCGCCTTCCGCCGGCTGGTCCTGTTGGCTGCTCTTGCGCGTCAGAGTCACGCTGTAGCTACCCAGCTTGGCCTCCTTCGGGATGGCCCAGTCGGTCTCGGCCACCCCGGACACATCCCACGCCAGGGGCAGCTCGTAGGTCTGGTTGCTGCCGGCGTGGCGGATGGAGGCGGTGTCGGGCAGCTTGTCCGCCTGCGGAACGGCGAAGCCGTCCATGGCATGGCGGCGGATGAGGTGCTTCATGTGCACCGTTTCGCCGGCACGCAGCAGGCTGCGGTCGAAGATGGTGTGGGCGATGACGGGCCCGGCGCCAACCTCGGCCGGCAACTTGAAGCGCCAGGCCTCGATGCCCTCGTCCCAGCTCGAGTGCACGAAGCTCATGTCGTCGCCGGTCTGGGCCGTGATGAAAAGCCCCTCCCCCAGCCGCCGCAGAGCGCCCAGCTGGAAGGTGTCGAATTCCGGCAGCTCGAATGTGCATGCGGCGTTGTCGGTCGCCGGGGCAAGCTCCGCGTCGATGCGCGCGAGGCCGTCCGCATCGGTGCGGCCCTTCCAGAGGACCCTGCCTTCGCAATTCATAACGGCCACGTCCGCTCCAGCCGCCGGCTCGGCCCGGTCGAGAGTCGTCACCCACACGAGGGAGGATTCGCGCCCCTGCTTGAAGTGCACGGACAGGTTGGTGACCAGCACGGCCGCGGGCACATACATGGGCTTCGGCGCATCGAGCAGCGCCTTGCCCAGGATGGCGCTTTCGATCTCGACGACGTAGAGCCCGGGCTTTTTCAGAGGAATCCCGACCACCTCGAAGGCGCCGGCCCCCTGGACCTTGGGGATCTTGAATTCTTCGGCCGCCGGATCGGAGGCGAACACGGACACATCCCGCTTGGCGGCGGCGACCCGGCGCAGCCAGGGCAACAGGTCCTCGGCCCGGCCCGGCGGAACATTGACGATCTTGCCGGTCAACTGGCCGGTCGTGCTGCCGTCCACTTTCAGCAGCCGCGCTTTCGGCTGGGGTTCGATGTTGCGGATGGTCACGGGCAGCGCCGAGTCGGCGTTGAGTTCGACGATGCCGAAACGCGCCGCAAACTTGGCCAGCGGTGGAAAGCCTGCCGTGCGGACCTTGAGCGGAAACCGATTGGCGTTGGCCAGCGCCCGGCCCGCGTCGTCCTTGATGCCGGCCGGGATCTCGAGCTGAAAGTCGGCCTGCGCCGGAAACGGCCCTTCAAATGTCACCCGGCCGCCGTTTTTGCCCAGGGGGGTGCTCCATGTTTTTCCGTCCGGCCCCTTCAGCACGGCCTCGCCGGTCTGCCCGGGGTCGAGCGCAGCGTTGAAGCGCAGGCGCATGGGCAACACCGGGATGCAGCCGGCCCGGGGGTTTTCGCGCTCGCAGTGGAACTCGGCTGAAAAAGTCTCGCGGGTTTCGAAATTGAGCACCTGGTCCTGTTCGGTCGCCACCCCGGAAGCGGACGTGATGCCCTTGCCCCACACCAGGCCCACCTTGGCTTTCTGGGGGAACCGCTGGCGGCACTGGAGCAGCACGTACTTGCCGCGGTCGGAATCGCTGTTAAAAAGCCAGCGGTTGGCGGCAAGGATCGCCTCGCGCTCCGCGCCCGTGATGATCTGCGCACCCACCCGTTGCTGGATGCCGGCGATGGCAAATCCCGCCCGGGCCAGGACCGACGCCTCGTCCGGCACGCTGTCCAAGACCAGAATGAACACCTGGTCCTCGCCGATGCCGCGGTTGCCGGCGGAAGGCAGCGAGTTGCGGATGGCCGGTCCGCCGGTGGAAAAGGAAAATTCCCGCTTTCCGGCAAGCGCCTTGCCTGAAAGCGTTCGCAGGCCCGGGGCTAATTTGAAGGAACACCGGATCCCGCCCGGCAGATCGCGCTCGAAGTCATAGACCCAGTTCCCCGGGTCCGCCCAGCGCCCCCGGCCCTCCTCGGAGCACTGCACCTCGAACGGCGCCGCAGCCCGCGGATCGCCGAACGCCACCATGGGCTCGGAAAAACTCGCCCGCACCCGCCGCACCTTCTTCACGGTCCCCTGGGGAGTGAACCCGGAGACTTTCGGCGCCTCCTGTGCAAAGACCGGAGAACCAAGAAATAGCAGGCTCAGAACCAGGACGACTATCTTGCGGTGCATGGCAGGACCTTTCTGCGGCAGGAGTTTCCAGCGAGGGATACGGACCCAGTTAAGCCAGTTTTATCATGCGATGTCAAGTGCTTGATCTTTCCACCACGGTTCAATTAAGATATATTTTAAAGGTAGAGACAATGGTCATATCGTTAGGACAGCGGCGTGAATCCCACTCCATTTTCGGATTTTTTAAAACAGTCCAAATATATCCTGGGCGAGGGGGCTGTCATAGAGCGCCTGCGCCGCAATCCGGACTGCGAACTCGATCCCCATATCGTCAACTCCGGATTTATCTACCACGCGGAGAAACGAGCGGCTCTCGCGGCCATCTACCGGCAGTACCTGGACATCGGCTTCCGACATGACGTGCCGCTGCTTCTGTCCACCCCCACCTGGCGGGCCAGCCGGGAGCGGATCGCGGCCGCCGGTTTAACCGGGATGGACGTGAACGGAGACAATTTCCGGTTTCTGGATGCTCTGCGCAGCAGCTATGGAGCGTACGCCCGGAAGGTTGTCATCTGCGGTTTGCTGAGCTGCCGCGGGAATGCCTATGATCCGGGGCAAGCTCTCGCGGCCGCCGACGCGCATGAGTTCCACGCCTGGCAGGTCGCGATGCTGGCGCAAACCGAAATCGATTTCCTGCTGGCCGCCACCCTGCCGGCCTTGAGCGAAGCGATCGGGCTGGCATCGGCAATGGCCGCCACCGGCAAACCATACATCATCAGTTTTGTGGCTCGTCCCGAGGGCACACTGCTCGACGGCACGTCCCTGAAGGAGGCCATCGCCGCCATCGATGCCACCACCCACCCGCGGCCGCTGGCGTACATGGTCAACTGCACGCATGCCTCCATCTTCAGGGCCGCTCTGCGGCATGAGGTCAATTCCTCGCCGCCGGTCGGAGATCGACTGGTCGGCCTTTTGGCCAACACCGCCGCGCTCGACCCTGAAGAGTTGGACAACAGCACCGACCTGGTGGAGGAGGATCCCGAGGTGTTCGGCCGATCGGTCGCCGGACTGCACGGGGAATTCGGCATGAAAATCCTGGGAGGCTGCTGCGGAACTGACGATCGGCACATCCGCTGCCTGGCATCACGGCTTGCCTCGTTGTCTTCGTAGCGGATCGCTCGGTTTGGCGCGGCTAACGGCTGCCGAAGAAAGACGGATGCGCTATTCCGGCCTGGAACAAGACCTGAAAAAGAGCATCAATAAAGCGAAAAGAAAACCCTCGATGACCTGGACGCAACCATCAGGGGGACCTTCATGCAGGGCAGAAAATATTGGATAGCCGGCAGGCAGCTGTGATAGTCTCTTGCAGAATGGTTTTCCGGATCGACACCAAATGGTCGACAACAAGGTGGGCGGCCTGCTCGGGAGAAACAGGGATGATGATAGGGATGATGCTGCGGTATACTCTCCGACTGGCATGGGTGGCGGCAGTGTGGTGGGTTTTCAGTCTCAATCCTTCTCACGCCTGTACCCTCTGGGGCGCGGCGGGGAATGCCGTTGAAGGCGGGGGGGCCCTGATCACAAAGAACCGCGACTGGACGCCGGACCATCGGCAGCAGCTGAACATCGTGAGGCCGAAGGAAGGTTACGCGTCCGTTGTGCTCGCCGCGGTCGGCGGCGCAGAACCCGGCACCAAGGCAGGCGTCAACGAAAAGGGCCTGGTCATGGTCACCGCGACGGTCAATCAGGTGCCGGCAGCGGAACGAAAACGGGTCGATCAGAAGAAAGGTTTGATGAGCCATCTTCTCGCTCGATGTGCCGGCGTGGAGGATGTCCTGAAGCAAATCGAATTGTTCCGCCGCCCGGTGTTCTACCTGGTCGGGGACCGCAAGGAGATTGCCGTCATCGAAGTGGCACCCGATGGCCGCCGCTCCATCACACGAACGGACTCCGGTACGCTGCACCACACGAACCATTACGGTGCCATCGATCCGCTCCCGGACCTCAAACGCAAGCCCGGCGCCAGCAGCACGAACCGTTCGGCGCGCATAGAAAAACTGCTGAAGAACCCGAACAGACCCTATACGGCCGACGATTTCATCCGTTTCAGCCAAGACAGGACCGCCGGCCCCGACAACAGCATCTGGCGCACCGGCAGCGATCCCCACAAGACCCGCTCGTTGGCCACGTGGCTGGTCGCAATCCCGGCTTCCGGCAGCCCCCGGCTCTACCTGAAGACCGCCGACCCGGGGGAGGCCGAGCGCGTCTGCCGCCTGGCGGTCGATGATGCGCTCCGCGTCAGCGACCGGGATCAAATTTCGCTGGACAGCGATCTCTGCAACGGACCGACACCAAATTAGGATTCGACGGCACTTGAGCTGATTCGGATCTCAGCCATCACGCCCGCCCGGGTCTTCCGGCTGGAAAGCCTCAAGCTGCTCGTGGCGGCCGCATCCAGCCCGCTACCGAAACTTGGCCGATCCCTACCGGCTCAAGTCCTCCATTTCACCACCTTGCGTTCGAGCAACGCCGGCCAGGAGGTTTGCCGGCCCAGACCGTAAAGATAGCGCATCGCGCCCTGGATGGCCCGGCGCGGAAGAAGCCGCCCGGCGAACGGCGCCAGGCGCGCTTCAAAAAACGAGCCTACCGTCACGACGGGCGCCGGTGAGCCGTTGCGCAGCAGGTCGAGAATGACATGAGCTGCGACGCCAGGCTCCGGGGCCTTGCTGAATTTTTCCTCCTCGGCCATCCGCGACTGCCCGCGATTAGGCTCATAGGCCTCGCAAACCGGACCCCGCAACATGCGCGTGCGCCGGAGAATGTCCGTTGCGATGTCGCCGGGCTGAAGGTCGACCACGCGGATGTCCGTGCCGGTCAATTCCAGGCACAGGCATTCAGTGGCGACGCTGAGGGCGGCTTTGGCTGAACTGTAGCCGGCGTTAAAGGGAATGGGGAAGCGGCCTGCCAGCGACGTGACGTTGATGATGATGCCCGTGTTGCGCCGGCGCATTCCGGGCAGCGCCAAACGCATCAGTTCCAGCGGACCCAGGAAGAGCGTTTCCATCTGCGACTGCAGGCATTCTGCCGCCAGGGCCTCCAGCGGCCCGTTGATGACGCTTCCGGCGTTGTTGATCAATACGCTGATCTCTCCGGCTTCCCGCTCGGCCTGCTGAAACCCGGACCGGATGCTGGTCGTGTCGTTCAGGTCGATCCGGATGGGGTGAAAGCGCTCCATCGCCGGGAGTCGTTGGACCTCGCGGGCCGTCCCCCAGACCTCGTGCCCCATTGACGTGAGCAACCGTGCCGTTGCCAGGCCGATGCCCGAGCTCGCTCCCGTAATGAGCACCTTGCGTTCCGCGTGTTGAGTCGACATCCTTTTTCTCCTTTCGCAAACCTGCGGCGGTATCTTCCGGAATACCCGATAGCCTCAGCTGGCCAGCCAGTTGAAGCTCCTGGGTGATTTGAGCCGCAGCTCTTTTCTGGTGCTCACCCTACACCCGGAACATGACCTGAACCTTTCTCCAGGATTACATTTTTGAAAGGATTGGGCCGAGAGGGGAGCATCTCCCGGAAATGAAAGCTGCGGCTGGGCAGGTCGGATCGGGGATGCCGCCGGCGACGAGGAAGCTGATCTGAATTCAGGCGGCGGGGCAATGCGGGGGGGCCGCTACCGGAAGAAGCACCTTGAACGTGGATCCCTGGCCGGGACTGCTTTCGACCTCGATGCGCCCCCTGTGGGCGCGGATCACGGCTTGAACCATGCTCAATCCGAGGCCGAGGCCGCGCTGGGAGCGTCCCTTTTCCCCGCGGAAAAGGCGGTCGAATATCCTTGGCAGGTCTTGAGCCGGAATGCCGATGCCGTTGTCTCTTACCAGGACCGCCACGTCGGTCTCGCCCATGACCGCTTCGATGACAATCGAACCGCCGCTGGAAGTGAATTTGACCGCATTGTCCACCAGATTGGCAACCACTTGCCGAATTCGGTTAGAGTCCACCCGGACATGAAGCGCCTCAGGAAGTGCCGTGGACAGGGTCACGCCCTTATCCTCCGCCACGTACTGGTAGAGATCGGCCACGTCTCTTACCAGTGCAACGATATCCGTGCTTTCTGATTTCAGGTTCATGATTCCCTTTTCAGCCTCGGAGATGTCCATGAGCGTGTCCAGTGTGTTGACGATGCGTTCCGACTCCTCGGCGCTGTCCATGAGGGCCTCTCGCAGGGGCCCTGTCCCGGAATCCGATTGAAGGGCGGTCTCGATGCCGCTGCGCATTCGGGTGACCGGGGTGCGCAGATCGTGGGCGACGTTGTCCAGCGCCTCACGCATGCCTCCCACCAGGGCCTCGATCCTTCCGAGCATTCCATTGAAAAGCTGGACGAGCTCCTCAAGCTCGTCGTCCGATTGACGGGAGGGTACCCGCGCATTCAAATTGCCGCCGTCGATGCATCGCACGGTTTGAATCAGGCCACGAATGGGCCGCAGAGCCCTGAGGGCGAGAAACAAGCCGGTGGTGATGCCGACCAGAACCACCGGGATCATGATTCCTGCGAAAATGGCTCCGAAACCCTCCAGGAGGTGTCCCGGCTTTTGAGGCTTCTTGCCGATCTGCAGGATCGAACCGTCTGAAAGACGGCGGCTGAAAACATCGAGCATGTCCCCGTGCTCATTCGAAACCGGAAATCGCCACTGCTCCTCCGACACGGGGATGGAGCTGTTTACGATCTTTTTCAGATCAGGCTCTTTCCACCGGCTGGGAATGGTTTCCGTGAGCGTGCGGTTGTCGGAATCCGCCAGGCGAATGAGCAGACCGGATTCCAGGTTGTTCGCCTGCTCCAGGCGAATGCCCCGGATGAGCGCCGGCAAGCCGTCGGTCCGCTCCACGAGCGCGTATTCGCTGATCTTCGCTTGAACAACTTTCTGGTCATAGGCCCTGATCGTTGAGGAAACCAGATAATACGTGAGCGCGAAAAGGATCAGGGAGCTGAAAATGAAGATGGCCGCATACCAAATGGTCAATCGGAAACCGAGAGTCTTCCTGAATTGCCTAAGATTTCTTAATAACATACCCGACTCCCCGGATGGTGTGGATCAATTTTTGATCAAAATCCCGGTCCACCTTGTTTCGCAGGCGGCACACCAGGACATCCACCACGTTGGTCTGCGGATCGAAGTTATAATTCCAGATGTGCTCCAGAATCATGGTCTTGGACACGACCCGGTTCTCATGCCGCATGAGATATTCGAGCAGGCTGAACTCGCGCGGCGGCAGCTCGACCTTCTGTCCGGACCGAACAACCTCGCGGGTGAGAAGATCCATGGAAAGATCGCCGATCGCCAGACTGGCGGCTTCTGCAGTTCCCGTCGATCGGCGAATCAAGGCCTGCAGCCGCGCCAGCAACTCGGCGAAGACGAAAGGTTTTACCAGGTAATCGTCGCTGCCCGTCTGCAGCCCTTTGATCCGGTCCCCGACCGATCGCTTGGCGCTCAGAATGATCACCGGGGTATGGGCCTGCGCCTTCCGCATTTCAGCGATGAGCGACAACCCATCGAGGCCCGGCAGCATGACGTCGATGATGGCGGCATCGTAGGGTTCGGTTTGAGCGAGGAACAGACCATCTTCGCCATTGCCGCTATGGTCGACGGCAAAACCTGCCTGCTCCAGTCCTTTGATGATGAAGCAGGCAATTTTAATGTCATCTTCCACAACCAGAATACGCATGGGGGTATCCTTCGTGATTCTCAGTGAGCGCGGCGGTGTTGACGACACCGGCCAAGGGGCAGGAAAAGGGCAACACGTGAAAGCGGAACTACCGTAGGCAAGCGGCCATCCCGCCCGTCAAACGGGATGGCGTTCAGCGCTGAAGTCCGGCCCATGAAAAGAACCCGCTCAGTGCAGGGCGACAAGCGACGGGGCATTTTTTCTCAGCTTCTGCAGCACCACCACCACGGCCACGCAGACCGCTCCCGCCAAGCTGCCGATGTGCCAGGGCAGCACGAAGCCCAATGCTCCGACGATCGTTATCGCCCGTTCCAGTGAACTGGACCGCTTGAGAAGCCAGCCAGAGCAGCCCGAGGCCAAAAGGCCGATTCCCACGAACGCGGATAGGATAGTCCAAACGCCGCTCATCACATCGATCCCTTCAAAATGCAGGAGAAGGGCTCTCCCCTCGGGGAGCACCGTGAAAATAAACGGCAGCAGGAAGGCCGGGAGCGTATATTTCCAGGCCATCATGGTCGTCTTATAGGGGTTGCCGCCGGTGATAGCCGCGGCGGCGAACGGCGACAGTGCCGTGGGCGGTGAGACCTCGGAAAGCAGGGCGTAGTAGAAGATGAACATGTGGGCGGCGTAGTCCGGGACACCCAGCTTGGTCAGCGCCGGGGCCGCAATCACCGCGGCGATGATGTAGGTCGCCGTGATGGGCACGGCGAGACCGATGATCCAAAGCAGGATGCCGGTATATACAGCCGTCATGAAGAGGCTGCCGCCGGCATAGTCGATGATGATGCTGGATAGCTTGAGCCCCAGCCCCGTGAGGCTTACGATGCCGACGATGATCCCGGCCGCGGCGCAGATGGCGCCCACGTTGAGCACGGTGAGAGATCCCTGTTTGAGGGCTTCCATCAGTTTAGGCGGCGTGAACCGGCTCTCTTTGCGAATGAACGAAACCAGAAAGCAGGTCACGATCGCTGCAAAAACGGCGATCTGGGCGGTGAAGCCGGCGACCAGAAAGCCAACAATGGCTGCCAGCGGAATGAAGTGGTAGCCATAGCGCTTGAACAACTGGGAGGCCGTGCCGGCCCGGGTGAGCGCGACCTCTTTCAGCCCGAATTTCCTGGCATCGAACTCCACCATCCACAGCAGCCCCCAATAATAAAGCGCGGCGGGAATGGTGGCGAGCAAGATGACATCCAGGTAGCTGATCCGCAGGAACTCCGCGATCAGAAAAGCCGCCGCCCCCATGACCGGCGGGGTGGTGATGGCCCCCATGCCGCCCGCAGCCAGAAACCCTCCGGCGTTGTTGCGGTCGTAGCCGGACTGGGACAGCATGGGGTAGGCCACGGACCCGATGGCCACGGTGTTGGCAACCCCCGAGCCGGAAACCATCGCTAAAAAATAGGAGGTGGCCACCACCGCCCGGCCGGCGGCCGTCGGCTTCTGCCCCATGCTGGCAAATGCGAAGTCCACGTAAAACTTGCCCGCGCCCGAGACGGTCAGAAAGGCGCCGAAGATGCAGAACCCGGCGATGATCGTGGAGCACACGTCAATGGGCACCCCGAAGACGCCTTCCAGCGTCATGTACATGTGGCCGATGATGCGCTCGATATCGTAGCCGCGGTGCGTCCAGGGGGCTGGCAGCCACGGCCCAAAATAGGCATACAGCAGAAAGAGAATGCAGGTGATTGGCATGATCCAGCCGGATGAACGTCGGGTGGCTTCCAGTATGAGCAGGATGAACAGGACCCCGAGGTTCAGATCCCATGTTTCGGGTGTCACCGCCCGGTAGATGAACTCCTCGAAGTCGAAGAGCATATAGCCGATGCACACCAGGCCCAGGGCCGACAGGGTGATGTCAATCAGGGTGATCTTGCCCTTGTACTTTGGGGTTATCGGATAATAGAGAAACGACAGCGCCAGAAGAAATGCCACGAAGACGCTTCTGAGAATCTGGGTGGTGACGGGGACAATGGCCGTATAAAGTGCGAAGGCCGACAAAGCGACCGCCAGCCAGGTAATGACCTGATGCCAGAAGCCCACCACCTTGCGCGTGGCGCCCTCCTCCGCCTCCATCAATTGATCGAGCTTCTTTTGCTGCTCCTCGGTGAGATCCGCGCCGGAGGTCCCCATCGTCGTCTGCTTGTCAGTCATCGCCAAAGCTCCCTGAGTTGGTGGATCAAATAGGTGCAAAGCGGCGGTCGCGCCAGCCGGATGAGGATTCGGCCTTCATCCGCCGGAACCGCTGCCAGCGGGATGCAGCGGTCGCCCACGCAGAGCACGTGGTTGCCAACGCTGTCCGCCGGGACGGAAAATTCCTGAAGCGTCCTGCTGGCATTGTGCGGGCCCCTGGTTTCAATGCCGAGGTACTCGAGGGCAGCCTCAGAGGAGACGACCTGGAAGAGCACCAGGCGCCCGGCCTCCACCCGGAGCCGCTCCTCCACCGGTACACCGTACATGGACTGGATGTAGTGCAGGGAGACCAGATCCCCCTCGCGAACCCACACATGAGGCCCGGCCCGCCCGATCTCCAGCACTTGCGGCCGGATGCCGGCTACCAGGCAGGCCACCCCCAGCACGGCGAACGTCGCGATGCGCCGCGCCCGGGCACTTAGCCGGCTCACGCGGGTACGCTCACCCCCTTTTCCTTGAAGAATTT
Source organism: Deltaproteobacteria bacterium (assembly GCA_016219005.1). Classification (GTDB taxonomy): domain Bacteria; phylum Desulfobacterota; class Desulfobacteria; order Desulfobacterales; family SpSt-501; genus SpSt-501. Next base: position 38,543 of record JACRCN010000087.1, read on the forward strand.
GGCAGCCCCCCTGTGATAGGGGATGGCCTTGTTGGAGGCGCCATTCTCCAGGGTAAAATTGGTGGCTTCCTTGTGAATGGCGGCGAGCTCGGGCTGGTGTTCGAAGATCACCTTGGTGATCTGATAGGCCAGGGCGTCGTCCATGGCTTCGTTGCAGATAATGATGTTGGCGACGCCGCACACGGGGGTGTCGTAACCGACACCGGTGTAAACGCCCTTGGGGATGATGGATTTATAGTAAACCGGTCCGTATTTAGCGCTCATGGGTGCAATCAGGTCCTCGTGGGGGATCAGGACCATCTTGATCCCGGGGGAGGCAGCGAGGTCCATGACGGAGGAAGTGGGAACACCGCCGTCCCAAAAGTAGGCATCGATCTTGCCGTCCTTCATGGCGCCGGCCGACTCGGCCGCGCCCAGGCGATCCTTCTTGACATCTTTTTCGTGGTTCAAACCGGCCGCCTCGAGCGTGCGCAGCGCCTTGACCTCGGTGCCGCTGCCGGGCGCGCCCGTGGACACGCGTTTGCCCTTGAGATCGGCCACTTTCTTGATTCCCGTGCCTTCGGTGGTTACCACGTGCATAATATTGGGGTAGGTGACGCAGAGGGTCCGGAGGGCAAGCGCATTCTTGAAGTTCCCCTGCCCCTTGAGCGCGTCATAGGCTACATCATTCATGCAGAACGCCAAATCGGACTTTTTGGCGCCGACGAGCTTGCAGTTATCGACCGAGGCGGCGGTCACCTCCGCCGTGGCTTCAACCCCTGCGTACTTGGTAAGCACGCTGGCAACCCCACCGCCCAAAACGAAATATACCCCGCCCATGCCGCCTGTCGCCACCGATATCCGTTTCTTGTCCTGGGCATGGAGGTTTGGCACCCCGCTCAGGAGGGCAGCACCACCCATGGCGGCACTGAGTTTCAGAAAGTCCCGGCGTACGATCCCATGACCCATGTCGAGCAGACGAACGATTCCCATCACCTGATTCTCCTTATTCGGCTGTGAGGTTGCGAAGCGATGACCGGTCCGTATCGCCATGCAAGGCAATTGAACGTCGACCATCGGGCAGAGGTCATCCCCTCGTGCGCGCTCAGGCATTACGCGCAATTCCGAGGAGGCAGCGTTCTGATGAATTGTGCCTGATCCGGGCAGAAGGAGCTGAAGGACCTTGGATGCCCTTAAGAACGCAAACGGCCTGAAATGTCAATAGGCTTGCCGGAGGAAAGCGGCTTTCGGCGGAGGCAAAAAAGGGCGGGACCGATGCCGCACCCGCGCCCCCGGGTCCGGAGGCCGGGTTGGCGCCGGTCGGCTACAGTTCCTCGCGGATGGCGATACCGCTCGCTTTCATTTCCTCCAACGCCTCGGCCGTGGTGTCGGGGGCCACGCCTCGGCTGAGCCCTGCCACCACGGTGGCCTTGTAGCCGGCCTTCGCCGCATCCAGGGCCGTCGCCTTCACGCAGTAATCCGTGGCGATACCGTAGACGATGAGATCCTGGATGCTTCTTTTTTTCAAGAGGCCATCCATCTCCGTCCTGGCCCCGCCGTCGTCCTGGAAACCCGAGTAGCTGTCGTAATTCCGATCTTTCCCCTTTTGCACAACGGCATCAAAAAACGTCTCATCGAGAAGCAGTTTGGCGTTTTCGGTGCCCTGGACGCAGTGCGGCGGCCAGAGCACCTGTTTTTTGTCTCGGACCGCGACCACGTCGAACGGCTTCCGGCCGGGATGGTTCGTGTAAAACGAAATGTGATCCGCCGGATGCCAGTCCTGGGTGGCGAGCACGGTGTAGCCTGACTGCTTCAGCGCCCCGGTGGCTTTCCTGAGTTTTTCGATGAATGCCGCATCCGTACCCTCGACGGCGAGTGCTCCCTTTTTCCAGGTGGTGAAATCCCCTTGCACGTCGACCACGATGACGCCCATGATTTTCATGACGACTCCCTTGGAAATGTTTGAAGTTTCCTGTCTGCAGAGCTGCGCAATAAACCGGGCTGTATTGAAAGCATACGTGAAAAGCCGTAATCCCGTCAATGGGCTCGCCGCGGAAGCGGTTGGCCGCAGATATGGATTTTCAATTGCTTTCGTCTCATTATTTCTCATATACTCACCGCATCCGGAAAGGTCCGAACGGAAACGATCGGAGGCCTCGCCAGCGGTAGGATTCGCCGGTTACCCTGCAACCTTACGGTGAGCTTGTTCAGGAGCCCGCGCCATGACGTTTTCGTCCGTTCAAACCATCCGCTCGGCAATATCCCGCACCCGGCAATTCTTTTTGTCCGGGCTGTGGTCGACGCAGCTGGACGCGCTGCCGAAGTGGAAAGCCCTGCCGGTACGGTTCCTGCGCGCCTTGACGTTAGCGGTGGCGGATTTCTTCAAAGACGATTGCACGCTGCGCGCCTCCTCCCTGACGTTCTACACCCTGCTGTCGATCGTGCCGGTCTGCGCGGTCATGTTCGGCGTTGCCAAGGGGTTCGGTTTCGACAAGCTGCTGGAAAAGGAGCTGATGGAGCAACTGGCCGGGCAGGAGCAGGCGCTGGAGCGCATCCTCGCATTCTCCCGAAAGCTGCTCGAGAACACCCAGGGCGGCCTGATGGCCGGCGCCGGTGTAGTGATGATGTTCTGGGCGGCGATCAAGGTGCTCGGCAACATCGAAGTCGCCCTGAACGCCATGTGGGCTATCAAGAAGCAGAGGACGTGGTGGCGGCGCTTCAGCGATTACCTGGCGGTGATGATCTTCAGCCCGATCCTGCTGATCGTGGCCGGAGGCGCGACCGTCTTCATTCGCACCCAGGTCAGCGCCATCGCCGGGAAATTCGCCATCGCGGGCATGATGGGCCCGCTGGTTTTACAGGCCTTGAAGCTGAGCCCGCTCGTCCTGATCTGCGCCCTCTTCACCCTGATCTACATGGTCATGCCGAACACCCGGGTCCCGTTCAAGCCGGCCCTGGGCGGCGGCATCATCGCAGGAATTCTTTTCCAGATCGTCCAGGTGGTTTACATCGAGTTTCAGGTCGGGGTGGCCAGCTACAACGCCATTTACGGGAGTTTTGCGGCCCTGCCGCTTTTCTTTGTCTGGGTGCAGACAAGCTGGACCCTGGTGCTGTTCGGCGCGAAACTGTGCTACGCGTTCCAGAGCGCGGATACGTATTGCAGCGCCACGGGGTGCCCCGGGCTGCGACCCCACGAGAAGAAACTGCTGGCGCTGCGCATTGCGCGGTTGGTGATCCAGGATTTTGCCGCCGGGCAGGCGCCGTCGACGGTCCCGCAGATTTCACAGCGCCTGCGGGTTCCGGCCCGCCGGGTGCAGGAACTGGTGGACGAACTCAGGCAAAGCGGCATTTTCACCGAAACCCGCATCGCTAAAGGCCGCAAGCCGGCTTTCCAGCCGGCTACCGACATCCGCCGGCTCGACGTGCAGCGGGTAATTGAAGCGCTGGAGTTTGCCGGTGCCCCGCAAGAAGAAGTGCTGCTCTCAACCGCAGACTCCGCAACTATCGAGGAAGCCCTCCGCGAACTCGACCGGGCCGCGGCCCAGTCCCCGGCCAACCGGCCCTTGAAGGACTTGTAGACCCTCAACCGGCCTGTGCAGCGATCGGCCGCCCCTGCGGGGCTTTGAGCCGACGTTGAAAGATTAAGGCGGGCAAACCAACCGGTTTTTTACACGGAGACCTGCACCACGATCTCCATCCCTGGAACTCCTTGAATGCCATGCCGAACGCGTCAAACGGTTTGTCGCACCGGCATTTGACATGGCTGGGGCGGAGGGAGTAAAGTCGCCGGGTCGATTGAGTCTATTACGTCAGTAGAGTTTGTTGCGTTTATGCCTTAAGGAGATTTGCCATGATCGGCGCCAAAGTTATCGTGGACATGTTGCGGCAGTACCAGGTGGAATTCATCTTCGGTGTCCCGGGGGACACCAGCATTGCCCTCTACGAGGCGCTCTACGACGCCGGGGAAGGCATCCGCCACGTGATGGCCCGCGACGAGCGCTCCGCCTCGTTCATGGCCGACGCCTACGCGCGCCTGTCGCACAAGCCCGGGATCTGCGAATGCCCCAGCGGCGCAGGTCCGCTCTATTCCGTCCCGGGGGTCGCCGAGGCCAACGCCTCCTCCGTCCCGGTCATCCTGATGACTTCCGACATCCCGCTCGGCGGCGAGGGCAAGCAGACCATCACCGAGCTCGACTGCCAGAAACTCTTCGAGTCCATCACCAAGTGGTCGAGTGTCCTCAAGGACGTGCGCAAGATTCCGGAAACCTTCCGCCGCGCCTTCCGCATCGCCACCTCCGGCCGACCCGGCGCGGTGCACCTGGCCCTGCCCCAGGAGGCGCTCAAGGGCGAGTACACGGGCGAGCCGCACACGGTCTACGCCGAGCCGGACTGCTGCGAATACCCGGCCTTCCGCACCCGCGGCAGTCGCCAGGTGCTCGAGGAGCTGACCCGGCAGCTCAGCGGCGCACGCCGTCCCGTCGTTATCGCCGGCGGCGGCGCCAACCACTCGCAGGCCGGGCCCCAGGTCATCGCGCTGGCGGAGTGGCTCCGCGCGCCGGTGGTCACCACTATTTCCGGCCAGGGCATCATGCCGGACGAGCACCCGCTGGCGCTGGGGGTCATCGGCGACAACGGCTTCCACCCCCACGCCCACCGCGCGGTCGAGGACGGCGACGTCCTGCTCTACGTGGGCTGCAAGATGGGTTCGGTGTCCACCATCAGCTGGACGCTGCCCTCCTACCGCCCCGACCGCAAGATCCTCCAAGTCGACCTCGATCCCAAGCTGCTGGGCAACAACTTCCCGAATACGCTCAGCGTCGCCGGCGACGCCCGCCTGGTGCTGGACGACCTGATGGTCCTGCTCAAGCATTCCACCCCGGCCCGGACATCCTCCCCGTGGGTGGACGAGCTGAACCGCCTGCGCCGCCGGTTCTGGGAGGAGGCGCAGGCGGCGCTGAATTCGGACGCAACGCCGATCCGGCCGGAGCGCGTCATGACGGCGCTGAACCGCCACCTGACGCCACCCTCCATTGTCATTTCCGATGCCGGAACCCCGACGCCCTACATCACGCGTTTCCTCAAGCTGGCCGGCAAGGGCTCGCGCTTCATCATCCCCCGCTCCTACGGCGGCCTGGGCTATGCCATCCCGGCGGTGGTCGGCGCGTTTTTCGCGCAGCCCGGCGCGCGGCTGGTGGGCCTGTTCGGCGACGGCAGCCTCGGCATGTCCGCCGGCGAACTCGAGACCATCGCCCGGCTCAAGATCCCGGCCGTGCTGATCCATTTCAACAACGCCACCTTCGGCTGGATCCGTTCGCTGCAGGCCCTGCACAGCCAGGGCAAGTTCTACTCCGTGGATTTCACCGCCGGCAACCCCTGCCTGGTCGCCCAGGGCTTCGGCCTCAAGGCCCATGCCGTGAAATCCATCACCGATTTAGAGGAGGGCCTGCAACAAGCGTTTGCATCGGAAGGGCCGGTGTTCCTGGATATTCCCACCGCACCCAACCCCGGCGAGCTTCCGCCGGTCTATTCCTGGCTGCGGGCGGCGGAACACTCAAAAAAATAGACCCACGTGGACCCCTGCGGCAAACGGCCGATTACCCCAAGCGGGCCATAAAAAACCCCGGTGCGAAAGCACCGGGGTTTTTTATGGTATGTTGGGAAGTTCGGGTTTGGTATGGGTGTGTTTAGAGTTGAAGATCGCGAACAACTATGGATTGTATCAGAACATTGTTTGACACACAACATAGAATGGTCTAAAATTAAAATGCAGGGGCATGGACCCCAGCAGTCATTCCCGCCTTTTTAAAAGCCCTGTTGTTTGGTTGAATGCATTCTTTTGTAATGAAGATAAAACAGTCGGTCGATCCGAATTTGCGATTGAGACAGGCGAATGTATAAAAATAATACCGAACCGCATAACAGTTCTTCTGATCTTAGTATTCTCCTTTCGACTATCTTCCATATCGCCTCCATTGCCTGCGTACCTTTCCTGGCCAATGGAACTGTAAACGGAAACATTTATGCATGCGGGTTGCTGATGGTTTGGACCATTTATTATTCCATTCGGTTGTTCAAGTCCGGAAAAATGCTCGGGTTGGCTTTCTTTCTCATCACCTTATCTGCAGTTGTGTTTGGGATATACAAGTTTGGATTGATGTCACAATATAAAAATGCGAAGATTTATCTAGAAGAGGAAAAAACATTTTGCAGAGAAACCACATACGAAACGCTTTTGTTGAAATATGAAGCACAAAAAAGCATGATCAGCGCAGCCTTTCGAGCATGCCTCGACAAGCAACACATTCCACCCGAATCCTGCATCAAGGAGGTAAATCACGGGACAAGCCTGAATGAAGTCATGCTGGGTAATCGTCTGTTGCGTTTGACCAACTGTGCAAATTCCTTGAGCACTAAGGAAAAGAGCGTGGATCGCCTCAAGAATAGACCCTGGGTCAAGTTCTGGATGGGTTTACTTTGAGCTTTTTTTCGTCCGGTGCGTCGGCTTTGCCTGAAGCGGATCATCGGGCCAGGGATGCTTCGGGTAGCGGCCCCTGAGATCTTTCTTCACCTCGGAGTAGCCCCGGGCCCAGAACCCGGCCAGATCCGCGGTCACCTGCATGGGCCGGCCCGCCGGGGAAAGCAGGTGCAGCAGCACGGGTTGTTTGCCGCCGCCGACACGCGGGGTGTCGGTTCCGCCGAACATCTCCTGGATGCGCACCGCCAGCACCGGGATTTCACCGGAATAATCCAGGCGGATGCGCGAGCCGCTCGGCACCGTGAGATGGGTTGGAGCGAGTTCGTCGAGCGCCCGCCGCTGCCGCCAGTTGAGCATCCCGGCCAGTGCGGCTTCCAGGTCGACTTTCTTCAAATCCGGCAGCCGGGTGATGCCGGAGAGGTGAGCGCCCAGCCAATCCTCCAAAGAGCCGGCCAGCTTCGGGTCCGACACGTCCGGCCATTCCGGCCCGCCCGCGCCGACACGCCGCACGAACATCACGCGCTCCTGCCAGCGCCGCGCTTCCCGGGTCCAGGGCAGGCAGCCGATGCCTGCCAGCCGGATCCCCTTGATCAGCGCCGACGCGATGACGGCGGGGTCCGGCGCGGAGAGCTGTTCTGATTTGAGAACAAGTGCCCCGAGCCTCAGTTCCCGTTCGGCAACCACCGCCTGCTTGCGGGGGTCCCAGTCGAGGATCTTGCGGGTGTGGACCTGCCCGGCATACTGGTCGAGCAGGGTCTCCAGATCGTAGGCCGCGGCGAGAAAGATGCGCGCCTCGCGGCGCTCACCGTCGAGATCGGCGGCAACGATGTAGTCCGAAGTGGAAAGCGGTTCCGGCGCGGCAAAAAAAGCGCCACGGCCGTTGGTCAACAGGAAGCGGCCCGGTGCGCCAGCCCGCCGCTGCCCAATGCGGTCGGGATAGGCCCAGGCGAGCAGCCGGCCGGCTTCGATCCGTGCTGCGCCTTGCGCTGCCAGGCCCAGGCGCTGGCGGAGCGCCTCCGCCAGTCGAATGACACGGCGGCAGGCCGCGCGGTCCACGACACGGCGCGAAGCATCGGACCGTTCGCCCACCCGCAGATCGTGAATGATCTCCAGCCGCAACCGCAGGTCCGAGTCCTGCGCTCCAGACGCAAACGGCACAAAATCCCGCTCGCTCAAAAGTGCCGCCATGTCGCAGGCCGCCCCGCCGGCCCCCGCGTCCATCGCCGCCAGCACCATGTGGGCCAGGCGGGGGTGCATGGGCAGCTCCGCCATCCGGCGCCCGTGGCGGGTAACTGCCCCGGCGCCGTCCAGCGCGCCGACCTCGGACAGGAGCTGCCGCGCCTGGTCGAACGCCGCCGCGGGCGGCGGGTCGAGCCATCGCAGCCGGCCGGGGGAACCGACCCCCCACGCGGCCAACTCGAGCGCCAGCGCGGCGAGATCGGCCTGCAGGATCTCCGGAACGCTGCGCGGCGCAAGACGGCCGTGGGCCTCCTCGGACCACAGCCGGTAGCACACCCCCGGCGCCGTGCGGCCGGCCCGGCCGCGGCGCTGGTCAGCGGACTCGCGCGAGACCGGCAGGGTCACCAGTCGCGTCATGCCGCTGCGGACATCCAGCCGGGGAGCACGCGCCAACCCGCTGTCGACCACCACGCGGATACCTTCAATGGTCAGGCTGGTCTCGGCGATGTTGGTGGCCAGTACGATCTTGCGCCGACCCGCCGGCGCCGGGGCGATGGCCCGGTCCTGCTCCTCGCGGGTCAGGTTGCCGGAAAGCGGTGCCAGCATCCACTCCGGCCCTAAACGCGATGCCTGCAGCAGCGCCAGGACCCGGCGGATCTCCGGCGCCCCGGGCAGAAAAGCGAGAATGCTGCCGGTCTCGGCGGCGGCCGCGGCGAGCACCGCTGCCGCAACCTCCCGTTCCAGGGGCTGACCGCCGCCTCGGCCGCCCGCATAGCGCGTCTCCACCTCGAACTGCCGGCCTTCGCAGGCGACGACTGGAGCGCCGCCGAGCAGCGCGGCGACGGGCTCCGTTTCCATGGTAGCGGACATCACTAAAAGCTTCAGGTCCGGGCTCAGCACTCCCTGCAGGTCCAGGCAGAGCGCCAGCCCCAGGTCGGCCTCCAGGTGGCGCTCATGGAACTCGTCAAAGATCACCAGCCCCGTCCCTGCCAGAGAGGCGTCGCGCTGCATCAGACGCGTCAGCACCCCTTCGGTCACCACCTCGATGCGGGTCTGGGGACCAACGCGCGTGTCCATGCGCACCCGGTAGCCCACGGTCCGGCCCACGGGCTCGCCCAGGAGCTGCGCCATGTAGGCCGCAGCGGCCCGCGCCGCCAGGCGCCGCGGCTCGAGCATGACGATGCGCCGACCCGCGAGCCAGGGTTCGCCCAGCAGGGCCAGAGGGGCCCGCGTGGTTTTCCCGGACCCGGGGGGCGCCTGGAGAATCGCACCGGCGCCCGAACCCAGGGCGGCCTTGAGATCCCCCAGCACGGCATCAATCGGAAGCGGCATCATGACAATCGGTTATAGTGGCGAACGGTCCGGCTCGGCAACAAAAAAGCGCAGGCCGGCAGATGCGGGCCGGCCTGCGCTTGGGGAAGGTTTGTGTTGACAAGAAAGCCATATCAGATTAAAAATTTAGCGTTTTATAGCGGGTTTCCTTATCCCGAAACTCTAAATTTTAGGGGGAAAAATGAGCCTGCAACTTCCTCAAATAAAAAAAATCCTCTTCACGACGGACCTCTCACAGCAGACGAGACACGCGTTCAGCTACGCTGCAGGGTTGGCGCACCAATACGGCGCCACGCTGACGATCCTTTATGTAATGGAGGATATATCAGGGTCTCAAAGCGCAAATCTGAAAGCATTCATCGGCAGCGAGCGCTGGAAGGAGCTGAAAACCTCCTATGAACAGCAAATCCAGCAGGTTCTCATCGGCAAAAAGCGGGAGGGCGCCATGATTCGGGAGGCCCTCGGGGCTATGTTCACTGCCGCGCAAAATGAGCTTCCGGAGAAGAACCTGCGGTCAGATGAAATTGTGGTCACCCAGGGCGACACGGTTGACTGCATCACCCAGGAAGCCGAGGCCCGGCAGGTCGATCTCATCGTCATGGGCTATCACCCGCAGGGGCGGCTGGGGGAGGCCATAATCGGCAGCGTCAGCCGCAACGTGGTGCGCCGGAGCAAGGTTCCGGTGCTCCTGGTGCGTCTGCCGGAGCTGGGGGTGTGATTTTTTTCGTTCCGCCCGCCTGAAAGAACACCATCACAATAATCAAAGGCCGTGGGGTCGAAGCCCACGGCCTTTGATTTTTCCCCGAATACTCTCGGCATTGCATCATTTCCCCTGCCATCGGCGGAAATTCCGGTAGTCGTCCAGCATCCGCGGTTCCTTCAACGAGCCGAACGGGATATCACCCTACCCCGTCCGGCGGTAAAGGCGTCCTTTCCCTGCGAATTCCGAAAAGCTCATGAGTGCGGAGCAAGTCAGACGCGGTGCGATCCTCTCGCAAGGACTCGGTGTGGTCGAAACCCATACTGGAGATGGCGATGCAGGATAAACCCCCACCGTATAAGATTTGCGGCGGAAAGGTTTGAGTTGACAAAGAGCCCATGCCATAATAGAGATCAAACTTTAGAGTGTTTGCATAAATTGATAACCTTATAATATCTATAAAGCCCGGTTGGAAGCTGAAGAAGATTCAGCCCCGCCCCGCCTTTTATTCCGGCCGGCGTAACACGGTTCTTCGAAACAGCGGCACCGCGTTTCACCCATCATACTCGAAGGAGGAATACGATGTCAGGGAAAAGACCAGTTTACAGCTTTTCGGTATTCGTGGCAGCCCTTGTCGCCGTTTTTACTTTTTCGGCGATCGATCCGGCTAACGCGCAGGAGCGCAAGTCGATCCGCTGGGCCACCTCCAGCACCGGTTCATACGGGTATAAGGTCGCGGCCCAGATGGTCAAAGTGCTGGAGGACGCGCTGGGTGGCCAATACACCGTCACCGTCAATCCGTATCCATCGACGACCGCCGCTATGAAGGCGACCATGGATGGCGATGCGGAGATCGGCTACACCGCCGACGTCGGGATGGCCGATGTCTACAAGGGCGAAGGCGCCTTCAAGGATTACAAGCCCGCCAAGTCGAGGATGGTCCACACCTGGTATGCGTACCCGATGGAGTCGTTCATGGCCGTGTATGCCCCGAAGGCCGACCAGTTCAAGTCCTGGGGCGACTTCAGCGGCAAGCCGGTGTTCTTCACCCCCGCCGGCTTCATGAACTGGCTGAATTTCCGGCGCATCTACAAGGCGCTGGGCTACAACTTCAAGCATGTCCAGATCGGCGAGGCGGCCCAGGGCGACGCGCTCCAGGCCGGCACCATCGTCGGCGCTGTCTGCTATACGACCGCCGGCAAGTCCCTTCCGTCCTACTGGCGCGAGACCGAGCTGCGCCTGGACATCAAGTTGATCAACCCGAGCCCGGATGAAGTCAAGAAGCTGACCGCGGCGAACCTCGCGCCCACGGAGATCGATGCGACGAAGGTATTCAGCAAGGATGTCGGCGTGAAGACGGTCCTGGGCGTGCCCCTCCTGTTCGCCTACAACATGCTGGCGGATATGCCCGAGGAGATCGTCTACAAGATGCTGAGCAAGTTCTATGCTGAACGCGATAACCTTGCCAAGGCCGACCCGGGTTTCGAACCCATGGCGCGCGACTTTATCGGCATGCAGGTGAAAGGCATCAACGGCGAGCCGGACGCTCCCGTACATGCGGGGCTGGCGAAGTTCCTCAAGGAGCACAAGGCCTGGAACGACAAGTGGAAGATCGCCGGCAGCAAGTGATCGCGCAATCGGACGCCCGGGGGTGAGGACCTGCGCCGCACAGGCGCCGGTCCTCGCCCGGCCCGCTTACCGCGGGGTTCGGCCGAGCACCGGACGTCCGATCCGTTGACCGCCCGCACCCGCCGTATCTGCGCCGCAGTTCGGCAGTCGAAAGGCCATCTGGATCGAAAGGAGAGAAAGCCGTGCTGAGTGAGCAACTCAAGCCGTACGCCAATGTCAAGAACCTGAGGTTTGTCTTATCGCTCGTTATGTTCGTCTGGCTGGGGTGGTACTTTTACACCGGCTTTGGAGGCCCGAGTGAACTCGTGGCGGCCCTTGTGCCGATCGCCATGATGCTGCAGATCCTGTGCATGCATGAAAATGGTTATATTTACAAGCGACTGCCGCCCATCGCCAATCATGTCCTTGTCGCTATCTATCTTGCCGTCTGCCTTTTTGCCTTCTACCATTTCGTGACGGAGTACGAACAGATCGCGATCTGGCGACAGGGCTCCTACACCCGGATGGACTTCATCATGGGTTTGCTGGTTTTCCTCCTGGTGATGGAACTGTCGCGGATCGCCCATTCGGAGCTGTTTTGGATGAACGTGGTATTGGTTTTCTACACCCTGTGGGGCTATCTGAGTCCGATTGATTTCTTCTGGCACCCGGGGACCACGTTTTACCGGGTGATCACATCGAGCACGGTCGAGCTCGCGACCGGCATTTACGGGCAGTACTCCCAGATCGCGCTGACGACGATCGCGGCATTCCTGCTCTTGGCCGCGGCGGCGCGCGGGTTCGATGCCCAGGGGGCGATGGTCCATTTCATGCGGCGCATCGCCGGGAAGTCGCGGGCTACGATCCCTCAGACGGCGGTGCTCGCCTCGTCCGCGGTCGGCATGATCAGCGGCAGCGGCGCGGCCAACGCCACGGTGGTCGGCGCTTTCACGATCCCGCTGATGAAACGCTACGGCTTTCCGGGTGAGTTCGCCGGAGCGGTGGAGACCGCGGCTTCGATGGGCGGGCTCATTATGCCGCCGGTCATGGCGGTCGCCGGTTTCGTGATGGCGGAATTCCTCGGCGTGTCTTACTGGAGCGTAACGCTGCGCGGCTTCTCCCTCGCCTTCGTCTACTACGCCACGCTCGGCCTGTCCGTTTATCTGCTGAGCGTGAGACTGATGCCCGCCGATCCGATCGAGAAAACAACCATTCCGATGTACGAGCAGATCAAGACGGGGATCTTCTTCCTGGGGATCCTTTTTCTCACCCTCCTGATGGGGGGGCTCAACTACGGCGAGCAGCTCGCGGGGCTCTATACCGGTGCCTTCATGTTCGCGCTCCTCATCCTGCTCTATCTTTTTTTCAAGTACGTGTTGAAGGACCCTGTGGCGGATAAGGATGCGCTTTTAAAGAACATCCGCATCATGATCGAGACGCATGCCGAGCTGACCTCCTATCTGACGCTGCTGCTGTGCACGCTCGGCATCATGGTCGGCCTGTTCACCGTGACCGGCTTCATCAACCGCATGGGGGGCATGATGCTGCGGGTCGGCGAGTTTAACATCATCGCACTGGTTTTGATGGCCTGGGTGTTCGGCTGGCTGGTCGGCGCCGGCCTGCCGCCGACGGCCACCTATATCGTGCTGGCGGTCATCATCGTGGACCCCTTGCGCAAGCTCGGCATCGATCCCTGGGTCGCGCATTTCTTCTGCTTTTTGATCGCGGTCTGGGGCGAATTGTCGCCGCCGACCTCGCTCGCGGCGGCGGTCTCGGCACGAATCGCGGAGGCGTCATTCGTAAAGACCATGTTTGAGGCGCTGAAACTCTGCCTCCCCGTCACCCTCATGACGTTTGCCATCTTCATCCGCTCCGAGCTTGTGACAAAGCCGGGCTGGGGGCAGATCGTGGATACGCTGCTCGTGGCAATCGCCTGCTGCGGCATCACCTTCGCCTTGTTCGGGCGGGTTGTCCGCAATCAGCGCTCGGACGTGATGCTGCGCGTGGTGCTGGCCATAGCCTCGTTCATGGTGATGTTCCATCCGGACGGCAACATAGCGCTTGGGGCGGCCATCTGTGTGCTGCCGGCAACGATCTACAGCACTCTCTGCCACCGGCGGATCGCCCGGCCGAGGAGCGCGCTGGAGCAGGTGCCCGTCAGCTGACCGTTTTTCCGCACGCGCCGGACCGGAGAAGCGGCTGGAGGAGCCATCGTCGACAGGGCCAGCCGCAGCGTGCTGCATTAAAATCCGAAAGGCCGCAGGGTGTGCTTCCCTGCGGCCTTTCGGATTTTCTTTTTTCCGTCCGATCAAATCTTGGCAACCACAGTCCCGCGGGTCGAAGGCGGAGATGCCACGTCGGTACGTGAGCGTTTAACCCGCGAGGCAACGCAGCCATCGGGGCGCAGACGGGGTTTTAGGCCCGTTTCAAACCCCATGCTCGGCGCGCGATAATATTTCCTGCTGAATGTCTTTGCTCAATAGCACGAAGTAGTCGGAGTACCCGGCCACGCGGATCAGCAGGTTGCGGTGCTCCTCCGGCCGGTCCATGGCATCCAGCAGGATCTTCCGGTCGACGATGTTGAACTGCATGTGGAAGCCCCCCTGGGCAAAGTAGGTCCGGATGAGAGCGGCGAGCTTCTGCAGGTCACGGTCGCTCTTCACCGTCTGGGGGCTGATCTTGATGTTGAGCAGGGTTCCGTTGGTCCGGGCGTGGTCCAACTTGGACACCGAGCGCGTGGAGGCGGTGGGGCCCTTGCGGTCATGGCCCTGAACCGGGCTCACCCCCTCGGACAGCCAGGCCCGGGCATGCCGGCCGTCCGGCGTCGCGCCGGTCGCTTCGCCGAGCGAGATGTGGCTCGTGGTGGGCAGCAGGTCCACCCAATATCTGGCGCCCTGGGTGTCGGAATGGCGTTCCACGGCCGAGCAGAAGATGTCCTGCACCCGCACGGCGAGCTCGTCCGCATACTCGTCGTCGTTTCCGTAGTGCGGGGTCTTGTTGACCAGCGTCAGGCGCAGGGCCTCCTGCCCCTCCCAGTTGCGGTCAAGCGCGTCAATCAGCTCGGGCATGCCGACGGAGCGGTTGTCGAAAACGTGCTTGCGGATGCCGGAAAGCGCGTCGGCCACCGTGCCGACCGCAACCCCGCTCATCGTGGCGATCTTGTAGTGCGACCCGCCGGCGTGCCAGTCGACGGCCGCGGCGATGCAGTCGTCGACCACGGCCGAGGTGAACGGCACCGGGCAGTAGCGGGCATAAATATCGCGCACGGTGTTGTCGTAGCGGACCTTCAGCGCCACGAAGTGTTCGACCTGGGCCTCGAAAGCTGCGAGCACCTCATCGAAGCCGGCGAAGGCCCTGGGGTCGCCGGTCTGCGGCCCCAGGGGCTCGCCCGTCAAACGGTCGACCCCGTTGTTGAGGGCCAGTTCGAGAGCCTTGGCCAGGTTGAAGTAACCGGTGGAGGCCATGCGGTCCTTGCCGTCGCAGAACACGGCCACACAGCCGTTCAGGCTGCTCGCGCGCGCGTCGCTCAACGTCTTGCCGCGGTTGACCATGCCCAGCACCATGACGTCGGAGTTGAACATGGCCGGCATGCCGGTGCCCCGCCGCAGGACCTCGCAGCAGCGCATCAAAAATCTGGGCGGCGTGAGCGATGCGATCTGGGCCGAAAGCCCGGGCTGGGGCAGCAACGTGCGCTCCAAGGCCTCCAGGCACATGAAGGACACCTCGTTCACGGCGTCGCGGCCCTGGCGGGTGAGCCCGCCGATGTTCAGGTTCTGGAACTCGGGGTAGGAGCTCGAGGTCTGGACTTCGCCCGAGTCCTTGGCCAGGGTGATTTCGTCGAGCTTGACCCACAACAGGTCGAGCAATTCCTGGGCTTGCGCCTGGGTGATCTCGCCCGAATCGATGCTGTGGCGGTAGTAGGGATAGATGTACTGGTCGAAGCGGCCCGGCCCGAAGGCGTGGCCGTCGGTCTCGAGGTTGAGCATCAACTGCGTGATCCAAAAGGACTGCAACGCCTCCTGGAAGGTGACCGCCGGCTTGGCCGGAACCCGGTCCAGGATGGCGGCGGTCGCCAACAGCTCGGAGCGGCGAACGGGGTCGGACTGCAGAACGGCCAGGTGCCGCGCCTCGGCGGCGTAGCGGCCGGCTAAAAGCACCGCGGCCTCGCAGGCCATGATCACCGACTGCAGGAACTGGCGCTTGTGCACGCAATCCCGGTCGTGGGTGCCGAGCCGGGCCAGGGATTGCTCCACCTGGGCGACGATGCCCTCCACGCCATGGGTGAGCACCTTCGCGTAGCCGGCGTTGATGTGGCCGATGGTGCGGGAGCGGAAGTAGTTGTAGATCAGGCCACACTCGTCGGCCCGCCAGATGTCGGCCGGCACGGCTTCCATGATCCGGTCGCCGATCTGCCGGCCCTTCCAGTAGGGAAACACCTCCGCCCGCAGGATCTGCTTGGTTGGTTCGCTCACATGGAAAGGTGTGCTGCTGCGGGTGGCCAGCCGGTCGAGGTCGCGCTCCACCCAGTCGCAGCTGACCTCGGGGAACACGGGTGAGCCGCGCGGGGTCAGGGCCTTCATGCCGACGATGAGCTCGCCCTCCTGGATCTTCACCGGGTGCTCGGTCACGATGCGCAGGAGCATCCGGCCCCGGCGGGTGGTGAGCGGCTGCCCCTCGGTCTCCCGGTAGCTGCGCGTCACGGAAACGGCCCGCTCCGGGTGCAGCTCGGGCGGAGTCTTGCGGTTGCGTTCGATCCCTTGCTGCACACGGGCGCTGGGCCCGGTCTGGCCGACGCCCGATTTCCCGGTCGCAGCTTCGATGGGGATCGGCCTGTGGGTTTCAAGACGGACCGTCGTCATGGATGACCTCCTGTCCCGGATTTTCGCATTCTATGATGATGGTGCGCGATGCTTGACCGGCGCGCGGACCGCGGACCGCGCCCTGCCCCCGGCGGCCGATCTCTGCTGCATGACCGTGGTGGCACGATGCACATGCCCCCGGGCGAGACTTTCGGCGCGCTCCGCATCACCCCGGGACACCGCCGTGACGATCTCTTTCAATTCCGCGAGAGTGGTCTGAATCGTTTCCTCATCCCGGGGCAAATACGCGCTGATGTGGTAACGATGGAAATTGCTGTGCACGGTTTCCAGAAAAAAATGGTGCAGGGGATTTCCGGCGATGCGCGCGAGAGCCAGGTGTATTTCCCTGTCCACCTGCATGAACTCATCCCATTTCGCAGCACCCGATTGAGCCAGATCCGCCGCCTGTTTCAGCAGCCGCTTGAGCTCGCCCATGTTTTTGGAGCCGGCCCGCAGGGCCGCCCGGCGGGTCAGCAACCCCTCGAGGTCCTGCCGGAACTCCGAAATCTCCTCCATCGTGATGCGCCGGGATCGAACGAAAAGCCCAAGGCTTTCGATCATGGAATCGGCGTTGATCTCCTTGACGAAGATTCCGCCGCGGTGGCCCTTGCGGATCTCCACCAACCCCTTCTGCTCCAGCACCCGCAGGGATTCCCGCAGCGTGTTGCGGCTGACGTCCATCAGCACCTGCAGTTCGCGCTCGGAGGGCAGTCGATCGCCGGCGGAAAGGCGGCCTTGGAGGATGGCGGCCTCCATCTGATGGATGACGCTCTCGAAGGCGCGCACTTGTCGCACTTTAGTGAACATGGAAGGGGCCGGGTGTTCCGTCTTGGACGGTGGGTGTTGGCCGGGCTCCTGATGACCCAAACACCAGGTTGCCTGAAAAATCAATGGTTCAACCATACTTTATTCTGAACGGTGCTGTCAAGCCGAATATCGGGTTGAACGCGGAGGCCCAGCCGGTCCTCCAAAGCGTTTTTCTGATTGACTTGTCGACGGCATAGAACTAAAGCTTCAATCTTAACCGCCGGCCGGCAGGACTCTCCCTGGCGATGGCTGAACCGCGAGCCGCCACGGACTGTTCACATTCCGGCGCAGCGAAAACCCGGCAGGGCCTGCCGGAAATGGCCGGGGCGTGCGCCGCGGCTCGGGCGAAGGGCAAAGCACCATGTTGAGACAGTGCTTTAAGATTGTCGACGGCCGGCTGCAGGAATGCCCCCAGGAAGAGGGGCAAATCCATGTATACGTGAAGCCCGACGAGGCCGAGCAGCGACACCTGATCGACACGCTCAAACTCGACGAGCACACCCTGATGTCCTCGCTCGATCCCGACGAGCTCGCCCGGCTCGAGTTCGAGCCCAAGCACACCGTGGCGATTTTCAAGCGGCCGCGCTACTACACGGCGGCCGACCATTTTCTGTTCAAGGTGTCTTCGGTCGGCGCCTTCCTGTTCAAGGACAAACTGATCGTGACGCTTTCGGAGGAAATGGCCCTCTTCGACAGCGCCAAGGCCTACACGCGCATGCAGTCCCCGACCGACGTTTTCCTGCGCATGATCTACCGCTCGATCTACCACTTTCTGGAACACTTGCGCGTGATCCACACGCTTTCGGACGAGGTGGAGCTCTCCATCAATGACGCCAGCGACAACACGAGCCTGCTGAATCTCTTCACGCTTGAGAAAAGCCTCGTGTACTTCCTGAGCGCCATCCAGTCGAACGGCATGCTGATCGGCCGCCTCAAGACCGCCCAGAGCCGCGTCGGGTTCACGAACGAACAGATCGAGTTCGTCGAGGACCTCCAGATCGAAAACAACCAGTGCTTCAGCGAGTCCAAGATCTACTCGGACATTCTCTCCGGCATGATGGACGCGCGCGTGTCCATCGTCAGCAACAACCTCAACGTGTTGATGAAACGCCTGGCGATCCTGACGGTCATCTTCGGCGCGCTGAACATCCCGGCCAGTATGGGCGGCATGAGCGAGTTCAGCCGGTACGTCGTGGACGAGCTGAAAGTCGGGCCGGGTATCGCGTATCTGCTGTTCACGCTGGGGATGGGCCTGCTGGGCTGGCTGAGCTACCGTGTACTGGCGTTCTTCAGGGTGTTCTCCGTCGACCCCGCGCTGACCTGGCACCCCCGCCGGAGAAAGTAGCGCCCGCTGCCGGGACTCGCTGCTTCCCACTGAAGAAACCGTTAACAGGCTGAAGCCGTTTCATTCGGATTCTCTAAATATAACGGCGTCCTCTTGCGCGTCCTGCACCTGCTGCTGAGCGGCGGCGGCGTTCTGTTCGGCCTGTTTCACCTGGTCGGCCGCTTCCTGGGCCTTCGCTTCAGCCGCCTGAGCGGCATCCGCCGCCTGCTTCAATTCGTATGTGGACACCTGGCGCATGTACTGGTTGCTGTCGTGCGTGTCGATGTACTCCTCGGATTGCCGGATCGTCTGCTGCGCCTCCCGCTCCGCCTCCGCCGCCTTCTGTTTCGCCGCCTCCAACTGCTCCTGAGCCTGCCGGGCCTGCTGCTCCGCCTGCTGGACTTCCCAGTTCTCAATCGACTGCGGCTGGATGGGCTGGACTGCGGCCGGGGATTCGGGCGGGTTGCTCATCACGTCTTCCACAGCAGCCCCGGGCGGCGGCGGGGTCTCGGTGATGTGAACCGCGCCGTTCTTGTCGGTCCAGGTATAGATGCTTCCGGCCCAGAGGCCGGACGCGGACTGGAAGATGCAGGTGACTACGCCCAGAAAAACGATGAACTTGATGGAATGCATAGGACCGCCCAAAAGGGTGAGCCACCCTCGGCGAGGGCGGCCCGGAAGATAATGCCGCAGATTGAACCTTGCATAAAAAACGTGGCGCCGGCGGCCGGCATGCACCGGTCAGATGCCTTGGCGACGTGGCGGGACCCGGGCTACTTGCCCATGAACACCCTGAGTTCCCGCATGTCGATGAGGCCGTCCCGGTTCGTATCCGCCGTGAAGAAATCGATGTGCACGGCGTAGAGAAACTCAGCGAGCGACAGCTTGCCGTTGCTGTTTCTGTCCGCGTTCTGGAACGCCTGGGGAGCCACCGGCTCCGCGGCTGCGAGCTCGACGATCGTCAGGTCCCCGTCCTTGTCCACGTCGGCAAAGTAAAACACTTCCGTCATCCGCTGATTGTATTCTTCCCGATCCATTTTCTGGTCGCCGTTCTTGTCGGCCAGGCCCATCGTGCCCGTCGTGTCAAGCTTGGGGGCGCCGGCACCGAGCGCCGGGAAGGCCGAGATAACGCACAACGCTATGATCAGGGCACTCAGCGCTTTCATGTCGCTTCATCCTTTCATTTCATTCGAAGAATTGCCGGCGGCATACTCGGCAGCAAGCGTTTACCGGTTGCCAGCCGGATTCGCTCAACTTACGATTTTCCAGCTGCCATCGGGCTGACGGCAGGCCGTGCCGTAGGCCTGGTGCTGTTGATTGCCGATGTTCACGGTTTGCTGGTATTCCCGGCAGTACTGGCCGTTGTCGTTCTGGTAGGTTCGAACCGGTGTTACCGTTCCGCTGTGCCCGCTGTCCGGGTTTTTCCAAGCCACGCTGCTTTTGGAAGGAGCCGTTTCCATGGCCCGGGAGGCCGCCTGCTGCTGCTGTTGCTTGTCTTTGCCGTCTAAAAAGTCGCCAATGGCTCCACCGGCCAGGCCGCCCGCAAGCGCTCCGCCGATGATGCCCAACGGCCCGCCATGCAGCGCTGCCCCGATCAGCCCGCCGGCGGTTGCACCCCCCAAGCCGCCGATGATGGCTTTGGTGTTCTGGGACGCCCAGTTCTCAGCACTCGACATGGAACTGCTGCCTCCCGAACTAGTGGCGCAGCCCGCTGCGGCCAGGGCGACCACCAGGACGGCTGCCCACGATTTGCGGTTTGAAAAAAACAGCTCAACCCTCTTCATGACCGCACCTCCCGTCAGGATGCCATGGTGGGTAAAAAGGCAATGCAAGGTGATGAAACCGGGAAGAAACTAAACCCCGATTGAATGAAAGTCAAGTTGTGCACGCGCGGCCATGGCCGCCGGGGAAAGGTTTCAGAAGATATTCCTGCACGTCACTTTTTGAATATCACGGGCTTCGGCTCATAGTCCCCGGAAGCGACCTGCTCCCAGAAGGTCTTTTCATTTTCCATCCATCTTGAGCCGAATCTGCTGTTGAAAAAACTGCCGAGCTTATTGAACATATGCATCAGACTGGATCGGTGCTCCAGGGATAGGACATCTTCCAGGAACTCGGTGATTTCCGACATTTTTTCCTTCGGAATGTAAGCACGAGCGCCCATCTCAATCGATTTTTTAAGGTAATCGGCGGACAGGGCATGGGCGGTGAGCATGATGGTCGGAAACCCCAAGTGGACCGCGGCATTAAGGAGATCGAATCCTCGCACACCCATGATGTCAAGAATAACGGCATCGTATGTCCAGGAGCGGAGCAGGTGAAAACCGGTCTCATAGTCCGTCGCCCGGTCCAGAATCAGCCCGGCGTGTTCCGTCAGAATATCCTGCAGGGTATCGAGGACATCGGGTTCGTCGTCTACGGCCAGCAAGCGCTTGCCGCTTAAAATGCTGTCGGTCATTTTATATGCTCCTTTGCCGTTTTCCGTAATTGGCGCAAGGCTCAATTTTTGGCTTCTTCATGACGCGCCCCCTTTTCCCCCTTCGAAATCCGCCTGCGTTCATCGTCACGGATCTCGCGCCGGAGCAGTTTGCCGACTTTTGATTTCGGAAGCATGTCCCTGAATTCGATGTAAGCCGGAACCTTATAGGGCGCCAGACGGTCCCGACACCACTTGATCAATTCGGTACCGCCCACACCGCGAGCATCCTCCTTCAAGACGACTATGGCTTTGATCCGCTCCCCCACCTTGGGATCCGGAACACCCACCACGCACGCACCGATCACCGTTGGGTTGTCCTGGAGGGTGGCCTCCACTTCGGAGGCAGACACGCGGTACCCTTTGTGCTTGATGATGTCGGCGGACCTTTCGACATAAATCAGCTCACCCGTCGGTTTTGCACTGACGAAGTCCCCCATGCGGCACCACGTTTTTCCGTTGAGCTCGATAAATGCCTTGCGGGTTTCCTCGGGCTTTTGATAGTACTCTTTTATCGTGAAAGGGGAAGTGACCAGAAGCTCTCCGCTCTGGTCCCCGACCACCGGTTCGAGGGTCTCTGGCTCCACAATCAGGCATTCCCGGCTTTTCAAGGGAAAGCCTATGGCCCTTGGACTGGGCTCTACGCCGATCTTGCTGTAGGCCACATGCCCCACTTCAGTGGAGCCGTAAACCTGGTAGATGGGGATGCCGCAGCGCTCCCGCCACCGTTTCTTTACTTCCTCGGGGAGAACATCTCCACCACAGAAACAAAATTTCAGCGAACTCAGATCGTAGCGCTCGAGCCGGTCGTGTTCGAGTATCATCCGGTAAAGCGTCGGAACGCCAAGCATCCACCGAACACGGTTTCGTGCGATCGTCGCCAGAATTGCGTCTACCTGGGGGACCGGCATCAGCATAACGGTGTTGCCCTTGTTCAAGCCGACGGCCATGAACAGGCCCAACGCCATGATATGAAACAGCGGATTGATGGCAATATAGGTGTCTGCGCCTTCCATGAGATGATCGCCGCCCACGTCTTCGGTGACGTCGTTCACGTAGGAGGTCATGCCGATGTGCGTGCCCTGCACGCCCTTGGGGAACCCGGTGGTGCCGCCGGTGTAGAGAATGTAGGACAAATCCTTCCACGGATCAATCGCCGTCTTTCCCGCCAAGGGCGGGTGAGCCAACATCGATCGGAAGGAAATGACCCGGTCGTTCTTTTCGATCTTTCCGGAAGGGATCTTGTCGAAAAGCACGCCCAGATATTTTTTCCAAGGAGGGAGAAGATCCGCCATGTTTGTCACAATCACCCGTTTAAGGCCGGTTTTGGCGGATGCTTCTTTGACGTAGCAATAATTGGTGTCCATGCAGATGGCTGTTTCGACACCGGAGTTCTCGACCATATAGGCGATTTCGTGGGAGGTATATATCGGAGATACCGGCACGACCACGGCGCCGACCTTCTGGATGCCCAAAAAAGCGATGACCCACTGGATGGAGTTGGCGATGTAAATCATCACCCGATCGCCCTTGCCGACGCCCAAGCCGGCCAAGGCACCGGCAAAACGCTCGCTCAATTCCTTCAGGCGGCGATATGAGAAGCGTTCCCCGAGATAGAAAATGGCGGTTTGGTCCGGATACCGCTCGCTCATCCTGTCGAACCGTGTGAACGTCAGTTCACTTTCGAGTGCATCGCCGTGGGCAGGCATCTCCAATCGGACTCCTTCTATCGGGTTCTGATCTCTGAAAAAAAAGAACGCTCTCGATTAAATCCCGAAATAGGCTGAACGCACATCCGGGTTGTTCATCAGCTCTTCCCGTGTGCCCTCCAGAACGGCTGAGCCGTTTTCCAGAATGAAGGCGTAGTTTATGATAGGAATGACCGGCCGCGCGTACTGTTCGGTAATGATGATGGAGATTTTTCGCTCATCCCGGATTTCCCGCGTGGCATGCATCAGCATGGCCTGCATCAATGGGCTAAGGCCCAGCAAAGGCTCATCAAGGAGAAGTATTTTCGGCTGCGCCATAAGCGCCCGGCCAATGGCCAGCATCTGCTGCTCGCCGCCGCTCAAAAAGCCGCCCAGCCGGCTTTTGAGCTTTGTGAGGGCTGGAAAAACCTTGAATACATATTCCAGGGTTTCCTGCGCCTGGGCGGCCGTTGCCAGGTAACCCCCAATTTTCAGGTTTTCCAGGACGCTGCATTCCTTGAAGATACGGCGGCGCTCCGGACAAAGGACTATTCCAAGCCGTGCCCGGCGGCTGGATTTCGAGGCCATGATCTCCTGGTCCCGGTATCGGATGCTGCCGGTGAGGGTGATGCGCTCCCCTCCGGCCATTTCTTCCTTTTTGCGGATATCGAGCATGATGCCGGACAGCGCATACATAAGCGTGGACTTGCCGGCGCTGTTAGCACCAAACACCCCGACAATCTGGTTTTCACCGCATCGGATGCTCACATTGTTGAGGGCCAGCATGTTTTCGTAAAACACCATGAGACCGGTCGCCTCAAGCATGGCGCATCACCTCCTCGACCTTCTCCGAGCCGAAATAGGCTTCTCGGACCCGAGGGTCGGCCATCACCTCCGCGGCGGATCCCTCGACCAGTTTCTCACCAAAATTCAGCACCAGAACCCGGTCGGCAACCTTGAAAAGCTCCCGAAGGCGGTGTTCAATCATGATCAACGTGATGCCGCTCATCTGGAGCCGTTCGATCAAGGGCACCATGCTTGCGATTTCGCTCATGCTCAAGCCGGAGAAAACCTCATCGCAGATGATCAGCTCGGGTTTGAGCGCCAGGCAGCGGGCCAACTCCAGTCGCTTGAGATAGCCGGTCGGAAGGGTCGACGTCACCTTGAAGGGCACGTAGGAGTCCCGCTCGAAACCGATTTCCTCCAGGATATCGATGCCGACGGTGTTCCGGTCGCCGCGCCGGCCGCCGCCGCGCCAGCCGCCGGTGCGCCTGGCCCGGGGGGAAAAGAGCGGGATCACCAGATTCTTGTAGGCGGGCAAGCTGAAATAGGGGCGCATGATCTGGAAAGTCCGCGTCAGTCCCATATCGGCAATTTTGTGGGGAGGTTTTCCGGTGATGTTCTTGCCCCGGAACAGGATGCGGCCGGAAGAAGGCTTAACAAAACCAGTGATGCAGTTGACGGTGGTTGTTTTTCCGGACCCGTTTGGACCGATGATGCCCAGAATTTCCCCCTCGCCGACCTCAAAACTTACCCGGTTGAGCGCGATGATGCCGCCGAAGGTTTTGGTTATCTCCTGGATTTGCAGGATCGGCCCCTCCTTCATATCTTTTTCCACCTTTCGATCTGGTGATATTTCCGTTGGCCATACACCATCAGCCCCTCGCTGCGAAAGACAACGAAGGCCAGCAGGATGAGGGAATAAAAGACGATTCGAAGCGTGCCGAAATCCCGTAGCAACTCCGACACGGGGACCAGAATGAGGCAGCCGATCACCGGGCCCACCAGGGTCCCGCTGCCGCCGATGACGGTCGCGGCAATGGGCAGCACTGAAAAGTCGAGGGCAAATGTGGAGATCCCTGCCCACATGTAAATGTGCACCAGGCTGGCTCCGGCAAAACAACCGATGGCCGAAGCGATGAACACGGCGAGCGCCTTGTAGGAGGTGATGTTCATTCCAGAGGCCCGCACCGCCTGATCGTTGTCCTTCACGGCGCGCAGCACCAACCCGAGGTCGGTATTGACCAGTCTGCGCATGCCGAAAAGGAACAGCAACAGCATGCCAATGATGAAATATTGCTCCATCCAGGCGCTCGGTAAGCTATCGATGCCCATGATCCCGTCGGTTCCGCCCAGGATATCAAGCGCCTCAATGGCCCGGGCCATGAACAGAGGATACATCAACGTGACAATGGCAAAGTACACGCCACGCAGAGGCAGGCACGGCAACAGCAGCAGGGTGCAAACGATGCCGCCGATAAGTGTGGCGACGGCTATTGAAAGCAGAGCGGCAAAGCCAAATACGCTGTTTAGGACGGCCGACAAGTACCCGCCGACCCCCACAAAGAAAGCTCCGCCGAGTGAGACCAAGCCCACCTGGTGCGCCAAGAAGTCGAAACTCAGCGCCAGAAGGGCGTATATGCATACGATCGAAATCACCCGCTGCCAGTACATGTCCGGAATCATCAGTGGCGCAACCAGCAGGCCAACGATGATGACGAACCGCGGCATGATCAGGTACACAAGTTCTCTCCAGGACATCAACGCGTAAATCCCTTCCGTCCTGACTTTGATGCCCCGATCGATCCTTTCTTTGCGACGCTGGTGCGTTCCCGTGGTCAAACGCGCTCCTCCAGTTCCTTCTGCTGGCCGAAAATGCCGGACGGCTTGAAGATGAGTGTCAGAATGATGGCCAGCAGGGCAACGACCATCTGATAATGCGACCCCAGATAGACGGCTGTCAGTATCTGTGCAAAACCGATGATAAAAGCAGCCAGAACCGCGCCGGCCCAACTGCCAAGCCCGCCGACGATGCAGACGGCGATGGCCAAAATCAGCACATTGTAGCCGGATTCCACCACAATGTTCCCCAGCGGCAGAAGCAACATGGCGCTGAGAGCCGCCAGCGAAGACCCGAGACCCATGGCCACAACCGCCATGACATCCGAATCAATCCCCAGCATGAGCGCCGCCCGCTCGTCCTGAGCCATACCCCTCAAAGCCAGGCCGATGCGGGTTTTGTGTGTAAACAGCCACAAGAAAGCCACCAGAGCCGCCCCGACGCCTACCGTCAGAAGCCGTTGGTAGTCGACCGAGATTCCGCCGATGGCCGCACTGCCCTCGATGAACGGCGGCAGGGTGTAAGTCATGCCTTTGAATCCGCCCCATCTCAGTCCCTCAAGAATGGCCAGTGCAATTGCATAGGTGGCGATGATTTCCGAAATCTCCATGCCCCTGATACGTATCAGAAAAAACTGGTAGATGACGGAACCGACAATGGCCGTGACGGCAATGGCCAAAAGGATGCTGAGCAGGTAGTTGATCCCCAGTATGTTCAGGGCGCTCCAGGCAACGAACCCGCTGAGCACGTACAGTGCGCCGTGGGCAAAATTGGGCAGGCGGCTGATGCCGTACACCAAGGCGAAACCCAGTGCATAAAGGGCCAGCGCCACACTGTTGATCGTACCGTAGATGATTATATCCATTCCGGTTAATCCGTTCAGCGATTGACGCTGATCCCGGGACCAGCGGGTGGGAAGTTTTTCTCCTGAGTTCGCGATCGCGGAGGCCGGGTGTGGCCCCTGCGTTTATTTTTTCATCCAGGGCGGCAGCAGAATTTCTCCCATGGCAATACTCTTGGGGTATACCACGATCCGTTTGCCGTCCTGCCATTGCAGGATGCTGCCGACAGCACCCTCTTTGGGATCGGTTGAAGGAATGATCTGGTGGCTCTTGGGATCGAACCTGACTCTGCCGTATACTCCCACGATATCGGTTTTTTCTAGGGCATCCACAATCTTGCTGGAGTCGAGACTTCCGGCGCGCAGGATGGCGTCCTTCAAAACATAAACGGCCATATAGCTGCTGGATGTTCCCAGGCCTTCCGGTTCGACCCCCCACCGCTTGGTGTAGGCGTTGTAGAACTTCATCGTCCATGGAGTGGCGTTGGAAGGGGCATTGCCGGCATTGACCACGTTGCAGAGAGTGAATTCACCCTTGCCGTTGGTTGCTTTCCAGAAGCCGGGCTGCTCGGCGGCAGCAAGGGTGGAGCCAAAAGGAAGCGCTGGTATTTTCATGTCGTGCCACTGCTTGAGAAGTATGGCGCTTTCGGGCATGTCCATCCAGATGTTGATTATTTCCGCTTTTGTATCTTTGGCCTTCAGCAGCCCCATTGAAAAATCGGTTGCGCCGGTGGGGTAAATTTCCAGGCCGGTAACATTCCATCCCTTTTTGGTAGCGATATCTTTGACGAGTTCGGCCGCGCCGCGGGCGTGGCTGACGTCCTGGGCGACAATGAATAGATTCTTAAACCCGTGCTTTTCTTTCAGTTCGGTAAAATTGGCGAAAATTTCACCGACCAGGTTCTTGGCTTCACCGTGGATACGGAAGCAGTACTTGAATTTGTCATACTGTTCGGCCACCAGGTCGGTGTATTTCGGGGTCAGCGCTCCGGTGGTCAGGATGGATACTTTTTTATATTTTGAAAGCAGCGGCATGGCCGCCAGAGCCGCTTCGGAGCGGACCGGCCCGCCAATAATGAAATCCGCTTTTTTATCCAGGATCAGCTTTTCCATGGCAAGCAGCGCTTCGCTCACCGGCACCCCGGGCTCGAGATCCCGGGTGTCGATGACTTCTATTTTGAACGGCCGCTTTTCTCCGCCGATCGCCACACCGCCATCGGCATTGATTTCTTCAACCGCGAGGGTAATGCCTCGCTCGGCGTCCCAGCCGTATAGGAAGGCCATCGAAAGCGGGCATCCAATGACGATCGGTTTTGCGGCTCGAGCGGCTGGTACAAACAGGAGCGACAATCCAATCAAGAAGAGAAATGTTGAGATCGCACGATGCCGGAGACTCATACTGCACCTCCTTTTCCATTGGAACAACTGGGGTTGGCTATCCGGACATGCACCCGTTCTCACCGGATTTAAATGCAAAATGGCGGTTATTGGAACAAGAAATTCAATCGAGTTTTTTTGTGGTGTTTTCAGCAATTGCATCGCATGGAACAAAATGAATGGTGTTTTTTATTATTATATGTTTTCAGATATGTCAATCGGATTGCTGCGGGCCCAGCGTTCTGATAAACAGGTTATGCTGTTTTTTGAACCCACGTTACAGCGGAGGAGCGTGATGGATCAGAAGGTCAGGGAAGCGATCGTGAACGCCGCGCACCAGGAGCCATTTGCAAGACTCCTCGGCATCGAACTGCTCGAGTTGGAGGCCGGCTATTCCCGGGTGGGCATGGTCTACGACCCCTCGCGCCAGGACAACATCTATGCCCGGGCGCACGGCGGGGTCCTGTTCGGGTTGATCGACGAAGCGTTTGAGACCGCGGGGCAGACGGACGGTTCGGTGGCGGTCGCGCTGAATGTCAACGTGACGTATATCGCCAGCCCCGAGCCCGGTGACCGCCTGCACGCCGAAGCCCGGCGCGTTGCCCAGACCAAAAGGACCGCGAACTACGACATCAAAGTCACCGACTCAGGCGGCCGCCTCATCGCCGTCTGTCAAGCGCTTGCCTACCGCACGGGCAAACCGATCCCTTTTCTTTGAGCGCATCCATCCGGATGCGCTCAAAGACACTCCGAAATCCGGATATCGAAACCCGAAACAAACCCGGATCCGGCAAAACCGTCATATGCCCTTGTCCAGGATCCTGGGATCGTGCTTGAGCCGTTCCTGGATGCCCTTGCCGATCTGGTAGGTGCGGCTGAATTCCGACCAGAATTCCTGGTCCTTCGCCTTCCAATCCGGGCCGAAGCGCTTATCGAAATAGTCGCCCAGCTTCTCGAACAAAAGCTTCCAGGGAGGCTCATCCCGCTCGAAGCATCCCAGCAGATTGTTCAACAGCACATCCAACTCGGCCAACGTCTCTTTGGGCAGATAGGAGATGGCGCCCTTGCGAATGGAGTCCATGAGCGTTTCGGGGCTGATGGCATGCGCGGTCAGCATGACGGTCGGGATGCCCCGGGCGACGGCCTCCTCGAGGAGCTGCAATCCATTGACACCCATAATGTCCAGGATGGCGAGGTCGTAGCGCTTCTCCTTTATTTTCCGGGAAGCGGTCGCATAATCGCGTGCCCCATCGACGCGGGCATCTTCCAGAATCTCTGCGATCGTATCGAGGATGTCCTCCTCGTCGTCGACGGCCAGGATGTGCTTGCCCTTGATGTAGGATAGTGGAACTGTCATCGGTAACCTCCTGGTTTTGGGTCAGCTTGTATCGGCTGCTGTCCTCTGATCGGTCCCGTGCGTGCCGGTTAGGCCGCTTTCAACTGCAGGGGCAACGTCAGGCAGAACGTCGCACCCGCCCCCTTGCGGCTGGTGACGTGGATATCCCCCCCCAAAGATCGGGCCAGAATGAGAGCCCCGGCAAGCCCCAGCCCGTGTCCTTTGCGCTCGACGAACGCACACTCCGCAATCTGGGTGTAGCGTCTGAAGATGAGGTCGTGATGGTCCGGCGCGATCCCCGGGCCGTCGTCTTTGACCGCCAGCACGAACCGGTCGGCCTCAACAGCCATCTGCACGTCCATGCGCTGTTTGCGATGATGCAGCGCGTTCTTGAACAGATTGCCGGCGATCTGGCGGAATTTGGTTTCATCCTGGAACATCTCCGCGGCCGCCGCGGCGGCGGGGGTGTCAACGAAGATGCCGTGGCTGATCAGCAGCTTGGTGAGTTCATCTTCGATCTGGTACTTGCCGATCGCCTCCGATGCCGGCCCGGTCATCGTCTCCAGAGCATCCTTGAGCGCCTGACGCACGGACGTTAGCGGAGAGAAGCGGGAGCAGGCCAGACACCCGGCCTCCGACCGGCCGATCTCCAGCAAGTCGTGCAGGAGCCCCCGGGCTTTGCGCGTGTTGCGCAGGCTGCGCATCAGCGTGTTGGCCTGCTTGGTGCTCAGCGGCCCGTATTGATCCTGCTTCTCCAGCACCGTGCGCAGCCCGGTTTCGATGATCGCGATGGGGTCCTTGAGCTCGTGAATAAGGAACTCGATGCTGATTTCATGGAAAAACCGGGCCGGCGACACGCCCGTTCCCGGCGTTGTGTCTTTTTCACGCACCATGCCGATACGGCCTCCGCCATTCTTTGGTGAACCTGTTATGCAGCTTCCTTCACCCCGGCCGTCGCCGGCCGGAACTGCACCGTGACCGTGGTGCCGCCCGTATCACGGCATTCATCCGCGTTGCGCAACTGCCCGCATTCGCTGGCGTCCCCCGGGCACTCCTCTTTCTCGGCAGGAAGGAAGCGGCAGCGCGTGGACTCCATTCGGATCTTGAACCCGTAGCGCTCGGCAAAGATCTGCATGCGCAGGAGGTCAAAGCCTTTTCCACCCGCCTTGAAATCATAGGGACTGCGGGTGGAATACTGCAACGGCTCATACGCCGTGAAGAAATTACCTAAAATCAACTGTTGGTTTTCTGCGGTGATTCCGATTCCGGTGTCCCGAATCTCGAGTTCCGGTCCGGCCTTCCCGGCTCGAACGGTCACCCGCACCTCGCCGCCGTCCGGCGTATTTTCAACCGCGTTGCGGAGCAATCCCACGATGACCTTGCCCAGGACCTCCGCGGGGATGACGATAGACTCGGTCTCCGCCGGGTTGAACTCCACGGCGACCCGGCGGTGCGCAAATTCGGGGCGCAGGATATTGAGGGTCTCGTCCGCGTACCGGGCCAGGTTGATTTTCTCCGATTTTGAATCCCGCGGCCCGAAAATCCAGTCGATTCTGCGGCGCAGTCTTTCGGTGGCGCTTTCTTCTCCGAATTCGTCGGCCGCCAGCGCCTCCAGTTCATCGGCGCACTGATCCAGCAGGACCGACAGCATGCGATGGGGGGCCTCCTCCTTCTCCTGCAGCATATCCTCGATCTTGTACTGCATGTCCAGGATGCGCTGGAGATTGCGCTGGGCGCGGTCCAGTGTCTTTCCCCAGCGACGGTCGTCGTTCAGCTTGGCGAGCGGCTTGGCCAGAAGGTTCAGGGAGGCGGAGAGCACCGAAAGCGGTGTCTTGAGTTCATGGGACAGGTGATGGATCACACGATCCTTGGCGCGGTTGAGGCGGTTCACCTCCTGGAAGGAGCGCTCGAGCGCCTCCAGGATGCTGGCGTTCTCGATGGGCAGGGCCACGAGATTGGCCAGAGTGCTCAGCAGCGCTGTGTCGGCCTCGGTGAACGGCCCGCCCTTTTTGTTCACGGCGCACAGCACGCCGATCATGCGCTTCTGAGTCACCAGGGGCACGTCCAGCATGCTGCGCGTCCGGTGCCTGGCCTTTTCATCGACCTGGGCAAAAAAGAACGGACTCTGCGAGGTATCGTTGACCATCAACGGCTTGCCGGTTCGAACCACCTCGCCTGCCACTCCCTTGTCGGACGGGAAACGGATCTCCTTCATCCGCTGGCCGGTGTCGATGTTATCGAAAACGGCCTCGCGGAAGAAGAACTCTTTGTTTTCATCGTCCAGAAGGATGACCATCGCGCCCTCGACGTCCAGCAGCTGCCGGACCTCCCGGGTGATGAACTCCAGCCGTACATCCAGGGTCCGAAACTGATACAAGGCCTGGGCAATCCGAAACAGGGCCTGGTTGATGCGGGCGGTGCGCTTGTCCTGGGTCACATCCCGCAGGGTGATGACCTGGCCGGCCGGTTGGTTGTCTTCATCGTAAAAAATGGCGCCGTCGATGATGATGTCGAGCAGCCGGCCGTCTTTGGTCAAACGCTTGGTCTCGAAATTGTGAATGATCTTCTCCCGGTAGAGCCGGCTCAGCCCCTCGCGGGTCTGGGATTTGTACTCTTCCGGGACAAACGGGATGATTTTACCCTGCAGTTCCTCCAGCGTCCAGCCGAAGACGCTTTCAAAAGCGGGGTTCAGATAGGAGACTGTGCTGTCCAGGTTGAAGACGAAGACCGGATCCGGCAGGAAATTGAGGAAGGCGCGGTAGCGCCGTTCCGCCCGGCGGCTGGTCTCGGAGAGCTCCAGGGCACACTCTTGAGATTCTCTCGGCGCGCGCTGGTTCAGATGTCTGCCGGCAGCTTTCTTTGCCGGATGGGCGGCAGAGCTTACAGCCGTCGGCGGAGGCCTGGAAGACGAAACCGCTTTTTTGTTTTTTCCGTAAACCATTGCGGCGCCTTCGGGCATCAATGTTCGGTCTCGAGAATCCCGAAATTATCGGCATCCAGCAGCTTCATCCCGTTGGCCTGGAGCACCTCGATCGCCTTGTCGTTGTCGCCGAAGCGGAAAATCATGACCGCGTTGCCCGAAGAAAAGTGGATATGGGCATACATGAACACGACATTGACGTTGGCCTCGGTGAGAGGCTTCAGCAGCCGGGCCAGGCTGCCGGGCTTGTCCTCGATTTCAACGGCCACAACATCATTCACGAACGCGGGGATGTGAAGCTCCATGAGGACGCGCCGCGCCTTGGCTACATCCGACACCAGAAGACGCAGTTGTCCGAACGCCCCCGTATCCACCAGGTTGAGGGCTCTCAGGTTGATCCCTGCCTTGCCCAGGGCTTCGGTCACTTCATAAAGTCGCCCCGGTGCGTTTTCGATGGACACCACAATCTGTTTTAACTTCATACCATTCTCTCCTTTTCGACATGACGGCCTCGGGCATCGTCGTACGCGTGTGAATCACCGGCGGGAATGCGCCGTCGCTGCAATTTCACGTCCCTGCAGAATATATGGAATCGGATTTTGGTGTCAAGCAGCCTGCGGGAGGGCCGTCCGGCGCAGTCCCCGGAGCCAAGGGGCAGAAACGGCACCCGCTCGCCCGCCGGCTCCCAACAGCCCGGTGAAAGCCGTTAGCGCACGGCGCGAGATCCCGACGATCAGATATTCAATTCGAGATGGATCGTCTTCGCGGGACTGAAACCGGCTGCATTGAAAAACCGGATGGATTGCCGGTCGTCTTATCCACCCGGTCCGCGATCCTTTCAACCCCTGCCTTGCGCGGGTGCCCGACGAATTCACCTTAATTCCGTCGGATGGTTTCCCTGACAAAACAGCCGGCCCCAAGGGCAATCAGGGAGCACACGAACAGGGCGGAAAACGCCTGTTGGTAACCGGCCAGCGTGAAAGCTCCATCGACCCGGCCCTGGCCTTCGAGCAGATATCCCAGGACCGGTTGGAAGACGGCTCCGCCGGCAAACGGAAAAAGGTTCACCAGACCGGTGGCGGTTCCGGCCATTTGAACCGGAAAAAGCTCCTTGTTGGCGGTAAACCCGATCACCACGATGGCACTGGAGAAGAGCCCCAGCCCGAAACACATCGCCACGAGCACCCCCGGGGTCACCTGGGCCGTCCGGAAAGCCAGCAGGGCGGTAATCCCCGCCGTGATGAGGCTGGACAGAACCAGGACCGGTTTGCGCGCCCGGAAGATGCTGTTGGAAACATAGCTCAACAGCGGGCTTCCCACCATCATCCCGACCGCCAGCATGGACAACACATTCGCGGCCTGGTCCTTGCTCAACTGGTGGACCTGAATGAGGTACGGGCCGCCCCACAGACCGCCAAAGGAAAAAAACACGGCGCAATTGAAAAAGAACCAGACCGCCAGCGGCCAGAACGCCTTGCAGCCGACCACCCTGCGCATGCCCTCCCGGAGGGCGATGGGTTCGACTTTGGACTGGAGATGTTCGGCCGGAGACGGCCAGCCGAGATCCGCCGGTCGATCGCGCACCACCATCCAGACCAGTGCGGCCAGGACCAAGGTGCAGGCCCCCACCACAGCAAACGACAGACGCCAGCCGATCCAGACGCTGAGCCAAGCCAGGGGGGCGGCGGCAATCAAGGACCCCAGCCCGCCGACGGCCATGAGGATCCCCGTCATGACGGCGAACTCGTTCACCCGAAACCACTCGGCCAGAATTTTCATCGTCGGCACGAAGAGCATGGCCACGCCGACCCCGACCAGGGCCCGGCCGGCCAGGGCCCAGGCGGCCGATGGCGCAATCCCCAGCAGAACCGAACCGATAGAAGCCACCAGAAAGAAAATGGTGATGGTCTTCCTCGGCCCCCAGGAATCGGAGAGCAGACCGGCCGGCAGTTGCATGACGGCATAAGGGTAGAAGTAGGCCGCGGACAGGAGCCCCGTGAGCGTGCCGCCGGTCTTCAGGTCTTGCATCATGTCGACCGCAACGACGGCAGGGCACAATCGATGAAAATAGACGAGGATGTACCCGCCGGAGAGAACCCAGAAAATGATCCAGCGGTAGCGGAGAAATTTCGGCAGCGCGGAGTTGCCCATGTTCGGATTCCGTTTCCCGTAAAGGGTAAACTTCACCGGGACATCGTCAAGGAGGGCCTGGTGGTGGTGGCACAGGCGATCGGCGAATTCGCCGACTTCATCGGGCTGTTCATGGCGGCCATGTGGCGCATGGACGCCATCCCTATCATGCGGCGGAACTGGCCCCTCATCGCCCGGATCGGCTCGATCTACCCCTGGACCACCTGTAAACGCGGAGAACGGATCAGACTAGAATCATGATAGCGTCGCTGACGCCATCATGATTCTAAAGTCATCCCACGTGCCAGAGGCCCTTTTCGAGCAGCACCGCCTTCAGCGTTTTCAGGGCCTGGTTGGCCGAGGGGACACCGCCGTAGACGATCGTCTGAAAAATGACCTCGGCGATTTCCGCCGGCGTGCAGCCGACATTCAGCGCCGCCTGGATGTGCAGCTTGAGCTCATCCGGCCGCGAAAGCACGGTCAGGCAGGCCACGGTGACAAGTTGCCGGGTCGGGTGGGGAATTTTTTCGCGGGCGTACATCTGACCGGTGATGAAGAGGGACAAATCCTTGGCGAGGTCCTTGTCAAAGGCCTTCCAGAGATCGAAGGGCCGCTCGTCCTTCACGCCTTTGAAATAGAGATCCGCCGTCTTCCGGGTCTTCTCGATGAGTTCTTTGTCCGCCATAACTTTCCCCCCGCAGCCGAGCAGCTAAACGATTGAATAATTGGGGCCCCCGCCCCCCTCCGGGCAGGTCCAGATGATATTATTGAAGGGGTCCTTGATCTCGCAGGTCTTGCAGTGCAGGCAGTTGGAGGGCGTGAGTTTCAGGCGCCGTCGGCCCCCTTCTTCCTGGATCATCTCGTAAACCTGCCCCGGGCAGAACCGGGTGCAGGGGCTGCGGAACGTCTCCCAGCAACGCGTCACGCACAATTCCTTGTCGGGGATGAGCAGATGGCAGGGTTGATCCTCCTCGTGCTTGGTGCCGGAAAGATACACGCCGGTAAGCTTGTCCAGGTAGAGTTTGCCGTCGTGATCCTGAACCTGGGTGGACGGCCTAAAGCGGCCCGCCTGCAGGGTAGAGGCATCGTCGGTGATGTTCATCGGATCGACGAATCCGCGGCCGCCGGTGACGAACTGGGCGCCCAGGGTGATGAATTTGGCAATCCCTTTCTGGGACAGGGCTTGACCGAAATTGCGGGCGGCATAAAGCTCGTTTCTGATCCAGCTGCCCTCCACCTTGACGCGGTAGTCCCCGAGAGTTGCGGCGGAAACATCGCCTTTCCCAACGGCCGTCAGAATCGTCTCGGCTGCCAGCATGCCGGATTTCATGGCGGTGTGGATGCCTTTCAGCCGCTGTACGTTCAACATGGAGGCGCTGTCGCCGACGAACAGCGCCCCGTCGACGGCCAGTTGCGGCATGGTGTACAGCCCGCCGGCCGCCAGCGTCTTAGCGCCCTGCTGAAGCACCTTGCCGTGGCGGATGATATCTGCGATCAGCGGATGCTTCTTGAACCTCAGAAATTCTTGGTAGGGCTCGAGCCCGGGGTCTTCATAATCCAGACCGACCACCAATCCCAGGGACACCCGGTTTTCCTTCATCCGGTAAAGGAACCCTCCGCCTTTGGTGTTCAGCCCCAGGGGATACCCGAAGGTGTGCAGCACCGTGAAGGGCGAGGCTAAAAAGGGGCTCGCGGCCGGAATTTCGATCACTTCCTTGACCGCGGTTTCGAAGACCTGGGGCATCCGGCCCGCAAAAATGCCGAGTTTCTTGCCGACCTCGCGGATCAGGCTCCCCTTGGGCCCCTCGCCGAAGACCGTCACCTTGCCCAGCAAGTCGACCCCCGGCTCGAAATTGGACTTCGGCTTGCCGTCCTTGTTGACGCCCTTGTCGCCTGTGCGCACGCCGATCACCCGTCGCCCGGCTTCGTCGTACAGGGCCTCCACGCCGGCAAACCCGGGAAAGATGTTCACCCCCAACTCCTCGGCGATGGTCCCGAGCCACGCGCAGAACCTGGAGAGGCTGATGATGAAACATCCCTCGTTATGCATGCTGGGGGGCGCGTAAGGCAGCCGCAACTGGCCGGTCGCTGTCAGATAGAACACGCCATCGCGCAAGTCCGTTTCCTCGATCGGGCAGCCCTTCTCGCGGAAATCCGGCATCAGATCTATCAGCGCCTTGGGGTCCAGCACGGCCCCGCTCAAGGAATGGGCGCCGATCGATTCGCCCTTTTCGATGATGCAGACCTCGATTTCACGGCCTTGCTGCTGAGCGAGTTTCTTCAGGTGGATGGCCCCAGCCAGGTTGGCCGGCCCCGCGCCCACAAAGAGAACGTCGAATTCCAGCTGTTCCCGTTCCATGTTCACTTTCCTGCGCCGCTTCAATGCCAATGGCTGAATAAATCAATACATCGTCGCTTGCATGCGCAAATAAACGACTTCGTGCAAAGTCCCAAATCCAAGGCACGCAATCCCCGCGGTACGAGGCATACGATCGCTACGCCGCAGTGCCTGCGGGGTGCGGGGCAATGCCGGGGGCGGACTATCAGCGAAGTCGTCAAGATCTTATCTTTTTGACCGCTTCCGTCACCTCCGGCAGGATCTGGAAGATGTCGCCGACCACGCCGAAATCAGCCTTGGAAAATACAGGTGCTTCCGGATCCTTGTTGATCGCCACAATTACTTTGGCAGTCGACATGCCGGCCAGGTGCTGGATGGCGCCGGAGATGCCGCAGGCGATATAAAGCGCGGGCGAGACCACCTTGCCGGTCTGGCCCACTTGATCGGCGTGCTTGCGCCAGCCCTCATCCACGGCGGAACGCGAGGCCCCCACGGCGCCGTCCATGGCCGCGGCCAGGTCCTCGATCGGCTTGAAATTGCCGCCCGTGCCGCGGCCTCCGGAAACGATGACCTCGGCCTCGGTCAGTTCGACCTTGCCGCCGGAGTCCATCACCTTCTCAACCACCTCGGTCTTGACTTCCCCGAGCCGGACCGCCGGCTTCTCAACGGCCGACTCCCGCGCGATCTCGATGATGCTCATGACGTTGGGCCGCACGGCAATGATCTGGGGCGCGCCCTGGATCTGCACGTCGGCGAAGATCTTCCCGCCGAACATCGGCCGCGTGCAGGTGATGGCGCCGTTCTGAACCGACACGGCGGTGCAGTCCATGGCGAGCCCCGCGTCCAGCCGGGCAGCCAGGCGCGCGCACAGGTCCTTGCCCTGCGCCGAGGCCCCGGCGATCAGGACCGCCGGGGACAGGGACTTGACCAAATCGGCGACGACGTTCGTGTAAGCGTCGGTGCGGTAGTCCGCGAGACCTGGGTCGTCCAGCACGACGATCTTGTCCGGACCGTGCTTTTTAATCTCCGCGGCCAGAGCCTCGACGCCCGAGCCGATGATGACGGCCGTCAGCGGGCAGGATAGCCCGTCGGCCAAACGCCGGCCAGCGCTCACCACTTCGTAAGACACCTTGCGGAACTTCCCGTCCCGCTGTTCGGTGATTGCAATCACACCCTGTGCCATATCCATCTCCTTTCCGGGAACCCGGTCAGATCAGTTTCGCTTCTTCGTGCAGAATCCGGACCAGCTCCGCGGCGATCGCCTGAGGCGTCTCCGCCTGGATCATGCGCACGGCCTTGCGCTCCGGCGGCAGCCGCAGCGCCTTGACGACCACCTTGCGGTGAGCGGCGCCGACCGCGGCGGGGTCCAGGCCCAGGTCTGCGAGGGTCTTTGCCTCCAGGGGCTTCTTCTTGGCTTTCATGATGCCGGGAAGCGAAGCGTAGCGGGGTTCGTTCAAACCGCGCTGCGTCGTAAAAAGAGCCGGGAGCGTGGCTTCCACCACCACGGTGCCGCCCTCCACGGCGCGTTGACAGCGGATCTTGCCGTCGAGGATTTCGGCCTTGGCCACGAGCGACACGTGCGGGATGCCGAGCAACTCGGCCACGGCCGCGCCGACCTGGTAATTGTCCTCATCCACCGCCCGCTGTCCGGCGATGATCAGGTGGAACGGGATGGCCTTGACGGCGGCGGCCAGGATCTTGGCGGTGGCCAGGGAATCGCTGCCTTCCGCCAGGGGGTCATTGATGTGGATACCCTTGTCCGCGCCCATGGCAAGTGCCGTGCGGATGGTCTCCTGGGTCTTCTGGGGCCCCACTGACACGATGGTGACACTGCCGCCCTTGGCCTCCTTGATGCGCAGGGCCTCTTCGACGGCGAGTTCGTCGTAGGGGTTCATGACCCACTTGATGTCATCCTTCTTGATGGAGGCGCCGTCGCCCGCGATCTGGACCAAAGACTCCGTGTCTGGCACCTGTTTGACTAAAACAACGATATCCATGCTTGACTCCTTTCCCGATCAGGTGGACTTATCGGTTCGCCTTGCGGATGCCGAGCTGGTCGAGGGCAATGATCCACTTGCAGATGTTGGCCGAGCCCTCGACCATGGTGTAGGTCGGCGCATCGCGGAAATAGCGCGCCACCGGGTACTCGGTCGAGTAGCCGTAGGCGCCCAGAATGCGCATGGCGTAGTTGGCGCACTTGCTGGCGACCTCGCCGGCGAAATATTTGGCCTGAGCGACGTCCAGGCCGTTGTCCAGCCGGCCCTGGTCCTTGGCCCAGGCGGCCCTGTAGACCAGCAGGCGGGCGGCCTCGATTTCGGCCGACATCTGCGCGATCAGGTCCTGGTTCATCTGGAACTCGCCGATCCTTTTGCCGAACTGCTTGCGGTCGTTGCAGTATTTGATCGCGGCATCCAGGCAGGCCTGGGCCAGCCCCACGGCGCCGGCCGCCGCCGAAAGCCGGGTCTGGTTGAGCGAGCTGAACACGATCTTGGCCCCGTCGCCCGGCGCCCCCAGGAGGTTTTCCTTGGGCAGGCGGCAGTCCGTCAGAAAGACTTCGCCGGTGGGCGAGGAATGCGAGCCCATCTTGTCCAACTGGGAGGTCTTGACACCGTTGAAGTTCTTCGGTTCCAGCACGAAGGCCGAAAGCCCCCTGGATTCCTTCGCGCGGTCCGTGTAGGCATAGTAGATGAGCACGTCGGCCACGTGGGCGTTGGAGATCCAGGTCTTGGAGCCGTTCAGCAGCCAGTGGTCGCCCTTGTCCTCGGCGTTGGACTGCATG
This sequence comes from Deltaproteobacteria bacterium, assembly GCA_016219005.1. GTDB lineage: Bacteria > Desulfobacterota > Desulfobacteria > Desulfobacterales > SpSt-501 > SpSt-501. The sequence goes on from JACRCN010000087.1 coordinate 77,311, forward strand.
GCCATGACGTCCGAGCCGGCGTCGGGCTCGGTGATGGCGAAGCCGCCCACGTACTCGGCGCTCACGAGCTTGGATATGTATTTCTTCCGCAACGCCTCGCTGCCGTATTTGAAGATGGTGTAAGCGCAGCCGAGGGTCTGCATGTTGACCTGCACTCTCAGGGAGCTTGAGGCCCGGGCAATTTCCTCGGTGACGATCATGGCCGCCATGAACCCCATGCCCTCCCCGCCATATTCCTCGGGAATGACGGTCCCGAAAAAGCCGAGTTCCCCCATGGGCCTGAGGGCTTCCTTATACGGGAAGTGGTGTTTGCTGTCCCATTCATCGGCGTTGGGCGCAATCTTTTTTTCCGCGAATTCGCGGACGGCCTTGCGAAGCATTTCGAGTTCTTTAGATAGCGCAAAATCCATCGGTCGTTCTCCTCCCTCTGATTTGGCCGGTCACAGCCTGAGTGCGGCAACACATTGCGGGCGATCATAGCGGGATGAACGGCTAAAATCAATAGTCAAACAGGCGTCCGCGCAGCACCGGCGGGCGGTCTCGATGCGGGGCGCCGCCGCTGCCGGCGGGGCCCGGAATTCACTCCGGCCCCGCCCGAAAAGAACAGAATCGTCCAGCTCAGGCGGAGTCACAGGGCGGGAATGCTGCTGTCTATGGCCTCCCAGAAGCCCATGGCCTTGGGCAGCCACAGGACCACGTCCGGCAGATAGGTCATCATGAAGAGAACGGCGAGTTGAATGACCAGAAAGGGGATCACGGCTTTGGTAACGTAAATGATGTCCTTGTTGGCCATGGCACCGGTGATGTACATACTGACTCCCACGGGCGGGGTGCAGTAGCCGATAGCCAGATTCACCGTCATGAGCAGCCCGAAATGCATGAAATCGATGTCGAAGGTGGGCAGCAGCGGGATGATCACCGGCCCGATGATCAGGGTGGCGGAGATCACGTCCATGAACATGCCCACCACCAGCAGAAAAAGGTTGATCACCATCAGGAATGTCCAACCGGAGTGAATGTGTGCGATCACCGCCTCGGCGATCTTGCCCGGAACGTTTTCAAAGGTCAGGTAGCGACCGAAACAGGTGGCGCCGGCCACGATGATGAGCAACGTCGCCGAGGTCACGGCCGAGCCGACAATGACTTTCTTCACATCCCTGAACTTCATGGATTTGTGGATGATAAGTTCCACAAAGAAGGCGTACATGCACGCCACCACGGCGGCTTCGTTGGCCGTGAACACGCCGGAGAAAGTACCCACGAAAATGATCACCGGCAGCATGAGCGACCAGAACCCTTCCTTGAATACCGTCACCACCTCCCCGAAGCTCGGAACCGGCATGCGCACGATCGTCTGCGAGTCCTTGAACAGAAAATAAGTGTAAATGCAAGTGAACCCCATGATGAAAATGCCCGGGATGAACCCGGTCAGAAACAGGCCCTGCAGCGAGACATTGGTGATCATGGCATAGAGGATCATGCTGATGCTGGGAGGAATGATGATCCCCAGGTTGGGCGCGGTGGTCATCAACCCGACGCTGTATTTTTCAGAATAGCCGTTCTTGATCAAGGCCGGGATCATGAACCCGCCCAGCGCCACGACCGTGGCCACCGTGGAACCGGAAATTGCGCCGAAAAGCCCGCATCCCAGACACCCGGCCATGCCCAGCCCGCCGGGCAGCCAGCTCACCAGGGTGTTGACCATTTTGATGAGCTTCTCCACGATGGTACCGGCAGTCATGATGTTGCCGCACAGGATGAAGAACAGCACGACCACAAGGGCGAAGTTGTCCATGCTTTTGAAAAAGCTCTGCACGAGCATCAGGGTCTGGGTTTCCGGCGCGAAAAAGACAAACCCTAAAATGCCCGTGAAGAAAAGGCTCATGTAAACCGGAACGTAGGCCGCCATGGCCCCCATCAGCAGCAGCAGGATGATGATCACACTGGTGTCCATAACAAGGCGGTTCCTTTATCAGCCGGTAGGCTTCATTTTGCGCTCTGCATCAGCGCTTGATTTGAGCACGCTGGTTGAGGATGATATCCTCGCGCATCACGATGAGCAGGCGCATGATCATCAGGACGCCCATCAAAGGCAAGGTTGCGTAAAGATAGACGGTGGGGATCTGCAGGATCAATGTGGACTGGTTGCTTTCCACCTGCATGGCACACATCTGATAGCCGAAATAAATCATCACGGCGGCAAACACCAGGTTGACCCCATAGCTCAGCATGGCAAACGGAAATTTGAGCACGGGCACCAGTTGCACGAGTGCGTCGATACGGACGGTCGAACGGTTTTTGACGGCCACACTGCAGCCGATGAATGTCGTGTAGAGGATGACCTCCCGGACCAACTCCTCGGACCAGGCCAGGGAGTAGGAAAAGACGTAGCGCAGAATCACGTTGAAAAAAAGCGACACCATGGCTACCAGGACGGTGATGAACAACGTCCACTCCTCGAAAACCGTGAGCACCTTGTCCACAACTGCAATTAGCTTTGTCATCATCGTTCCTGAGCAAAAAAGGTGGCGGGCATGTAAAGGGGGGCTTTAAGCCCCCCTGTTGTCTCAGCGGTTCAGCATGGGTTAGGGTTTGTACCCCATGAAATCCTGCACTTCCTTGAGGTATTTCTCGGGCCGGTAGGTGTCGCTCGGGTAGAGCTGGTTGATCTCGGCCGCATACTTGTAGTGCACCGGGTCGCCCAGCTTCCTCAGAGTCGCCGTGTCGGCCGCGGAAAGGGTGAAGAACTGCACGCCGGCAGCCTTGGCCTTGGCGATTTCTTCTTCTTCCTGGGCCTTGCCCTGCTTGCGGATGTCGGCGCACACATCATGGATCGTCGCGACAAACGTCTTCTGCAGGTCGGCCGGCAGGGTCTTGAACCAGGCCTTGTTGAAGATCCAGATGAACAGGCCCTGAGCATAATTCACCTGAGTGAAGAACTTGGCGTCTTCGAACTTCTTGGTGATGTTGCACACCATAGGGGTGTGATCCAGACCGTCTATGGTGCCCGTCTTCATTGCCATAGGCACGTCCGGCCAGGGCATGACCACCGGGTTGATACCCCAGGCGTTGTATGTGAGCTTGTTGACCTCGGCCTCGGCGATGCGGAATTTGACCTTCCTGGCGTCCTCCAGGCTCTTGACCGGGGTCCGGGAGGCCCATCCGTAATTTCCGTAGCCGGTGATGTCCAGACCCATGATGCCCTGGTGTTCCATGGCATTCATGAAATGATCGAACATCTTCTTGTTGGCGACAAACTTGTCCAGTTTCTCGAATGAGTCGATCAGGTAAGGCAGGTTGACCACGCCGAAACGGGGGCCGAGATTGGTGGCGGCCACCGAGCTGACCGCCATGCCCTGAATGGCGCCCATCTTCAGCTGATTGAGAACTTCCACTTCGCCGCCCAGCATGGAGAAGGGTTTGTAGTCGAAGTAAATCTGGCCCTTGGTGCGTTTCCAGAGCTCGTCCCGGATGGCAAATCCGGCGAAGACCCCTTTAATGGCCGGCGAGGATACGTTGGATACGACCACTTTGTACTTGGCGCCGGACGGATCGAACGCCGGTTTCCAGGCATCCATCGGCGATGCCTTTTGTTGGGCCAGAACCGGCCCGGCGAGCATGGTGAGAAGAACAAGACAAGCCAAAGTCAATAGCAACGCTTTGCTTACTTTCATCGCTGTCTCCTTTTTTCTTCCCTAGTTAATAAACTACGTTCATTTGTCAAAGAATGTTTAAAAGCTATAAAACAGCTAACCCAATCTTTGTCAAGGGAAAAAGTGGCTCCTTATCAGTCTCGCCACCCAGGCCCCGTGGGGTTATTCGTTTGCCCGGGTCCAGTAGCCGCTGGGATCGAACCGGGCGATCATGGCGAGTTCCCGGGCGGTGGGCGGTGGGGTTCGCACCAGATCCTGAGCGAGCCTGAGCGGCCAGCCGGTATGAGCCTGAACGTCTTCCACAGTGACGCCGGGGTGCAGAGAGGATAGAACCGTCTCGGAAGTTCCGGGGTCGAAGCGGAATATACCCAGGGTGGTAATGATGGCTGACGGGCCGCCGCGGGGAAGCCCCACCCGTTCGCGCCACCCGGGGCCGTCTCCGTACCCGGGCGATGTGATGTAATCCACGCGGGGCAGAAACCGGCGGCGTTCGTGCGCCATGATGATGATGTGGCGTCGGGCGAGGCTGGCCAGGTCGCAGGCGCCGCCGCTGCCCGGCAAGCGGGTCTGGACGTTCTCGACACCGCCGATGTAGCTGGTATTGAGGTTGCCGAAGCGGTCCACTTGGGCCCCGCCGATGAAGCTCACGTCCACCGACCCGCTCTGGAGCAGCCCCATCATATCGGCCGTGTCGGCCAGCCACAGCGCCCGGTAGAGATTGGGCAGGTCGCCCATGGTCAAAATCGGCGCTGGCGCCATGTCATCGCGGACCACTCCCAGCTCGTAGACCCCCACGGCATGGGGGGCGTGCGTGCTCTTGGCGAGGAGAAAGCCCAGCAGCGGCAGCCGCATGCCGACGAATACGATCTCGCCGTCCGCAATTTCACGGGCCGCCGCGACGACCATGAGGTGGGAGGGGATATAATCCGTCACAAGACCCTAGTATCCATAATCCACCGGTGCGGGAAAAAGGTGGTTTCGCAGTACAAGTTCAGACATCCGTTCAGCGCCTAATAGCCTCAGATAGTCATCGCGCGATTTCGGAGTGTCCACCCAGCGTTCCTGCCAGCGGACGAAGGCCTCGGGGGTCCGGCTGGCGTTGCGGTATTCGATGAACGCCCGGTGGTCCCGGTTGTAGCAGCCCGCAACCGGTGCGGGGTGGGCGCCCCAGGGGACATGGCACACGGCGCTGACCCGGAATCCGGGGATGATTACCCGGTTGGGATCACTGACAATGACTGCGGCGGGGACAATCTCCTCCGCGGTGATGACCACGTGCCGGGCGGCCAGGCAGGCATCGCGCATGACGCCGAGGTTGCCCCAGACATGGGCACTGCCGGACTCGTCGGCACGCTGGACGTGGATGAGGGCGACATCCGGTGCGATCGCCGCCACCGCGGCCAAAGGGGTGCCGGTGAAGGGACAGGCGATCGGTTTGAGCCCGGGATGGGCAACGAAAAGGCCGCTGCCCAGGGCGGTGCGCACGGGCATGAAGGACACACCCATGGCGGCGGCCTTGAGGGCCATGGCGATGGTCAGGTTGGAGTGGTCCTCGACGCGCAGGGCGCCCGATTCAACCGCCCGGCGGAAATTGTAGCCGGAACCGGTGATCACATTGCCCACCCAGGCGGCCTGCACCCGGTGCACGCAGCCGGCGCCGATCATCTGGTCGAAGAGCATGTCGGAGATCGGGCCGATGAGGCCGAGCCCGCGCTTGCGCTGCCGCATGATCTCGTGGCCGGCGGCAAAGGGAATCGACGCCTCCAGGCCGAGACCTGCCGCTACAGAGCTTCCGTCCGGGACAAACCGCCCGATGGCTTCGGAAAGAGAGATCAGCTTGGATGTCGACATTCGCTCAACCGAAGTAAAAAAGCCCCGGCACATAGGTGCCGGGGCTGGTGCGTCACTGCACAAATTACTCGGGTGTTTCAGCCGATCCTTTTTCGGGCTCCGGCGCTTCAGCCGGGGCCGCGGCCGGGGCTGCCTTTTTGCGTGGCGTCCGTTTGGGCGCCGCCGCGGCGGTTTCCGCCGCGGCTTTCGCCTTGGGTGCGCTGGCCGACGCGGCCTTCTTTTTTGCGGGTGCGTCCTTGGCCGGCGCCTTCTTCTTGGCCTTTTTCTTTGCCTTCGCTTCCGCTTCCGAGCCGACGAGTTCCACGAGGGTCATGTCGGCGGCATCGCCGGGTCGCGGCCCGATCTTGACCAGACGCGTGTACCCGCCGGCGGTGCTCCCGAAACGCTCGGTCGCCTTCTCAAAAAGCTTGTGAACCACCGCCTTCTCCTGGACGATGGCCAGCGCCTGTCGCCGCGCGTGCAAGTCGCCGCGCTTGGCCAGGGTGACAATGTGGTCCGCCCAGCGCCGCAGTTCCTTGGCCTTGGTGTCGGTGGTCCGGATGCGATCATGCTTGAACAACGAGGTCACCAGGTTGCGGAACATGGCGTTCAGATGACTCGTTTTGCGACTCAGTTTAAGCCCGGCCTTGCGATGTCTCATAAAACCGATTACGCTCCTTCCTCACTGTCTTCCTGCGGCGCCACGAACCCGTCCATCTTCATGCCCAGCGAAAGGCCCATTTCCGTCAGCACCTCCTTGATCTCGTTCAAGGATTTGCGCCCGAAATTCTTGGTCTTCAGCATCTCGGGTTCGGACTTGCTCACCAATTGCCAGATCTTGTGGATGTCCGCGTTCTTAAGGCAGTTGGCGCTGCGGACCGACAGCTCGAGCTCGTCAACGCTGCGCAGGAGGTTCTCATTGAACGTGGGTTTGTCCCTGGCATCGAGTTTGCGGTCGGGCTCCGGCTCGCGGCCCTCGTCGAAATTGATGAAAATGCTCATCTGCTCTTTCAGGATCTTGGCGGCGTAGGCGACCGCATCTTCCGGCAGGATGCTGCCGTCCGTCCAGACTTCCATGGTGAGCTTGTCGTAGTCCGTGCGCTGTCCCACGCGGGCGTTGCCCACGACGTAGTTGACCCGCTTGATCGGGGCGTAGACGGCATCGATCGGTATCGTGCCGACCGGCGCTGCCTCGTCCTTGTTGGCCTCCGCGAGCGAATACCCTTTCCCGGCCCGGACCGTCATCGTCATCTGGAGACGGGCCTTTTCGGAAAGGGTGGCGATGTGCTGCTTCGGGTTGAGGACCGCGCACCGGCCGTCGTCGCAAACGATGTGGCCGGCGGTCACCTCGCCCGCGTCGGAAACATCGATGTGCACGGTCTTGGCTTTGGGATCATCGACCTTGAGCCGCACTTCCTTCAGGTTCAGCAGGATTTCGGACACGTCCTCGAGCACCCCTGGAATCACGCTGAACTCATGCTTGACCCCCTCGAACTTCACCGACGTAATGGCCGCCCCGTGCAGGGATGAGAGAATGACCCGTCGCAACGCGTTGCCAATGGTGATCCCGAACCCGCGCTCCAGCGGCTCGCAGACAAACTTTCCGTAAGTCGGGTTGCTGGTGACCTGAATTTTGTCGGGCTTGATTATCTTCTGCCAGTTCATGTACATCAATGCATCAGACGGCATGGTGTAATCTCCTCGTTTCCTCGGGGTGCAGAAAAAGGTAGCGTCTCTCCCGGTTACTTCGAATACAGCTCGACGACGAGCTGTTCCTGCATCGGCATGGTCAGGTCTTCGCGCACGGGCAGGCTCTTGACGACACCCTTGAGATTGTCTTTGGCGAGGTCCAGCCACTGGGGGACCCCCCGTCGTACCACGGCGTCGAGCGAGTCCTGGATGAGCTGAATCTTCCGGCTGCGCTCGCGCACCTCGACCGCGTCCCCGATTTTGACCCGGTAGGAAGGGATGTTCACTTTTCGGCCGTTGACGAGAAAATGGTTATGCTGGACCATCTGCCGGGCCTGCGTGCGTGAGCTGGCAAACCCCAGGCGAAAGACAACGTTGTCGAGCCGGCATTCCAGCGCCACCAGCAGGTTGGTGCCGGTGATGCCCTTGTGGCGCTCGGCCCGCTCGAAAAAGAGATGGAACTGTTTTTCCGAAAGGCCGTAGATCCGCTTGATCTTCTGCTTCTCCCGCAGCTGGATGCCGTAGTCGGACATCTTGCGGCCGCGGCGCTCCCCGTGCTGGCCGGGGGGGTAGGACCGCCGGTCGAAGGCGCATTTAACGGAGTAACAACGGTCTCCTTTGAGAAACAGCTTGACATTTTCGCGTCGGCAGATCCGACAGTCGGAACCGGAATACTTAGCCAAAATACCCTCCCTTTGAAACGATTACATATATAGGAATACGTCCTTGCACACCCTACACGCGCCGGCGCTTGGGCGGCCGGCAGCCGTTGTGGGGAATGGGGGTGACGTCTTTGATGGAGGTGACGTTGAAGCCGGTGTTCTGCAAGGCGCGCAGGGCGGACTCCCGGCCGGGTCCGGGGCCCTTGATGAACACCACGACGCTTTTCATTCCCGCCGCGATGGCTTTCTTGGCGGCATCTTCCGCGGCAACTTGGGCGGCGAAGGGAGTGCTCTTGCGCGACCCCTTGAATCCAAGCACCCCGGCGCTGGACCACGCCACCGTGTTGCCGATGCTATCGGTGATGGTCACGATGGTGTTGTTGAATGTCGACTGAATGTGTACGACGCCGCTGGCGACGCTCCGTTGAGCCTTTTTCTTGACCTGGGTAGACTTGGTTGCCATAGATTGTTTACCTGTTTAGTTGCGGAGGTGATGTTCAGAACAATATCTGGAATCCGCTATTTCTTGGTGAGCACCTTCTTTTTGACGGTGGACCGCCGCGGACCTTTCCGCGTGCGGGAGTTCGTGTGCGTGCGCTGGCCCCGCACGGGCAGCCCCTTGCGGTGACGCAGGCCGCGGTAGCAGCCGAGATCCATCAGACGCTTGATGCTCATGGAGACCTCGGTGCGCAGTTCTCCCTCCACCGTGTGATCGCTGTCAATGACCTTGCGGATGCCGTTGACCTGGCCTTCCGTCAGATCGTCGCTCTTCATGTTCGGGTCAATGTTCAGTTGGTCGAGGATCTTGCGGGAAGTGGATCTGCCGATCCCGTAGATGTACGTCAACCCGATCTCAATCCGCTTGTTTCTGGGCAAATCGACGCCCGCTATACGTGCCAAGGTTGAGACCCTCCTTATCCTTGTCGCTGTTTATGCCGCTTGTTTTCGCAAACCACGCGCACGACGCCCTTGCGCCGCACGATTTTGCATTTGGGGCATATCTTCTTCACAGAGGCCCTTACTTTCATGTGGATTCTCTCCCTCCGGCTGTCGCGTCGTCGTTATTTAGACCGGTAGACGATTCTGCCCCGGCTGAGGTCGTAGGGGGACAGCTCCAGGGTGACCTTGTCGCCCGGCAGAATCTTGATGAAATGCATGCGCATCTTGCCGGAGATGTGGGCCAGCACCTGGTGCTTGTTTTCGAGCTCTACCCTGAACATCGCATTGGGCAAGGTCTCGAGCACCACCCCTTCGACCCGTATCGCTTCCTCTTTCGCCATCCAATCGCTCCCGCCCCGCACGAGGGGCCTGCCCCGGCTGCAGCGCCGCCTGCGTTACGAGCGGCCCCGCACCCGTCCGGCGCCCCCCTTCAGAAATCCCTCGTAGTGCCGAGTGAGCATGTGACTCTCGATCTGAGAGATGGTGTCGATCGCCACCCCCACCACGATCAGCAGGGCCGTGCCGCCGAAGTAGAACGGCACGTTGAAATGACTGATTAGTATGGACGGCAACACGCAGATGGCCGACACGTAGAAAGCGCCGCCCAGGGTGATCCGGCTCAGCACCTTGTCGATGTACTCGGCCGTGCGCCGGCCGGGGCGGATCCCCGGTATGAACCCGCCGGCCTTTTTCATGTTGTCCGCCACATCCGTGGGGTTGAAGGTCACGGCAGTGTAGAAATAGCAGAAGAAAAAGATAAACCCCACGAAAAGCAGCTCGTAGAACAGCTGGCCCGGCCGTATGGCGTCGGAGATGGTCTGCACCCAGGGAATCTTGATGAAGCTCGCGATGGTGGCCGGAAACATGATGATCGACGATGCGAAAATCGGCGGAATCACCCCGGAGCTGTTGATCTTGAGCGGCAAATGGGTGCTCTGACCGCCATACATGCGCCGGCCCACCACGCGCTTGGCGTACTGGACCGGTATCCGGCGCTGCCCCTGTTCCACGAAGATGATGACCCCCACCACCACCACCATGAGCGCCAGCAGCGTGATCACCAGAAAGATGCCGATTTCACCCGTCGACAGCAGCTGGAAGGTCTGACCGATGGCGACCGGCATCCGGCAGACGATGCCGGAGAAGATGATGAGCGAAATCCCGTTACCGATCCCGCGCTCGGTGATCTGCTCCCCCAGCCACATGATGAAGGCCGTGCCGGCGGTGAGGGTGATGACGGTCAACAGGCGGAAACTCCAGCCGGGGTGGAGCACCACCGCCGCCCCGCCGGGCGCGGTCATGGTCTCCAGGCCCACGGCGATGCCGAAGCCCTGGATGATGCTCAGCACGACCGTACCGTAGCGGGTGTACTGGGTGATCTTCTTGCGTCCCTGCTCGCCCTCCTTCTTCAGCTGCTCCAGATGCGGGACCACCGCGGTCAGCAGCTGCAGAATGATCGAGGAGCTGATGTAAGGCATGATCCCCAGCGCGAACACCGACAGCCGCTCCAGGGCTCCGCCCGAGAACATGTCGACCAGACCGAGCAGCGTGCCCTTGGCGGCGGCGAAAATGGAGGCCAGCGCGCTGCTGTCCACCCCCGGCACCGGGATCTGCACCCCGATCCGGTAGACGATCAGCAGCCCCAGGCTGAAGAGGATCCGGCGCTTCAGCTCGGGGATCCGGAAAATGTTGGCAAACCCGGCGATCATGCCTCGACCTCGATCTTCCCGCCCGCCGCTTCAATTTTTTCCTTGGCCGACCGGCTGACAAGCGTCAGCTTCACGCTCAGGGGATACCCGATGTCGCCGTATCCGAGCAGCTTGACCCCGTCCCAGGCACCCTTGACCAGGCCCGCCTGAACGAGGGCCGCACGGTCCACGACGCTGCCGCTCTCGAACCGGGACAAGTCGCGGATGTTGACGACGGCAATCCGCTTGCGGAAGATGTTGGTGAAGCCCCGCTTCGGCACGCGCCGCTGCAAGGGCATCTGCCCGCCTTCGAACCCCGGGTGAGTCTGGCCGCCGGAGCGCGCCTTGTGGCCCTTGTTGCCCCGCCCGGCGGTTTTGCCCCAACCCGATCCGACCCCGCGCCCCACACGCTTCTCGCCCTTGCGGGAGTTCTTCGCCGGTTTCAGTTCGTGCAGCTTCATGCCTTCTTCTCCTCGGCCTTCACCAGGTGGGACACTTTGTGGATCATCCCCCGGATGGCGGGCGTGTCTTCGAGTTCAACCGTCTTGTTGATCCGGGTCAGCCCCATGCCCCGCAACACCTGGCGGTGCTTCTCCGGCCGACCGATCATGCTTCTGACTAAGGTCACTTTCAACATTCCTGCCATCACTTCCGTCCTCTTAGACATTAGACCGCCGCCGGGGCGTCATGCCAACTGATCGGCGTTCATGCCCCGCCGCGCCGCCACCTCCTCACGACTTTCCAGTTGCTGCAGCCCCTGAACGGTGGCCCGAACCAGGTTGTGGGGGTTGTGGGATCCGATGCATTTGGTGAGGATGTTCTGCACCCCCACGGCTTCCAGCACGGCGCGAACCGCACCGCCGGCAATCAGGCCGGTGCCCTGGGCGGCCGGCCGCAACATCACCTTCCCGGCGCCGAACCGGCCCATCACCTCGAAGGGGATGGTGCCCTTGATCAACGCCACAGTGACCATGTTCTTCTTGGCCTGCTCCACACCCTTGCGGATGGCCTCCGGAACTTCATGGGCTTTCCCAAGCCCATACCCGACCGATCCCTTGCCGTCGCCGACGACAACGATCGCGCTGAACCCGAAACGGCGGCCACCCTTGACCACTTTGGCCACGCGGTTGATATGGACGACCTTGTCGATGAGTTGAAGTTCGTCGCGATTCTGCTTAAACAAGAGCCTGCCTCCTTCACCTGGATGGGTCAACCGGAACGCCGGAGCGATCCACTACACGGTTAGAACTGCAACCCGGCTTCCCGGGCACCCTCCGAAACCGCCTTCACCCGGCCGTGGTACAAAAACCCGTTCCGGTCGAAGACCACCTTGTCGATGCCCTTGGCCTTCGCCCGCTCGGCCACCAGTTTGCCGACCAGCGTCGCGCGGTCCACCTTTTTATGATCGTCGGCAGCGGCCGTCACGGTCTTATCCAGACTGCAGGCGGACACCAGCGTATGGCCCTGGGTGTCGTCGATGATCTGAGCATAAATGTGCCGCGCGCTGCGAAAAACGGTGAGTCGCGGCCGCTGCTGGGTGCCCGTCACCCGCTTTCGGATCCGACTCTTGCGCCGCACCCGTTGATCGAATTTAGTTTTCGCGCCCATGATTGATCTAACGCCCCCGTTTCTGTTCGGTTACTTCGTTCCGGTCTTGCCGGCCTTTTTCTGAATCCGTTCCTCGGCGTACTTGATGCCCTTGCCTTTGTAAGGCTCCGGCGGACGCAGCCGGCGGATGGCGGCGGCGGTTCGGCCGAGTTCCTCTTTGTCGATGCCGGAGAGCTTGACGGTTGTGTTCTTTTCGACGGCCGCGTTGATCCCCGCCGGCAGTTGGAACTCCTTGGGGGAGGAGAACCCCAGCTGAAACACCAGAATCTTGCCCTTCAACTCGGCCCGGTAGCCAATCCCGTTAATTTCCAGGACCCGCTCGAACCCCTGCGAGACGCCGGTCAGCATGTTGGCCACGAGGCTCCGGGTGAGCCCCTGCAGGGCGCGGCTGTTTTTCGTCTCCAGGGTCAGCTGAACATTGACGACACCCTTATCGATCTTCAGGTCGACGTCGGGGTGGATGGTCCGGCTCAGCTTGCCGTTCTTGCCTTCGACGACGAGCGACCGATCTTTATAGACGATCTTGGTGTTGGCCGGGATCGGAATCGGTTTTTTGCCTACTCGCGACATAAATTACTCCCTCACTCGGTGGGATGCCCACTTGAAGGCACCCGATCAGCTGACGGTGCAGAGCAGCTCGCCGCCGATATTTTCTTTGCGCGCCTGCTTGTCGGTCATCAGGCCCTTGGACGTGGACAGGATCGAAATCCCCATTCCGCTCAGGACGGGCTTGAGGTCCTTGCTCTTCGCGTAGGACCGGCGACCGGGCTTGCTCATGCGTTTGATCTGGTGGAAGGCGCTGGCTTGCCCCGAGCCGTATTTAAGATAGATGCGCAGGACCCCCTGCTTTCCGTCCTTGAGAAACTTGTAGTTCTTGACGAAGCCCTCATCTTTCAGGATGCGGGCCACTTCCACCTTCAACTTGGACCCCGGCACATCCACGCTGCTGAACTTGGCCTTGGCGCCATTGCGGATGCGGGTCAACATGTCGGCTACTGGGTCGGTGACTGCCATGAGATTCTCCTATCGTATACCGAATACCGGGGTGGAGTGTTGCGCCGTCCGGCGGGTCTGCCCACCGCTTCGCGCCGCCCCGGTTGGGATTGCCTTTCACCAGCTGGACTTGATCACCCCCGGCAGTTTACCCTGCGACGCCATGTTCCGGAAACAAATGCGGCAGAGGCCGAATCTGCGCAGGAAGGCCCGGGGCCGACCGCAGATCGGGCACCGGTTATAGGTCCGAACCTTGAACTTGGGGGTTTGCTTTGACTTCAGTTTGAGCGCCTTCTTTGCCAAATCTTCCTCCTTGCGATCCTGCCTCTAAGCCGGACCTTGCCCGGCCGCCAGCCTCGGCGGCCCGCTCCGGGCCCCGGCGTCGATGCCTAGTTGCGGAACGGCATCCCCATCAGCCGGAGAAGTTCCTTGCCTTCCTCGTCGGTTCGGGCGGTGGTTACGATGCTGACGTTCAGTCCCTTGATCGCATCGATTTTATCGTAGTCGATCTCGGGGAAAATGATGTGCTCCTTGATGCCGAGGGAGTAGTTTCCCCGGCCGTCAAAGGCCTTTGCGGAAACGCCCCGGAAGTCGCGGACGCGCGGCAGGGCCACGTTCACAAGCTTCTGCAGGAAGTCGAACATCCGCGTGTGACGCAAGGTCACCATGCAGCCGATGGGCATACCTTCCCGCAGCTTGAAGGCCGCGATCGACTTCTTGGCCCGCGTGATCACCGGATGCTGTCCGGCGATGGCCTTCAGTTCCTCGGTCGCGGTCTCCAAGATCTTGACGTTTTGAATGGCTTCGCCCAAGCCCATGTTGAGCACGACCTTGCGGAACTTCGGGACCTCCATGACGTTCTTGTACTTAAAGGTCTCGATCAGCTTGGGCACAACCTCTTTTTCGTATAAGTCTTTCATTCGAGACATGCAGTTCCTCCGCCGGCCGCCATCAGGATTCTATGGCTTCGCCGCATTTGACGCAAGTCCGGATCTTTTTGCCGTCATCGAGCGTCTTGTGCGCCACCCGGGTGGCAGCCATGCACTTGTTGCACATCAGCATGACGTTTTCCCAGGGTATCGGCGCCTCGCTTTCCAGAATGCCCCCCTGCCGCGTGCGTGCATTCGGCCGGGTGTGGCGCTTCATGATGTTCACCTTTTCGACCACAATGCGGTCCTTTTTCCGGAGCACTTTGAGCACTTTGCCGATCTTGCCCTTGTCCTTGCCGGTGAGGACCTTCACCTTGTCGTTCTTTTTGATGGCACACTTTTCAAACTTCATACGCCGCCTCTCCAACCGGGCGTGTGCGACCGCCCGGGCACGCCTATAGCACCTCGGGTGCCAGGGAAATGATTTTCATGAACCGCTTGGTGCGAAGCTCGCGCGCCACCGGCCCGAAGATGCGCGTCCCGATCGGCTCCTTGGCCTGGTTGATCAGGACCGCCGAGTTCTCGTCGAAGCGGATGTAAGAGCCGTCCGACCGTCGGACCCCCTTCTTGGTCCGCACCACCACGGCCTTGAGCACATCGCCCTTCTTCACCTTGGCGTTCGGGATGGCTTCCTTCACCGAGACCACGATAATGTCGCCCACCGTGGCGTACCGCCGCCGCGTACCGCCGAGCACCTTGATGCAGTAGAGCACCTTCGCCCCGGAATTGTCAGCCGCCTTCAACCGTGTTTCAACCTGTATCATGGCTCAGTTTCCTTTGTGCGTTACGCCGCTTTCTCGACGATCTTGCTGACGCGCCAGTGCTTGCTACGGCTGATCGGCCGGGATTCGGTGATGATCACCTTGTCCCCGATCTGACAGCTGTTTTGCTCGTCGTGGGCGGCAAACTTGGTCCGGCGCTTGATATACTTGTGGTACATCGCGTGTTTGACCGTGCGCTCGACCGCCACGACCACGGTTTTGTCCATTTTGTTGCTGACGACGACGCCAACGACCTGCCGTTTCATCTCGCGTGCTTTCATGTCCACCACTTATGCTTTGGCGTTCTGGGAGTTCAAGGCCGCCTCCCGAATGACTGTCTGCAACCGGGCGACGTCCTGTTTGGTCTGCTGGATCTTGCGCGGGTTTTCCAGTTGGCCGATTTCATGCTGAAACCGCAGGTTGAACAACTCCTGCTTCAGGTCGACCAGCTTGCGCTGCAACTCATCGACCGTCAACTCGCGGATCTCGCTCGCGTTCATAACGATTCGCTCCTCTCAACAAATTTCGTCTGAATCGAAAGCTTGTGCGCCGCCAGTCGAAAAGCTTCGATGGCCTGCTCCCGGGGGACCCCCTGCATTTCATAGAGGATGCGGCCGGGCCGGACCACCGCCACCCAGCCCTCGGGGGCGCCCTTGCCCTTGCCCATGCGAACTTCCGCCGGCTTCTTGGTGATCGGCTTGTCCGGGAAGACGCGGATCCATATCCGGCCGCCGCGCTTGACGTAGCGGGTCATCGCAATACGGGCCGCCTCGATCTCCTTGGCGTTGACCCAACCGTTGCCGGTCGCCTGCAGCCCGAATTCGCCGAACGTCAGGCTGCTCCCGCGCCACGCCATGCCCCTGCGGCGGCCTTTCATCTGTTTGCGGAATTTGACCTTCTTGGGACTCAGCATCTTCTTGTCTCCTGTGCGTTAACTCGGCTCGGCGATGGGCGGTTCCTTGCGCAGGACCTCTCCCTTGAAAATCATGACCTTGACCCCGACGACCCCGTATGTCGTGCGCGCCTCGGCAGTGCCGTAGTCGATGTCCGCCCGCAGAGTGTGCAGGGGCACCCGCCCCTCACGGTACCACTCGGTGCGGGCGATTTCCGCCCCGCCGAGACGGCCGGCGCAGATCACTTTGATGCCGAGCGCGCCGAACCTCAGCGACGACTGCACCGCGCGCTTCATGGCGCGCCGGAATGCCACCCTGCGTTCGAGCTGGTTAGCCACGTTTTCCGCCACCAGCTGGGCGTCAATCTCGGGCTTGCGGACCTCCTGGATGTCGATCAGCACCTCGTGGACGGTCAACTGCTCGACCTCTTTCTTGAGCTGAGCGATCTCGGCACCCTTCTTGCCGATAACGATGCCCGGTCGGGCGGTGTAGATGCGCAGGCGGATGCGCTTGGCCGATCGTTCGATCTCGATGCGGGACACTCCGGCGTGGTAGAGCTTCTGCTTGATGAACTTACGCAGATTGTAATCCTCGAAGATGTAATCGGCGTAGTTCTTGCCGCCGAACCACCGGGACTCCCACGTCTTGATGATCCCAAGCCTCAAACCGACCGGGTTGACTTTCTGGCCCAAGCTCTATCCTCCTTTATTAAACCGAAGACTTTTCCGACAACACCACGGTGATGTGGCAGGTCGGCTTCAAAATGCGCGTGCCTCTTCCGCGGGCCTTGGTACCCCAGCGTTTTAGCACCGGGCCCTCGTCGGCCGTGATATTGCGCACGACCAGCCGGTCGACATCCACGTCCGGTTTCTGGTCGGCGTTCGCCACGGCGGAACGCAGGGCCTTCTCCAGCGTCTTGGCCGCTTTCTGGGGCATGAACTTCAGAATGCTCAGCGCGGCCCCCACCGGCTTTCCCTTCACCGCTGAGGACACCTTCAGCACCTTGAGCGATGACACGCGCACATATCTCGAAACGGCTTTAGCCTGCATGGCGGATCGTTCCTCTTCTTTCCGGGTTCTTCAGGGCCGGCCTAATCAGGCAGCCTTGGTCTTCTTGTCGCCCGAGTGGCCGTGGAAGGTTCGGGTCGGTGAAAACTCCCCCAGCTTGTGTCCGACCATGTTCTCGGAGACGAACACGGGGATGAACTTGCGGCCGTTATGAACGGCCAGCGTCAGCCCCACCATCTCCGGCACGATGATCGAACGCCGGGACCAGGTTTTGATGACTCTGCTGGTGCGTGTTTCCTGGGCAACCTGTACTTTTTTCAAAAGCGCCGCTTCGATGAACGGACCTTTTTTCAACGACCTTGCCATAGCATCTCCAGACGAGTCGGTTCCAACGGAAACCGGTGACTGTGTTTATGGACTCCCGCGCCAACCGGCAGCAGCGCTAGCTGCGCCGCTTTACGATCAGCCGGTCGCTCGGTTTCTTCTTGCGCGTCTTGTACCCCTTGGTCGGCATGCCCCACGGGCTGCAGGGGTGCCGGCCGCCGGAGGATTTGCCTTCGCCGCCGCCCATGGGGTGGTCGACCGGATTCATGGCCACCCCGCGCGTATGCGGCCGTTTTCCCAGCCAGCGCTTGCGCCCGGCCTTGCCGTACGAGACTTTTTCGTGCTGCAGATTGCCCACCTGTCCGACGGTGGCGCGGCAGTCAAGCAGCACCTTTCGCACCTCGCCGGAAGGCAGCTTGATCAGGGCGTAGTTGCCCTCTTTGGCCATCAACTGCGCGAAGCCGCCGGCGCTGCGCACGATCTGCCCGCCCCGGCCGACCCGCAATTCGATATTGTGCACCTGGGTACCGAGCGGCATGTTCCGCAACGGCAGGCTGTTGCCCGGCTTGATGTCCGCCGCGGGCCCGGCCTCCACCATATCGTTCACCTTGAGGTCCTGGGGCGCCAGGATGTAGCGCTTCTCGCCGTCCACGTAGTGCAGCAGGGCGATGCGGGCGGACCGGTTCGGGTCGTATTCGATGGAGGCCACCCGGGCCGGAATGCCGATTTTGTCGCGCTTGAAGTCGATGATCCGGTAGTGCCGCTTGTGCCCCCCGCCCCGCTGCCAGGCCGTCACCCGACCGTAGACGTTGCGGCCGCCGCTCTTGTTGAGCGACTGCAGCAGGCTTTTCTCCGGCGTTGTTTTCGTGATCTCTTCAAACGTGTCGTAGGTCTGAAAGCGCCGCCCCGGAGAGGTCGGCTTGACTTTTTTGATTCCCATCGTCTGCTCCTCGGATCTTACGCCCCTTCAAAAAATTCGATGCGCTCGCCCGGCATCAGCCGTACGATCGCCTTCTTCCAGTCCCGGCGCTTGCCTGCAATCCGGCCGCGCTGGGTTGTTTTGCCCAGCATCTGCATGGTGCGCACGGAGGTCACCCGGACCTTAAACGCCTGCTCCACGGCCCGCCGGATTTCGATACGGTTCGCCCGGCGGTCGACCTCGAAGGACACCTGGTTGCTCAGTTCCTTCTGAATGTTGGTTTTTTCCGTGATCAGGGGCCGGATGATGATATCGTAATGTTTCATGAGATCAGCCTCCCCTCGATAACCTTGATCGCCGGCTGCAGCAGCACGAGCGTATCGTACTTGAGCACGTCGTAGACGTTCAGCCCCTCGCTGCGCAACACCTTGACCTTCGGCACGTTGCGCGAGGAACGCTCCAGGTGGTCGTTCTTCGCCTCCGTGATGATGAGTGCGCTCTTGAGGTTCAGGGCCTTCAAGGCGTTCACGAAGCGCCGGGTCTTGATCTCGGACAGGTCGAACCCGTCGAGCACGATCAGCGCGTTCTCCTGGAACTTGCTGCTCAAGGCCATTTTGAGGGCGAGCCGGCGGACCTTCTTCGGGACCTGATAGTCATAGGTCCGGCCGTCCGGCCCGAAAATAACGCCGCCGCCTCTCAGCAACGGCGACTTGATGTCGCCGCGCCGCGCCCGGCCGGTGCCCTTCTGCTTGTAGAGCTTGCGGGTGCTGCCGGCGACGTCCCCGCGGTGCTTTACCTGGGGATGGGCATTGCGCCGGTTGGCGAGTTGCATGGTCACGACCTCATGCAGCACATGCGACTTGACCGGAACGTTGAACACCGCGTCCGGCAGGTCGGCCTGCGCCACCTGCTGGCCTTCGATATTGAGGACATCTATGACAGCCATGGTTCCACCATTTTCCGTTGCAACGTCACGCTATTTTTTCCTGACGATCTTTTGTTTCTTGACGGCCACCAGACCTGTTGCGGGGCCCGGCACGGCGCCCTTCACCATGAGGATGTTTTCCTCCGGCCGGATGTCGACGATCTCGATGTTCTGCATGGTCTGGTGATCCACCCCGTAGTGCCCCGGCATGCCCCTGCCCTTGAACACGCGGGAGGGCCAGGCACTCGTACCGATCGAGCCGGGAATCCGGTGGCACTTGCTGCCGTGGGTCTTGGGGCCGCCGCTGAAGCCTTCCTTCTTCATGACGCCGGCGAAACCCCGCCCCTTGGTGGTCCCGCAGACGTCCACCCGTTCCCCCACTGCGAAAATCTCGATCGTGATCTTCTGCCCGAGGCTGTAGGCCTCCGGGTTGTCCACTGCGAACTCCTGCACGTGGCGGAAGAACGTCTCCCCGCTCTTGCGGAAGTGTCCCTGGCGGGGCTTGGTCACGCGCTTGGCCTTGACTTCACTGAACCCCAGCTGCAAGGCGTTGTATCCGTCCGTCGCCGTGGTCTTGATCTGGGTCACGACGCAGGGGCCGGCCTCGATGACGGTCACCGGAACGTAGCGGCCGTCCGGGGCGAAAAGCCCCGTCATCCCCAGTTTTTTCCCCATTAGTCCTTTGCTCATATTCGCAACTCGCCTTCCTGCTTGCCCGTTCCGCCGCTGGCCCGGACTAGAGTTTGATTTCGACGTCGACCCCCGGGGA
Organism: Deltaproteobacteria bacterium; assembly: GCA_016219005.1. Taxonomy (GTDB): domain Bacteria; phylum Desulfobacterota; class Desulfobacteria; order Desulfobacterales; family SpSt-501; genus SpSt-501. The sequence continues at coordinate 96,901 of JACRCN010000087.1, forward strand.
GAGATCCAGCTTCATCAGGGCGTCCACGGTCTGCTGCGTCGGCTCGAGAATGTCCAGCAGGCGCTTGTGAGTCCGCATTTCGAACTGCTCCCGGGACTTTTTGTCCACGTGGGGCGACCGCAGCACGGTGTACTTGTTGATCCGTGTCGGCAACGGTATCGGGCCGACGACCTTGGCCCCGGTCTTGGAGGCCGTGTCCACGATGTCGGTGGCGGACTGGTCCAGCAGTTTGTGATCGTAGGCCTTGAGTCGGATCCGTATTTTCGTGTTCGTAATCATGATTCACTCGTTCCTTTGCTACGCGATGACGTCGGCGACCACACCGGCACCCACCGTCCGGCCGCCTTCCCGAATCGCAAACCGCAGCTCCTTCTCCATCGCTATCGGTGTGATCAGCTCCGCCGAGATCGCCACGTTGTCCCCCGGCATCACCATCTCCACTCCCTCCGGCAGCGTCAACACCCCCGTCACATCCGTCGTCCGAAAATAAAACTGCGGCCGATACCCATTGAAAAACGGCGTGTGCCGCCCTCCCTCTTCCTTGCTCAATATGTACACCTCCGCCTTAAACTTCGTGTGCGGATTGA
>JACRCN010000088.1 GCA_016219005.1 Deltaproteobacteria bacterium
GCGCCGACAGGCGGATAGAAACGGCCACAGCCCGTAGAGGTTGTCGGTGTCGGTCAGCGCCAGGCGTTCATAGCCCATTTGGTGCGCAGCGCGGCACAGCCGCCGGGGCGAGGCCGTGCCCCACATGAGGGAGTAGTGGGAATGGACGACGATAGGAACCATGGCCATCCCATTTTTCTTATGCCGCCAGGGTTCGTCCGACCTGCAGCGCATTGCCTCCGAAGCGGTGGCGGACGGCGTCCACGGCGCCGATGAGGCGGTCGCGTTTCTCGGCATGCTGCCGGTCGTCGCCGAACAGCGCAAGCTGGGCCGGCGGGAACACCAGCCGGTCGCAGACGAGCCGCAGGCGCCGCACCCGCACCCGCCGGGTCCAGGCCCGGAAAAAGGCCCGGCGGGCGGTTTCGAACAGGGTGATGTCGTTGGCGGTCGCGGGCCGGGCCGCGGCCTGGCGGATAGAGCGCGCACCGTCGGAGTAGTCCAGCACGACGGCCACCCGCCGCGCCGCCCGCCGCCGTCGGCGCAGCTCGCCCCCGGTCTGCTCAATGAGCCGGTAAAGGGCTGCGAGCAGGGCGTCGGTGTCGTTGGTGTCGGTGGCGAACGCGTGGTCCGCCGCGACGGCCGGCGGCTTCTCCCCGACCGCCAGCACGGGGGAAGGGTCGATGCCCCGCACGGTCTCGTAGAGAAACATGGCGCGGCTTCCAAACGGCACCTGCAGGTCTTCCAGGCGCAGGGCCGCGACGTCGTGGGCCCGCTCCAGGTTGAACTCGCGCAGGCGGGTGAGGTCGTCACGTTCGATGCCCGGGATCAGTTCCAGGCGCAGGGGGGCGAGAAACGGCTGCTCCTCGCCCGCCGCGATGATGTACTCGCCCTCGGGCTTGACCAGGCGGGTGGCCACCTTGGCCACCAGCTTGTTGGGGGCCACCGACCAGATCGGGGCGAGGCCGAGGTGGGCGCGGATCTCGCGGCGCAGGCGCCAAGCCACATCCATGGGCGGCCCGAGCAGGCGGCCGGTGCCGGTCGCGTCGATGAAGAGGTGGCCGTCGTTCTCGCCGGCCTCGATGCGCGGAGAGAAAGGCAGGGCGCGCTGCAGCAGGGCCCGCATGGCCCGCTCGTAGCGCTCGGGGTGCGGCGGCAGGATGCGGGCGTCGCGGCACAGGCGCGCCGCCCGGGCGAGCGCCATGCCTTTGCGGACGCCCGTCCGGTAGGCCTCTTCGCTCATGTCGTAGACGGCCGCTCGCGCAGCGCCCTGCGGGGCGATGACCACCGGCCGGTCGGCGAGCCGCCGGTCGATGGCCCGCTCCACCGCCACGGCGAAGTCGGCCACGTTCAGATGGATGATGGCTCGTTCCATGATTGGATTTACGACGAACCCGTTAGCCCCCGTTCGGTTAGCAACCGCGTGAGCTGCGCGGCATTGCGCGGAGCTTGGGCGCGGACGTGGTTGTTGAAGAAGATCACGCCTTGCGCCGCCCGGGCGGCCATGCGGGGGATGAGGTTGTCGGCCCACTCGTGGAGTTCATTGTCGGGATAGTCGTAGTCAAACTGCTTCTGCATGTTGCCCGAGCGCCAGCCCCGGGCGTTGCGGCCGTGGAAGCGGGCGTAGAAGAGATCCGGGTTGGTGACCACGTCGAGCTTCGGGAACAGGCCGGGCAGTTCCGGCTCATCGACCGCCACCAGGGTGGCTCGGCGACGTTCGAGTTCGGCGAATACCCTGTCTGCGGCCCAGGAAGCGTGGCGGAACTCGACCGCCAGTGGCAGCCCCCCCAGCACGTCCAGAAGCTCGGCGAGGTACCGGCGACTGGCGGCATCGCGGGTGAACCCCGGCGGGAACTGCAGCAGCAGCGCCGCGAGCTGCTGCGCCTGGAGCAGGGGGCCGATGCCTTCCCGGTACTGGGCGGCCTGGCCGCGCCACTGACCGGGGTCGACCTCGTGGGTCAGGACGCGGGTCAGCTTGGCGGCGAAGCGGAAGCCGGGCGGGGCAAGCCGGCGCATGCGTTCGATGGCCGGCGCCTTGGGCATCTGGTACCAGGTGAAATTGAGTTCGGTGATGCCGAACTGCCGGGCGTACAGGGGCAGCATCTCGCCGGCCTTGGTCCCCGGCGGGTAAAAACCGGCTTCCGCCCACTCGGCGTACGAGTAGCCGCTGGTGCCTACGAGTATGCGACCCGCGGTGTCTCGATTTGTCGGCTTTAAGTCGGTCATATGCCGCATCTTCGGGAGCGGCCCGGAGAAGGCGTTAGAGCTCCCTGCCCCTCAAGGCCGGAAGGCCGCTCCTAACGCCCCCGCGGGGGCGCTATCGGTACGCGCTGCAACCCGATCACCTTGCCCTGCACGAGGACCTCGCCGAAGCCGTGGCGCATGGGGGCGTGGTCGGGGTTTTCCGGCCGCAGTTCGATGTGGTCGGCGCGGAGGAAGAAGCGCTTGACGGTGGCCTCCTCGCCGCGGACGAGGGCCACCACGATCTCACCGTTTTGGGCATACTGGCGCGGCTCGCAGATCACGAGGTCGCCGTCCAGAATGCCCGCCCCCCTCATGGAGTTCCCCCGCACCCGCAGGGCAAAGAGATTCGGGCCGCGGAAGACCTCGGCGTCCACCGTGATGCTGCCGTCCCAGTCCGCTTGGGCGTACATGGGCAGGCCTGCCGCGATGCGCCCGACAATCGGCACGTCCCGGCCGCGCTGCAGGGCCGCGACCTCGCGGGCGCGGTTCAGCAGGTGCACCGTGCGGCCGTAACGGCCCGCACGTTTCACCCAGCCCTTGGCCTCCAGCGCCCGGAGGGTCCGGGCGACGGCCGCGTGGCTCACCTTCAGGTCCGCGGCGGCCTCGCGCAGGCTGGGGGTCCGGGCGACGGCCGCGATTTTCCGCTGCAGGTAGCCCAGAAGGCGTTGCTGGGTCGGGGTCAATGACGCTGGCATTGGTTCCTCTCTGAGTCGTTCGGCCTGGGAGAAATTATATCCAGTTAAATGTAAATGTCAATGTAAACTTTAAAGTAAACAAACCGGCTCGAAGCCCGAAGCTGAAAGCTCAAAGGCTTTCGGCTTTCAGCTGGTTTCAGATGTGAACTTTGGATAGACGCTTTTCCCCGAAGCGCAAGGACAGGACGATGGCGAGCAGGCTCAGCGTGAAGGCGGCGCCGAAGGCGGCGGCGGCCCACAGCCAGACCGCCACCGGCAGATCCCTGCCGTGGAGGTCCGCCATGAAGATCCGGTACACGGGGCCGGCCTCGAGCAGGACCACCACCCCGATGTAGAGGGCGCAGGCGATCATGAACACCAGGCCCCCGAAGCTCGTCACCGTCTGGGCAGGGTTTTCCGCCTTGAAGTCCGGGAAGGCGGCGCCGAGGCCGATGCCCATGGCGACGATTCCCGGCACGGTGAAAAAAACGGTGACGGTCGAAAGCGCCATCATGAACGGGGTCACCTGGAGCAGGAGGTTGGTGGCGACGATCAGCACTTCGGTCAGCACCAACAGCGGCAGGTAATAAATGAAAAATTTGATGCGCAGGAACGTGCGCAGGGGCACCGGCGAGGTCTTCACCAGCCAGAAGGCCTCGCGTTCCAGGCTCACGGCCGGGTAGGCGAAGCGGGCCGTCACGGCCGTCAGCACGAAGAGCGCCAGCGCCATGTTCAGAAAGGAGAACAGGTTCTGCAGGTAGGCGGTCTGAATGGGAGATCTTTCCAGCGGCAGTGCTGCGAAGTTGTAGATGTAGATGACCACCAGGGCGGCGATCAGAAAGAGCTGCGACCACTGGGTCTGGTCGCGGAGGAAGGTCTTGATCTCCTTCACCGTGAAGGACCGGGCCGGTCCGGGGAGAAACCGGAACAGGCGCTCGCTGATCCCGTCGCGGCGGACCAGGCGGACGGAGGCGGTCTGGGTGCGGGAGAATCCCTTGAAATACAGGGCGTCGGCGGCGAGGGTCAGAACGCAGATCAGGGTGACGGCAAAGCTGGCACCGAGCGCCGTGTGGAAGAAGCTTCGCGCGGTGAAGCCCGCGAGCGCCGACTGGATGCTGTCATAGGCCCAGGTGCTCGGCAGCAGGGGCGACACCGGGGCCTGCAGCGAGGCGACATAGGCCATGACCGTGTCGAACACCTCCGGGTTGACCAGTTGCTCCGGCCGGGACAGGCGTATCGCCAGGTAGAGCGTCACGAACAGCAGCACCCCCAGAATGACGACGATGCTACGCATCCGGCCGGCGGGAACGAGCATGACGCCGGCCATCACCGCAAGCGCGCTCAGCGCCGAAGCGATGGCGGCCAGCACGATCAGGGAGAGCAGTGTCGCCGCGTAATACCCCGGCCCCGCCGCGAACACGATGCCGTAGGCCAGGAAGACGGGCAGGGTGAACAGGATCACCATCCAGCCGCTGTCGGCCGCGCTGTCGATCCAGCGGGCGAGGAAGATCCGGTGGGCGGGGACCGGCGAGGAGTGGACGAGAAGGAGGTCCCGGGAAAGGTAGAGCGTGGAGAGGCAGGTCAGGATGCTGCTGAACAACAGCAGGGCGAAGCAGACGATCAGGATCATCGACAGCAGCTTGAAAGCCAGGATGTCGCCGATGTCCTCGATACCCTTGAAGTACCGCAGCACGCGCCAGGAGGCGACAAAAAGCCCGCACCAGAAGGCGGCCCCCACCGCCCCCAGCATCGCCAGCCGGGTAGTGCCGCCGCGGGATCTCCGGGACCGCCCGCGCCGCAGGACCGGCAACAGCCGTGGCCTCAGCAGCATCCCTATGTCAGCGAATAATCCATTCATGACACCCATTCCCCTGCCAGGCGAAAATTCATTCGGGTGCGGGCACATTCGCCGTCAGGTTCAGAAAAACCTGCTCCAGGTCGGCCTCGGTCGCGTTGGCCTCTCGTCGCAGGTCGGCGGCAGTACCGTTGGCGATCAGCCGGCCCCGGCTGATGATGCCGATGCGATCGCAGATGTCTTCCGCGATCTTCAGCGTGTGGGTCGACATGAAAATGGTGACGCCGTCCGCCGCCAGCTGCCGGAAGAGCTTCTTGACCATGATGATGGCCAGCGGGTCGAGCCCCACCATGGGCTCGTCCACAATCAGCACCTCCGGGTCGTGCAACACGGCTGCGGCCATGATGAGACGCTGCTTCATGCCGTGGGAGTAGGATTCGATGAGCTCGTTGGACCAGTCCGCCAGGGCGAACTTCTCCAGGCTGGCCGTCGCTTTCGGCTGGAACTCGGAAACCGGCACGCCGTAAATATCGGCCGTAAACCGCAGGAATTCGAGGCCGGTGAGCTTCTCGTAAAGATAGGGGCGGTCCGGTATGAAGCCGATCTTGCGCTTGGCTCGCTCCGGCTCCGCCTGCAGGTCGATACCGCCGACGACGACCGAGCCCGCTGTCGGCGCCAGCACGCCGCCCAACATCTTGATGGTGGTGGTCTTGCCGGCGCCGTTGGGCCCGATGAAGCCGAAAATTTCACCCCGGTCGACCCTCAGGCTGAGGCGGTCGACGGCGGTGAATCCGTTGTAGATCTTGGTCAGCTGAGTCAACTCGATCATGGGTGCGAGGATGACCCGGTGCCCGATTCCCAGGGCGGGTCGATCGGAAGCGGGTTTGGGATCGAAGCGTTCAGCTTCAGGCAGAGACCGATCGGTCTGAGCCGCTCGTTTTCGATACCTCATTATAGCACATCGGAGGCGCGTGCCAAGGCGGCCGCCCGGGGGATGCCGTCTTCCGGAGCGTTCCGCCGCCGCATCATTCCAGGATGGCGATGGTCAGTTTTCCCAGGAGCCCCACCAGGTCCAGCGACTGCTGCATCGAGCCGGTGACGAACCGGATGTGCGTCACGTCCGCCGGGAGCTGGTCGAACAGGGCATCCGCCGTGACCCAGCGCCCCAGGTACAGCAGATTCCAGGCGTGGTAGTAGAATTTGCCGCGCAGGTAGACGACACCGGCCTCCACGCGGGCCGGGATTCCGGCCGCCCGCGCCAGGGCGGCGAACAGCACGGCGTGCTCGTTGCAATCGCCCATGCGGTTGTCGAGAGTGGCCACGGCATCCGGCAGGGACAGCACCGGCCGTCTCTCGATGTTGGCGCGGATCCAGTCCATGAGGCGTCGGGCCTTCAGGAGCGGCGGCATTTGGGATGGGTTGCCGAGGATCGAGCGCACCTGGGCGCGGATTTTCGGGTGATCGGACTGGATGAACGGCTCCGGCTTCAGATACACCCGCTCGAGGGCCGGCAGGCTTTGCTCCGTCAGCACGTCCGGCAGCTCTTCGAGCGATTCCTTGCGCACGGTGAGCACGCCGTCGAAAACCCTCTGGCGCCCGCCCTGCAGCTGCAGGTCCTCTGTGGGGGCGCCGCCGATCCTCACCCGCAGCACCTTCAGGGCCCCGGGGCTCCCGATGGGCCGATCGGGCGTGATCAATGCGAGCTCGGTCAGGTCCTGGCTGGCTTCAAGCCCCAGATCGTCCAGGGCGTCCGCGCGGGAGGTTTTTTCCAGGCGCATGCCCAGCAGACCGCGTTCCTTGAGCAGGTCGCCGTTTTGACCGATCCAGGCGGTCTGGATCATGCCCCGGAAATTAATGCTCACCTTGGTTGCGGGAACGCTTTGCCCCATTACCGGCAGGTCCTCCGGCCCGATGACTTCGACCAGGACGGGTATCTGCGTCAGCGCCGCAGGGTCGAACACATCGAATGTGTACCGGCGGCCGGGCTTGAGGTCCGCCATCGCCAGGGCGTCGATGACGGCCGCCGCGGGCTTGATGCCCGCTTGGACGGGCATCTCGATGCTGCGCCGGTCGCCGGCGGCCTCGGTGCGGACGGACAGGACGCCGCCGGATGCCTCGCCCCGGGCCGAAAAGCGGAACCGGCCCGACTCCATTCCGAACTCGAAGCGTTCCAGGGCGAGGTTGCGGTTCAGCCGGGAGCGGGTCTGCAGGTGAAGGTCCTGGATCATGCCCATGGTATTGATCCGCATGGCCACTTTTTCCTCCAGCTCATAGCCGGTGTCCGTGGGCTGCAGGCGGCTGTGGCTGAAGCCGATCTTGCGGTTGTTCTGGAAAATGTTCATCCAGGACTCCCGGGGTCGGGCGCGGTCATCCGCATCGGTCGGCAGGGGTCTCGGCCGCGCAGCGAAACTCTCCCAGACATCCAGGCGGATGCCGAGCAGAACAGCGAAGACAAGGGCGGCGACGATTCCGGCGACCCGGAATCCGGTCATGCGATGGTCCATCATGGTTGGCGGCTCTTCGACGGGTTTCGACACAAGCGCTGATTAGGACCCCTGCAGGTGCCTATACGGCCATAGTCTAACATGACAGCCCCCAAAAGGCGAAAAGCCGCGGACGGTTTTGCCCGTTCCGGGGCGGCGCGCGGGGTGAAGACGACCCGGCGCAAGACCCTTCTATAGAGATGGCCGATGGATCGAAGCACAACATATGGGGCCGGTGAGAAACCCTATATTTCTCGCGGGATTCGGCCAGTTTTTTTATTGACAACCCATTCATTTTTCGGGATAGTAACATTACGTTGAAGGTGGTGGATATTTTTTGGTACTTGTCATGAAGTTGTTTCGTGAGATCCATCGATTTGCCATACTCCCGATGCATTCGTACTGAGGCTTCTGAAGCAGGGCCAGAAATGGTTCTGCTTTTTTTTGTTTGAGGGGCGCGTGGAAAGTCAATAAAACAATCGGGAGGAGGAGAGTATGCCGGAAGGTGTCGTCAAGTGGTTCAACGAGAAAAAGGGGTTCGGATTCATCAAAAAAGAAGACGGACAGGACGTTTTCGTCCACTACTCCGCCATCAAGGGCCAGGGCTTCAAGTCGCTGGGGGAGGGCGATCGCGTGCGTTTTGAAGTCCAGCAGGGTGCCAAGGGCCCGGCGGCGGCCGAGGTGGAGAAACTCGTCTGAAGCGAACTGTCGGTATGCCCCATCGATCCCCCGTTCACGCTTCGGCGCGGCGGGGGATCAGCTTTTGAGCAGCTCCCGTGCGTGTTCGAGTGTCACGCGGGTGATCTTTTCGCCGCCGAGCATCCGCGCGATCTCGCGGGTGCGATCGTCGGCGGAAAGCATCGTAATGCCGGTCCGGGTGCGGCCGGAGGCCACGTGCTTGGAGATCTTGAAATGGTGGTCGCCGAACCTGGCGATCTGGGGCAGGTGGGTGATGCAGATGACCTGATGATGCCGGGCCAGGGTCGTCAGCTTGCGGCCGACCACCTCGGCGACGGCCCCGCCGATGCCCGCATCGACTTCGTCGAAAACGATGGTGGCCACGGACTCGCTGGCGGCGAGGATCGACTTCAGCGCCAACACCACGCGGGACAACTCCCCGCCCGAGGCGATGGCGGCCAGGGGTTTGAGCGTTTCGCCGACATTCGGCGCGATCGTGAAAACGGCACGGTCGATTCCGCTTTCGGACACGGCGTTCGTGCCGACGACCAGATGCGGGTCGGTGTCCGTGTCCGCCGGGGTGGCGCTCAGGGCCACGGCGAATTCCGTGTCGGCCATTTTCAACGTGGAGAGCTCGGCCGCCACGCGCGCGGCGAATCGTTTCGCCGCCTCCTGGCGTTTCTTCGAAAGCAGTACGGCTTGCCGGACGGTCTCGGCGTGCCGCTCGCGCAGCCGGTCTTCCACCGCCGCGATCTCGGTGCCGATGTTTTCGATGGCGGACAGCTCTGCCGTTGAGCGGGCGAGCTTCTCCAGCACGGCCTCGAGCGAGCCGCCGTATTTGCGCTTGAGCCGGTTCAGCGTATCCAGCCGCTCCTCGACTTCCTCCTGGCGCCGGTCGTTGAATTCGACCGACTTCAGATAGACGCGCAGCTCTTCCACGAGGTCCTCGACCCGGTAGGCGATCTCGGCGCAGGTCTCGGCCTTGGCCCCCACCTGCGGGTCGATCCGCCCCATCCGCTCAAGATTCCGGCGCACCTCGGTCAAGCGCTCCGCCACGGAGCCGGACGCACTGTAGAGGGTGTCGACTCCGCCCTGCACGGCTTCGATCAAGGCGCCGGCGTTCTTCAGGCGCGTCCGCTCCTGCTCGAGTTCGCGGTCTTCCCCCGGCGCGATGCCCGCGGCCGCGATTTCTTTCTGCTGGAACTCCAGCAGTTCCGTGAGCTCGGCCTGCCGGGCCTGCCGCATCCGAAGTTCCCGGAGGTGCTTCAGCTCAGGGATGATCTCGTGGACCAGGGCGGACACGGCCTCGCGCTGGGCCGTCAGCCCAGCGAACTGGTCCAGCATGAGCAGGTGCTGGTCTTCTTTGAGCAGCCCCTGGTGGGCATGCTGGCCGGAGATGCTGGCCATGTTTTCGGTGATGGCGGCCAGCACCTGAAGGGTTGCGAGGCGGCCGTTGACGTAGCTGCGGTTGCCCTCCGCCCGCGAGATGACGCGCCGCACCAGGAGCCCCTCCGTCATGCGGTAACCCATGTCGGCCGCCGTCCGGGCGGCCCGGGATTCCGGGGCGATGTCGAAGAGCGCCTCAAGCTCCGCCGATTCGGCGCCCGTTCGCACCATGTCCGTGGACGCGCGGCTGCCCAGGATCAAATTGACGGCGTTGATGATGATGGATTTGCCGGCGCCGGTTTCGCCGGAGAGAATCGTCAGCCCCGCGTCGAAGCGGATGTGGAGGTCGTCGATGATGGCGAAGTTGCGGATCGAAAGTTCTTTCAGCATATCGGGCGCCGGCGACGGAGGCAGCGGCGTTTTCAGCCGCCTGGGATGAACGGTTGCGACGGCGGTCATTATACACAGGCGCGGCATGTTGTAAAGATGCAGGACGCGGGCTCCCGAAAAACCTTGAATGATGGGCGCAAAGCTCTTAGATTGGCTGGCATGCGTCGATCGATACCCGGCGCAATCAATTCCTGTGAAAGCGAGAACACGAATCGATGAGAAAGTTGCCGATTCTGGTGATGGCGACACGCAACCCCGGCAAGACTGCTGAAATCCGCGAGCTGCTGCAAGAGTTTCCGGTCGAGATCAGGAGCCTGTCCGATTTCGGGCCGATTCCCGAGGTCGAAGAGGACGGAGACACGTTCGACGCCAATGCCTACAAGAAGGCGAGTTTCACGGCGCGCGTGCTCGGCTTTCCGGCGATCGCCGACGACTCCGGGATTGCCGTGGACGCCCTGAACGGGGCGCCGGGGGTGCATTCCGCCCGCTATGGCGGGGAGAGCGCCTCCGACGAGGACCGCCGCCGCAAGCTGCTGGCCGAGATGGAAGGCCGGACCCATCGCAAGGCGGCCTTCGAGTGCGTGATCTCGCTCGCCGTGCCCTCGGGGCCGGCGCTTACCTACGAGGGGCGCTGCGAGGGAGTGCTGGCGGAGGCGCCTGCGGGCGCCAACGGTTTCGGCTACGATCCGATTTTTTACTACCCCCCGCTTCAGAAAACCTTCGCCGAGCTTACGCGCGAGGAGAAAAGCCGGGTCAGCCACCGGGGCAAGGCCCTGCGCGAGCTGCGGGGCGAATTCGACAAGGTGCTGCAATGGATCCGGAAGCACATGCCGCCGGAGGACCCGTGGAACTGGGAAAAATGACGGACACCGCCGCCTTCCGCCATCTGGTCCGGAAAACCCGCAGCGTGCGGCGGTTTGATGAAGATCGCGCCGTCGATCGGCAGACCCTCGTGGAACTGGTCGATCTGGCGCGCCTGTCGGCCTCGGGCGGCAACAGGCAGCCGTTGAAATACATCCTGAGCTGCGCGGCTTCCATGAACGCCCGCATATTCGCCTGCCTGAGGTGGGCCGCCTACCTATTCACCTTGAGAATCCACCCGCAGCCGTCTCGGTTGAACCGATCACGAGGAGCCCTTGCCTGAGCCCACAAAACCTGTCGTGGCGACACTTTTCAGCCGCCGGATGCTGGTCGCCCTGCTCATGGGTTTCTCCTGCGGCCTGCCCCTGCTGTTGACCCTGGGCGTTCTGCAGGCCTGGATGAAAGAGGAAGGGGTGGACCTGACCTGGGTGGGGATGATCACCCTGGTGCAGTCACCCTACTCCTGGAAGTTTCTGTGGTCGCCGCTGCTGGATCGGTTCACACCGCCGCTGCTCGGACGGCGGCGGGGCTGGCTGCTGATCGCCCAGCTGGCCCTGATGGCCGCCATCGCAGCCCTCGGCTGGTCCGACCCTGTGGCGCATCCCGGCTGGATGGCGGCCAGCGCAGTGCTGGTCGCCTTTTTCAGCGCCACCCAGGATATCGTGGTGGATGCCTATCGCAGGGAGGACCTTCCGGACGAGGAACTCGGCCTCGGATCTTCACTCTACGTCTACGGCTACCGCATCGGCATGTGGGCCGCATCGGGCGGGGGGCTGATCCTGGCCGATTACATCCCCTTTTCCCAGGTGTATCTGATCATGGCGGCAGGCCTGATCCCCGGTGTTGCGACCACCCTGCTCGCCCCGGAGCCGCGGTTTGAAAAGGGACCGCCGCAGTCGCTGCGGGAGGCCATATTGGATCCTCTCGCCGATTTTTTTCACCGCGACAGTGCCCTCTGGGTCCTGGCCTTCATCCTGCTTTACAAAATAGGCGACACCTTGGCCGCCGCCGTCAGCATCCCCTTTTATCTCGAACTCGGCCACTCCAAGTCCGAGATCGGCGCGGTGGTCAAGCTCTTCGGGGCCTGGGCCACCATCGCCGGCGGGGTGCTCGGCGGCATCCTGATGCTGAAAACCGGCATCCACCGCAGCCTCTGGGTGTTCGGCGGGCTGCAGGCGGTTTCCACCGCGGGTTTTGCCGTGCTGGCCCGCATCGGTCCCAGCCTGCCGGCGCTTTCGACCGTGATCGCCTTCGAGAGCATCACGGCCGGCATGGGGACCAGCGCGTTTGTTGCGTTCATGGCCAGCCTGACCAACCGCAGGTTCACCGCCACCCAGTACGCGCTGCTGACGAGCATCATGGGGCTCCCGCGGGTGCTGGCCTCGGCGCCGACGGGGTTTGCCGCCAAGCACCTGGGCTGGGAAGGTTTTTTCATCTTCTGCACCCTCGCGGCCATCCCGGGCATGCTTGTTCTTTACCGCATCGCCCCCTGGCGTGCCCAACCCGCGCCAGCGCATTCCGCGTAGCATTTGCTTTGTGAATAAAGGCTTGTTAGAAAAGATGAGGATCCTGCATTTTTCAACCCACTGAGGCCGACCTGAGCCGACATGACTGATACACTTCCCGACAAAGAGAGCCGTGAACGCTTGAGGGCGCTGCAGCACGAGCGCCGGGAGATCCTGGCACTGCCGCCGGAAGAGGCGCTGAACCGGATACTGTCCGCGCGTGAGCCGGCCGCCCTGGTGCACTCCATTCCAGGGTCGGATCTGTATCTTCTGGTTCACGACATCGGCCCCGAGGACGCCCTGCCGTTGCTGGCGCTCGCCTCCGATGCGCAGTGGGACCACATCGTGGACCTCGAGGGCTGGGCCAAGGACCGCATCGAGGTGCACAGCGTCACGCGCTGGCTCAGCCTCCTGCTGGAATCTGACCCGCAGCGCTTCCTGCGATGGCTCTTAAAAGACCGCCTCGAGTTTGCCGAATGTTACCTGTTTCACAATATCGAGGTGCGGGTCCTGGAGCAGGACCAGGACCCCTCCGAGTTCGGCGACGATTTCTTCACCCTGGACGGCACGTATTTCATTCGCTTCTTGAAGCTGCTGCCCGTGCCCGGCGGCTCCGCGATCGGCGAGGAGGAGCGCAAGGAGTTCCTGATGAAACTCCTCCAGCGCCTGGCCGCCCACGACCATCTCGTTTTTTTAAACGTGCTGCTCGAGGCGACCCACGTCATCCCCGCCGAGACCGAGGAAGAGGAGCACCACTGGCGCACCGTGCGCCTGGCGGAGAAGGGGTTCCTGCCGTTCGGCGAGGCCATTGGGATCTACCAGCCCGTCCAGCCGAAAGACCTGGAAAACCGGGCTTCGAAACACATTCCGCGCCGGCGGGCGGAGAGTTCCCCGCTGCCCGTGCCATCGTATCCGCTGCGGGAGATGGAGGCGGACAACCACTTCAGCCGCGCCCTCGACCGGGTCGAGCCGCAGGACATCCTCACCCAGGTGCAGTGGGAGTTCGCCAACCTGTGCAACCAGATCATCGTCGCCGACCAAAGGGCCATCCGCGACCGCGCACAGCTGCACGACATCGTGAAGAAGGCGTGCGGGTACATCAGCATGGGCCTGGAGCGGCTGAGGGCCGCGGGGGAAAAAGAGGTCGATCCGCGCAAGGCTGCGGCGGCACTGATCCGCCACCCGCTGGTCCAGGTTTTCCGACTCGGGTTCGGCGCCGTGCTCGAACTCAAGTGGGAGGCTGAAAAGTGGCTGAGCCGCTCTTGGTTCGTCAAGTCCGGGCTGCGCCTGACCTTCTGGGGGGAGCAGTGGACGGGAGTCCTCGGCGGCCTGCTGCTCAAGAAGCCCCTTTACTACGACAACTACAAGACCGGCGTGCTGTACCGGGAGTTCGTCGCGCTGGAGGAGGTCGCGCTGACCGAAGGGATCCTGCGACAGGTGCAGGCGGTCGACCGCTTGCTCGCGGTCATGAACATCCAGCTGGGGCGCGCGTCCCAGTATGGTTTCCTGACCTACAAGAACCTGATTCTCAGCCGGTGGGCCGGGCATTGCCTGGGGCTTCGGGAGGAAAAGCTGGCCGCCATCCCGGTCAGCGGCTTCAAGGACTTTTTCGCGGAGCTGCTGCCGGGCGAGTCCTCCTCCGAGTCAACGGTGCCGCGCCGCATTCCCGAAGCGATGAAGTCGGGCTTCATCGAGTGGCTGGCCCGCGACACCGGCCTCAAGGATTTTGAGATCACCGAAAGCCTGGGGCGGATATTCGAGGACCTCTTCGGTGAGATCGAGGCGGAGTATGGCCGGGTGACGGCAAAGGATCTGGATCCTCGATTCGTGCAGCTCTTCCTTCTGAAAACGTAACTCCTCGGGTGCATAGGCTGAAGATGAACAGACCGAAGGAGGATAGACGGAAGGAAAAGACATGTGCGATCACACTTGCCCTTCCGTCTTCAGCCTGAACGCCTGAGTCGTAACGAGATTTTTATTCCCCCGTCAGGGGTTCTTCCTTGCGTTGCTTGAAATCGATGCAAAACGAGGTGTCCAGCCGCTCGGGCTCCTGGTAGAACCCGCCGAAGCCCGCCTCCACGAACGCCGCCTTGATCCGCTCGTATTCAACGGGCGCGAGGCATCCGCTGATCGCCGGGTGGCGCTTTGATTTATAGAACGGCCGGTACTGGGCCATCAGGCTGACAGCCACGTCCTGGGGGTCGAAGGTGTTTTTCAGGAAGGCGAGGACCTCGCGGCTGGCGGACTGGTCGTTCGGCAGCACGAGGTGCCGGATGCACAGACCGCGGTGGGCAATCCCCTCCGCATCACAACGCAGCGGCCCGACCTGGCGGAACATCCGGCGGATGGCGGCCTGGTTGACCTCCACGTAGTCCGGTGCCGCCGAGTAGCGCCGGGCCGGAACATTGTCGCCGTATTTCATGTCGGGCAGCCAGATGTCCACCACGTCCTTGAGCAGGTCGATGGTTTCGACCAGTTCATAGCCGCCGCAGTTGAAGACCACCGGGAGCGCCAGACCTGAATCGGACGCCTTCTGAAGGGCGCGAATGATCCACGGCAGGAAATGGGTGGGCGTGACAAGGTTGATGTTGTGGCATCCCAACTCCTGGAGTCCCAGCAGCTTTTGAGCCAGATCCTCCACTGAAAACGGCCGCCCCTCCTGCTCGTGCGAAATCTGGTAGTTCTGGCAGAAGACGCATTTCAGGGTGCAGTAGGTGAAGAAGACGGTTCCGGACCCGCCGGTGCCGGAGAGCGGCGGCTCTTCGCCGTGGTGGGGGAAGATGCTTGCGACGACGAGCTCGCCCGGTGCTGCGCAGAAGCCGCGCTCGCCCTCGAGGCGGTTCACGCGGCAGCGCCGCGGGCAAAGCTCGCAGTCGCCGGCGATCCGCTCCAGCGCATCGATGCGCAGCGCCCAGTCGGCATCGGTCAGATAAGTGTATGAGGCGGCCTGCATGGGATATGCCTTGTTGTGATCCGGTCGCATTCTATCGCCTCCGGCAGTTTTTTTAAACCCCCCCTTGTCCTTTTTTCCAGCCAATCCATGGTGGCTGAACGTCGCTTCCGCAGAAGTTGAAAAAAAGTTCTTGACAGGCTTCGGTTAACTGGATAAATAGGATTAAAAAGATCTTATTTATCCTGTATACGAGGAACATCATGCGACTGACGCGGGCGGGTGAATATGCGGTGCGCTGTGTGCTGTACCTGGCTTCCCAGGGGATGGGGGTGCTCTGCGCCCGCAAGGACATCGCCCGCAAGATGGACATCCCGGGCCAGTTCCTGGGAAAGATCGCCCAGCAGCTGGCCCGGGCCGGTGCGATCGAGATCGTTCAAGGAGCCAAGGGTGGGTTCCGGCTGGTCGTCGCTCCCGAGCAACTGACGCTGCTCGCGGTAGTCGAGGCGGTGATCGGCGAGATTTTCCTGAACGACTGCATCCTGCGGCCGGAATCCTGCAACCGCAGCCACGCCTGCGCCGTGCACTGCATTTGGGCGAAAGCCAGGGACCAGTTGCGCCGGACGCTGCAGGAAGCGAACTTCGCTCGAATTTTGCAGGAAGCGAGCTGCATGCCGTTATCGACTTTGGAGGCGACGCCGGCCGGTCGCGTCGAGGGGTCAACCGCCTGAAGAAAGGAGCCAAGTAAGATGGACGTCTTGATGCTTTCGCGGCTGCAGTTCACCGCGACCACGATTTTCCACTTTTTCTTCGTCCCCCTGACGTTGGGGCTCTCGGTGCTGGTCGCGATCATGGAGACTCAGTACGCACGCACCGGTAACGAAACCTACCTCAAGATGACCCGGTTCTGGGGCAAGCTTTTCCTGATCAACTTTGCCGTGGGGATTGTCACCGGTATCACGCTGGAGTTCCAGTTCGGCACCAACTGGTCGGGGTATTCGGCCTACGTGGGCGACATCTTCGGCTCGCTTTTGGCCATCGAAGCCACCGCGGCCTTTTTCCTGGAGTCCACGCTGATCGGTGTCTGGGTGTTCGGTTGGAAGAAGCTCTCGCGCAGGGCGCATGCGGTGGTGATGTGGCTTATGGCCGGGGCCAGCAACCTCTCCGCGATCTGGATCCTCACCGCCAACGGCTGGATGCAGCAGCCGGTGGGGTATGCCATCCGTAACGGCCGGGCCGAGCTCACCGATTTCGCGGCCGTGGTCTTCAACACCTTCAGCCTTCTGCAGATCCTGCACGTGGTACCGGCGGCCTTGCTTCTGGCGGCTTTTTTCATCATGGGCATCAGCGCCTATCACCTGCTCCGGCAACAGAATGTGGACTTTTTCACCCGCTCTTTCCGACTCGGACTGGTGGTGGGTACGATCGCCTCCATTTGGGTCATCCTTGAGGGGGACATGCACGCCAAGCACGTGACCAAGGTTCAGCCCGCCAAGCTGGCTGCCATGGAGTCGCTCTGGAATACCACGTCCCGGGCGCCGGTTTATATGGTTGCCGTGCCGGATGAACAGAACGAGCGCAACGCCGTTGAGATCGGCGCCATTCCAGGCCTTTTAAGCTTCCTGGGGCACGGTGATTTCAGCGCCGAGGTGAAGGGGTTGAAGGAGTTTCCGAAAAGCGAGCGCCCTCCGGTGCTGCTGACCTTTCTATCCTTCCGGGTCATGGTCACCCTGGGGACCTACTTCGCGGTCATGATGGTCATCGGGATCTTCATCCGGAAACGGCTGATGGAAAACCCCTGGTATCTCAAACTGATGATGCTCTCCATCCCGCTGCCGTTCCTGGCGCACACGGCCGGCTGGGTCCTGGCGGAAGTGGGCCGTCAACCTTGGATTGTCTATGGCCTGATGAAAACCGCCGACGCGGTGTCGCCCATCGCCGCCTCGCAGGTCGCCGTGAGCCTGGTGGCCTTCATCCTGGTCTACGGCTTGCTGGGCGCAGTCGGCTATTACCTCATCGGCAAACATGCACGCCTGGGCCCGGAGGCCGTCGCCGAATGAACCGCAGCACTGGGCAAGGGTCTGCAACCGACTGGCCTTTGAGAGGCTCTCACAATCAATGCTTGCCGACGTGAAGGAGGAAATATAAAATGCTGCTCGAATCCATATGGTTTTTTCTCTGGGGGCTTTTGTGGGCGGTGTATTTCATGACCGACGGTTTTGACCTTGGCATCGGATCGCTGCTGCCTTTCCTTGGGAAAACCGAGGAGGACAGGCGCGTCATGGTGAATGCCACGGGGCCGCTGTGGGATGGAAACCAGGTCTGGCTGCTGTCGGCCGGCGGGGTCACGTTCGCGGCGTTTCCGCGCGTCTACGCGGTGATGTTTTCGTCCCTGTACTCGGCGCTCATGCTCATCCTGTTTGCCTTGATCCTGCGTGGGGTGGCCTTCGAGTTTCGCGGCAAGGTGGATGGCCCCGGCTGGCGCAAGCTCTGGGACGCCTGCATTTTCATCGGCAGCTTCGCCCCGGCGCTGCTCTTCGGCGTGGCCTTTGCCAACATTTTCCAGGGCATCCCCATCGACCAGAAGGGCGTTTATCAGGGAACGCTGTTCACGCTGCTCAATCCTTATGGATTGATCGGTGGGGTGCTCTTCGTGCTGCTCTTCCTGGTGCACGGCGCCCTCTGGCTGTCAGCCAAGACCGAGGGCGAGCTTCAGACCCGGGCGGCATCGGCGGCGGCCAAGATCTGGCCGGTGGAAGTGGCGGTTGCCGTGGTGTTCCTGGCAACAAGCTTCTTCACAACCAGGCTCTATGCCAATTATTTAGCCAACCCGCTGCTCTTCGCGGTGATCCTGCTCACGGTGGCGGCGCTGTTCGGAATCCGGGTGTTCCTGGCAAAGAAGGCTTTTTTCAAGGCATGGTTCGCCTCCGCCCTCACCATCGTGGGCGCCACCTTCTACGGTGTGATCGGGCTTTTCCCGAACATGTTCCCTTCGAGCATGAACCCGGCCTGGAGCTTGACGGCGCATAACGCGTCTTCGACGCAGCTCACCCTCAAGATCATGCTGGTCGTCGTCATCATTTTCGTGCCGATCGTGCTGGCCTACCAGGCCTGGGCGTACAACCTGTTTAAAACCAAGGTAACTTTGGAAGACCTGGCATACTAGAGCCAGCTCTTTTCACACCTCTCCCGCCCCCATATTTTTTCCTGCCGCGGAGCTTCGAATATGGCTTCTCAACAAGAGACCCCTTCCTGGGTTCCAGGAAGGGGTCTCTTGTTCGTGGCGCCGGCCTGTTACGGCGTAATCAGCGCCGGGTCTGTGATCACCCCCAGGAAGCGGAAGCGCCCGCCTTTCACCTGCTGGACCTGGACCTCTTTCACCACCTCGCCCTTGTTGAAGCCCTTGATGACGCCCGTCAGGCCGTCGTAGTCCTTGGTGGCTGCGATGGCGTCGCGCATGGCCTTGCCGTTGGTGCTCTTGGCGCGCCTGATGCCGTCGCAAATGATCATGAACGCATCGTAGGCCGAAGCGCCGACCATGTCCGGCTGGATCTTGAAGCGGCTCTCGTAGTCCTTCAGGAATTCCTGCACGAACGGCCGCTTGTCGTCGCGGTTGAGGTTGGTCACGATGACAAAGCCCTCCGCCGCATCACCGGCGATCTCGACGGTCTTGGGGGAATCCGCGCCCTCCTCGCCGATGATCTGAGATTTCATTCCGAGCTCACGGGCCTGCTTGAGCACCGGGCCGGTTTGGAAGTAGTAGCCGCTCGAAAAGATAACGTCCGGATTCCCCTCCTTGATCTTCGACAGGTAGGGTTTGAAATCCTTCTCGGACATGGGGTAGGTCAGGGCGATGACGACTTCCGCCTTGCCCTTGGCAAACCTGGAGATATACTCGTTGAAGCCTTCGGCCAGGGTGCGGCCGAAATCGTTGTCGCTGGTGAGCAGGGCGATCTTTTTGGCTTTTAGTAGCTCCACCGCCGTGTAAGCGGCGCCGCGACCCTCCACCGCTCCGAGGAACCCGTTGCGGAAGTTGAAGTCCCCGGCTTTGGTGACATCGGGGTGAATTGCGTAGGCCGCCACCAGAGGGATGCCCTCGTCCTGGAACAGGGGGGCGACCGCCCGGGTGGGCATGCTGTAAGACCCCGCGACCAGGGCGACCACGCGGTCCTGCTGGATGAGCTTTTGGGCGAGGGCCACGGCGTCCTTGGCATCGGCCCGGTCATCGTAAGGCACCAGTTCGACCTTTTTCCCGAGCAGGCCGCCCTCCTTGTTCACCTTCTCCACGGCCAGGTCCACGGAGTTCTTCACACTGAGTCCATCCGCTGCGGCAAAACCGGTGAGTGGGGTCAGCAGGCCGATCTTGATCGTTTCGGCAGCCTTGGCGGCGCCGAGGCTGCCGCCAAGAACCAAGGCAACAATAAGAAGTGAATTGATCAGTTGCATAAATCCTCCTTTCAGATTGAATGGGTTAACTTTTACTGCTCCTTGGCTTTCTGCAGACAGCCGATAGAGCTTTTTAGACGACTTCGAAAAAGCGTCAAACTCAAGGCGTGCGAATTTCGCGGAGTGCGGCGTACATGGAGTACGCCGCAGCGACTGCGAAATGAAGCACAACACAGAAGCGGCACTTTTTACGAAGCCGTCCTTATTCGCCCAAATAGGCGGCTTTGAGCTTCGGATCCTTCAATAGATCGCCTGCGCGGCCTTCGAAGACGCAAACCCCCGTTTCGAGCACATACGCCCGGTGCGAGATCGCGAGGGAGGCCATGGCGTTCTGCTCCACCAGGAGGATGGTCAGGCCGTGCTCACGGTTGATCTGGGCGAGCACCTCGAAGACCTGGTCCACGAGCTTGGGCATGAGCCCCATGGAGACCTCGTCGACCAGCAGCAGATCCGGGCTCGATACGAGCGCCCGGGCGATGGCCAGCTGCTGCTGCTCGCCGCCCGACAGCGTGGATGCCGGCTGGCCGCCGCGCTCCCTCAGGATTGGGAACAGGTCGTGCAGCCAGGCGAAGCGCCGGGCGACATCGATCTTGCGCCGCAGCCCGTAAACCCCGGTCATCAGGTTCTCCTGCACGCTCAGGCGGGGGAATACCCGCGCGCGCTCCGGGACGAGCCGCATGCCCGCCCGCGCACGCTCGAACGACGCCAGCCGGTTCATTTCCCGGCCCTTGAAGCGGATGCCGCCCTGGCGCACCGGCACCATCCCCATGATGCCGCCCAGGATGGAGGTCTTGCCTGCGCCGTTGGCGCCGATGATGGAGACGAGCTCCCCCTTTTCCAGCGCGAAGCTGACTCCCGATACCGCGCGGATGTCGCCGTAGGCGATACGCAGATCGCTCACCTCAAGCAGCATGCGCGCTTCCTTTCCGGCCCAGGTAGGCTTCGATCACGGCCTCGCTTGCGCGTACCTCCGCCGGCCGGCCCTCGGCCAGCTTGCGGCCGTGGTCCAGCACGATCAGCCGGTCGCACAACCCCATGGCCACCCGCATGTTGTGCTCGATCAGGAGCACCGTCAGCCCGTCGGCGCGGATGGACCGAATGAGGGCTTCTATCTGGGTAATCTCCTCGTGGCGCAGTCCGGAAAACGATTCGTCCAGCAGAAGAAGTGTGCGGGCGACGGCCAACGCCCGCGCGATCTCGAGCCGGCGCAGGTTCCCCAGCGGCAGGAGCCCGGCCAGGCGGTCGGCCAGCTCGGAGAGCCCCACCCGTTCGAGCAGGCTCAGGGCCTCCCGGCGCTCGGCGGAGGTCTTCCAGCTTGACCAGATTTTGGGCAGATGGCGGTAGTGGGCGATGCCGCGGGCGGCGAGGACGTTTTCGAGAACGGTCAGGTGGGCGAAAGGCTTCACGATCTGGAAGGTGCGGCCGATGCCGAGACCCGCGATCACGTGAGGCGCAAGCCCGTCGGTGCGCTGCCCGTCAAAGGAAATCTGCCCTGCGGTGGGCTTGTAAACGCCGGAGATCAGGTTGAAGCAGACCGTCTTGCCGGCGCCGTTCGGTCCGAGCAACCCCAGGATCTCTCCCCGCCGGATGTCGAAGCTGACGCCGTCCACGGCCCGCAGCCCGCCGAAGTGCTTGGACAGCCCGGTGATTTCGAGCAGCGGCCGGTTCATGACCTGCCCCCGGGCCGCATTTTCGCCAGCACCCGCCGCGCCGCGCTGTTTTCTCCCAATAGTCCGCCGGGCTGGAAGCGGATCATCAGCAGAAGCAGCATGGTGTAGAAAAGGATGCGGTAATCGACGAGGGGCCGGAAGACCTCGGGCAGGACCCCGATGATGCACGCACCAAGGATCGGCCCCCACAGTGTTCCCATGCCTCCCACCACGACCATGCTCAAGAGCGAGACCGACAAGGGGAAAGCGAAATCGGAGGCCGCAATGAAGCGCATGAAATGGGCATAAAGCGCTCCGCCCAACCCCGCCATGCAGGTCCCGAGCACAAACGCCAGGAGCTTGAAGCGCACAGGGGAGATCCCCACGCTGGCGGCGGCCGTCTCCTCCTCGCGCAGGGCGAAGCAGGCCAGGCCCGCCCAGCAGCGCGTGAGCCACCAGCAGACCACCATCACAACCACGAGGAAAAAGAGGCACAGGACCAGAAACTCCGTGCCCCGCAGCTTGAGGCCGAACATCCCCACCCGAGGAATCCCGCCGATCCCCAGCGCACCGCCGAAGAATTCGAAGTTGTTGAAAATCGCCTCCACGATAAAGTTGATCCCGATCGTGGTGATGGCCAGGAAGTCCTCGCGCACCCGCAGGCTGGGGACCCCGAGCAGCAGCCCGATGAAGGCGCTCATGCCAAGCACGCAGGGCAGCGCTGCCCAGAAGGACAGCCCCGCCTGGGTGGCCAGTAAGGCCGCGGTATAGGCCCCGATCCCAAAAAAGGCGGCGTGGCCGAGGGAGATCTGCCCCGCGAAGCCCACGATGACATTGAGGCCGCAGGCCACGATGGCGTTGATGGCGATGATGGTGCCGAGGGTGATCAGGTATCCGCTCAAGCAATCTCCTCAGCGCGAGCCCAGCAGCCCCTGGGACCGCCACATGAGCACGCCGATCATGGCGATGAACGCGAGCGCGTCCCGGGGCAGGGGGATGTTCGCGTAGCCAATGAGCAGCGTTTCCGCCATTCCGAGCAGCAACGATGCGACGACCGCGCCGGGCACCGAACCCAGGCCGCCGACCACGATGAGCGCGAGCGTCTTGTAAGCCGGGATGGCCCCCATGGTCGGATAGACCTGGTTGAAGTAAATGCCCACCAGGATCCCGGCGACAGCCGCGATGGCCGAGCCGATGACAAAGGTGACGCTCACGATCAGATGGGAGTTGATTCCCATCGCATCGGCGACGGCCATGTCCTGGGAGGCCGCCCGCATGGCGAGGCCCAGCTCGGTTTTCGTCGTGATGAACCAGAGCAACAGGAGAACCGCAGCGGTGATGCAGTACACCGCGGTGATCGTGGAGGTCACCGTGACGCCGGACAGGTGAAAATCCGGAAACGGCAGCTTGGCGTTGAACGTGAGAATCTGGGGCCCGGCGATCAGCCGGCACAACTCCTCGACGGACAACAGGATCGCGATGCTCGCGATCAGGGGCACGAAGGGCGGGTATTTCAGCAGGGGAAAGTAGACGAAACGCTCGATCGCAACCCCCACCAGGGCGCAGACGGCCATGCTTCCCAGGACGGCCAGCAAGAGGCTGCCGGTGAGGTTGAAAAACAGGAGCCCCACGTAGGCGCCGATGGTGTAGACCGCGGCGTGGGCGACGTGCAGGATGCGCATGATCCCGTAGACGAGCGCCAGGCCCAGCGTGACCAGGGCGTAGATCGATCCCGTCGCGAGGCCGTTTAAAAGCTGTTCAAGAAAAAGCGCCATACTTCGGTTTTATGCTTTACGTGAGCAAAAGGTCTACCGGCCCGGTACACTATCGAATCATTTGTCCGGCGGGCTATATTTTCACCAATTTCAGGATTTCCTTTTCGTTCGCTTCCGCCTCGGCTTCGAGCCGGTCGGCTTCCCGGTGCAGCTCGGTGGTGAACGCCTCGTCCCGAATGGAGCCGAGGTTGATCCGGACATTGTAGACCGCCGTGCGGGCCGCCATGCGGGCGGCGAGCACCCCGGCCGCCCCGTCGGAGGCGGCGTTGGGATTGCCTTTCGATAGGACCGTGCGGCCAAGATCCATGATCGCCACGGCGTCCCGGGCGACCCCCAACGGGACGAGGGCCGCCTGCTTGAAGGCCTGCTGGACGGCCCGGGTGCGCTCGGCCTTTTCGGCGTCGGTTGCCTTGGGCAGCTTGAAGGCCGCCAGGACCCGAGCGTAGGCATCCGCATCGCGGTCGACGTCCGCCGTGAGCTTGGAGCGAAAGCCCACGGCCTCCTCCGCCACCGAGCGCATTTCGGCGTCGACCGCCTCGAAACCTTTGCGGCCGGTGGTGAGGTTTGCCACCATCTCGGTCAATGCCGCAGCCAGCGCGGCATTCAAGGCGGCGGAACTGCCGCCGCCCGGGACGGGATCGCCGGAGGCTGTTTTTTTCAGGAACTCCCTGATCGTGAGATCCGTCAACACCGGGGGTGCCCTCCTCTTTCCTTGTCGAAAACCAGGTTGCCGTTCTTGATCACCTTTTCCACCGTGCTCACGCCGATGTGATAGGGGATGAACCGGTAGGACGGATGCTCCAGCATGACCACGTCCCCCTGTTTGCCGGGGTCTATGCTTCCGACGACCTGCGCACGCCCCAGGGCGGCCGCACCGTTGATGGTGAGCGCCGTCACGATTTCCTCGGGCGTGAGGTCCATGTAAAGGGCGGCCAGTGCTGCGATCAGCGGGATCGATTCGCAAAAGCAGCTGCCGGGGTTGAAGTCGGTCGCCAGGGCCACGGCGCAGCCGGCGTCGATCATGAACCGGCCGCGGGCATAGGGCTCCCTGAGGCTGAAGGCCGTGGCCGGCAGAAGGGTCGCCACGACACCGGCCCCGGCCATGGCACGGATGCCGTCGTCGGAGACGTGCAGCAGGTGATCGGCCGAAACCGCTCCGATCTCGACCGCGAGTTCCGCGCCGCCCAGCTGGACGATCTCATCTGCGTGCAGTTTCGCTTTCAAGCCCGATGGGGCGGCACGGTTCAACAACCGCCGGGACTGCGCCACGGAGAACACGTTCTTCTCGCAGAACACGTCGCAGAACTCGGCCAGCTTGCGAGAGGCGACCTCCGGCATGACTTCGGCGAGCACAAAATCGATGTAGGCATCCTCCCGTCCCTTGAATTCGGGCAGCACCGCATGCGCCCCCATGAAGGTCGAAACGAGATCGAGCGGGTGCAGCCGGTTCAGATCGGCCATGACCTCGAGCTGCTTGATCTCGGTTTCTCGGTCCAGACCGTAGCCGCTCTTCGCCTCGACCGTGGTGACCCCGAAGGCCAGCATGGAATCCAGCCGCTTCAATCCGGACTGGACCAGATCCTGCCGGGCGGCACTGCGGGTGGCGCGCACGGTGCTGAGAATGCCGCCGCCGCGCTGTAGAATGTCCATGTAGGAGTCGCCCTTGAGTCGCCAGGCATACTCGTCCGCGCGGTAGCCGCCGAAGACGAGGTGGGTGTGGGAGTCGACGAATCCAGGCAGTACGGCCTTGCCGGATGCATTGATCGTGTCGAAGCCGGAAAGGTCCTTGCCCGAGTCTTTTAGCCCAGCCATCACCTCGGCCGTGCCCCCCACCCGCAAAATCTTTCCGCGCTCGATGACCACGGCGCCGTCAGCGATGATGCCGAGCTCGGACATCTCCTTGCCCTTTTTGGCAGCGAACCCGGAGCAGGTCACCAGCTCGGAGGCGTTTTTGATGATGAGGTTTGCGTTCATTTTCTTCCTTCGACTCTCCAGAGTCTACTCATAGATTCTGGATTCGAGCACCTGTTCGGCCTTGAAGTTCTCGAGCTGCAGGTAATAGGCGGCCGTGTCGATCATGGCACCCATGGGCACAAGGCCGATAATCTCGCTGCCGACCACCGCTACACCCCAGCGTTTGGCCTCGATCCGGATCAGCTCGAACACTCTGTAAAGGGCGGTCTTGGTGTAATCGGTCATATTGATGGACACCTGGACGATGCCTCGGTCCTTGAGGTCGATCCCGATGGCCTTGCAGTAGCGCAGACCGCCGCTGAGATGCCGGATCTTCCGGGCGATGTCGTTGGCGATCTCAAGATTGGCGGTGCCAAGGTTGACGTTGTAGGCCACCAACGGCATGCGGGCGCCCACGGCGGCCACACCGGCGGATGGGTGGATGCCGACCGGACCGAAATCCGGCTTCCACTCGGACTGCTTGACCTTCTCGGCCATGCCCTCGAACTGCCCCTTGCGGATGTCGGCGAGGTTGCGGCGATGGGCGGCCGTTGCGGATTCCTCGTACAGGAAGATCGGCAAATTGTATTTCTGTGCCGCAGCCTGCGCCACCTGACGCGACAACTCGCCGGCCTCCTTCATGTCAACGTTCTTCACCGGGATGAACGGTACCACATCCACGGCACCCATGCGCGGATGCTGACCCTTGTGGGCGCGCATGTCGATCACCGCGATGGCCGCCCCCATGGCTTCTAGGACGGCGGCCTTGAGCGGTTCGGGTTCGCCCACCACCGTGACGACGCAGCGGTTGTGGTCTTCATCCCGTTGGTAGTCGAGAAGCTTGACGCCTTCCCGGCCGCGGAAGGGCTGGACGATTTTTTCGATCTTCTCCAGGTTGCGCCCCTCGCTGAAGTTGGGGACGCATTCGACGATTTTAGTCATACCGGACATAAAATGCTCCTTTGCAGCCCGCCCGCATCAGGTTTGTTTGCGCTGTGGCAGCGGCTCCCACGGCCATTATTTTTGCGATGGCTTCAGGCATCCCGGCGGGCGAGGCCATCCGCCACCATCCTTGCCACCATGCCCTGATCGGCCAGATACGGCAGCGTGATGTGGTCCGAGCCGGCGCGCAGCTTATTATAATGGATGCAGGTTTCAATGGAGGCTTCGTTGCGCGCCCAGGCACGGCGGGCCACCCCGCCCATCGCGTCCCAGGGGATGGCCCGGCGGATAACGTTATCGACCCGCCCGCTTCCGTCCAGCACCAGCCCGAAGCCGCCGTTGATGGACTTGCCGATGCCCACGCCGCCCCCGTTGTGCAGCGCCACGAGGCTCATGCCGCGGCCGGCGTTGCCGGCAAAGCAGTGGGTGGCCATGTCGGCCATGATGTTGCTGCCGTCGCGGATGTTGGCGGTTTCCCGGAAGGGCGAGTCCGTGCCGCCAGTGTCGTGGTGGTCGCGGCCGAGCATGACCGGCCCGATCTCGCCGTTGCGCACCATCTCATTGAACTTCAGGGCGATTTTCATCCGTCCCAACGCATCCTGATAAAGAATGCGGGCCTTGGTGCCGACCACCAGGCGATTCTTGGGTGCATCGCGGATCCAGTTGTAATTGTCGCGGTCCTGGAAGCGCCGCTCGGGGTCGATGCACGCCATGGCCGCCAGGTCGGTTTTAGCCAGGTCCTCGCCCCGGCCGCTCAGGCACACCCAGCGGAAGGGACCGTACCCGTAGTCGAAGAGCAGCGGGCCCATGATGTCCTCGACGTAGGACTGGAAGACGAACCCGTCGAGCGGGTTCTCGCCGTTTTTGCAGATGTCCCTGATGCCGGCATCATAAACCGCCTTTAGGAAGCTGTTGCCGTAGTCGAAGAAGTAGGTTCCGCGATCGGACAGGGTCTTGATGAGCATGTAGTGATGGCGCAGGGTCGCATCCACCATTTCCTTGAACCCGGCGTGTCCGCTGCGCAACAGCTCGGTGCGTTCCGCGAAGCCGATGCCCTGGGGGCAATAGCCGCCCTCGTAGACGGCGTGGCAGGACGTCTGGTCCGAAAGCAGGTCGATCTTGACATCATGGTGGACCGCATACTCCAACAGGTCGACCACATTGCCGTGGAAGGCGATGGCCCGGCCCTGGCGGTGGCGCTGGCAGTCGCGCGCGGCCGCGAAGGCTTCGCCCGGGTTGTCCGTCGCCTGGTCGATCCAGCCCTGGTCGAGGCGGGTCTTGATGCGCGAGTAGTCCACCTCCGCGATGATGCCGACCCCGTTGGCGATGACGACAGCCTTGCCCTGGGCGCCGCTCATGCCGCCCAGGCCGGAGGTCACAAACAGCCGGCCTGCCAGGTCCTGGTCGGCCGGGATGCCGAGCTTGGCGCGGCCCGCGTTCAGGATGGTGCTGTAGGTGCCGTGCACGATGCCCTGGGGGCCTATGTACATCCAGCCGCCGGCCGTCATCTGCCCGTAGTTGGCCACCCCCAGGGCCATGGCGCGGTGCCAGTTGTCCTGGTCGTCGAAGCAGCCCACCATCAGCGCGTTGGTGATGATGACGCGCGGGGCTTCCGGTGAGGAAGCGAAAAGACCCACCGGGTGGCCGGAGGCCATCACCAGGGTCTGCTCGCGGGTGAGGACTTCCAGGTAGCGCTTGATCAGCCGGTACTGCATCCAGTTCTGGCAGACCTGGCCGGTTTCGCCGTAGGTCACGAGCTCATAAGGATAGAGGGCCACGTCGAAGTCGAGGTTGTTCTCGATCATCACCTGGAAGGCCTTGCCCTCGATGCATTGGCCCTCGTACTCGTCGACGGGCCGGCCCTTGATCGGGCCGGCCGGCCGGAAGCGGTAGCCGTAGATCCGCCCGCGCGTCGTGAGCTCCTCCAGGAACTCCGGCGCCAGCGTCTTGTGCCACTTCTCGGGGATGTAGCGCAGGGCGTTCTTGAGGGCGAGCTCGGTGTCTTTTGGGGACAGGTTGAAATGCCGCGCCGGCGCCCGGCGGATGCCTTGAACGAACTCCGGCATCGGCGGCAGCTCATCGCAAAGGGTTCCAAGCTGAACTCCCATGGCCTTGGCGATGTCGGCGTTGGCGATCATGACGGCTGTCCTTTCATCACTGGCCACCAGATTTCTTCTTTGCGGCCCTGCAGGCGACTGCTCTTTCTTTCATTGGGAAAATGTGTTTCGCGTTGCAAGAGCCGGTTTGCCGAGCCCTACGCGATTTACCTAATATAGAACCTGATGCAATTCAATAGACGTGCGCGTGAGGCGGTGACAGCAATGAATTTGAGTCTATCGTCGTGTCCAGGAAGGGACATATTCCCGGGCAAGGCCGAACATGGCGACCACCTTCTCCGCTTATACGTCCGGCTGGATGTTGATGAATTGGGTCAGATGCACGCAGGGCGCGGGCAGCGTCAGGACGACGGGTGCATCCGTGTGGGTCCTGACCCAATTCAACCGCTCATAGCCCTCCACGACGATGGAGCTGTCATGCGTGCCGCCGAGGTCCATTGGCACCCGGCCCGGCTCCTCGTGGTTGAGCACTTTCAGAATCCGTTCGCGGCATGTCAGGGTTTCAGTCATTCATCATCCGCCTTTACGAGTTCAGATCCTTTTCTATGAACTCAAGACATGTATTACTATCAGGAAGTTAAGGAGCGATTCAAGCAAAAACATTAACGGAGTGCCATGGGCATGCAATGTTTCATTTTAAAAAAACTTGACAGTCTGGTAGGATGTAGGATATCAGACAACTATCGCTTAGGGGGTTTTCGATGGCCGTCAGACCGCTAAAACCCATCAAGAAAGAAAGCGTGCGGGTCCAGGTTTTCCGCCAGCTGCGCGACCAGGTGCTGCGCCGCACATGGGCCCCCGGAAGCAAAATTCCCTCCGAGCACGAACTCTCCCGGACCATGGGCGTCAGCCGGGTCTCCATCCGTGAAGGGATCCAACACCTCGTTTCACTGGGCATCCTTGAAACCCGCCACGGCGAAGGCACCTTCGTGCGCGAACTGAGCGGGGAGCTCTACTTCAATTCCCTCATTCCCCTGATCGCTCTCGACGAAACCGACATTTTCCATGTCCTGGAGTATCGCCGGATCATCGAGAAGGGCACCGCCGCGCTGGCCGCCGAACGCGCCACCGACCACGACTTGGGCGAGATGGAGGCGGTTTACGACCGGATGGTGCGATCGCGGGACGACGTGGCCGAATTCGCCCGGGCGGATCTTGAGTTTCACCTGGTCGTGGCCAAGGCCACCGGCAACTCGGTTCTGATCAAAGTCAACAACGTCCTGCGCAGCGTCCTGAGCGTTTCCATGGAGAACATCGTCAGCACGCTGGGAATGCGCGATGGATTGCATTACCATCGCCTGCTGATCGAAGCGGTGAGGTCCCGCAATGCGCCGGAGGCCGAGCGGCTCATGGAAGAGCACGTGGTCAGAACCATCGAACGGCTCAGGTCCGAAGCCGGGCCAGCCGCGTCCGGGGCCGCGCCAGCGAGG
Source organism: Deltaproteobacteria bacterium (assembly GCA_016219005.1). Classification (GTDB taxonomy): domain Bacteria; phylum Desulfobacterota; class Desulfobacteria; order Desulfobacterales; family SpSt-501; genus SpSt-501. The sequence continues at coordinate 29,195 of JACRCN010000088.1, forward strand.
ATCCCCCAGCCGCGCGCCGGCACAGAGGACCGGCTGGTCCTGCACCGCGCCTTCTGGAACCGGGAAGAGCAGCCTCGGCCGCTCGCCTCCTTCCGGGTGGGCGATTTCTTCTTCGCCCGCCACTTTAAGGCCGCCCACAGCCTGCTGGAGCCGGACACGCGAATCACGCCGGAAATGCTCGATGTGGCCGCCTTTCTACCGGACTACGCGCGCATGTTTCAGGAGTCCGAGGCGATCGGCCAGGACGGCTTCTGGACCGCAGAGCCCTTCACGGGCATCCCTTGGATGGAGGCCATTCTGGGCTGCGCCATCCGCGCGGGACGCGAGAGCTTTACATCCCGGCCCTGGCTGTCTTCGCCGGCCGAGGCGCTCGAAAAAGTGAGCTTCGATCCGGAGAACCCCTGGTTGAAAAAATACCTCGAATTCACGGCCGCCCTCGTGCAGCAAAGCCGCGGGCGATTCCCGGTGGGCATGCCCATCATGCGCGGGCCGACCGACATGATCGGCGCGCTCCTGGGCCAGCAGGAAATGGTGCTCGCACTCATGATGGAAGACCCGGCGGTCATGCGCCGGCTGATCGAGCGGCTCACCCGCGCGTTTCTGTCCGTCATAGAAGCCCAGCGCCGGCTCGTGCCGGCCTTTCACGGCGGCACGGCATTAGGTTTCTACCACGTCTGGGCGCCCGGTCCGTCCATCTGGTTCCAGGACGACCTTTCGGCCATCCTGTCGCCGAAAGTCTACCGCGAGTTCTTCCTCGGTCCGGCGCGCCTGATTCTTGCGGGCCGTCCCCACACCGCCTTTCACCTGCACCCGGCCTCCTTCTTCATCATCGATGAGCTGCTCGGCCTGGAGGGCCTGAGGGTCATCGAGGTAAACAAGGACATCGGCGGGCCGAGCGTCAAGGAGATGCTGCCGGTTTTAGCCAGGATCATGCAAACCCGTGGCCTGATTCTCTGGGGCGATCTGACCATCGAGGATCTGGAAGTGGTCAAACGCAACTTGCCCTGCCGCGGTCTCTGCCTGCACGTGGTCGCACCGACCCTTGCAGAGGCGCACGAACGCCGCGAGTACATTCATAACTGGGAGTGATCGTTCATGACCGACACCGCAACCGTCAAAAAACTGGAACGCATGGCCCTGCAGCTGCGATTCGACCTGCTCGATATACTTGGGGTCGGCAAGGTCGGGCATTTGGGCGGGTCGAGCTCGATGGCCGAGATCGTGGCCTGTCTCTATTTCCACGTCATGCGCTACGACCCCAAAAACCCGAAGGACCCGGACCGCGACCGTTTCCTGCTCAGCAAGGGCCACTGCGTGCTCATTCAGTACGCGGCTCTCGCCGAGCTGGGCGTCGTCCCGCGCGCGGAGCTGAAGAAGGTCAAGACCCTCGCGGGCTGCCTGCAGGGCCACCCGGACATGGACCGCACGCCGGGAATCGAGGCTGTCACGGGCTCCCTCGGCATGGGGCTTTCCATCGGCCTGGGCATGGCTCTCGGCTTCCGCCTGGATCGGCGGCCAAGCCGCGTCTACGTCGTCATGGGCGACGGCGAGCTCTCCGAAGGCCAGATCTGGGAGGCGGCCATGGCCGCGGCTGCTTTCAAGGTCGACAACCTGACGGGCGTCGTTGATTTGAACCACGTCCAGGCGACCGGCCCGACTCGCGAGATTTTCGACATCCCGGAAATCGCGCGGAAGTGGGCGGCCTTCGGTTGGGAGGTGCTGAACATCGACGGCCACGACGTCAGCCAGATCCTCACGGCGCTCAACAAGGCGCAAAAAACCAAGGGCCGGCCGACCGTGATCGTGGCCGAAACGGTCAAGGGCAAGGGATTCTCCTTTGCCGAAAACAACGCCGCCTTTCACAACAGCGCCCTGACCGCCGACCAATACCGCCAGGCCCTCTCCGAGCTGGAGGCTCGGCGCACGGCGCTGGCGTGATGAAAAAAAAGAAAAAAGGAGACACTGCCATGACCCCGCATCCGAACATGCGTGAAGCTTACGGCCTGGCCCTGGTGGAACTGGGCCGAAAAAACCCGCACGTGGTGGCACTCGATGCCGACCTGGGCAAGTCCACCCGCTCCGTGCTGTTTCAGGAGGCCTTCCCGGAGCGCTATTTCCAGATGGGCATCGCCGAGCAGAACATGGCCGCCACCGCGGCAGGACTGGCGTTTGCCGGCAAGATCCCTTTCATCCACTCCTTCGCGGTCTTCGCAACCGGCCGGGCCTACGACCAGCTGCGCAACTCGATCTGCATCCCCAGGCTTAAGGTCCGGGTCTGCGGCTCGAGCAGCGGGCTGTCCGATTTCGGGGACGGCAAGACGCATCAGTCGGTGGAGGATGTGACCCTCATGCGGGCTCTGCCCTGCATGACGGTGCTGGCGCCCGTGGATGGGCTGGAGACGGCGAAGATGATGGACTGCCTGATCGACTGGCCGGGGCCGGCCTACATCCGCATCAACCGGTCCGACCTGCCGATGCTCTACCCGGCGGACGAGCCCTATCACATCGGGAAAATTACCTGCCTGCGCAAAGGCTCCGATGCCGCTCTTCTGGCAACCGGGGTCATGGTCGGCCGCTCGCTCGAGGCGGCCAAGCTCCTGGCGGCAAAGGGCATCGAAGCGGGTGTTTACAACATCAGCACGCTCAAGCCCCTCGATGCGGAAGCACTCATCCGGGCGGTGGCGGGAGTGGCCGCGATCGTGGTGGCCGAAGAGCACAACATCATCGGCGGCCTGGGCTCGGCCGTGCTGGAGGCCCTGCGGGCCATACCTCACCCGCCGGTGGAACTGGTGGCAATCGAAGACTGCTTCGGGCTGAGCGCCGCCTGCTATGATGAGATTTTGACTCACTTCGGTCTGACGGCCCAGGCCGTCGCCGATGCGGCCATACGCATACTGCAAGGAAGCTCGAAGCCGGAAGGTCGAAGGAAGAGAAGATAGTTCAAGGCGAGACCTGAAAGGGAGAAGCAAAGCACCCAAACATTAAACACCGGAGGTAAAGAGACATGAAGATCGGATTTGTCGGACTGGGAATCATGGGCAAGCCCATGGCCAAGAACCTGTTGAAGGCCGGCTATGAACTGGTGGTTTACGACATCGTGGGAGCACCGGTGGAGGAAGTCGTCGGCGCCGGCGCCCAGAAGGGCGCATCCCCCAAGGACGTGGCGGCGCAGGGCGATATCATCATCACGATGCTTCCCAACTCGCCGCATGTCAAAGAGGCCGTGCTGGGGAAAAACGGCGTGATCGAAGGCGCCCGCAAGGGCAGCATCGTGGTGGACATGAGCTCCATCGCTCCCCTGGCGGCCCAGGAAGTGGCGGCCGAATTGGCCAAGAAAGGGGTGGAGATGCTCGATGCACCGGTCTCCGGGGGCGAGCCCAAGGCCATCGACGGCACGCTCGCCATCATGGTCGGCGGCAAGGCCGGGGTCTTCGAGAAGGTCAAGCCGATCCTGCTCAAGATGGGTGCCTCGGCCGTGCTCTGTGGGGAGATCGGCAGCGGCAACGTGACCAAGCTCGCCAACCAGATCATTGTGGCGCTCAACATCGCGGCCATGTCCGAGGCATTTGTGTTGGCGGCCAAGGCGGGGGTCGACCCCGGCAGGGTTTTCGATGCCATCAAGGGCGGGCTGGCCGGCAGCACGGTGCTCAACGCCAAGGCGCCCATGGTCCTCAAGGGCAACTACAAGCCGGGGTTCCGCATCGAGCTGCACATCAAGGACCTGCAGAACGCCCTGGACACGGCCCACGCCATCGGGGTCCCGGTCCCGTTGACCGGCACCATCATGGAGATCATGCAGGCCCTGCGGGTCGACGGCAAGCAGAAGGACGATCACAGCGGGGTGATTCAGTTCTACGAGAAGCTGGCCGGGCAGCTGGTCCGCAGCAATCTCTAGCCTTTGATCGGCCGCAGGCGGTTGAATTCTTCGCACGCGATCAACGGCCTGCGGCCTGGAGAGTAAAGTATGGCGCCCGAATGCAATGCGGCAACGGCCGAGAAGCTCCCCCTTGTCAGCCGGGTCATGGACACAGGCCTGTCGTACGTGGTGGCGGTCCTGCTGGTCGCCATGTCGGGGACTGTCTTCGGCAACGTGGTCTGCCGCTATTTTCTCGATGCGTCGCTCGCCTGGTACGAAGAGGTGTCGCGCTTCCTGCTGATCTGGATCGTGTTTCTGGGAGCTGTCATCGCCTTCATCAAGGGCGATCACCTCGGCATCGATGTCATTTTCCTGGTCCTGCGGCCGAAATACCAGCGGATGGTCGTGGTGGTAGCCGACGCGCTGGTTCTGGTGTGCCTGGCCATCATGTTCCAGGGCGGATGGGACATGGCCATCGACTCCCTCGAGAGCGGTTGGGTAGCCTCCTCGGTGCCCATCCCCTACGGCTGGGTTTACATGGTGGGACCGGTCAGCGCGGCCCTCATGTTCGTCCAATGCCTCATCAAGACGCACGCCGACATCCGGGCGCTGAAGGGGGTGCCGGCATGAGCGTTCTCACACTTTTTCTCTCAGCGCTGTTCGGCTTCATCCTGCTGACGGTGCCGATTGCCTTCGCGCTTTTCCTTACGGCGCTTGTCCTGTCGCTGACCATGGGGGTCTGGTCGCCGGCCCTCATTATCCAGAGCATCTTCCGGGGCATCGACAGCTTCCCGCTCATGGCGATCCCGTTTTTCCTGCTGGCCGGGGAGATCATGAACACGGGAGGCATCTCGGAGCGGATCATTTTGGTGGCCAAGGCCATGTGCGGCCATGTGCGCGGCGGGCTGGGATACGTCACCGTGGTGGCGAGCATGCTCATCTCGGGTGTTTCCGGCTCGGCCGTGGCCGACACCTCCGCCATCGGCTCGATCCTTTATCCCGTTATGAAAAAGGAAGGATATGATCCTCATAAGGCCGCCGCACTTTTTGCCGCGTCCACCACCAACGGGCCCATCATCCCGCCCTCCATTCCCATGGTCATCTTCGGGGTCATCGCCAACGTTTCGATCATCCGGCTGTTCATCGGCGGGGTCATTCCGGGCCTGATCCTCGGAGTGGGACTGATGATCGGCTGGTACTTCCATGTCCGGGGCAAAGCCCGCTACCACGTCGAGGGCAAATTCAACCTGGTGGGTGTTCTGAAATCATGCTTCGACGCGTTCTGGGCGCTCTTCCTGCCGGTCATCATCCTGGGCGGCATCCTGCTCGGCATCTGCACGGCCACCGAGGCCGCGGTGGTTTCCGCGGTTTACGCCTTCGTCGTTTCGGCGTTCATCTACCGCGAGCTCAAGGTGACGGACATGCTGCCGGTCTTGGTCAACACCGTACGCGGAACCGCCGTGGTGCTGTTTGTCTGCGGCGCGGCCATGGCGGCGGCCTATTTTATCACCACGGCCCAGATCCCGGAGCTGCTGGCGGGAGTGCTCCTGCGGCTTTCCGGCGACAGCTGGGTGATATTCATGTTCTGGGTCAACGTGCTGCTGCTGATCGTCGGCTGCGTCATGGACCTGACCCCGGCTCTGCTGATCCTAGGTCCCATGCTCCTGCCGATTGCCGCCAAATACGGCCTCGACCCCATCTATTTCGGCGTGGTCATGATCGTCAATCTTTGCATCGGCCTTATCACGCCGCCGGTGGGCAACATCCTTTACGTGGCCTGCGGCATTTCTAAGATTTCCGTGTCGGAGATCAGCCGGGCCATTTGGCCCAACGTCGTGATCGGCATCATTGTCATTTTCATCGTGACCTACCTGCCATGGACGGTCACTTACCTGCCCGGGCTGATCCCGAAGTGATCAGGGCCGTCCCGGGCTGCCATCTGTCGGGTGCATGCGTACAGTCAAGGACAAGCTCGTTACGATTCACTTCAACTCATGAAAGGAGAATGGTCATGAAAAAGGCATCGGTTCTGGTTTTCGCGCTGCTCATAGCGATCAGCCTGGCATGCGGTTCCGCGTTTGCCCAGCCCAAGGTCCTCAAGATTTCAAACGGCGTCAACGAACAGCATCCCTCCTACCTGGCGGGTAAGAAGTTCGGGGAAATCCTGGCGGCCAAGCTCCCCGGCAAGTACGAGGTGCAGGTCTATGCCAATGCCCAGCTCGGCGATGACGTGCGCGCCACCGAAGGCGTCCGCATGGGGACCCTCGAGATGGTTACCACCTCGGCCTCGCCCCTGACCGGCCTGGTGCCCGAGTTCAACGTGTTCGACCTGCCCTTCATCGTTACGAGCGAGAAGGCCGCCGACGCCATCTACGACGGGCCGATCGGAGCCAAGTTGGGGGCCGCCCTGGAACCCAAGGGGATCAAGCTGCTGGCCTACTACGAAAACGGGTTCCGCCAGCTGACCAACAGCGTGCGCGAGGTCAAGGCCCCGGCCGACATGAAGGGCCTCAAGATCCGCACCATGCAGAACCCCATCCACCTCGAGGCCTTCCGGGCCATGGGCGCCAACCCCACCCCCATGCCCTTCAGCGAGGTGTTCACCGCCCTGCAGCAGAAGACGATCGACGGCCAGGAAAACCCCATTCCGACCATCTGGCTGTCCAAGTTCTACGAAGTTCAGAAGTATGTCTCCCTGACCGGGCATGTCTATGGCCCGCACATCGTGCTCATCAACAAGAAGCTTTTTGACTCCTTTCCGGCCGGGGACCAGAAGATCATCGCCGCGGCCGCCCAGGAATCGGCCATCTACCAGCGGACCGTCAACCGCAAGATGAACAGCGATTTTGTGGCGGAGCTGAAGAAGGCCGGCAATACGGTGATCGAGCTGACCCCCGCGCAGAAAAAAGCTTTCCAGGATGCCGTGGCCCCGGTGTACGCGACCTGGGAGCCCAAGATCGGCAAGGCCCTGATGGATGAGTTCAAGGCCACGGTCGAAAAGGCCAAGTGATTATCAGCTTGCCGGTTTTTTTATTCCGTGGGGGCGGCTTTGCAGAAGCCGATCCGCCAGGGTCGGTGATCGCGGCTGAATGCCGCTCCCACATCCGATCGCTTTTGCCGGTTTCAATTGAGATGGCCTCTTCTGCTGGAGACCATCCGGGGGAGATTAGGGTATGCGATTGAAGGACAAAGTCGCGCTCGTTACCGGAGGCGCGCAGGGCCTTGGTGCTGCCATCGCACGACGTTTCGGCCGCGAAGGTGCGCAGGTCTTCGTGGGTGATCTGAAGGAGGCCGAGGGGAGCGCCTTCGCAGCACAGCTGCAGGCCGAGGGTGTCGATGCCTGGTTCGTGCGGCTGGATGTGGCGAGCGAGGAAAGCTGGGTCAGATCCTGCGCGATGCTGATTGCAAAGGCGGGCCGGCTCGACGTGCTCGTCAACAACGCCGGGATCAACATCCGCCAGCCCATAGAGGAAATGAGTGTCGAGAGCCTGGACCTGATGCTGGCGGTCAACGTGCGCGGGCCGTTTCTCGGTATCAAGCACGCGCTGCCCTTGATGCGCCAGGCCGGCGGCGGCAGCATTATCAACATGGGCTCGGTCTGCAGCATGATCGGTCACAGGTTCACACCGGAAGCCTACACCACCGTCAAGGGTGCCCTCGCTCAGTTGACCAAGTCCGTGGCGGTCCGATATGCGCAGGATAACATCCGTGCGAACATCCTATGCCCCAGCACCGTGGAGACGCCCCTGGTCCAGGAAATGCTGAAAAACCCCGAACGCCGCCAGGAGCGCCTGGGCGAAGTACCCCTGGGCCGGCTGGCGAGCCTCGATGATGTGGCCAATGCGGCGCTTTATCTGGCATCGGATGAAGCCGCCTTCATCAACGGGGTCGCTTTTCCGGTAGACGGCGGCGTGACAGCCTGGTGACGAGAGCTTCGGCGGGAAGGGAAGATAATACGGAAACGGGGGTCTCCGCCGGTTCGATTATCGGCCGAGGCCCCCCGTTTTCTTGGAAGATATCTGGAAAAACGCTACTTCTTCTTTTTCGCTACAGGCTTCTTTGCAGCAGATTTCTTGGCCGCGGGCTTCTTGGCCGCTACTTTCTTGGCAGCCGGTTTTGCCTTGGTGGCGGTCTTTTTCGTGGTCTTTTTCACTACCGTTTTTTTTGCGGCCTTTTTGACAGGTGCCATCATGTCCTCCCCTTGATGAATTGGGCAGCGTTATTCCTCAAGTGAATCCTGGAATCGCCTGCCTGCTGGTTGTATCTGTTGTACTATACCTCGCTATATGTAGAGTTGCAATTCTTTTTTAAAATTCTTTTTTAAGATGCATGACGTATGATGCATGGACGCTGACCATGGCGGGCTGGGATTGCCGGCCTTGTTATCCGCAAGCGCCGCGAGGGTCCCCCTGTCCCGCCGGAAGCGTCGGCCGTCTTCCGGGTCTCTTTACTTCCTTGCGGGAGCAGTCTAAGATCCGGTTCCAAATCCCAAAGACTTGTCCGGGCCCCGATCGCTGCATGCGCATGCAGGTGCGTAGCACCCGGTGGGCATGGCAAGACAAAATCCCCGGAGACTATAACGGATGCAAACCGTAATTCTGGACATGGAAGGCATGACGATCGAGGCGCTTGTGGCGGTGGCGCGGCAAGGGGCGGAAGCCCGGCTGAGTGCCGCGGCCGAAGCGCGTATTGCTGCAGGCCGGAAGCTCGTGGACCGGTGGGTGCGGGAGGAGCGGCGGATCTACGGGGTCACCACCGGCTTCGGGGCCCTGAGCGATGTTGCCATCTCCGGGAAAGACACCCGGCGCCTGCAGGAGAACATCCTCATGAGCCACGCCGCCGGCGTGGGCAGCCTCCTGGATGCGGAGACGGTGCGGGCCGTCATGACGCTGCGGGTCAAGGATTTCGCCCGCGGGCACTCCGGCATCCGCCTGGAAACCGCTCAACGGCTGCTTGACCTCCTGAACCGCGGCGTAGTTCCGGTCATCCCGGAGAAAGGCTCCGTGGGCGCAAGCGGGGACCTGGCCCCCCTGGCCCACCTGGCGCTGGTGCTCCTGGGCAAGGGCGAGGCCTTCCACAACGGCCGAAGAATGAGCGGGGAAGCGGCGTTAAAGGCGAGCGGCCTTGCGCCGATCCGGCTTGAATCGGCGGAGGGGCTGGCGCTGGTCAACGGCACCCAGGTCATGACGGCCATCGGTGCCCTTTCCGTCCACGACGCCCGGCAGCTTTCCAGGCTGACGGACATCGCGGCCGCCATGACCCTCGAAGTCCTGATGGGCAGCCGCACCGAGTTCAACCCGAAGATCCACCAGGTGCGGCCGCACCCCGGGCAGATCGCGGCCGCCGCCAACATGGAGCGCATCACGCGCGGCAGCGAGATCATCTCCTCCCACAGCGACTGCTCCCGCATCCAGGACGCTTACACGCTGCGCTGCTCCCCCCAGGTGCATGGGGCCACCAAGGATGCCATCGCCTATTGCCGCCGGGTCATCGAGACCGAGCTGAACGCCTCCACCGGCAACCCGTTGATCTTCGCGGAATCCGAAGAGTTCCTGCTGGGCGGAAACTTCCACGGCCAGCCGGTGGCGCTGGCCATGGATTTTATGGGCATCGCCGTGGCGGAGCTCGCCAACATCTCCGAGCGGCGCATTGAGCGCCTGGTCAACCCCATGCTGAGCGGGCTGCCCGCTTTCCTCGTGAGCGATGGGGGCTTGAATTCCGGCTTCATGATCGCCCAGTACACGGCGGCAGCGCTGGTCTCGGAGAACAAGGTCCTGGCCCACCCGGCCAGCGTCGACTCCATCCCCACCTCGGCCAACAAGGAGGACCACGTCTCGATGGGGACGATCGCCGCACGCAAGGGTCGGGAAATAGTCGCCAACACCGAAAACGTGATCGCCATCGAACTGCTCTGCGCGGCCCAGGCCCTGGACCTCTTCACCAACCTGAAACCCGGCGAGGGCACCCTCGCGGCCTACCAAGCCATACGCCGCGTCATCCCCCACCTCGACACCGACCGCTTTCTTGCCGCCGACATCGCCGCCATGCGGGATCTCATGCGCAACGGCGCGATCCTCGGGGCCGTGGAAGAGCGCGTGGGTGAGCTGGCGTGAAGGGTGGGCGACAAGAGGGATTGCCGATGCCAAAACCGACCGGCCCGTCACCATTGACCGGCCCGCTGCTGATGCTGCTCGCGGCGTGCATGTTCACCGGCATGAATCTGTTGCTCAAGCAATCCATGGCCGATTTCCGGGTCTGGGACATCGGGTTTTACCGGTTCTTTGGCGGGCTGGTCATCCTGACGGCGGTCTTCGGTCGCCGCGGCAGCCCGTTCCGATCCCCGAACACGAAGCTCCTGCTGATCCGGGGATGCAGCGGCTCCATCGCCTTCGTCGCCTTCATCTTCAGCGTGCGGATGCTCCCGGTCTCAACGGCCCTCATGCTGCTTTATTCCTTTCCAGCCTTCGCGGCCGTTTTCTCGGCCTGGCTCTACCGCGAGAAGGTGTCCGCGGCCGGCTGGCAGTGCCTGGTGCTCGTTCTTGTCGGCGTCGGTCTCCTGGTCGATCCCGCAGCCGGCGGGGACCGGCTCGGCTACCTGGCCGGCATGGTTTCCGCGGTCTTCGCCGGCCTTACCATCGCTATCATCCGTCGGCTCAAGCAGTCGAACGGTTCCGTCGTCATTTATCTTTATTTCTGCGCCGTCGGTGCCGCGGTCACGGCTCCGTTCTTTCTGCAGGATCCGGTGCTGCCGGTCTCCACCCACCAGGTGCTGGTGTGCGGCGGCATCGTTCTCACCTCGATCCTCGGGCAGCTCACCATGAACCACGGCTTCGGGTACTGCCGCAGTTGGGAGGGCGGGCTTTACATGACAAGCGAGATGGTGTTCACGGCGGTCGCCGGCATTGTGCTCTTCGGCGACCCCGCCGGCTGGAGATTCTGGACCGGGGGCGCGCTCATCCTGGGAAGTGCCGTGGCCGTTCAGATGCAGCGAACCTTCCCCTGGGGTCGATCCGGGTGACGGTCCTTTGCAAATAGAATTCTATGCCGAATGGCAGGAATTTGGAGTTCCGGGATCAAATGGCAGTTTGATTTTGTTTTGAATTTCGCGCTTCGAATTTCGAATCTGGTTCCGGCTTGTCCGGGTTGGGGATTCTAGGCAAGCCCGGTTTCGATCGCGGCGGGGTTCGGATCGCGGGCCTTGACATAGGCGACCAGATCGGAGGCGAAGCGGCTGGCGGTCCGGATGGTGCTGTAGCCGACCGAAAGGTGTTCAGATACTGGAGAATCAGCGCATCGCCGGAGGCAAGCCCGAGGGGAAGTATGCCGGCAAAGAAGAACCCGAGTTCTTCAAACCGGCGGCAGAGGGGAGCGGTCATTGGGTCGGACAGATGCAGGACCAGGTGAATGACGTCCCAGCGCTGGAGGCAAAGCGCCCGCAGTTTGAGCCGGATGTCGGCGACGATGTTCCGTCCATAGCGGTCCACCCGGATGCGGGCGAAATTCAACGACCGGATCAAATTGATTTTGTACTCCGACTCCCCTTCATTCGTTACATCTGCGGGCGGGGTGCAGATCTGCGGAATTGACGCCGCATCCAGGTTGGCATAAATGGCGCGGAGCATATCGGCATGCTGGGCAGGCGCATATACCTTTGCCGCCTGAGGTTTTCCAAGATACTTGAATTGCACGAGCATGCTGCCCCTTGCGGGAGGCTCAGTCTTCAGTCCCTTGAAGTCCACCGTGGGAGGCACCAGGCATAGAAAGAGCGCGCAGTCTCGCAGGCCCTGCTGCAGCGCGGTTTTCTGGGAGAAGGGATGCACGGTCACGGCCGCTCCGAAAATTCCCGCAAACCCCATTGATCGCGCTGTGCCGATCAGGTACTCGGTCAGCTTGGCAAAGCATCCCTGGGAGCGAAGCTTCGGCACGACCACCCCTTGCCCCATTTCGGCGATCAGCGGGTTGTCGCTCCACCGCGACAGGGCGCAATGCCCGGCGATCTCGTTTGCTTCGGTCACGGCAAGCGCCGAATGGATTTCCCCGCTCGCGTTCAAGGCTATGATTTTTTCAGGGTAGTAGATGTAATCGTGGGCATAGGAATAGCCGTACGTCCTGTAAACGGTTTTCGATACTTCCAAGGCCTCGGAGGGCTCCATCGGCCGCACCGTGCAGCCGGCTGCGGCCTGGGAAATCGGCCGCGATGCTTCCGCCGGATTCGGAGGCTCAAGCCGGCAGGCCGCTTCATAGTCGGCCAGCGCGTTGTCGCGGAGATGCTTAATGAGGATGACCTCCTTGCCTTCCGGCCCCAGGTTGTTAAAAAAAATTTCGTCGAAGTGATCGCGGAGGTGCAGAATCCGGCTGTCCGGAACGCCGGCGTCCCCTTGGCCCGGCTCCATAGTGCCGAACGGCAGACCCTTATCCCGAAGCACGATTTTCAAACCCGCAGGGATTCGTTCACAGGAAACATCCAAAACGGCCCTTTCCTCAGGCTCAAATGAATACTGTATGAGGGCGGACAGAGCCAGTTGAAGCCCCTGGGATATCTGATCTTGAATCCGCTCGTCAAAGCCAATGAGCCGGGCCACCTCCGCGGCATATCGGGCAGCGACACCCACGTAGCGTGAATCGCTCGGGATGGTGAGCCGGGACAATTCACAAGATGCGGGCGGGATGCTCACAGCGGGGAACCTATTTGCCTTCCTTCGCCTTGGCTTCCTTGAAGCCGTCCTGAACGGCCTTGAGCTTCGCCGGGTTGGTCAGCATGTCGTAGGCCGACAGGGCCACGGCTTTGCCGGCGATCA